>DGZP01000011.1 GCA_002398565.1 Proteiniphilum sp. UBA4977
TCGATAAAACAAAATCAAACCGGATTGATTCAACAAAAATGACAAAGTGTGTAATTTTTCCACAACCACACGATCCGTTTATGGAGGTTATGTCCGTTGCACAACCGGTCAGCTAGAGTGTGAGCACAACCTTTCGTAGGATGACAATTTGAAAATCATACATCCCAACACAAATAAAATCGGCACCGTTGTCAAATGCATACTTAAAAACCATCTTTAGGCTCAATTGCACCTACAGCCAACACCTTGAATGCAATCCACGGTTCTTCCAGGGCATTCATAAAATCAATTGTTTCCTGGGGTTCGAAACAATACATATTATCGTGCATTCTGAGTCCGGTTGTGCAGACCAATAATTATGATGGTGGAGTGTTTTAACCCAGAAATCCGGCTTTATTCCATTTTCTACGCAAGCTTTGATCGTTTCTAATCGTTGCACTGCTTACAGCATCCGGGTTACCGGTCAAGTATTTTTCTTCAAAACTATTCCATTTCATTTTTCGATAAACAGCGTAAGCAAATGCTCCTATAAATGGAACGGAAATCAAATTTTTCAACAGTTCGCAACGACCGACAACCAGTCCTTTCTGCGGCTCCGGGGGGACCGGTCTAATCCACACGTCATATCTGCTGACAAAAAAAACAATAAGATGGCAGCAAATAGTGATGCCCAACGAACATACAGTCCGACAAATAAGGAAATTCCTATTAAAATCAGCCCCCAAATGTTTAGAAAATCAACAATTCCAACAAGTGTAGGAGAGGAAGCAAGCCAAAAAAAAAAATCAGAAAAAATCCACGTTGATCCCAACAAGTAATTTCTTGATGTCCATCCGGACACAAGGATTTTAGAAATTCCCTCAAAAAGAAAATACCATCCAAGAATTATTCTTAACAATGTCAAAAAATACTTCACCATCTTTTCCATAACAACCTTAATATTATAGTTTTATATATGTATTTAAAAAATTCAAGAAGAACGTCTATGGTGCAAAAGGGAAATCATCATCGTTCATTTCACACAATTCGTTGGGATAATCGGATGAATGTTTGAGCTACTTCCTTTTCATCAGGTATTGGACGATAGGCAAGTGCGTATAATTCAGATTGATATTGCTCCTTTAACTTGCTCCATAAGGAATCAAAATTGCGTATCAACGGAGATTCAGATATGGACCTGTTGGCCCATCCCATTGGTTCATCGAACATTTTCTTGTCGAGTTCAAAAAGTGTGAGAAACTGCTGCTTAAATATGTCAGACTCTATAGACTGAATACAATCATCATCCTTCGCCAAAAAATACAAATCGTAGAAATGTCTGATCTTAGATGAAACAGATAGGATGGGATCCTGGTCCTTCTCCACAAATCCGAGGTTAATCTCCAGATGTTGGGATGCCGCTCTCAGGGTTTGAGAAAAGAGTTGTGTGTCGTGATGTAGATTCATGTGAAATTCCATTTATCGGCTTCCGGAAATGCAATTTTAAGACCAGGCAGCTTGTACTTGGTAATAGGATTCAAAGAATTGTAAAGCGGTTGGGAAACATCATCAGCCTGAATACTGTCGAGAAGTGTACCCAGTAATGCCCTGGCAGAAGGTGGATACTTCAAGGCAAGTCGGACCAGGGTAGACTTTTCAGCATCGGAAAGATTCTTCAGAATAACCGAAAGCCGCTTGCCGGATTTACTGATTGTGGTATAAGGAATCTTTTGGATGTAACGGATCGCATCCAGGATCTGCAGCAATGGAATATTCTCTTTGGTGATGATGTTGTTTTGCTTGATGAACGAGATGGTATATTGGCCTCGTTTGAAAGTGGGACGAACCACATTCTTGCCGATCTGGATGATATTGCTGAGCTGCGTGGTTAATCCCAGGCTGTTGTAAATGCTGTAACCGGTGAGGTAGCCAACCGTTTTCCCATTTTCTTCCAACAGATCTTTGACCACCTGAGACCGGTCGGGCTGCAAAGTCCCGAAAGGCGTGGTTTCCGGCTTGTAATACTTGCCCTTAGAAAGCTTGGCAATCTTACCGGCAGCCACCATCCGGTTCAATGCTTTGATGATGGCTTCCTTCTGATTCACCTCTGCAGGAAAATCGGTATAGGTGAATACGTACCCTTTCGGGAGCCTGTCAATCGTATATGATATGTAATCAGTTATTTTCATACAATATTATCCGGGGCAAAGATAATAGATTTGTCCAGTTTTTATGCATAATTACTGGACATGACTCAAGATAGAACATCTTGTATTATTACTCCATCTGTAAGGTTCTTAATTTCTTAAGATACTTAGGAAGTCTACCAAGTATATCCCAATAAGTAATATCATGAATAATCTTGAGTGTATATTCTTCTCCATCTCTTGAAAGAACGATGCCTTCATTTTCGATTTTATGGGTGTTTTTTAATTGCCTGAAAATCTATGTTCTTTTATTCTTCAATAGAGATGATTTCACATTTATTGTTCTCTTATTCGTCGGTGATAATGTTACCAACTTTCCAGAAGTATTCAAATGATATCGGCAAGGGTCTATATCCCAGCAAATTGATATTCAACAAACGATAAACAACTATTCTACTCATATTGAAAAAGAGAGGTTTACAAATCGAAAAAAAAACAAGAGCCGTACAGGCTTAGATTTGTGAATTAAGGGAAGATTCTTGTCGCCAACTCAGGTGGTTTATCCCCATGGAAAATGAAAACCTTGAAAGATGAACTTATACTATTCTGTAGTTGCCAATCAAAAAATTGAATGAAACAGTTTTGCTTACTGTCGTGTGTGGAATCAACAGGTATTGCCAGGGCTTTCCTCCATTTTGGGAAGTAAATTCAGTGGCATTCTTGCAATAGGTCAATGCTGCGGCTGTCTTCTGCAACACATCGTCATTATTCAATTCATTTGAAGCCTTGGTTTCGACCATATAAATCGCGTCGTTTGTTTCTACAACGAAATCGGGTTCGTACTTTTTTGAGTTGTTGTCCCAATACATTCTGAACTGATTGGGAGCCGGCCTTAACCATTTCAACACATTGGCATCGGTCTCCAGAACAAAAGTGAGATCGAGTTCGGTTTTGCTGTCGAACTTATATTCGAAATGACACGCTTTTTCAAATCCCCTGAAAACAAGCTTTGGAACCAATGCAGGGGGAACAACCTCCCGATAGTCTTTGTAACCAAAATTGATCAACGCAGAAAAATTCCAAGGTTCGATCTTTTGAAATGGAAGAACGCTCTTAGCCTTATAATCCGATTGATGCAGGATGAAATTTTCAGGCGACTTCATCTGCTGATAGATCTTCTCAGCAATCGTCGCTTTAAACTGGAATATTGTTTGAGGAAGTTCATCCTTCTTCTCGATATTCTCCGCTACCGCTTTATATGCCTGGGTAGCCAGGTGGTGCAACAATTCCGCATTGTCGTCATAGTCGATCTCCGGATAATCGATGAGTTCCGAAATAATCATTTTTACAGGATGACCATACGAACCGCTTGATTTTGCTTTAAGTGTTTCCACAACCATGTCTTTAAGCCCGAGTCGGATGATCTCCTGATCCAACGCCTGGTAATTCAGGTAGGTGGTGTCCAGGTCAAAAAAC
>DGZP01000121.1:0-7597 GCA_002398565.1 Proteiniphilum sp. UBA4977
GATCGGAATCGTCACCTGTTGTGACTGTAATGAGATTGAAATGGAGAAAAGTGTAACCAAAAAGATAACTTTATTTTTCATTGATCTTAAGTTTTATCCTGTAATATTTGAATTCTTTTGATTTGTTCAGATATTGACTGTGTAACATATTGGAACCATAATAATATAACCAGTAGGTATCCTTCCCATCTTTCACCAAACCAGGCATGGCAATCACCCAGTTCGCATCCACATCTTTGAAGAGATTATCCGTTATATCAACATCAGTAAGAAAACTTTTACCCTTATAAGTATAGGCCAGACATACTTTGATCGAGTCGCTTTTTTCATTAAAAAATGTCGGAAACAGGACATCAAGGTTGTCACTAATTCTCGATGCCGCGGGATTGTACAGATGAGGGAAACTACCTTCGAAATTGGCCTTTAGTATCGTTTTCGGTTCCTGCAGGGTGTTCCAGTTCTTGTCAGTTATGGCAAGGCCTATAGTCCTGTAACGAACATTGTTGTGCTCTTCCCAGTAACGGAGGTAAATATGATATAATCCATCGCGTTCGATCACGGAAAACTGAGAGTCATGTTTTCTGTTCCACAGAATCCGTTTATGGATCCAGTTGATCCCGTCGGCTGACTCTTCAATGAATGTCTTCTCCTTTCCGTTATCATTCAGATCACACGCAGTGTAGATCATCTTGTATTTTAATGGGGATGATTCGTCAATTATTACATCCTGTTCCACAATCCCATCAATATGGGGATGGCCGGTCCCGCGCAGGATATTATCCGATTTTCCGGGAATAGATTTTATCCAATTTTCCCCGTCCCTCGAATGAGCATAGGTCAGGTAATTGGAATAGTCACTCTTTCGATTATTATCCCAAGCGGAATACCACATCTGCCATTTTCTTTTACCGACTTTTAGAACTTTATAGTAAGCCATCATTTGCTCCTCCCAAGGTTGATCCTGCACCATCACCACCTGCCTGGAGCCTTCCAACACACAGAAGAAAAATGGAAGGCTATTCCGATCTACTGTAGTCTGTGACTGAACTACTGTAGTCAACAGTAGAACCAGATATATCAAAGTTAATTTTTTCTTTATTAGTATTATCTTCATTCTAAAAATTATTTAAGAGACATTCATCCTTACAGGAGGGTGACAAAGGGTCGAAGATCGATAAGCTCCTAAACAACGCCATTGCTATCTCCTTGTGTCCATGACCATCTGGATGCAGTATATCACTCATTAACATTTCATTCACATTACCATTATATTTCTCATACAGCTCATTTTCCCACAGTTTCCATATGTCCACCAATACAGTATTTTTAGCATAGGCTACCTGCCTCATCTTTGTAACATATTCTTCGATCCGTGGTCTCTCCTGAGATTTCTCCAAATCAATTTTATTAGGAGTCAATAAAACAGGGATACCTTTTAAAGAACGTACATGTGCAATAAACAAACCAACATTTTCGCCAAACTTGTCTATCGAAATATCTTTCATTATTGCAGCATCATTTGTTCCAATCATCAAAAAAACAATGTCTGGTTTGTATTTGGCAACTCTTAACTCGAATTCTGACAACAGGTTCTCCGTTGTATTTCCACTGATTGCCGTATTGATAATCGTATCGTATCCCCTGCTCATTTCCCAACGGACTCGTTCTCCAAAAATTTCAGAGAATGATCTCATTCCATTTGTATGTTTAGCTCCCTGGGCAATACTATCACCTGTAAAAAGCCATGTTACCGGCTTCTTTGTGTCCAGCAAATCCTGAATATAATCCATATCTCCCTTTCTCACATAATTGTAGGATCGAATGAGATAGAAAGATCTCATTACATGCGAGAAAGGGAGAATAGTGAATGTCTGCAATGTAGCTCCTTTTAAAAATAGCCTTCTGTTCACTCAGGTTTCTTTTAATGCTTTACTTGAAAAGCGATAACTACAAATTAATATACAAATATAAATATATACTCGAAGAAAGTTACAATCTACGCCTAAGGTTTATCCCAACCAGGGTTTTGTACTAAGTTTTCATTTAGAAATAGCTCAGTATAGGGAAGCGGAGCATAATATTTATAATCATCGTAGGAGGGATGAAGATTAAGCTGATAGAGCAATATTCCTTTGGTTCCTTCCGACAATTTAGCAACACCATTGTTAATCTTGTAATAATATACACCACCTACAGGGTTTGTAGGAGTTGTTGTCACAAAAGCTACATCAGGTTTTCCGTCGTTATTCAGATCCAGCAATCTACCTTCCTCCGGAACATAAATGCCGTTTTTCTCTTTTTCCAGTTGTTTCCCTTCTTTCCATCTTCTTAAATCGGTGTACCGAAAGCCTTCTGCCGCAAGCTCGATAGCACGTTCTCTTCTAACTTCCATTAAAGGGATGGAGGTGATGTTTCCATAGAACTGATCTTTCATATATGGATCAAGGGTCGTAGGCATAGAGGTGTCTGAAATACCTGCCCTTTCCCTCAACAACGCTATGGTTTTATCCCAATCGTCATTGGTGAATGTACCAAGTTCAGCTTTGGCTTCAGCATAGTTCAACAACACTTCGGCATAACGGATTACCGGAATGGAATTATAACTTATCCCCGATATGTCAAGCTTGGGGTCATCCATAGAAAATTTCAGAATATGATAACCTGAAACTGCTGCTGCCGCAAGATAAGGAGCTGCCTGAGTCCCGTCCGATCTTTTATAACCAGGGGTTCTGATAGTCTGTGCTAACCGGGCATCTCGGTTTAATGTCTCATACTGAAACTGAATGGTATCATGGCCTGCCTGATCCGTAAAACGAGTCCCGTCTGCCTTCAGATAGGTATTGATAAACCTTTTTGTATAGGAAGGCTGATACTTGCCATAGCTGGAGAAAAAACCCGTTGCATTGTGGTATACCTTTAATCCATCGTTGTAAATTCTTGCCAGAATTATCTCATCTGAGGGAGGAGATTGACTAATAAACAGTGTACGATAATCTCGCGTAGGATTATTTGTGTTGTGGATGCTGTATTGACGGCTTTCCATCAGTTCTTTAGCAGCACTTTCAGCATATTGAAGCCAACTATTTGCAGTACCTGTGAGGTTCAACTCTGTGTGATATTTTCTAAAGGTACCCTCATACAGACAAATACGCGATTTTAATGCCAAAGCTGTCCATTTGGATATGGAGGAAGCTGTAGCACTTTTTGTATTATTGATATTGGCTATAGCGAAATCAATGTCTGCCAACACTGAATCCATCACTAACGTTCTTGGATCCCTAGCTTTATATAAATCAGGATCGGCTGACGTAAGTACTTTTCCGTACCATGGGACATCACCAAACAGATTTACTTTGTCATAATAGAACCAAGCTCGAAAGAATCGGGCAATGCCTGCATAATGGTTTTTTTTCTCTGTAGGTATATCTGCAATACTGTAATTCTCCAGAAAATAGTTGATATTTCTTAAATCGCCCCAGCTCCATCCTTGTGCATCTTTGCTGGTGAATCCGCCGTGTAGATAGGTATTCTTTTGGTCCCAGATACTGAGATCGTTCATGACGTTGCCGTGAAGATAATATCCCTGGATAACTCCTGATTCTCCATAAACAGCCTGCGCTGAAGGTACCATTTGGTAAAATGAGTTCACATAGAGCTGCAAGTCTTTCTCATTGGCGAACGCCTGTTTAGGTGTAAGAGAATCGAGCGGAAATTTATCCAGATTCTCACTACAGGAAAGAAGCGATAGTGAAATTGAAATTAATAGAATGTATTTTTTCATGTTGATAATTTTTAATTAATTCTATATTTTAAAATGTCAGGTTTAACCCCAATGTGATTGTTTTCAGTACTGGGTAATTATTATTGTTGTATCTTTGTCCACCTTCAAAATCAAGTGTCTCCACATCAATTCCCTGCGCTATCTTATAAAGAGGGGAGTAGGTCCAGATATTTTGCGCAGCTACATAAAACTGCAGATTACTGATACCTGCCTTTGAAATAATCTGTTCGGGAATTGAATATGCTAGTGAAATATTTTTTAAGCGGAGATAACTTACATTCTGTAGATATTTTGTCTGTGCCTGAAGTTGTCTGTCTCCGTATACCATAGGGCCTCTGTATCTTGGCCAATATGAATCAGGATTCCCTCCATTCACTGTCCAGTTATCATCCATAATATGCTCCGGTATTATACCATACCAAACGGAATACTGTCCCCAGAATTCTGTTGTATTAAAGTACCAATCCCTCTTCCCAACACCTTGTAAGAAAAGATCAAGTGAGAAATTATTCCAGTTCAAATTGGCTGTAATCCCATACATATACCGTGGCCTATTGTTACCAATTACTGACCAGTCCCCATGATCATCCAGTGTTTTGTTACCCTTGTTGATAAAGCCGTCATTATTCAAATCTTTAAACTTTATATCTCCCGGCATTAACTTATTGCCGCTCGATACCTGTATAGCACTCTGATCCGCATGATTCTTAATATCGTCTTCCGAGGTAAAAATACCTTCAGTCGTATATCCCCAGATATCACCAACACGTTGCCCTTCATAATAATTCGCAACAAATGTATAGGGTTCAACAATAATTAAGTTCCCAGGATTATAGTATTTTGTTATACGAGATACATTATCTGCCAACGTGAATTTTAAGTTGTAAGACAAAGGTTTCTTAAAATTAATCACATCCTGCCAGGCGACTGATAGTTCAAAGCCTCTCGTCTCGAGGTCTGCATAGTTACCTCTGGGTACTGAGGTGCCAAATACAGCTGGGAGACTCGGTCCCGGAGAAATCATATCATAGGTGTTGCGTTTATACCAGTCGAATGAACCCACCAACTTATCAAACAGCGTTATGTCTACTCCGCGATTAAAGGTGGTGGCTGTTTCCCAAGTGAAGTTTTCAGCTAACGCGGCAGGACTTTTAATATAAGATGGTTTCGTTCCTTCTATGATAACCGGAGAAGTAGCTGCTCTTAGTTGCTCCAGATAGAGGTATGGGCTAATCTGACTGTTTCCAAGTGATCCGAATGAGCCTCTCAGTTTCACTTCATTCAACCACGTAATTTTATCCTTCAGAAATGGCTCTTCGGTAATTCTCCATCCTGCAGAAACAGAAGGGAAGAACCCAAATTTCTTCGATACGGGAAATTTCGAAGAGCCGTCATACCTACCATTGATTTCCAACAGGTACCTGTTATCGAAACTATAGTTAAGACGGCTGAAGAGTCCATTATTCGCCCATTCATAACCACCTCCTGAAATATTTTTATTTTCACCCACCGTCAGATTGAAATCATCCAAATCAGGAAGAAGCAATCCGTCTCTCGAAATGCCAATCTGCTCATAACGAGTTTGTTCGAAATTATCACCTACCAGAATTTTAAAGTAGTGCTCACCCAGTGTCTTGGTATAATCTGCATATAAATTATAGGACATATAGGTATTTTTTCCAAGTGATTTTGCCAGAGAACTTGTTGGAGTAGTTGAAATTACTCCGGGTTTCACGCTATACGAAAGAGGAACCACTTTATCATCCGTTGAGCTGTTCGTAATCCAGTATGAGAAGTCACCTTTGACAGAGAGGCTATTATTCAAGAAGGAGGTTTCAAACCCAGCATTATTTTGCTGAAATGACTGCTTTGATGTAACCTTATTACCTCCTGTTAAAGCTCCGGCACTATTGGCAAATGTTTGTGTCATTGTTCCGTCGGGATTATACATCTTTGCCAGTGGCGTGCCATTTCCGTAAATATTGATTACCTGCCATATATTGAATCGAAAGGGATCAGTGTACTCGTAGTTGGAAAACGTAGTTCCAGCATTTATCCTTAACCAGTCAGTAACCTGTACTCCCCCTTTCACCCTGAAGTCATATTTATTATACTCGTCAGATCTCATCTTGAAAATTCCTTCCTGTTTGTACATTTTTCCCGAAATCTGGTAATCTACTTTTTCCGTCCCACCCGAGACAACGACTGAATTTTCAATAGTAGGAATATTTTGTTTATAGAGATCTTTATACCAGTCTGTATTACCATAATATACATAATTACCATTCACTGGATTAATCGTAACATCGGGTAGTTCTCCTGGATGTTCAGACCGATATTTCAATGAGTCGAGATAGGAGTCTGAAAAGGGTAGTCCGCTTGAACCAATAGAAGAGGGTCCTTGTGCATAATCATACCAGCTACTGTAGCTCTCTTTATACATTTTTGCCCATGTATATCCGTCAGTAACCACAGCTGGTTTATTTACCGGAGTATTAAAACTATAACCCGAGGAAACTGTAATCCTAGGTTTTGAACTCTTCTCGGGATTTTTTGTCGTGATAAGGATTACCCCAAACGCACCTCTTGAACCATAAATAGATGCTGAAGCCGCATCCTTCAATACAGTCACACTAGCTACATCATTAGGATTGACATGACGAGGGTCTCCCGCTACTCCGTCAATCAAGATCAGAGCTTCTCCACCAGCGCCGATAGAGGTGAGTCCCCGGATATTCCATGCAGGATTAGACGTAGGCCTTCCGCTAGTGTAATTGATATTTAAATTGGGGATAGCGCCTTGTAAAGCAACTGAAATATTAGGAACGGCAATCTTTTCAAAAGTCTTGTTTCCAACCTGGTCTACAGCACCTGTTAAATTTGCCTTCTTTTGCACACCATAACCTACAACAACAACCTCTTCCAGTCCTATATTCGTTTCTGACATGACAATGTTAATGATGGTTCTATTTCCCACAACCATCTCCTGTGAATCCATCCCTAAAAACGAAAATTCTATAGTCGACTCATTTGAAACATTGCTCAGTAAGTAACGACCATCTGTATCTGTAACAGTACCAATCCCCGCACCCTTAATTTGAACCGTTACACCTGGCAAAGGCTCTCTCTTTGCATCGGTTACCACTCCCATTACTGTCTTTTGTTGCTGAGCTGCAGAATAGTCTGACAATCCCGAAGCATACAATTTATTTGTTCCCATGGTAAGCAGAACAATGAAAATGACTCCAATCAATACGTTATTCTTCATCTGTGTAAAAATTTAAAAAAGTTTTCAATATCTTCAAATTATATTATTTTCTGGTGGTATACATCCATTTCCGTCAGCTTTTCTATCAATTTTTCTGCTTTTCTTGTATCACCCAACCCAAGCCATCCCAAAGCCATCACATAGTAGCAATGAATTTGGTTGCGTTTGTTGAGATCCTCTTCCCAGATAGCCAGATCGGGAAGCGAAACAGCAAAATAATCTATCGTGCATTTGTCGTTCAGGTGTTTTTCTCCATGGGCAATCAATGTATGAAAACGCTCCAACGCTTTCTCTTCAAAACCGAGTGCTCTCCATGCCAAGCCCTGATAGTAGATCTTATCAGGATTCTCATCATTGTAGTAGAATACCTGCTTTGGCTCTTCGGAGCCTTTGGTCGCTTTTGTAAACCATTTTACCGCATTGGCTTCATCATTCATACCCCGGTAACAGACTCCCTTGTAGTAATCCACATCATTCTCGTTCACCGTGCTTAACTTACCCTCACCCAAGTTGTAAGGGTATTCATCCGTTTCTTTCAAGTACTGCAA
>DGZP01000121.1:7929-12821 GCA_002398565.1 Proteiniphilum sp. UBA4977
TTTCGTAACGGCCCAGTTGATTGTACAAGGCGATGCGTTCCACAAACAGATCGTCACGCTCCTCCACCAAATCCATGTGTGCTTCCAAAAAGGCGAGTCGTTCTGCAGGCGGATAATTGAGTTTTTTATAAAGCTGGTCCAGTTCCATAAAAATACGGGAATCGGTCTCATCCAGCTTGAATGCCCTTTCAAGAAGCTGCAATGCCTCACTCTTCCTGTCCACCTTATTGTAGTAGGCGAGCGACAGATTCCGCAATACCGTAGGGAACTTCTTGTTGAGTGCGACCGACTTCTCCCAGCATTCTATGGCTTCGGCATATTGACGCTTTGCATACCAGAAATTTCCCAAATAGTAAAGTGCCTTTGAATCTCCCGGGTGCACGGTAAGGGCATGCTGAAGAATAAGCACTTCCTCGAGCCGGTTTGGAAAACATCTGTCGGGTGACAGAGCGAAAGCTTGGTGATACCGGTTCTTCGACTCCTCTTCTTTACCGTTCTTCGAAAGAAAATATCCCAATGCGTAATGAATTATTGGATAGCGGCCGGCTCCTGTTGCCATTGACCACTGCAACAGTTCAATCGCCTCTTCATACAGGCCGGCCGCCGAAAAATCGAGGGCGTACTCCAGGTAGCTGTGTGGATTTTCCTGCAGTACCTCCATCATTATCCTTTTCACATCCTCATCCTTCGTAATAAGAAACTTCTCGAACAGACACCCCATATTAAGCCTATCGATCTCCAGTGATGCAGCTATCCACTGAAGGGCAGCTACGCTGTTACCCTTTTTACGTAACAACGATGCTTTCAGCTGACGCGCCTTGTGATTGTGCCAGTTCCTGACAAGGCTCTGTTCCACGTGTTCAAGAGCCGCCTGCCACTCACCGCGCAAACAATCAATCTGGGCGATAGAGAGATAGGAAGGATCCTTCCATGCTGCATTCCAGGCCGACTTAAAAAAGGCGTCATAAGCCCCTTCCAGGTCCGACTGTAACTTCAAGCAATAGCCCAAGTTGTAATATGGCTCTCCCTCATAGGGATTAGGGTTTCTTTGGGTCAGCGTTTTTATTGCCTTTTCAAAACAGGTCTGCGCCTCTTTAAACTGCCCTCTCTTCATCAGCAAGAGTCCCAGGGCATTGTTGCAACGTACATCACCGGGATCGCGTGAAAGTGCCTCCTCGTAATAGTCGATGGGATTAAATGTGGCATGCCGGTACTGCTCCAGATGAAGGCCGGTAAGGTAAAGTTGCTCGATAAGGGTGATCGCTTTTGGATCATCAGCAGCTTCAGCAGCAGGAGGAATCGCATTCTCCCGTTGCTCCGGGTTACTGCATCTCAGGAGCACCCTGCCATCCTCTTCTGCAATGATCAGCGAAAGCCCAACCCTCTGTCCGCTGGCCAGCCTGACCGTCTTAACAAAGGGAGTGTCGGGGGAGAGCGCTACAACGTCACTCCAGAGGATATTACCTGAGTTCTCCAGCGAGACCACAATCTCCTGCATCTTTGATGTGGCATATATGGCCAGGGTGACCGAGTCCTCTTCTGTTTCAAAATTGGCAATGAGGTCTTTGGTGGCATTCTTCACGTTTCCCACCGCTGCATAGGGCATAAAATACTGCTCCCAGCTTTTTTCCTCGTAGGGCTGCAGCCAAGCAAAATCGGGCTGATTGTCGGTGTACACTCCTGTCATCAATTCGATGTAGGGACCGTCTTCATCGGTCAGGTTTCGTTCCCAGGCCTTTCCAAAATCGCCATTTCCCCAAGTCCATTGTTTTTTCCCGGGAGAGATATGGTGGTTCGCCACATGTAACAACCCCATTTCGGTCTGTTCGTTGTAGCCTCCCACAAAGTCATACGCCGACTGTATCGCCATATATGAGGTGGGCACCGGGATATTAGCATATCTCGATATATCCACACCCTCAGAATAGTCTTGTTTGTAATAGGTTCCGGTCGCTATCGGGAATGAGGATACATCCCGCTTTCCATGATCGAAGACAGCATGGACATCAGGCGGGAAAACCGATTTGTAGGCATCATCGACCGCTACCGCCGGATTCGCCCACCAAAGGAAAGTCTGGGGGAAAGGTGTCCGGTTGTATACCTTTGCCTTAATCTCAATATAGGCCTTGTCGGGATGAAGCGTGATGCCGTGCATTCCTTTCAAGCGGAACATGCGTTCCACTTCGTTGCACCAAACAGTAATACTCCCGTCCCCGTGCTCTTCCAGCATGAACTCAGTAGGGTAAAAGGTACTGGGACGGTGATGCTGCGGCCAGTTGAATTCTATCCCCCCGGAAATCCATGGACCTGTAAGTCCCACAAGGGCAGGCTTAATCACCTGGTTGTAATAAAAAATATGGGAACCTCGTATTTTATCATAAGCCATCTGAATACGTCCCCCTAACTCAGGGAGAATCATCACTTTCAAATATTGGTTTTCGATAAAAACAGCTTTATATATTTTTTCCTCTTTCTTGTCGGATATTTTTTCAATAACAGGATATGGGTATACCACACCGGAACTTCCCTGATAGACTCGCTTTTCCAGAAAAACGGGATTTTTTTCCTCCTCCCCTACTGCATATGTGGGGAGTAGAATTTCTTCTTCCCAAGCTTTTACCACTCCCGAATTATTTACAGTTGATCGGATTAGATACTCTGTTATTTCCTTCATGAATCTTTAATCAATTAGTTGTTATTCTAAAATTTCTTTTTCTATTTGTTCCAAGGTTTTTCCTTTAGTTTCAGGTAGGTTTACCTTAATAAATATAAATCCAGCCAAACAGATTAGTCCGTAAAGCCAGAAAGTTCCGTAAGAACCGAGTAATTTATTCAATAATGGAAAAGTATACGTGAGAACAAAGCAAGCAGCCCACAATGCGAATGTGGAAACTGCCATTGCCAAACCCCTTATTTTTGTTGGGAAAATCTCCGCGATGACAACCCAGGTTACCGGAGCTAATGTCATAGCGTAACAAGCAATTGCAAGTACTACAAGCAGCAACATTGCTATGCCTTCTATCCGGAAAAAGTATCCAGCGCCTAATAAAAGATAAATAAGTGTTAACCCTATTGTTCCAAATAACATAAGAGAGCGACGGCCTAATTTGTCTACAGTGTACATGCCAACAAACGTGAATACAACATTTACAATGCCGGTAATAACAATATTAAAAAGCATATCGGAAACATTGTATCCGGCAGCGAAAAATATTTCCTGGGCATAATTAAATATAACGTTAATACCGCACCATTGCTGCAATGCAGCTATGATAACACCAATGATAACTATCTTTGCCAGTTTACCCTTAAACAAATATCCAAAAGGAATGCGCTCTGTAGTTAATGATAATATTACTTTTATCTCATTGAGCTGATCTTGCGCAGAACTACGGTCTTTCATTCGCGTAAATACACTAAGAGCCTTTTCGTATTTCCGTTTTGAAGCAAGCCAGCGAGGACTCTCCGGAATAAAGAAAATTAATATAAAAAACAATAAGGCAGGAACGGTTTCTGCCCAAAACATCCAACGCCACCCCATCTGTCCATTCCATGAACTCAAGATGCTTTTTTCTCCAGGAACAACAGGATGTGCGATCAACCAATTCGTTATTTGTGCGGATAAAATGCCCAATACGACCGCCAGCTGATAGAAGGTAATAAATCTACCTCTTATCGAAGGAGGGGAGATTTCGGAGATATACATCGGCGATATGTTAGAGGCAAGCCCTATTCCTATACCCCCAAATATCCGGTAAAAAATAAACAAGTTCAACGTATTCACAGTACCTGTACCAATTGCCGACACCGTAAAAATTAATGCGGCAACAAAGAACATGCTTTTTCGTCCATATTTATCCGTCAAACTACCGGAAACGGCAACCCCGATCAGACAGCCTAAAATAGCGCTCGCCATTACCCAGCCTTGGAGCCATGGTATACTGTCAATCGAAAAATAAATTTCATAAAAAGCCTTGGCTCCCCCTATCACTACCCAATCGTATCCAAAAAGGAAACCACCCATTGCCGCAACCAGAGCAATAAGTATTAAATAGCGATTGTTTATTGATTGTTGTTTTTTGATCATCCTCAATGTTATATTGTACAACACTACTTTCCACTAAAAAAATGGACTATTAAAAATTAAAAAATTTGGTTCACTATAACCGCTTCGTTCATTGACATTGTTGATATTTGATTTGTCGGAGAGATCATGCAAATGAGTTTTGTCCGTGAGAGAGATACTTATTATTTGAAGGTGCTGCTTGAGCCATTTGAAGAACAATTCAATTTGTCAGCGGTTACGGTAAAGTTCCGCAGCGGAACAGGATATTCTTTAGAGCTTTTATACACGACAAACTTGATGATTGAGTCAGATATAATGTTCTTTGCAAGTCTCCGTTTCCATGTGATTTGCTTAAACTGCAGAGTACTCCTGGCGCGTACAACAAATGTGCCTTCAATTAAATCTATTTTGTAAAGGCTGTCAAAGTCATTGTAGCCTCTGTCAAAGATATAGACCGCCTCCTTTTCGTAAGGTATTTCAGGCATTGCCTTCACATCATTTACGTTTGCCGGTGTAATATGAAAAAATGCAGGTATATGAATTTCAACATCATTACGAGCAGTTGATTCCAACAGGAGGAGGACTTTATGTTTCTGTCTCATTGGCATTTACCAACGAGATAGTTGAAATGATTTCTATCGGGGAACTCTACTAATTGGGCGAAAACGTATTTGTCTTTATGCATAATAGTCTGATTATGACCACAAAATTAAATTCAAATCCGTTGACTCGAAAATCTCTTATAACAAATTAAATATCAAATATTTCAAAGAACTTATACGATTGTTTAGTGGACACTAATAATTGTACAAAATTAAATCAACAA
>DGZP01000121.1:13144-14016 GCA_002398565.1 Proteiniphilum sp. UBA4977
GCCATCATACTACCCTATAATATCAGATCGTATCAGGCATTAAACAATGTTACACGACAATTATATGTCACACATATCGGTTATTATCCTCGAGCCAAATACCACTTCAGAGAAAGAAAGTCAGGTGCCAATCAATATATTTTTATTTTTTGTGAAGAAGGAAAAGGGTGGATTGTGCACAATGGTGAACAGTTTAAATTGTCCAGAAACCAAGCTTTCATTATCCCACAAAATGAATCGCACTCATATGGAGCAGACAATACTAATCCATGGAGCATATACTGGATACATTTTTTAGGAGAACGTGCAGATATATTTTCCTCAATAACAGGAAGAATAATCGATACACACGACTCCGACAGCAGCAGATATGGTGACCGGTTCTTATTGTTTGAGGAAATATTTCAAAACCTGGAGATGGGTTATAGCCCTGAAAACCTGGAATACACAAGCTTCTGTTTAATGCATTTCCTGGCATCTGTTAAATATTTATCCCAATTCAGAGAAATCAAAAACGTCAAGGAAAAAGATACGGTACAAAAAAGTATATTGTATATGAAAGAGAATTTAGAGAACAAAATTACTCTTCATGAAATTGCACAACATGTTGGCTATTCACCGTCACATTTTGGCAACCTTTTTGCAGAAGAAACATCATATTCTCCCATTGATTATTACAACCAGCTCAAAATTCAACGCGCATGTTCTTATTTACAATTCTCTGATTTAAAAATTAAAGAAATTGCTTTTCGTCTTGGTTACTTTGATCCCTTTCACTTTTCAAAAGCATTCAAAAAAGAGATGGATATTACACCGAAAGAATATCGAAGGAGATATAAATAATCTTCATTCACTTTTTTTCTCATCAATCA
>DGZP01000042.1 GCA_002398565.1 Proteiniphilum sp. UBA4977
ACCTATCATCGATGAGCTTTTAATAAAGCCTCTTCTGTTGATTTTTTTTGTTGTCATGTTATAATCTTTTAGTTATTAAATTGATGTGGTAAACTAATGGATATTTATGTGGCTGTATTGATTCCGGAATCCGTCGAGAAAAGGATTATTACAATCCAGTTCGGTGATCAAGAAATCGATGTCGGACAAATCTGATACCTGATGGCGTTGCGATAAATTCAGTTTTTCAGCAATTGTAAGCAGTACATTCTTTTCCGATACCTCAAACATGGCCTTGTTCACCTCAACAACCTCCATATCGATATCTGTCATTCCCCGTTCAACGGAGATCGCATTTACTCCCATAAAACAAAGATCAAATCTTATTCGATGCAACTCATTAATGGTGTGAGCACCTACATGAATGTTATGATCTTTTTTTAATTCCCCCCCAATAGTAAATACTTTTATGTTTTTGTACTCCGAAAGAGAGATTGCTATCTGCGGACTTATGGTAAAAATGGTGAGGTTGAGATTTTCAGGAATAACCTTCGTCAGTTCAAAAATAGTGGTCCCTCCCTCAAAAAGCAAGGTCATGTTGTTTTCAATCAGTTTTACAGCTTTTGCAGCAATAATCCTCTTTTCTTCTATCGAATAAACATTGACGTCAGCAATAAAAGGCCTGACCAGGGATTTACTGATGGCACCGCCGTGAACCCTGACAATGTGTCCGCCATCAGCCAGTTCTTTCAAGTCTCTTCTGATGGTGTCTTCTGATACGTTTAACAATTTGCTCAGATCAACAGAAAGCACTTTATTGTGCAAATTGATCTGTTTCATGATAATCTTAAATCGTTCTTCCTTTAGCATATCCTGTCGTCTTTGATTTCAATTAGGTTTGGTGCAGCTACAACGCATACATTTAAGTATAACTAAAAAACAGTTATTGCGTTTTTATGCGCTTTTACAATGCAAATATAGGCATAAATAAGTACTTAGAAGTAGGATCTTAATAGAAAAAAGTAATTTAGTAATATTTAACTATTTTCCGGAGACAGGATTTTTATACTCAGGCAGTACAAAAGAATGAAAACGATCCTAAAACGCTAATCGTGATTGATTGTGATGGAGCCGATGATTATATGATTGATTCCTTTTGTGAATTCTGGGTTACTTCTGGGTTAGTAAACTTTCGATTGCTTGCATCAGAGTATCACTTGCTTCGGGGGAGATACCCGATACCTCTACTTCATAACCTCCCTGTTTATAAGCTTCCCGGGGGGCTATATAGCCCGGGCCGTAATCTCCGTAGGCAGCAACTGCTACAAACAAATCGGGACGGATTTTTTTTGCAAACAGCTGAAATTCTACAAAACACTCTCCGGGTAGTCCGATTATTCTGGCTTTTCCGATTTTTAAACACGTGATGTCAGTTTCTCCGCCATCCCTGTATCGTTGAATATATGCAACCCGGGAGACAATTCCTGGCAGAGCCTCTTTCTCCTTGGTTTTTTCCCATTTGTTAACCTCTTCAAGACTCTTGTCAGAAGGACGCAAACGTACCGGTTGAACCAACCACTCTACTGAAACTGCCGCGACGGCTTCTTTCTCTGTGGCGCTCCAGGCCCTTCTCATGCCATCCGCCAGACGTTGAGCGAGAATCCATCTGTTTATCTTCGAGCCGTCGTTGTATTTTCCAGCGGCAATATTGCCACCTGCTCCGTTAAAATGCAGATGCAAAACATCAGGCACCTCAAGCTGTCTGAGAAAACGGGCTATTCCCGGAAAATCGGGGTTGGCAATACCGGTCCGATAATAACTTTGAGGATGGGTTGCATAAAAACTCAGTATAGCTACCGGTTTTTCTCTCTCCCAAAAACTGATCAGGGACACTTTGGGATCGATCAGCCCTTCTGGCTCGTCTCTGAGATTACGATCCCCACATGCCGAAAAACGGGTAGCTTTGACAAGGGAATCACTTCCGAAAATGCGGCGATTGGAAGCAACTTGATACACTTCAGCCTCTCCCAAACCAATATGTGTAATAGGGTGGGGGTTCTTTAGTGATTCTTTCACAGCATCAGCCAATTTAACCATCAGCTGACGGTCGTAGGTGCCTTCATATCGTTCGGGATCAAGATTTGCTTCAATTAACAACTTCTCAGCTCCAAAATCGGAACGGGGAGCATCATGCTGATGAAGCGAGTGTAATGCGACTCTGTTGGGAGTGGTTCCTGCTGCTTCAGCCAATGCTTTTCTGAAAGCCACATGACTTTCATTGGCGATGCCAATCCAGTCAATTGCACATAAGACAATCGGTTCCCCCGATCCCAGGATCACTACTCCTCGAGCACGAAGGCCCAAATCCCAGCTGTTTTTCATTTCATCATATGCCAGAGCTGTCCCAACGGAAGGGGTAGCATCCAGATCGAAGACAGATATTGCAATTGAATTATTGGCTGGAGGAATCTGATTTTTAGCCATCATCATATACGGTGCCCAGGTAATGGACAGCACCATCAGCAAACATTTCAATCGTTTATGAACTGTCATGACATTTATTCTTAGAACATATTAATAATCATTCGTGCCAACGATATGGATGATTTCAACACGTGAATTAAAAACCGAAGCCGGCAGGTCACTCTTTAATAGCTGTTATTGTCGGGCCAGCCGGCTAAGGTACCGTTCAGGTGTCAAGAAAGATTTTTACCAGATCATCTATCTTTTTTCCATTATGATCAAATCTGGCAACGGTATAGATATCATTATCATCACCGATAGCAATAGAATTTACATAGGTGGGGAAATTGCCATTCTCATAAAAAACCGGGCCCAGATCCTTATATTTTTGCTCCGGAATATTATACGTAACAACGTGCAGATATTCTAATCCTTTAGGAGCGCCCATGCTTATTTTTTCCAATCCGGCTATTCGTTTTCCATCCTTATATATAGGAGCACCGGTAAGATAAAAAATGGTATCGTTCTTAATTTTAAATCCCAGGTATCCATAGCTAAACTGATCGAACATTCC
Organism: Proteiniphilum sp. UBA4977; assembly: GCA_002398565.1. Taxonomy (GTDB): domain Bacteria; phylum Bacteroidota; class Bacteroidia; order Bacteroidales; family Dysgonomonadaceae; genus Proteiniphilum. The sequence continues at coordinate 3,017 of DGZP01000042.1, forward strand.
GCTTTTACGAGAAGGTTCAGACGTGATTCTTTCGACGATCTCAATCTTCCGGCTCTTAGGATCGAAGTTGAAAAGATATCCTGAGTTCCCATGTACACCGTAAGCTTTGTTTTCTGGCCCGTACCAGAAGATTTTCCTCCAGTTATATCCCATGCTGCCGGCATCCTTTACATCGTATTTCCCAAAGTAATCAAGTCTCATGCTTACCTCCTCCATTTTCTGTGGAACCTGATCTGTGAAAGGATCATATTCGTAGATATCACCTTCAGCCGTAGAATAAAAAACATGTCCGTCATCAGGGTTTACAAGGATGGAACGGCACAACACCCTGTAATCTTCCCCTCTTTTTCCGAACTCGCCCAGTCCATTGATAAGACCCAGATTTTTTAGTGTATTCTTTTTTATATCGTAATCGATAAAATATCCCTTGGGCCAGGTTATGCCATACAAACGTTCTCTTTCTTTATCCATTGTCATGGTAAGAATTCCTTCCCCATCGGGTGCCAATGCTAGATCCTGAATCTCTCCGGTGGTCATATCGTAATAGAGAAAATGTCCACCCGGATAAAGTTTATATCCATCAGGTGCATTTACAGGAAGTTGCTGTGCACCATCGATCATTTCGTAATATCCAACATGTGTGGCAAAAAAGAGTTTGTTGTCGTGTTCAAAGAATTCGGTATGACTCTTTCCCTGAGAAATATAATTCAGTTTCTTCTCCCCCAGGGCTTCTGAGAGATCCGCTAGAAACTGAGTCTTGTCTGAAGCCGGATCGTAGCAATACATCTGAGCTCCAACGTCGTGCCGGGTAGAACAGAGGACGTAGTAAATTTTTCCGTCACTGGCTTCGGAAATGGCATTGTAGGTTTCATGAGCATCCTGAAATCCTGAAAAATAGGTTTTAGCAATCATTTTTCTAATATTAATAGGTTTTATTATTGTACGTTTTATTATCCGTAAACAATCATAGAAATCTACTGGGATTTCCGTTTTTTCATTTTTTTCAAAGTTCGCCAGGATAAACCATATAATATCAGAAAATTGCGCAAAGCTTCTTTCAAAAAGCGCAAGAAAGAGAAGACATGTTCCATTAGTTGCTTAAAACCTTGGATAATTGTTCTCATTGCGTCAGATCTTATAAAGATAGAACAAAGTATATTTCAGGCGTCCGAATGCAGACAGCCGGAATTAAAAAAAATCCGCCAGGATTTTTG
>DGZP01000114.1:0-5624 GCA_002398565.1 Proteiniphilum sp. UBA4977
TTTGACAAAGTCGATTACTTCGTGATTCATGCTCGTTTCATATGGTTGCAATTAAAATGACAAATAATGCTACTCTTTTATGTAAAGAACATATGAATGTAAATAGAATTTGTGATTTATGCGAATCAGTATTTGAAAAATTGGATAAATGAATGCGATGGCAATTTTGCCCATCGTGTGTATAAGTAATCCTTTTGTGATTTATAAAATCATGGAATTATGCAGTCCGAGTTTTGAATTCAAATAATCAATAAGGCAAATATTAGTTAAAAATATGTAAATATAACGTTAAAACCGAATATATTTATTGAAGTTATAATTTAAGTTGCTTTATTTGTCAGACAAATCAGATTAATAATACCTGTTGTGCATTTTATCTGAACACATCTCTCATTTTTAAATGAAGACAACATATTTGAAAATAATCATACAATGGAAAGACTTAGGATACAAAACAATTCAACCACGCTGGTGGATCAGGTCGAAGACAAGCTTTTGAACTATTTCAAGGAGAAGGATCTGCGAAAGGGAGATGCCATTCCCAATGAAATGGAATTAACTGCCTCGCTGGGTGTATCGAGGAGTGTGGTCCGTGAGGCATTAAGCAGGTTGAAGATGATGGGAATAGTTGAGACACGCACACGACGGGGCATGCTGCTTTCAGAACCTTCTATATTTGGCGGAATGAAACGTGCGGTGGATCCGAGAATTTTAAGTGAGGACACCCTCTTTGATATACTTGGATTTAGAATTGTTCTGGAAATAGGCATATGCAGCGAGATATTCCGGAAAATTACACCTGACGATATTGCAAGCCTTGAAGAGATTGTGAATGTGGGGATCATGTATGAAAATAATGAATATGCTCCTTTTAGTGAGTTTGCCTTTCATACGACACTTTATAAAATAACTGGCAATAAAACCATTTCTGAGTTTCAGAATATCATTCACCCGGTGATGACATTCGTGAAAGACAAGTTTCAGGAGTTTCTGGCTCCCATTAATATCCGGTTGAAAGAAGAAGAGCGTATTGTAACCCATATGGATCTGCTGCGGTATTTGAAAGAAGGAGACGAAGACGGGTATAGAAGAGCCCTGGAAGAGCATTTTGAAGTTTACAGAATTTTTATCAGTCAAAGAAATCAATATCACGTTGCTCTGCAAAACGGCTGATTTGACTGGTATAGTAAAGCGTTTACAAGACTTTTCCCGTCTTTGTAATTATTTGCCGGACACAGAAAATATACTAACCAATTAAATATTTATGAACAATTACAAAAAACTAAAAGGATTGATCGCCGCAGTTTTCACACCCCTGGATACACATGGTGATATTAATTATTCCGTGATTAGAAAATACGCGCAACATATCAAGGATTCGGGAATATCGGGTGTATTTGTTTGCGGGACTACCGGGGAGTTTACTTCCCTCACCACAACCGAAAGAAAAATGATTTTAGAGGAATGGATAAAACGGGGTAAAGGTGACTTTCAAATTATTGCCCATGTGGGCAGCGATAACCAACGCGAGGCAATCGAGCTGGCACGTCATGCTGCAGTGCAAGGCGCAGATGGAATCGGGTGTATCGCCCCTTCATTTTTCAAGCCGGAAAAAGTGAAGGATCTGATCGATTTCTTTGCGCCTATTGCTGCTTCCGCACCACAATTACCATTCTACTATTATAACATGCCCTCCATGACCGGGGTAAATCTTTCGGTTGCACAGTTCCTTCATGAAGGGAAAAAAAGGATTCCCAACCTGGCAGGTGTGAAGTTTACACACCACAACCTGATGGAAATGGGCGACTGTATTCAGCTGGATAATGGGGCATTTGAGGTGTTACACGGTTTCGACGAGACACTGATTTGCGGATTGGCTCTCGGTGCTGTAGCCGGTGTAGGGAGTACGTATAACTATATACCCCATATCTATCTGAATATTTTGAAATCCATGGAAAGTAACGATGTGGAAACGGCACGAGCCTTTCAGGTACAGTCGGTTGAAATGGTGAAAATCATTATTCAATATGGAGGAGGAGTGAGAGGCGGGAAAGCCATTATGAATCTGATGGGAATCGAATGCGGATCATGTCGCCCGCCATTTGCCACATTCGAAAGGGAGGAGTATGATGCTCTTCAGGAGAGTCTACGGAGCGTTGGTTTATTGGTAAAATAAAGAAGGGAGTGTGTCCTGTAAACAATACTCCCTTCAGTCAGAATTTAAAAACACAATTATTTTTAAAATCTATACAAAGATGAGAAAAATTTATCGATTTTTGGCTTTACTAGTTGGTTTATTTGCTTCTATTACCTTTCTCCGGGCACAGGAGATAACAGTGTCCGGGACCGTGAATGACAACGAAGGTGAAACTTTGCCGGGCGTTTCCGTGGTTGTGAAAGGTACTACTCAGGGAACGGTGACCGATATAGACGGAAATTTCCGATTAACTGTCCCGAAAGGTGGCACATTGATGTTTTCATACGTAGGTTTTCAAACACAAGAGATCATCATTATAGAATCAAGACAAATACGCGTGGTGATGCAACTTTCCACCGTGGAACTGGAAGAGTTTGTAGCAATAGCCTATGGGACGCAATCCCGCGCATTGGTAACACAGTCTATATCGAGCGTTGGGGAGGAGGAATTTCTAAAAACACCCGGACAAAATCCTTTATTGCAATTACAAGGGAAAGTGGCGGGTTTGTCATTACAGATGCAAAACGGGCAACCTGGGGCAAACCCGCAAGTATTTATCCGAGGAGGAAGCTCCACATCTCCCGAAAGTGATACACCTCTTTTTATCATTGATGGAATAGTTTCTCAGGGATTCAGAAATATTTCAGATATGAATCCTTCCGACATTGAGTCCGTAGAAGTTTTAAAAGATGCAGCCTCAACAGCAATTTACGGTTCCAGAGCGGCAAATGGTATTATACTTATTACGACCAAGTCGGGTAAGGGAGGAAAAACGAAAGTGAATTTTAAATATACCTTCGGTATAGAAATGCAGCCGGAGAGAATTCCTCTTCTGAACGCAAAAGATTATATCTTTTTAACTCGGAGTAATACCGCCAAGTTTAACAAATCCGATCTGACTTACAATGGCAAAGAAGACCAGGCAAAGTTTCTGAATGGTTCTTACGGCATGTCTACCGGAAATCCCAGAAATTCCAAAAATACGCTTGAATTTCTGGATGTCTATTTGGCCAATTACGGACAGCAATACGTAAGCAATTTATTGGAGAGAGAGGGTTGGCAAACAATGCAGGATCCTGTAACCGGCAGACAACTCATTTTTCAGGACAACGATTTCCAGGATGCTACCTTTACTACCGGCAACAAGCATGAATATGATTTGGATGTAAGTGGAGGAAATGATTTTGCCAGCTATTATGTGGGACTCAGATATATGGATCAGGATGGTATTCTCAGAGGTACAAACTATAAAAATTACAGTATCCTGTATAACGGGGATTATAAATTAAGCGATACATGGAGAATGTCTACTAAGGCGAACTTTCAGGTAAGAGATTCTAAAGGCGGGGGGAATACGAACAATACGATATCCAGAAGTATTTTGACGCCGCCCACCTATCGACAGTATTATGAAGATGGAACTCCCGCACCGGGTGAAGGTATCTCGTCGTTCCGAAACAGGCTTCATGAACTTTATTATAAAGGGAAGTACGATGATGTGACCGTCTATCGTACCACATTTCAAGTTGGTGCCACATGGGATATATTGCCCGGGTTGATATTTAGCCCATCAGCATATTATTTTGGAACAGAGGGGCTAGAGAATTATTTCCAGGCCCACAACGAGACCACGGGTAACACGATACGTCCAGCATCGGCCGATCATAACTACGACAGACATCTTCAGGGTGATGCACTGCTCTCTTATGATACGAAATTTGGTGAGAACCATAATGTGTCTGCTGTTGCAGGAACAAGCTATACAAACGATTATAGCTACAGACTATCGGCAAGCGGCAGTGGGGCCATGATTGACCAGATCCCCACTTTAAACGCCACGGCCGACAGTACACAACGTGCAAGTTCCACGAAAACATATGAAGCAACTCTTAGCTATTTTGGACGTGTAAACTACGATTATAAGGGAAAATATATGGCGTCGGCAAGTTTACGGACTGATGCTTCGTCGCGTTTTGCGGAAGAGAACATGTGGGGTGTTTTTCCCGGGTTATCTGCAGGATGGAACATGCACAGAGAAGAGTTTTTTGAACCTTTGATGAATATTATGAGCCGATGGAAGTGGCGTGCAAGTTGGGGACGTACCGGTAACAATAATTTAAGTGTCGCCGATTCCCGTGGTGCCTATACTATTACTGGCAGTAATTACATGGGTAGCGTGGGTATCCTGAATACGAGATTGAAAAATTCCCAGCTTCAATGGGAAACAACCGATTCTTATGATATTGGGATTGACATTGGTTTTTTTAAGAACCGACTGAATTTTATGTTTGACTACTATAATAAATTGACTCATGACCGTTTATACGACGAGCCGCTATGGTATTCTACAGGTTTTAGTTCAATCAAAAGTAATTATGGCTCAATCCGGAATACCGGTTTTGAAATAGAACTGGATGCAACCCCCATTGATATACAAGGTTTCATCTGGAATCTGGCCATGACCTTTTCGTATAATAAAGGGGTTGTTGAACAACTTCCTGATAACGGGGAAGAGAAAAACAGGGTAGGCGGTAATTTTATATACGATCCTGTCACTGGCAAGGAGATGAAAGTTGGAGGAATAGCCGAAGGAGAACGCTTTGGAGGAAGGTGGGCATTCAACTATTTGGGTACCTATCAAACAGAAGAAGACGCGTCAAAAGCTCCGGTGGATCCGAATGCTCAAAGCCGCCGAAAACATGCGGGAGATGCCATTTTTGAAGATGTGAACGGCGATGGGAGACTTGATGTGAAAGATATGGTATTTATGGGATATATCCGTCCTGACAAAACAGGAGGCATTATTAATACATTCAGTTATAAAGGATTGACAGCAAGGGTCGTAATGGACTGGGCTGTAGGTCATGTGATTGACAATGGATTTAAGGGACAAATTATGGGTAGCTCCAGAAATAACAACAACGCCATTAAAGAATCGATGACCAATACCTGGCAAAGTGCAAATGATGGTACCAGATATCCCAAGTATACCGTGCAAAGTGATTATGATTATCAATACAGAAACAATATGAGATGGGATAATCAAATAGGGAATAGTGCCCAGGGAGCGACCAATAACAGTTTGTACTACAGCAAAGGTGATTATTTGGCATTCCGGGAGATATCACTGAGTTACCAACTCCCGCGATCGTGGGTGAAAAGTGTTAAATTAAGCGGCATAGAAATTTTTGTAGGAGCATATAATCTGGGATATATCACCAAATACGAAGGTATGTTCCCCGAAATTTATACAGGTTTGGACTATGGTATTTATCCCAGGCCAAGACAGTTTAATACAGGGGCCAGGATTAGTTTCTAAATTATTATTCCAAATATCTCAATAAAAAATTATATGAAACGAGCATGATAATCATTATCATACAAGATCATGACTAATGCGAGTTCCATATGACACCATTGAAAATAA
>DGZP01000114.1:5815-12295 GCA_002398565.1 Proteiniphilum sp. UBA4977
GAGTTCCATATGACACCATTGAAAATAAACATTTTAGTCATATGAAAAAGACAATAACATACATACTGATTGCAGTTTCATTATTATCCTTTAATTCCTGTAATTTATTGGATGTAGACAACGTTTCCTCTATTTCAGGAGATGGTTACTGGCAGTCTAAAGGAGATGCGGAAAGTTATCTGATAGGTATCTATACAAGTTTGAGAGATGTTTCGAACGCAACACTTCATTTTGAAGACAGGGGAGAAACATTTGAAGTGGGACTAATAGGTGGGCCATCCAATCTCTTTACCCAGAATCTGACTTCACAAAATGGATACGGCTGGAATAGTTACTATACGGTTATTCAACATTGTAATATGTTGATTAAGAATATTGAACCGATCAGTTTTGGCATGGAGGCTGATAAAAATGTCATTCTTGCAGAAACTTATTTCATTCGTTCATACATGTATTTCTGTATTCTCAGAATTTGGGGGGACGCCCCCTTAGAATTGGACCCGACAGAAAATGCCTCCAAACCCAAACTCGGAAGATCTCCTGCTACTGAAGTACTTCAACAGGCAATGGCCGACGTAGATAAATCTATTGAGTTGTTCCCACAGGATGGTTATCCCAAGGGTAAAGGAAGGGTGTCAAAACAAGCTTCATATGCATTGAAAGCCGATCTGTTGCTGTGGAGAGCAAAAGTTCTGAATGGCACAAATCAAGACTATCAGGAAGTAATAACAAATGCCGATTTGGCAAGCAAAAATCTTTCGTTGGAAGAGGATTTCGCCAATATTTACGGAACCAAAAAAGGAAAAGAGGTGATTTTCGCGATTCATTTTGAACTTTTTGAAAAATCAGATCACTATAGCAGCAAATTAAAACCTCGGGACGTGTTTGTAGAGAAAGCCATTAATAAAGATGATATAGCATATGCAAAAAGTGGTGCCGGAACCAATTATGCACCCAGTGAAAGGTTGATGGCTCTATTTGAAGAAAACCCTGCAGACGATAGAAAAAATAAGTCATACATTAAGGCGATCGATGCGGATAGCAATCTCATCGGGGTTTTTGATAATAAAATGAGAGGTACTAAAACAGAAGGAGACAGAAGTTATGATTCGGATATCATTATTTACCGGCTTGCAGAAATGTACCTATTCAAAGCGGAGGCTTATGCTGCGATGGATAAACTGCCGGAAGCAATCGCCGAATTAAACAAAGTGAGAAACAGGGCTAAAATCGGAAATTATGCCGGTCCCACAGATAAAATATCAGTTGAAAAGGAGATACTCAGTGAAAGGGGGCGGGAATTGTATCTGGAAAGAAAAAGATGGCCCGATCTTCTTCGATTTCATTTCGGTGGAACAATAGATGTATATGAGTTTGTTCCCAATCTGAAAAGTAGAGCGGACGATGGAATTCGCGTGCCGTTGTATCTTGCTATTCCATTGAGAGATATAGATATTAATCCTAATCTGGAACAAACCGAGGGGTATGAAAACTTATAATAAACAATCATTTTTGCTTTTCTTTTTTATCTTGCAGTTGCTTGTATTATCCTGTGGCAGCAATACAGATTTACCTCCTGATCCTGCTCCTGCTCCGGACCCTGATCCGTCTCCGGAGCAACCTTTAGAATTTAATTATGTTTTTGAACAAGGAACACTTGGTTACGAAGCATATCGGATTCCTGCGATCGTGAAAACCAATGGAAATATATTATTGGCATTTGCTGAAGCCCGCAAAATGAGAAGCAATGGCGACTCGGGCGATATCGATTTGGTTGTCAAACGTTCATCCGATAACGGAAAAACCTGGAGTAATCAGATAATAATCTGGGATGATGATTTGAATACCTGTGGAAATCCGGTTCCCATTGTAGATGACAAAGGAAGAGTCCATCTCCTGATGACTTGGAACTACAAGGATGATAAATGGGGTGCACTTGTAAACGGTACGGGAACCGACACCAGAAGACCTTATTATTCCTATTCCGATGACGAAGGAAAAACATGGAGCAAACCGGTTGAAATCACGAAAAGCATAAAAAAACCAATCTGGGATTGGTATGGAACGGGTCCCGTTCATGGTATTCAAATAAAAAAAGGCATATTCAAAAACCGTCTGGTTTCTCCAAACTATTTTACAATAAGAGAAAATGGAAAGGTTGTAGATTATTCACATATTGCTTACTCCGATGATTACGGGATTACGTGGAAGGCAGGTAATCCTACACCAGTGGGTGAAGTGGGTGAGTGTTCTGTGGCTGAACTGGAAGATGGAACCCTGATACTCAACATGAGAACCGATGAAGGATATTACCGGAAATACAGTTTGAGCGTAGACGGAGGTATTACATGGTCAATTCCCAAAGTCGACGTAAAACAACTGGATGCAAAATGTCAGGGGAGCATCTTGACTATTGGGAGTAATCTCTTTTTATCCAATGCTGCGGCGGCAACAAGAACGAATATGACCATTAAAAAGAGTACCGACAATGGCAGTAATTGGAGTGGAAAGTATATTGTTTATCCTGAAAATTCCGGATATTCAGATCTTGTGGAGATTTCTGAAAATCAGATCGGGATATTCTACGAAGGAGGGAAAAAGCGATATACGGATGGAATGGATTTTAAAGTGGTCAATATAAGCTCAATAAAATGAAACACTCTAAATACTCTTTTATTTTAACAGTCATACTGTTACTTTTTACGGTTTGTTCAAACGATACTCCGGGAGATATGAATCCGAATCCAAATCCGGATCCGTCGAATGACATGATCAAGGCTCCGGAAATATACAAAGCATCGACAGAGGGCTATAGTTGTTTCCGTATTCCTGCCATTGTTCAAACTAGGAATAGAACGTTGCTCGCCTTTGCTGAAGGCAGAAAAAGAAATTGCCGTGATGAAGGTGATATAGATCTGGTGCTGCGACGGTCAACTGATAATGGAGAAACATGGAGTGACCTGGTTATGGTTTGGGATGATGCCGATAATACGTGTGGAAATCCAAGCCCGATCGTGGACATGGAAACCGGGAGGATTCATTTATTAATGACGTGGAACCTGGGAGAAGATAATATTGGAGCGATCAATGCAGGAACAAGTAAAGATACTCGACGGGTATTTTACAGCTGGTCTGATGATGACGGACTCACCTGGGTGAAACCCAAAGAGATCACCTCTTCCGTAAAGAATCCTGCATGGGGTTGGTACGCCACCGGTCCCTGTCACGGAATCATTTTGACCAAAGAACCATATAAAGGAAGGATTGTGGTTCCTTGCGACTATATTGAGGTGGGACCCGGCCGAAAACAGTATTCCCATGTTATTTATTCTGATGATAAAGGGGAAACATGGAAAATTGGCGGCACCTCCGTGGGAGGAAACGAGTCCACCGTGGCTGAATTGTCAGATGGCCGACTAATGCTGAATATGAGAAATTCGAGCCCTTACAGAACTTTTGCTTTCAGCAGTGACGGTGGTGAGACATGGACAGCCAGCAGGCAGGATTACGCTTTACCCGATCCTACATGTCAGGCAAGCATACTGAATACACTCATAAATGATAAACATTTCCTTTTCTTTTCCAATGCCGCAAGTGCAAGTCGAATTAATATGACAATCAAAAAAAGCAGCGACAACGGTGCAACGTGGCCGTACTCATATATAATAAACAGTGGTCCTTCCGCCTATTCTGATATTGTAATGGTTTCAGAAAATGAGATCGGCATTTTATATGAAAAGGGGAATAATAATCCGTACGAAAAAATAAGTTTTGAGAAAATTAATGTACAAAAAATCAAATAGAAACATGAAAACAATAAAATCAATATTCTTTATATGTTTTGTCCTTATCGGGTTCATGGCTGCGTGTACCGATGAAGTAGATCAGCCGCTCATCCCCGAATTTAGTTCGGATGTAAAAGAAATTGTGGTTGGAGAAAATATTGTCTTTAAAGATGAGTCCTTGGGTGAACCTTCAAAATGGAATTGGTATTTTGAAGGAGGAACTCCCGCTTCGTCAATTCTTTTCAGCCCTACGGTAAAATATGAAGTGCCGGGTACATACTCGGTCCGACTGGTAGTTGTCAGGGGAAATGACTCTGTAGTAGTAAACAAAGAAGATTACGTGGTGGTAGATTATCCTTCAGAAATTATCACGGATTTCACAGTAGATAAAACAATAGGTACAAATGAAGATCAATTCAGTTTTACAGACATATCAGAAGGGTATCCAACTGAGTGGTTTTGGGAATTCATAACTCAGGAAGGAGTTGTTGTAACAAGTACGGAACAAAACCCTTCATTAAATTTTGAACCTGGAATATATAGTGTAAAACTCACTGTAAAGAATCCCAATATATCTTCAAGCAAGACCGTCTCCGATTATCTGACAATCATTGATAAATACTCCGTAGCCGCAGACTTTGGTGCGGTGTCGAGAAATACATATGCCGGCGGCAGTATCCAGTTTCAGGATAAAACTTCTGGAAACGCAGCCGAGTGGGAGTGGACTTTCGAAGGAGGAACACCCTCTTCTTCCACTGAGCAAAATCCGTTAATCACTTATTCTTCCCCTGGAAAGTATAAGGTGACTTTGAAGTCTTCTAATGCAGTAAACACTTCAACTATAGAAAAAGAACAATTTACTGTCGTTATACCGAGTGAGAATCTGGTTATGTATCTTCCGTTTGATGGAAGTAGTCATGATGCTGGCCCTCATCAGTTAAATCCTGAAATTCTGAATAAAGGGATTGCCGAAATTAAGTTCGATGCTAATTCACGATTTACAGGTAAAAACGCAGAAGGATACTCGGCAGCACAATTTATGAGTATTGATGCTAATAATTATGCAGTTTTGTCTATTCCCGAAACCGATTATTTGGATTTTCAAACTGCAGATTTTACGGTTGCCTTTTGGGTGAAATTACCTCAGATATCCAAAAATGCAGCAATCTTCCATCATGGTTCCGGACCGGGAGCCCGTCCTGATAATGAAAATAGACAATCGTGGTTTAGATTTCAACCTAGTGGTCAGTTTGCCAGATTCTGTGTGGAACAAAAGGGTAAAGCCGGAAACTGGGTTGAATACACAGAGAAGAGAATGGATGACAATTTGTGGCATCACTATGTATGTATATACAAGGAAGAAGGTGGTAAAAAGAATGGCTATATGTATATTGATGGAGTCTTGGAAGCGAGTAGTCTTGGTAAAGACATAAAGACAATCGACAAAACGCCCTATGTGATTGGTGCCAATTACAGATTTACAAACGGACTGTTTGCTCCTGAAAATTTCCTGAGCGGATACATCGATGACTACATTCTCTATAAGAGAGCCTTGAGTGAGGAGGAAGCAATAAAACTTTACACTTATTAAATTGAAAAATAAAATATCTTTCTATAGAATGTAAAGGAATGAATGGCCGATAACTAAATAATGATAAAATTTTATCCGGTTATTGGTCATTCTTTGTTCAATTTAATGAAATCCTACCCTATTTTAATTTAAATAGTAAAAACTACATAGTATGAACAAAATTCCATTGTTTATATCCATTTTGACTTTAATGTTGTTACTTTCTGATAATATTAAAAGTAAAAACTACCAGAACGTTTTGTGGGAACAGGGAACGGGTGAATATAATAATTATCGCATACCGGCACTGGTTGTCACCAACGAAGGAACACTGCTCGCCTTTTGCGAGGGACGTGAGGCGGGTGATACCGGAGATATCAACTTGTTGATGAAACGTTCGGAAGATAATGGGATGACATGGAGCGATGAACAGGTTGTATGGGACGATGCCGACAACACCTGTGGAAATCCCTGTCCTGTGGTCGATGAGGAAACCGGACGAATCTGGTTGTTCACCAGCTGGAATAATGGAAAAGACAAGGAAAGTGATATCATCAATAAAACATCGTTGTCTCCTAGATTACCCTATGTATGTTATTCCGATGACGATGGCAAAACGTGGTCGGAGCCGGCGAGTCTGGAAGAAACATGCCGCGACCCTTCATGGGGGTGGTATGCCACCGGCCCCGGAATAGGAATACAAGTGAAGAAGGGCGCTTACAAAGGCAGGCTGGTTATTCCGGCGAATCATAGTTACGATGATCCGCAAGGAAACCTGGCAGGAGGCCCCTATGGCTATGCGGCCCATGTGATCTATTCTGACGATCATGGAAAATCGTGGCAGATAAGCGAATCCATCAAACCCGGATGCAACGAAAGCCAGGTGACTGAATTATCCGACGGTACTTTGCTGATGAATATGCGTTCCTACAATAATAAACAGGCAAGAGCAATCAGTTATAGCACGGATGGTGGGCAAAATTGGTCGGAGATTGAACACGACTTTCAACTGGTGGAGTCGTTATGTCAGGCAGCTATATTAAATTTTGACAGTGCCGGCAGACAACAGTCTCATTTGTTTCTTAATCCTGCCGTGCCCCATGGAAGAGATCATCTGACGCTTAA
>DGZP01000009.1 GCA_002398565.1 Proteiniphilum sp. UBA4977
TTCAACCCGCTCACGGGCGACAGTTTCAGCGTGAACGAGACCGGCCTATTTGTCCTTCGGAAGCTAAAGGCGGAGGAAAACGAAGAAACGATACTAAAAGCGTTTCAGGAAGAATTTGAACTCGACAGAAATACCGCGGAGATAGATCTTAACGACTTCCTGTCAATGCTTAAGAGTTACCAGCTCACCGCATATGAAGAGGCGTAAAATTACCGTAGGCGTTACCGGACTGAACAACATCGACAGCCCCGGGCCGGGGATTCCTGTGATCCGGGCGTTGAAGGAGAGCCGGGAGTTTGATGTCCGGATCATCGGCCTCTCGTACGAAACGCTGGAGCCGGGAATCTATATGCAGGAACTGGTAGACAAGGTATACCAGTTACCGCTACCCACTGCCGGCACCACGGTACTGAAGGAGCGGCTGCAATATATTCACGAGGCAGAAAAACCGGATGTGATCATACCCAATTTCGATGCGGAACTGCACAATTTCATCAAAATAAGCCAATGGATGCAGGAGGAGCTCAACATGGCCACCTTCCTTCCCTCACACGACGCGTTTGAGGAGCGCCAGAAAGCGGAACTGAACAAATTCGGCGAGAAATACGGGGTACGGGTGCCTGCCAGTCACATGATCTCCCAGGTTCAGGAACTGAAAAAGCTGGAGGAGGAGATAGACTATCCCATGGTGATCAAGGGCCGCTACTACGATGCCTACATCGTCTCTTCCCTTGAACAGGCATCTTCCTATTTTTACAAGATCGTCGCCAAATGGGGATATCCGGTCATTGTCCAGGAGTTTGTCAACGGCACAGAGGTAAACGTCACTGCGTTGGGCAACGGGAAAGGCACCTGTATTGGAGCCGTACCGATGAGGAAACTCTATATCACCGACAAGGGTAAAGCCTGGTCGGGGATCTCGCTGGAGGACGACAAGCTGATGGAGATCTCACGCAATATCATTGAAAAAAGTCAGTGGCGGGGTGGTTGTGAACTGGAGTTTATCAAGACCCGGAAAGAAGAGTATTATCTCATTGAGATGAATCCCCGTTTTCCGGCGTGGGTTTACCTGGCAAACGGCTGCGGACAGAATCATGCCGAAGCACTGGTGAAGATGGCACTGGGTGAAGAAGTAAAACCGTTTACACAGTATAGGAGTGGAAAAATGTTTATCCGTTACTCCTATGATATGATTGTAGATATCTCTGAATTCGAGAAAATCTCAACTGCCGGTGAGAAATAACCGCTCGTGACATACCGGCGACGAGATCGTTCAACAACACACCGTAATATAAGCAAGGACTTAACCTGTAGCAGAAATAAAAGATACAAAGATGAAACCAGACTATGAACGACCGGTGATTCAGAAGCTGAACACGGGTTTACTGAATAAGTTCGGCAGCAGAACAGAGCAGAGGCCAGTGAAACAGATTGAGGGAGTGGCGATCAGTGACCTGATGGATCAATATGGTTCACCCCTGTTTGTCATCAGTGAGAAAAAGATCCGTCAGACCTATCGCCGGGCGTTGAAAGCCTTCACCATGCGTTATCCGAAAGTACAGTTTGCCTGGAGTTACAAGACCAACTACCTGGATGCTGTCTGTCGTGTCTTTCATCAGGAAGGGAGCTGGGCAGAGGTGGTTTCAGGATTTGAGTACCGGAAAGCACTGGGAAACGGCGTACCCGGCAACCTGATCATCTTCAATGGCCCCGACAAGTCTGCTGATGATTTAATGAGGGCGGTCGACAATCGTTCACTGATTCATATTGATCACTTCGACGAGCTATACACGCTGATAGAGATTCTGGAAGAAACAGAAAAAAGAGCACGTGTAGCCATCCGCGTCACGATGGATACGGGCGTTTATCCGCAATGGGATCGCTTTGGTTTTAATTATGAATCGGGCGAGGCCTGGAATGCCATCATGAAAATCGCTACCCAAAAGAACCTCGACCTGGAAGGCCTTCACTGTCATATCGGCACCTACATGCTTACTCCCGGTGCCTATGCCGTTGCCACGCAGAAATTGTGCGAGCTGGCGCAGGTTACGGCAAACAAGACCGGCGTAAAGGTGAAATACATCGATATGGGAGGCGGATTTTGCTCTTCAAACACGCTCAAGGGCTCTTATCTTCAGGGAGTTGACATCATCCCCACCTTCGACGACTATGCAGAGGCCATCGTGAACACGATCATGCATTTCGGTTTCAGTCCCGATGAGCTGCCGCTGCTGATCCTTGAAACAGGACGCGCGCTGATCGATGAAGCCGGATATCTGCTGGGCACGGTGCTGGCAACCAAACGCCTCTCCGACGGACGACGAGCCACCATACTGGACACCGGTGTGAACATCCTCTTCACCTCTTTCTGGTATAATCACCGTATATCTCCGGCACAGGAGTTCACACAGCATGCCGAAGATATGGCTCTTTACGGACCGCTGTGCATGAATATCGACTGTATCCGCGAGAGTGTAAGCCTGCCACTGCTGAAGAGAGGTGACAGGGTAGTAATCCATGAGGTGGGTGCATACAACATGACACAATGGATGCAGTTCATTACACTACGTCCCAACGTGGTGATGATCGATACGACCGGGAAGGTGAATCTGATACGCGAGAACGAAACAATGGAAAGCATCGTGGAACAGGAGCGTTTGCCTGATCATCTGCAAAATTTCAACCTTTAAGACAGGGAATATAAGCAGTAAAGAAGATATGGGGTGGCAGATTCAATCCAACGGACAATTACACCTGAACGGCATCGTCCACAGCTATGCCCAGATATTTTTTTCTCAGCACAATGCATATGGCATTTTGCTGTTGCTCCTGAGCATGCTTGACTTCCGGCTCGGTACAGGAGGCCTTGCCGCCGTGGCAATGACAAACCTTCTGGCCCATCTGCTTGGCTTCTCCAAAGCGAAAATAAATTCCGGACTGTATGGTTTTAACGCCATCTTTATCGGCATCAGCATGGTATACAAGTTTCATTTCAATCTTCCCTTTGGTATTCTTTTTATCTTGGCTGTTATCCTCGGCTTCATGCTGACCATATGGTTCGAAACCATGTTCGCGAAACATCAGATACCCATACTCACCCTCCCGTTTGTGTTCACGCTCGCACTGGTCGATCTCTCCTTTAATACATTCACCTATATCATACCCATTCTGCCGTTCGAGCGGTTTACGGTGTTGCTGGCAGAACAGATGCAAGTACCCTGGTATGATGCCGTACACGTCCTCGATCATCTGCAGCTGCCACAAATGCTCTACTACTATCTGAAGACAATGGCTTCCATCTTCTTTACAGACAGTATCCTGGTGGGAGCAATACTGGTGATCGCGTTGCTTTACCATTCAAGAATTAAATCGACAGTCGCCTTTCTGGGCTTTTTCTTTGCGTTTGTGACCAGTAAGCTGATGGGGGTTGATATCCGTGAACTGACACAGGATCTTGCCGGGGTCAACTACATCTTCTGGGGAATGGCCATCGGCAGTTTTTTCATTGTCCCCAACAGCTACAGCTATCTACTCGTGATAGGGCTCACTCCTGTCCTCTTCCTGTTCTACACGGGTATCGAGAACCTGATAGCAGGTATCGGCATCTCCTCCTATACCCTCTCCTTCAGCCTGCTGTCGATGCTCGTACTGTATATTCTTAAACAACGGAGCAATAACCGTTTTTTTATCTTTCCCTTCATTCAGTACTACAATCCCGAGAAGACAGTATACAAAAACGTCAATTACATGCAGCGCTTCGGTCAGGGCATGCTCTTCAAATTTCAACTCCCGTTTCTCGATAAGTGGACGGTGAGTCAGGGGTATGACGGGGGCATCACCCATCTGGGGGAATGGGGCAAAGCCCTCGATTTTGTAATTACCGACGAAGAGGGAAAGAGCTGCTTCGGACAATGCGCCCAAAAGGAGGAGTTTTATTGTTATAACAAGCCGGTGCTGGCCCCCGCCGACGGCTATGTCTACATGATTAGTAACATCACCGATGAAAATACTATCAACAATGTGGACACGGAGAAAAACTGGGGAAACAGCATTGTCATTAACCATCTGAATGGTCTTTATACACAGATGAGTCATCTCAGGAAGGATAGCTTCAGGGTACGCATCGGTGATTATGTAAAAAAGGGGACAGTAGTGGCCGCCTGCGGTAACTCGGGACGCTCCCCCGCGCCGCATCTACATTTCCAGGTACAGCTGACACCGGAAATAGGTGCGATGACCCACCCCTACCCCTTCGGCTATTTTTTTGAAGAACATGACAACAAACCGGTTCTCCGTATCGGGGAAACGCCCAAAGAGGGGAGCATCATCTATAATGTACCTCTTTCATCACTGGCCAGTGAAGCCATGCAGGCCAAGCCGGGCAGATTGCTCCGCGTGAAACAGGAGAATGAAGCATGGTTGTGGAGAATTGCGACAGATGCCTATAACAAAACTTACATTCGCTGCGATAAAACCGGGTCGACAGCCTACTTCGAGAATGACGGAACACTATTCTATTTCACCGATTTCGAAGGAAAGAAATCGTCTCCCCTCTACTTTTTTTATCGAAGCTGCTTCAAACTGCTGCTGTCCAATGAAAAAGGAATTACAATAAAGGACTGGGTACCGCTTACGAAAGAACATCCTGTGGGAACGAAATGGATCCAGGATTTTCTCTCTCCCTTCATTCTGTTTACCCGCATACGGTACGAGTCGGTACTCTCTGAAGCAGACAATATTCATTATCCGGAGAAAATTGGTTACCGCATTACGACGAAAACATCGTTCCTCCATTTCTTACATCAAAGAAAAGAGGTAACGGTGAGCATCACCAGAAAAAAAATAGAGATTAACGCACAAAAACGGATATTATGTATCGACTGGGAATGACACTTCTTACTATTATCCTGGTAATCTCTTCCCTGCGTGCTCAGGATAGCCTGCGCCCTGAGCAGATGGATAGTCTGACCAGGATTAATAATCTGCGTATGACGCAGACCGACAGTCTCACCTACCGCCAGTACCTGGACGGGGATTACCGGAGTCTGATCGGAACAAGCCGTAAAGCTCGTCGAGAGGGTATCAGTTTCTACTATCTCGACTACCGTACGGCTATTGCCTATTATGCGCTGAAGAACTATGCAAAGGCAGCGACGTTTTACAAGAAAACGCTTTCAGAAACGCCGGACGATCCTGCTCTGAAGGAGAGTCTATACTATGCCTATCTGCTGAGCGGACAGAAAGAAAATGCAGCCATCCTCGCCAAGACAATGGCTCCTCATACACAGGCCATTGTCGGGTATACCCCATCGGTGATGGATAAGATATCTCTTTCCGGTGGTTATATGACCAACGACAATAGGCCAGGCACACATACTATCGTAGGGTTTGACTCGCTCAACCAATACCAGAATATGATTTTCTCCACCCTGGGTGTCGGGTTCAAACTATCAGAACGGACAAAATTCAAGCTGGGATACCAGCTGTATAATACCCGCTTTCAGCGATCCGCCGGTACAACGGTGATAATGGAAGACAATCTTTCACAACATCAGCTGGTCGCAGCCTTGGAGTTCTTCTCTCCCTCCAATATAACCTGGGGGGTTGCCGGAGGATATTACAACATAGGGAAACCCGGCAACATCTCCATCATGGCAACAGGTCAAGGTGCTGCAAGAGGCTATGGAGCACCGTTCTCCTACAACACTTCAAGCGGAAAGAGAATTTCAGCCTATTCGCTGCTTGCCTTTCTCAACAAACGGTTTACCTATGCGCTCCCGGAAATTGCCGTGGCTTATTCCAACTTCGGGGAAACAGATCAATATCAGGCAAAAGGCTCGCTTACATACTATCCGCTGGGGAACCTCAACTTCTATGGGATTAGTACTGCTGCCCTTGTTTACACCCCCAATGGATGGTTCAGGAAACAATACATACTATCTCAGCATTTCGGGATGAAACTGTCGGGACCAATATGGCTGGATGCAAATGCCAGCCTCGGGAACCATTTGAATTATATTACCGAACGTTCGTTTCAGGTATATGATACCTACGATCCTATCAAGGCACTGGCGGGTCTCTCCCTCTCCTGGTATCTCAGGAAAATAACGATGAACGCGGGGTATCAATGGCAGCAAAAAGAGGGATATGCCTTTTCAGAAATCAATTATACCACATACAAATACAATAATCACCTTGTAAACATCGCATTGTCATGGAACTTTTAAATAAAAAAACGGGGATACTTATTCTCCTGCTGCTACTCTCAGTGGGTGTCAATGCCCAGGTAGATCCATCGCAGATATTTGCCGCCAGCTATCGTTATGAATCGTCGGGCGACTATGAAAAGGCGATAGGTGAACTGAACGGCGTGAACGGTTACGACTACCACAAGTCGCTGCGTCTGGGATGGCTCTATTATCTCTCAAAAGACTACGAAACAAGTAAGAAGTTTTATCAACAGGCCGTAAAACTGGAGCCACAGGCTGTGGAAGCCTTGCTGGGTCTCTGTTATCCACTGGAAGCACAGAAAAACAGTGATGAGTTGGAAAAGGTGTACAAGCAAATCCTCACCCTCGACAAGATGAACTCGAAAGTGAACTACGCACTGGGAAATATCTACTATTACAGGAAAGATTTCCTGCAGGCAGAGATTTATTTCGACAAGATACAACGCATGTATCCCTTCGATTACTATTCCACCCTGATGTGCGGTTGGACAAAATATTTTCTTGGCAAGAAGAATGAAGCAAAACGGCTCTTCAATATCGTGCTGATCATCTCCCCGGCTGACCAGTCGGCAAAAGATGGACTGAATCTGTTGAAATAAGATTTAAGCGGTTCTTCCCGCAAAAGACGGCAGCTTCATATTGATAGATTGAGAGCGGCAGGCGAATCTAACAAAGTCTTTTCGCATGTAAAGCCATTTAGTAAAAAACTAAAAAACGGAGACAAGTGAAATGAGTAACCCATTAAATCGAAAAAAGCACCTACCGATTTTGATCGGCAAGTGCTTGGCATTGTAGTGACCCCGGAGGGGCTCGAAC
>DGZP01000051.1 GCA_002398565.1 Proteiniphilum sp. UBA4977
GCGCAAAACAGTACCCTGAGGGGAACCGTGAAAGACATTACCGGCATCCCGCTCATAGGGGTGAATGTGATTCAAAAAGGAACCACAAACGGAACGGTGACGGACGTAGACGGGAACTTCTCGATCAACGTTCCCTCAAACGCGGCGATAGTCTTTACGTACATCGGCTTTTCAGCGCAGGAAGTTGTCTGGGACGGTGCTTCCGCAATGAATGTGGTTATGCACGAAGATGCAGAGCTATTGGATGAGGTTGTGGTGGTTGGTTATGGCATACAGAAGAAGGTGAATTTGACCGGTTCCATTGCGATAGTTGACGCCGAGTCTTTGGAGAACAGGCCCCTTACCAATTCTTCCCAGGCGTTACAGGGTATTAACGGAGTATATGTGAATCAAACCGGAGGAAATCCGGGAAAGGATGAGGCTACGATAAGAATCAGAGGTATCGGAACCATTGGTGGAGGTTCTAAACTTAGTCCACTGGTTATAGTGGATGGTGTTGAAAGCTCGCTTCGTGATATTAACCCAAATGATATAGAGAGCATAAGTGTATTGAAGGATGCTGCCTCAACTGCAATATACGGGTCAAGGGCGGCTAATGGCGTAATTTTGATTACAACTAAACTGGAAAAACAAGAACGTACGGTTATTGATTATAGCGGATATGTAGGAGTGCAATCAGCAACTATCCTTCCGGATCCGGTAGATGATTCGGCAACATTTATGGAATGGTATAACAAGGCGATGATAAACCAGGGTGGAGTCGCTTATTATTCTGACGATTTGATCAATGAGTTCAAAAACAATCCGACAAGTTTAATCCATCCGAACACAAACTGGATGGAGGTGATGTTTGGCTCTGCACTTATACACGAACACAATATCCGCTTTTCAGGTGGAACAGAAAAGACAAAATTCAATTTCTCTACCGGATATCTGAACCAGGATGGAATACTAAAGGGCATGACCGGAGCTAAGAAATACAGCCTTAACTTGCGCGTAACAACGGACGTTAGCGATAGGTTCGGCTTTGACGCGGGTTTGATGGCTACAAGGTGGGATGTGGATCAACCTTCGGAAGGTTTAAGTACAGCTATGAATCGAATTAACCGCATGGTTCCGGTACAGCCTGTTGGCCGGATGGAGAATGGTGATTGGCCCGACAGCTGGGTCCTGACTCCCGGTCAGAATTCTTTTCAAAATCCATTGGTGTTGAAAGAAGATCATTACGGGAAAGAGGAAACGAACAGGATATTAGCTAATTTATCCGCGAACTTAAGCATTACAGATAACCTGAAATATTCGGCAAGAGGGTCAGTTAATTATTTAAACCTTTTGTCGAGAAACTTTGCTCCCGTTACTTTCTTACACAATGTTAAGACAGGTGCTCCGACCCGAAATCCCTGGACTTCTACAGGCTATAAGAGTGAAAACAACAGTAATAATCAACGGTTAAATTTTACCCACACGATCAATTACGTTACTAATTTAGGCAGCAAACATAATTTAAACATATTGGCTGGCCACAGTATTGAACAATATACGTCTGCCAGCCGTCAGGCCCGAAAGACTGGCTATATTTCAAAAGAACTTGATGAATTGAATGTCGGCACTATGGATCCCTCTGTCTCCGGCACTTCGGTTGAGGATGTTTTAATCTCCTACTTCGGTCGTATCCAGTATAATTATAAAGACAAATACATGCTGGAACTAAATTCACGATACGACGGTTCGTCAAGATTCGCGAAAGAAAACAGATGGGGATTGTTCCCTTCTTTTTCTGCCGGCTGGAGAATCTCGGAAGAAGCTTTTATGGACAACGTCTCCTGGGTTGATGAGGTTAAGCTTAGAGGTTCATGGGGGCAAATAGGCAATCAGGAAATTGGAAGATTCCAATATGTGAATGCGGTATCTTTCGGATATGGATACCCTTTCGGAGGAACTTATGAC
Organism: Proteiniphilum sp. UBA4977; assembly: GCA_002398565.1. GTDB lineage: Bacteria > Bacteroidota > Bacteroidia > Bacteroidales > Dysgonomonadaceae > Proteiniphilum. The sequence continues at coordinate 1,948 of DGZP01000051.1, forward strand.
GGAGGAGGTGTCGCAATTACACAATACCGTGATCCAAAAATAAAATGGGAAACCACTACCATGACAAATTTTGGTATTGATTGGGTCATACTGGAAAATATGTTTTCGGGAGAATTTGAAATTTTCAAAAAAAGAACGGATGATATTCTCAGAGGAATTACCATACCGGCGCAAGTAGGAGCACTGGCTGGCCCGACCACCAACATTGCAGTAGTGGACAACACCGGATTTGAAATTTCAATCAACCACAACAAACGGTTTAAGGATTTTTCGTATCAAATAGGGGCGCATTTAACTAAGGTCAACAACAAAGTGGTTGACCTTAAAGGAGAAACTATCTATTCGGGTTCAAGAATTACGAAGGAAGGATACCCGATTGAATCCTGGTATGTGTACGAGACGGACGGGTTGTTTCGCACACAAGAAGACTTGAACAACAACCCAAGAATCACGAACAGGGTAGGGCTGGGTGATGTCAAATATATCGATAGAAATAAGGATGGGGTAATTAATGGCGACGACCGTTATATCGCAGGCAATACTTTTCCTGACTACACGTATGGTTTTAACGTTGGGTTAAACTACAGGAACCTATCGTTGACGTCTATTTGGCAGGGAGTTCAAAATATTGATGTGTGGTTATCCGGAAACACAATATTGCCTTTTAATAACGGTGCGGGCCTTACTAAAATATGGATTACTGATTCATGGACCCCGGAAAATCCAACGGCAAAACTTCCTCGGATAACGACGCGGCATCAATATACTGCCGAGAATTTTTCTCCTTCTGATTTTTGGTTGGCAGATGCTTCGTATTTACGTTTGAAGAATATCCAACTTTCCTATAACCTTTCTCACAAGAAGTTCTTGAATAGGATAAAAGCAGAAAAATTGAACGTGTTTGTCAATGCTGAAAACTTGTTCACTTTCACAAAAATGAAAGATTACGATCCGGAACAGAATGTTTCAGTGGAGAATCTTGACAAATATCCTACCATCAAAACGATTACAGCCGGGATTAATATTAGGTTTTAAATAAACAGCACTAAAATATCACTTTTGCACTAATAAACATTATGAAAAGTATAAAATTAAAATTGAAACATATACTGCAAACAATAATTATTGGAAGTGTTTTGCTTTCATGTAATGATATGTTAAACACGACTTCCAAGGATTTTTATATTGAAGAGTCTTTTTGGCAAACTTCACAACATCCTAGAGTCAACCAGCAAGTGCA
>DGZP01000128.1:0-198 GCA_002398565.1 Proteiniphilum sp. UBA4977
GATGCCGACTTTGTACCGGAGAACAATCCACAGCAACTATTCACAAAGTCGCCATCCGATGAAGTAATCCTGCAGGATACCACCAAGTACTACCGGGTACTGAACATGGCCACCAGCACCTTCAATGATGGCATCACACCTTATTGGCACAAGGTCATCGGTGGGTATCATGCCGCAAAACTGCGTCGCTACCAGGAT
>DGZP01000128.1:538-1591 GCA_002398565.1 Proteiniphilum sp. UBA4977
TACAGGATGGAAGTACCATCCCTGTTAAAAACCCGTATGCCATGGGCAATGCCTGGTTTGTAGATAACCTGACATTTGTGGGGAGTGCGGATGAAGAGATTGATGCGCTGGGAACCATTGATCTGCGGAGAGAGGCTGTGGCCGACAAGAAATATGCCCCGGTTTTTGAAAAATTTCAAACAGGGTTTAAGCCATCTCCTGCAGATTCAGCGTCGACAATTACCTTGACCGACTATGACTCCGATTTTGTCACTTACGCCATAGATGCAAAAAAAGCAGAACTGGCTATTTTCTCCGAAGTCTATTATCCCAAAGGATGGCAGATCAGCATCGACGGCCAACCAGCTGAGATGATCCGCGCAAATTATACACTGCGTGCCCTTCCTGTACCTGCAGGAAAACATACGATTGAATTCAGGTTCGATCCACAGAGCATCAAAGTGACCGATGGAATAGCATACGCAGCATTGCTTATCATGCTGCTCACCGCGCTTACCATCATTTTAAAAGCGTTAAGAACAAATAAAAACCAAAAATAACTATGCATTCAAAAATTGTGACGCTTATCCTGGCAATATCCCTTTTATCAGGATCAGTCTCTGCTCAGCAAAATGTTCACGTTGAGCCCTCTCCATGGGCGTTTTCATGGGGTGCGGGAATGGGTACCATGATTCCTGCAGGTAGCCTGGGTAATAATTTTAAGACAGGGTTTGCAGTCGATACAGAGCTCAATATCTATTACAACAAAATGTTTTTCATGATTAACGGTGGATTCTCTTCCAACACACTTCTCCGGAATATCCCCGTCGAGATGGTCAACGACGAGTCTACCTGGCCGAAAGGTTCCAATGCCCTGCACGCCTTTATCGGCGGCAACATCGGAATAAACATCCTCGAAGCGGACAATATCAGTTTTTATCCTTTTACAGGCATCGGGTACGGTTTTATTGAGCCAAACTTGAAGACGGCCAATTCCGATCCGGTTCTTTCCGCACTAAAAATAAACTCTCTGGTATGGAATGCCGGATTTGGGGTGGACTACAATTTCCCGGA
>DGZP01000128.1:1827-2252 GCA_002398565.1 Proteiniphilum sp. UBA4977
ATCCTGAAAGTGGGTTTACGCTATCAGTTTCAAAAGCCCGATTATGAAGGTGACGTGGCAGGGTTTGGTGGCTCCACGCACTGGTTCACGCTCCGTTTTGTGATAGGGTCCTCCATGCCGGGAAGAGTAATTTAATTGTCAGACCCTTACAGTATTCACCTGTTGCAGAGACTTTTAAAGGCACACCATTCACAGTTTTTCGAGTTAGGTGTTTGGATAAATGGAACTGCAGGATCAAAAATCTCTTTCAATAAACTACGGAACATTTCGCTGAACTCTTCCATATAGACCGAAATATCATCGATGGGATGCTTACCGAAAAAGATAGATGGATTAAAATCTTTGAAAACCGAGCGCAAATAATAAACTGCCGGCGTAATGCGCACACCGGGATTTTCTAGAAGATAGAATAATCCATACACAAA
>DGZP01000128.1:2427-4310 GCA_002398565.1 Proteiniphilum sp. UBA4977
ACAAAGACCTGCAGAATCTGATAAGGACGGTTATTTTTTGAGGAATCAAACAACTGTGCCATTTCCTTGAAAGAAGAGGGCCCGGAACCGGTTTTGTAATCGACAATCCGCAATGTCTCCCCTACCCGGTCGATGCGGTCGATGCTTCCCTTAAAATTCAGAGTCAGCCCTTCTGTCACCGGGTATACGGTACGGAACCTGTATTCCGAGCCAATATATTGGAACGGGGTAAACTGTCTGTCAGCCAGGAGCGTCTGCTTCACGTAACTTCGCAGGACTTCACCAATCAGGTAGTGCTGTCCCTCCAGAGGCTGTGGATTCTCCTCATCCCTGAAATAATAGCGGGCAAAAGCCTTCTCCAGCATTTCCGTCAGGTAGGCTTCATCTTTGGCGACGGTCGCAAGCACATCGGGAGTGACTGTCCTGTTTTTGTAACGGTTGTAGATGATTTCCATCATCCGGTGAAAGATGGATCCAAACACATCGGCTTCCACCGACTCCTGCACCTCATTCTCCTCGGAAAGTCCTTCCACCGCCGTGAAATAGAATTTCAGCGGACAATCAATGTAATTGTTGATCAGCGAAGCAGAGAGAAATTTTTCGTTTCCGGCACGAAAGTCGTCCAGCTTGCACATTACTTCCGGTGTTTTTGTCACCGTGACCGGTAAATTTTCGGGAGCGGTCACATCATAAGCCACCACTCGCTCTGATATTTCGAACAGAGGGTTGTACAGGTATTTCAACTGATAAAAATAACGGCTTACTTCCCCGCTTTGCACATCCTCGGTACGTGTATCGTAAAGCATATATACCCGTTTGGCACGACCGATCATCCGGTAAAAGTGGTATGCATAGATACTGTCCTGATGCTCGTGGGTAGGCAATCCGAAACCTTTTCGAAGGGTATAGGGTATGAAGGAGCCGGAGGCATTCTTCACCGGGAAAACGCCTTCGTTCATTGAAAGGATAATCAGATTCTCGAAATCGATACTGCGCGTTTCCAGTACGCCCATCACCTGCAGACCTGTAAGCGGTTCTCCGCTGAACGACACGCTGATGCTACGTGCCAGCTTTTTCAGGAATCCAAACCAGGTTTCCACCGTCATGTCTCCGGCCCCGCGCAACATGTCCTGCAGCCGGGTGACCGTCTTATAATACTGCACGATAAATTCCCGTTCCAGATCCACGGTACGCATCTCCTCTTCCTCGTCTGTCGCGGTCAGCATCTGATAAAGAGCAGAGAAAAGTCGTTGCAGATAATCCCCGATCTCCTGCCAGCGGGTGACCGGCGTAAAGATAAGCGAGAAAAGGGGGTGGTTAGGTATCTCTGACTGGGGCACCACGATGCGGTTGAAGGTGAGCATATGTTCTCTCAGTGACTCTGCTTCCTGGGGTGCAGCCTTTTTCACCAGCGGATGATCGAGCAGAGCCTTCACATGCCGGTGATAATATGCCGTCTCCCCATTCCGGGTACGCAGGTTCCGTTGAAGCAGTGCGATATATTCCACCAGACTTGCGATGGATGAGTGTGATAGTCCATAGCCCATGGTCACATTAATCTTTCCGATTTCCTCCGGTATTGAATAGAGTACCGGCAGCAACAGGTTCTCGTCGGGTAATACGATGACAGTATTGATGGCTTCTCCCGGATCGGGAATCGCTCCCGATTCTATCAGTTCGGAAAGGATGCGGGACACCTGTTTGGCCTGCCCCACACCGGAGGGCACACCAATCAGTTCCACAATTGTCTTTTCACCCTGTATATCTCCCGCTGGCAGCTTGAACTTCGACGGGAAACGGGTAAGGTTTTCTGCCACCCGGTATGAAGCTTTGTTTTGCGGATCAAGAACTGTAGGAGAGTCGTAATCCCAGTAAAAATCGGC
>DGZP01000128.1:4486-6102 GCA_002398565.1 Proteiniphilum sp. UBA4977
TCGTAATCCCAGTAAAAATCGGCCATCCCGATATCTTTAAGGTATTCCAGCAGCATATTTTCAGCGGGAGTCAGCGCATTCAGGCCCACAAATACAAAGCTCTCTGTTCTCCAGTTTCTGTCTTCTTTTGCCTTCGCCTTCTCAGCCACTTCGCGGAACATCATTCCTTCATAGGCACGTCCTTTCTCTTGCAGCTCACTCCGGAAAGCGACATATAATTCATGCAATATTTTCCAGGTCTCCTGAAATTTCTGTTTGGCTTCGCTGCCTTCCACCGGCATGAAATGCGCCCAAAACCGCCGGATGGCAGCGATCTGATCTTCGGTGAGATGGGTAAGATCATCATCCAGCAACCTGAAATCATGTACGTTGCGGAAAAGCTGCTTCGCATCGACCAGATGCTTATCCACGTCATCAAAGTCGTTCAACAACATATCGCCCCAATAGAGAAAGTCGTCGAACGATTCCCGGGAACCACTTATTTTTCCGTAATGGCCATAAAGCATCACCAACATTTCAATTCTGTCGGCAAGATGATAGGATGATAACGATGCAAACAGCTCCTGGATGGTAAGCATGGAGGGAGAGAAAAGTGGTTTACCGGCAATCTCTGCCAGGTATTTTTGTAAAAACAGTCCCGCACGGCGGTTGGGAAGCACGAACGTGTATCGGTACAGCTCGTTGCCGAACTTTTCATAGAATATTTTCGCTATTTGATGCAGAAATTGAGGCATGAAAGAATATTTGTCTGGTACAAAACTAAACAATTTATTCAAATAAAATAATCTACTACATTCAATTCAAATATCTAAATGTAATTATGTCTGCTGAGTTTTTTTATAACGAACAATACAAAAAGACCCAGACTAACAATAAAAGCTGAGACGTTTAGATATATTATTCATAAAATTACATTTTTTCTATAAATTTGCACGCAACTCCAATTGTTGGATTTCATGGGGAGAAAAATAAGTTTTTCAGACATAGCGGTAATTTATGAGGAATATCAGGATATCCTTTTCTCATATGCACTCCATTTGGGTTTCAATGAACCGACTGCCATGGATGCCATACATGATGTTTTTTATAAACTGTGTATCCATCACGCATCGCTTAATGAAATATCCAATCTGAAATCTTATCTCTTCAGATCCCTCAGGAACAGGCTTATAGATATCCACCGAACAAATAAAGAATATCATGAATTGTCCTTTGACCAAGAGGATATCGATGAAAATATACCTTTTCAATTCAACGTTACCATCGAAGATGAAATTATAAAGGAAGAGGATGCAATAGAGATCCAACGGAAAGTGGAAGACGTATTAAACCGGTTAACAGATCGTCAACGGGAGATTGTTTATTTACGTTACATCGGGGAGTATAGTTATGGGGAGATTGCAGAAATCATGCATATATCCATAGAATCAGGCAGAAACCTTATCAGTAAGTCACTCACCAAATTGAGGGACTCCTCACTCCCTATCGCTTTATTTTTCCTTGTTGTCAGAAAAATCGTTCACTAAAGCTAAACTATTTCTACACTCGGCATAAGCAAAACTTGATTTTGCTTATCGGAATAGTTCCAATATTAAATTTTAAATAAAATCGATTTT
>DGZP01000128.1:6342-6587 GCA_002398565.1 Proteiniphilum sp. UBA4977
TAAAAGGCATCTTGTATTAAAGCAACAATTTTCCTAAAATATCCATGCGATTAAAAACAAATAATCATAGTTTTATCCGGTTCCTGAAAGATGAAAAATTCATCGAATGGAAATTATTTTCTACTGATGAACTCAATGCATATTGGAAAGAATATCTTCAACAACATCCCGATGAGAAGGAAGATCTCCTAATAGCAGAAAAACATTTGCTAAAAATAAATCTTTCATCATATAAGATGTCTTCC
>DGZP01000128.1:6796-7717 GCA_002398565.1 Proteiniphilum sp. UBA4977
GTCTTCCGGGAAGAAACAGGAAGCAATGAAACGGCTGGAGCAATCGCTTAAAACATATCACCGCAAACTTAAAATCCGCCGCTTTGCCTATGCTGCCGCAGCAGGCGTAGCCGCGTTAATACTGTCTGTATTGTATATCCAGAAAGAGATGGGCCATTCCGGTCATGAAATGTTTACTTCTGCCGATTATATCGTGGGCAGTGAACTGGAATCGGAAGACATATTATTCATTACCGGTAACAGAACCACATCTTTTCACAGCAATGTAGATATTCAAATAGATGGCGATAAAACTGCACAGATCAGGAGTAAACAAGAAGAGGAAAAATTGATTTCAATTGAGCAGCATACAATGAATAAACTGATTGTTCCTTACGGAAAACGCTCAAAAATCATATTGTCCGACGGAACACAGGTGTGGCTGAACTCAGGTTCATCCCTGGAGTTTCCCTCTGCTTTCTCACGAAATTCGCGCAAAGTGCTCCTTTCGGGTGAAATGTATATCGAAGTCGCCACTGATAAAAACAGTCCGTTTTATGTACATACATCAGGCTATAATGTAAAAGTTTACGGTACCAAGTTCAATGTTTCATCATACCCTGGCTCCACTTCATCTGTGGTGCTTGTTGAGGGAATTGTAGGGTTGCAGGCAGCCAATAAACAGGAATTGGTCTTATCACCCAGAGAACAGGCAATTTATTCGGATAATGGCACCTTTCAAACTCAAAAAGTGGATGTGACGCCATTTATCAGCTGGAAAGAAGGATATCTCTCATTTGAAGACACACCTGTGACCGAGGCATTGAAACAGATAGAAAGATACTACAACCTCTCATTCAATTATGGCGATAATATTTCATTTCAGGGACTCACATGCACTGGAAAGATTATCCTCTCGGACAATCTGGACAATGTGATGAC
>DGZP01000128.1:7889-9460 GCA_002398565.1 Proteiniphilum sp. UBA4977
ACAATCTGGACAATGTGATGACTACGCTTTCATTGATATCAGACACAAAATACAAAAAGGAAGACAAACTTATATACATCTACAAAAAATAATAAACCATAAAAACAAGATGCCTATGAACAGTTGAAAAAAATTAAGCCTGCAGACAGGCAATAAAAAGTCGGACGGTAGTGCGAATACCGTCCGACCAGAATAACTCTAATTACCTTGTATATCAATAATTAAAATCATCACAAAGATATGAATAAATATTATATTGAAAGGGAAAAGCCCTTCAATAAATTTAAACATGTTATAAAAATCATGAGAATAACCTTATTCCTGTTGCTTTTATGCAGTTTTTTTTCAAAAGCTGCTACTGGTTATTCACAGGGAGTTGAATTGAGCCTAGATCTGAAATCTGCTTCTATCAAGGAAGTCTGTGAAACGATTGAAAAAAGAAGTGAATATCGATTTATTTTTGCGGGCAACGCGAAAAAAATTATCAATAAGAAAGTAGATCTATCAGCTAATTTACAAGATATTGAAGAAATATTGGAAAGTATTTTACATAATACAGAGCTTAAATATAGGATATTAGACAACCAGATAGTCATTTACCGTGACGAAACAAAGGTCATTCCGAAAGGGGTCAACGAAATTATTTCTGAAATAATAACTCAACAACAAAAGAAACAACTAACTGGAATAATTGTCGATAAAAATGGAGAATCCATTATCGGAGCCAACATTGTTGAGAAGGGCACCACAAACGGGACAATAACTGATGTGGGTGGTAATTTCTCGTTGCAGGTTGAAAATGATGCGATACTTCAAATTTCCTATATCGGTTATCTTTCACAAGAGATCAGTACTACCGGAAGAACCAGCCTAAACATTGTGCTACAAGAAGATTCACAAGTATTGGATGAAGTTGTTGCCGTCGGCTACGGTACCATGCGGAAACTAAACCTGACGGGCGCTGTGAGCACCGTCAATACGGAAGATCTAACAAACAGGCCGGTAACCAATACAGCACAGCTGATGTATGGTCAGTTTTCGGGAGTACAGCTCACACAGTCAACCGGACTGGCAGGTAAAGACCAATCGTCTGTGGTGATTCGTGGTATCGGGACTTTTGGAGAATCTACCCCCTTGGTTGTGATTGACGGGATGCAATACTCTGACATGGGTGCCTTTAATAATCTGGCTGCTTCTGACGTAGAAAGTATCAGTGTCCTTAAAGATGCCTCTGCCAGCGCAATTTATGGTGCTAGAGGTGCCAACGGTGTGATTGTTGTCACCACAAAAAAAGGGAATATCGACGAATTTAAAATAGAATACAATGCCTACTATGGCTTGCAGGAGGCGACGGTAATCCCGGAATTTTTAGATGCGGTCACCTATGCCGAACTGATGAATGAAAAGTTCAAAAATGAAGCTGGAGGAGGAATCTATAACCCTCGTTACACAGACGAACAAATGGAGATGATTCGTACCGGTTCCAATCCGGATCAGTTTGCCAATACCAACTGGACAGCTGTGGCATTAAAAACAGCCCCTGTGCAGAATCATTATCTTTCTTTCTCCGG
>DGZP01000128.1:9666-10060 GCA_002398565.1 Proteiniphilum sp. UBA4977
AATCATTATCTTTCTTTCTCCGGAGGAAAAGGAAAAACCTCTTACCTTACCTCTTTGGGCTACCTGGATCAGGATGCAATTTTAGTAGGCAAGTTTTCTTCCAAAAGATATAATTTGCGTTTGAATCTGAATTCGCAGATCGGAAAATGGCTGACTGTAGAAAATACAATGTCATCTTATTGGAAACGTTTTGAGGGACCTGCAGGTGCTGATTCTCCTGATGGACAAAGTGACGTATTTGAAGGTGACAACGGACTGCTTTATCAGTTTCAGCGGGCTGCACCTACTATTCCGGTTTACTATAGTAACGGTGAGTTTGGTTACGTAGACGGTGCCTATTACAATATCAATCCCTCCATGGGTACATCCAATGTCATCAAACGGGCAAATTTTG
>DGZP01000128.1:10236-12432 GCA_002398565.1 Proteiniphilum sp. UBA4977
TGTCATCAAACGGGCAAATTTTGGAAATTACGAATCCGATCAGATTAATATTTCTGAACGACTTGCATTGACAGCGCAATTAGCAGAAGGCTTAAACTTTGAAACAAGCGGAACCATTAAGATCAATTTTGAAAATATTTCTAATTTTTCTCCCACGGATGAAACAAGAGATTTTAATGGAGAGATACTAAACGTTGGAGAAATAAATTCACTTTCAAACAGGCTGAACTTCGATTACAGGTTGACAAACGAGAACATTCTGCGCTATTCCACTATTTTTAACGATTTACATGATGTGTCGTTTATGCTTGGTCATTCGGTCATTTATGATAAAGTGGATGGTTTCAGCGGATCACTGAGAAAATTCCCATCCAACAATATTGAAGAGTTTGACGGGGGAGGAGTACTTGATCCAACCGTATCGGGAAGTGCATCAGAAACAGCATGGCAATCCTTTTTTGGAAGAATCAACTACAATTACCAAGGTAAATACCTTTTTGAAGGCAACATACGCCGCGATGGTTCCTCAAAATTTGGTCCGAACAACCGTTATGGAACATTCCCTTCACTCTCTGCCGGGTGGAGGGTATCGGAAGAATCTTTCTTCGGGAGTCTGACCAACTGGGTCAATGATTTTAAACTCAGGGGAAGCTGGGGCAGGAGCGGTAACGACCGGATCGGTAACTACATCTATGATCAGACTTACAATGCGGGGCTAGATTACATCCTGGGCGACGATGAGGTGGTAAGTGCCGTAGCCCTTACCCGCCTGGCCAACCCAAACATCACATGGGAAACAACAGAACAGTTTGATATTGGTCTTGACGCTTCATTTCTCAATAACAGACTGTATCTGACTGCCGACTACTTTGAGAGAAAGAGTACGGATATCCTTTACACGGCCTTTCCGATTCCCTCATCACTGGGTGTGACGAATCTGGCTGCACAAAACTCAGCATCGATGCTTAATAGCGGCATTGAAATGGCATTAGGGTACAGGCAGTCAAAAGGTCCTTTAAAATATTCGCTGCAAGTAAATGTTACCAATATGCTAGACAACAAGGTCACTGATCTTGGTCCTGGAGGAGAGGAAACCATCGGTTTCAACAATATCATCCGGATTGGTGAACCTTTCAGGGCATTTTATGGATATGAGGCCGTTGGCATCTTCCAAAACGCTGAAGAGGTGGAAACTGCCCCAGTACAGTTCGGCGGTAACACCACAGCGTCAGGTGACATTCAGTATCGAGATCAATTGACGGTGGATACGGATGGTGACGGGATTCCCGATGAAGCCGACGGTGTGATTAACGCCGATGACAGGGTTGTAATTGGTAACCCGCACCCGAAGTGGATGTATAACATCAATACAGATTTCGGTTTTAACAATGTTGATCTCAAACTCCTATTTCAGGGATTGGCCAAAGTGGACCGGCTGATACTCGGTAACGGGCAAAGACCCATGGTCGACGAACGCTCAAATGCGCTATCGTATTGGAAAGACAGATGGACCGAAGATAACCCAAGCAGGACACTTCCGCGGGTAGGAAACTTTACCAACGCTCAAATATCAACTTTCTATGTAGAAGACGGCTCATATCTACGCCTTAAAAACGTGGAACTGGGATACACGCTGCCAAAATCATTAATTGGGAAACTTGGGATAGAAAGGCTGAGGTTGCATCTTGCCGGACAGAATCTCCTGACATTTACAAAAATGAAACATTACGATCCGGAAAGACCTGCCGGAGACACTGGTGCCCGACAGGCTCCTCTTTATAAGGTATATTCCGTCGGTATTAATCTAACATTTTAAAATCTGAATAGCAATGAGAAGAAACATCTATATATTGGCTGTGTTGATAGGACTGATGAGTTGTAGCGATAATTTTCTTGACAAAAGATCACTCACCCAGATTGCGGAAAGCAATTTCTGGCAAACAGCCGCCGATGCACAATTGGGTGTTAATGGCGTATACGAAGTACTACAAAGAAGAAATCTCTACAGCGGACAGTTAAACGGAAAAGCAGGATTGCCCGTTTATGATAACTTTACCGACAATTCATTTAACCCCTGGAAATGGGAGGGACCAGGGAAATATGTAGAAGGTGCACTGGACCCTTCTGAGCAACTGTTCGAATATTTCTGGGGTGACAACTATGCGGGAATCGCACGGGCCAATCGGGCCATTGCAA
>DGZP01000128.1:12623-13499 GCA_002398565.1 Proteiniphilum sp. UBA4977
ACGGGCCAATCGGGCCATTGCAAGTATTAGCGATATGACAGAAGAACAGATCGCTCAACCGGCTAAGGATGATCTGTTGGGACAGGCTTTTTTCCTGCGTGCTTTATTTTATTTCAATCTGGCTGTTTTTTTCGAAGATGTCCCGTTGATTACAAGTCCACAAAGTATTGAAGAGGCATATATACCCAAGAACACTTACTCGGAGATTGTCAATCACATTATTTCCGATCTGAAAAATGCCATAAGTAAGTTGCCTGACAGCCGACCGGCTGCGCAGCTAGGCTATGCTACAAAAGGATCAGCACTTGGACTTTTATCACGCGTATATCTGTATGACAATCAACATTCAAAAGTGGTGGGAACAACAGAAGAAATTCTCAAGCTGGGTTATGCATTATATCCTGATTACGGAACTTTGTTTACCCAGGCATCAGAGAAGTCAAACGAAATTTTATTTTCAGTTCGCTTCCTGCAAGGAGCTGACCACAACAACGGAGAGGTTTTCTCTGCAACCTATCTGAACACACCAAAAATCGATATTCGCCCCATGCCAAACGTAGTCAACGACTTCTATTGCACCGATGGGCTACCTATCAACCAGTCTCCGTTATACGACTCTCAGGACAAAAAAAACAACCGCGACCCTCGTTTGAGTGCATCGGTCTATTTCAAGGGTGACATTTATCACCTCAATCCTGAGCGAAAATACGATGGGGGTGGCCCTACAAAATTCGGATTGAAAAAGTATTTACGCAATGCCACTTCCTCCGAAGGTTTCACCGTTACACAACCCGGTTCGCAGGATTTCTACGTGATCCGTTATGCCGACGTACTTCTGATGCGCGCTGAAGCATTGATCGAGACGAACTCACTTAC
>DGZP01000128.1:13707-14193 GCA_002398565.1 Proteiniphilum sp. UBA4977
CAGGAGGTATATGATCTGATCAATACAGTACGTGGGCGGGTTGGAATGCCCAAGGTGGAAGATGTAGAAGGAGCCGGCCTCAGCCAGGATCAGCTAAGACAAATCGTAAGGCATGAACGCAGGGTTGAGCTGGCTTTCGAAGGATTGCGATTTATGGACCTGAAGCGTTGGGGAGTGATGGATAAGGCCTACCAGCGAATGACAGATGATAAGATAACAGGATACAAACCAATTTACCAGGAAAGAAAATCTGAAACGTTCCCGATACCACTAAGCGAACTGGATGCCAACAAGAATCTGACGCAGCACACAGCTTGGTCCGACTAGTGGCATTGTTAAGTATCGGGAAACAATAATTTACTTGAAATAGAATCATGAATAGCTTCGATGATATTACACTGACCGAGGTAGTTAAATAAATGTAGAGGTTGTATCCGGAGTTTTTTAACCATTCGGGTACAACCTCATTTACTTAATTCAAAAACA
>DGZP01000128.1:14367-14640 GCA_002398565.1 Proteiniphilum sp. UBA4977
CTCATTTACTTAATTCAAAAACAGAACTTGAAAATGATGAAAATATATCACGCACTCTTGATATTGACTGTTATTATCTCAGCATGTCAAAAGAATGATGTTCTGCCGGAAGATGATAATCAGCAGGAGAATCCTCCTGCAATGGAAGAAGTTGCCAGCAGAAAAAAAGGAATGTGCCTCACCATAGGCAGGACAGATTGGTCTTACCGGGTATCAGAGGCCAAAGTGCACTGGCATTATAGTTGGGGGAATATTCTGTCTGAATATGAACCC
>DGZP01000128.1:14843-15205 GCA_002398565.1 Proteiniphilum sp. UBA4977
TTTGTCCCCATGATCTGGGGTTCTGCCTGGGCCGATGATGCCACATTCAATGAATTGAAAGTATTGAAAGCAGAAGGAAAAATCAAATACCTGTTGGGATTTAATGAACCCAACAAAACCGACCAATCCAATATGACAGTAGAAGAAGCCGTCTCGCTCTGGCCACAGTTGATGGAGGTCGGCGTTCCGCTGGGAAGTCCTGCCGTGGCCGGCACGACGGTTGACAATCCCTGGCTGAAACAGTTTATGACACAGGCCAGTCAAAACAACCTGCGGGTGGATTTTATTGCCGTTCACCAATACAGCATCGACAATGTTCCCAATTTCATACAATCGCTTCAGGATCTCTATGATAAGTACAA
>DGZP01000128.1:15402-16127 GCA_002398565.1 Proteiniphilum sp. UBA4977
CTGCCGCTTTGGATCACCGAATTCGCAGTGGCCGATTGGAATGCGACAACAGCACAGGAGAACAAATACTCGCAGGAATTCGTACTCAATTTTATGAAGAACCTGTTACCAGAGCTGGAGAAGCTTGATTTCGTCCATCGTTATTCCTGGTTTGGACCTCCAGGGTGGGACAAACCCGCCCTGGTCACTTCCGCGTTGTGGGATATTAACGGGAAAACCACTCCGCTTGGGGAATTTTATGCCAGCTTTAAACCAAACGAAAAGATTGGTGAAGGTAAAGCAACAATCGTACCGATTGATCCGGTGAATGGGTTTGAGGATAATTTTGAGAATTACGTTCCCGGAACTGGGTTGGGACGGCTCGGATATGTGATCTGGGGGGGAAGAGCCTGGGTGCTTGCGGGTGATGCTTATGAAGGGAAACAGTTCGGTCAGAGCGATATGAATAAACAAAACTTCGCCATCCGGAAAACCTTTCTTTTGGAAGCCGGAAAAACCTACAAACTGGAAATCGCTACCAAGATGGAGGATGGTTTAAAACATGTGATTCAGGTGTATCCTAAGGAAGTTTATGGTGCGGCATGGAAAGATTGCTTCAATGCGAATTGGGAAAACCATATGACCCAATTCACCGTAACCAAAGGAAATGAGGAGGTAACCATTGCACTGTATCGTTGGCAACAAAAACTACTTAGCTTCGATAGCATCAGACTCACCGAAGTGCG
>DGZP01000128.1:16340-17566 GCA_002398565.1 Proteiniphilum sp. UBA4977
TAACATTAAAAATATAAAACAGTCATGCGGGGTCTTATTTTATGTGTCCTGATTCTGCTTATTACTAATTTTATCAGGGCATCAGTCTATTATGTGAATTCTGGTGAGGGCGAAGACACCAACAGCGGAAGAACACCGGCTGAAGCTTGGGCCTCACTTGAAAAAGTGAATGCCATGGTGTTTCAACCTGGCGACACCATCCTGTTCAAGGCCGGGACGCCCTACCAGGGGCAATTAGAACCCAAGGGCAGTGGTTCGAAGCTAAAGCCGATAATCATCGATAAATACGACACAGGTAAAAGACCGGCTATTCACGGGCAGGGTCTAAAACAGTACACGCTGTTACTACAAAATATTGAATATTGGGAAGTGCGCAATCTGGAAATTACAAACAGAGGAGAAGAACGAACACCGGGTCGCCGGGGTGTTTCCATTCTCGCAGAAAATTTTGGCGATTGTCGACACATCGTGCTCGACAGCCTGGAAATCCATGAAGTGAACGGGAGTCTCGTTAAAAGTGAAGGCGGTGGCAGCGCCATCTGGTGGAAAAACAGTGGCGACCAGGTAAAGACCCGCTTTGTAGGGCTGGTGATCCAAAATTGTCATATCCACCATTGCGAACGCAACGGTATCAACTCAAATGGATATACCCGTCGGGATAACTGGCATCCCAGCCAAGGTGTGGTCATTCGTAATAATTTACTGGAACAGGTTCCTGGCGATGGAATCGTACCGATTGGATGCGAGGGAGTCCTGATCGAGCATAACGTGATGCGCGACTGTCCCGATATTTTATCTCACCAGGAAGCGGCTGCCGGCATCTGGCCATGGAGTTCCGATAACACACTCATTCAGTTTAATGAAGTAAGTGGGCACAAAGCCAAATGGGACGGACAGGGTTTCGACTCAGATTTCAACTGCCGGGGAACAATTATCCAATACAATTACAGTCACGATAACTATGGTGGATTTCTGCTGATTTGCAACAAGGGTGATACTTTTGGTACTCCCGGCAATATTGGCACAAAGAATAGCATTATCAGATACAATGTGAGTATCAACGATGGCATTCGTCCCTATCCCACGCAGCAGAAAGGATGGTTCTCACCGGTGATGCACATCACAGGGCCCGTTCAGGGCACAAAGATCTATAACAACGTGATCATTATCCCGGAAAAAGAAAATGCTGAGATGGACCAGGCAATTGTCGATATGGACAACTGGGG
>DGZP01000128.1:17749-18044 GCA_002398565.1 Proteiniphilum sp. UBA4977
ATTGTCGATATGGACAACTGGGGGGACGCCTGGCCGCAGGATACCTGGTTCGCCAATAATGTCTTTTTCGTACAAGGTCAATCAGCTTTTCGTCCCAGAGAAGACGAAGGCACTGTTTTCACTCACAACTGTTACTTTGGAGAAATAGATGTAGTGCCTGACGATTCTAACGCTGTTTTCAGCGATCCTGAGTTTGCCAATGTCTCTGCCCGTGGTGACGGTTTTGACATACTCAGAGCCTTTATGATTACAAAAAAATCGCCCTTGAATAATTCCGGAATACCGATTCGGGAAA
>DGZP01000043.1 GCA_002398565.1 Proteiniphilum sp. UBA4977
ATATCCAGAAAATCGCAACGGGTAAATGTTAAGGATAATCCTATAATAAAACTTATAGCTATTATTTTTGATTTCATATTTGTATTGTTATTAAGTAAATATTAAAAAGTAACATTCAACCCAACGTTATACACACGTTGTAGCGGGTAAGCCAATCCGTTTCCTCCCATCTCCGGATCCCAGAGTTTGAAGTCGGATAAGTTAAACAGGTTCTGTCCTGTAAAATATACACGCACCATGCTGAAAGGTATAGGTTGGAACCATTTGTTGGGGAATGTGTACCCAACCTCCAATGTTTTCAAGCGTAAAAATCGTCCGTTTCGAAGCCACCATGTTGAGTTTTGTTGACTGTTATTCTCATTAACAGTGGCAGATAAGCGAGGCCAGAATGCGTGTGATACCGGATTATTGGGGTTCCAGTGGTCGTCGGCAATGATTTTTAAAGCGCCTCTGTGTCCGGCAAAAGGAGCAATCCCAAACCGGTCAGGATTGGATCTTCTTGCGTTGGGATCAATAAAAAATGAAACCCTGTCCTGTCCCTGAAAGAAACAGGATAAGTCAAAATTTTTATATCCACCCGATAAACCAAATCCATAATTGATTTCGGGGACCGTGGGGTAGCCTATATGTACTTGGTCATCCGAATTTACCCTTCCGTCACCATTTATGTCCTTATACTTAATGTCTCCTGCCTGCGGGATACTTCCCAACTCCTGCCGAGGTGAGTTGTTTACATCGGCCTGGTCAATAAACAACCGTTCAGCCACATACCCTTTCCAGGTATTGATAGGCCATCCTATGTCGCTCAAGTAAGGCCAGCGATATTCCGGTTCTTCGTTCTCCACGTATTCGTTTTGTGCGAATGTAAAGTTAAATCGTCCTGTTATCCATGCATCTTTGTTAAATGAGTGATTCAAATCGATAGAACCGTCCCAGCCCGCACTTTTAACGGCACCAACGTTACCGTATACGTTGCTGGTCAGTCCCATTGTTGCCGGCAGGTTGGCACGTGCCTGATAGATTTGTTTTCTGTTTTCCGTAAAATATTCGAGAATAACTTTCAATGCGCGGTTTTTGAAAATATCCACCTCAAATCCAACGTTTTGTTTCTGGGCAATCTCCCAAGTGATCATCGGATTGGCATAGCGGTTGATATTAAATCCCCCGTAGTACGAGTTGAAGTCTTTTCCCCAACGGTATCCTCCGGCACCCGATATGTCGGAGAGAAAGAAGAAACGGTCTGCTGCCCCGGCAATTTGGTCGTTTCCTACCCGTCCCCATGAGTATTTCAGTTTGAAGTTGGGTAAAATATTTTCGAGTGGACTCCAAAAGGGCTCGTTGGATAAGATATAACCTACTCCTAAAGCCGGGAAAAGTCCCCAACGATGCGACCTGTCGAATTTTTCAGATCCGGTGTATGTTAAACTTACTTCAGCCAGGTATTTTTGCATAAATCCATAATTGAGCCGGGCGCGAAGTCCTTGATTACGTTGGGGTAGTGTTCTTTGAATTGTTTGATCTTCAGGTCTATAAATTCCGGTGTTCTTACTTTCTTCCTGTGTGTAAATAAGAAGTCCGCTAAGGTCGTGCGTATCGTTAAACGAGTTGGCATAAGTTAAGCCGCCTTCCATATATACCCTGAATTCACCTTCACGGGTAATGCTCGGATTGCCCAAAGCATCTGTCCCTTTATGTACCTGTTGTAATACATAGGTGTCGGTAAATTCATCATAGCTTTTTATATTATACAGGTAGGGATCGTATGCTCTGTAGTTCTCATACCTGTTATCGTTTTTGATGGATATTTTTGCTCTTGCCATTAATCCTTCCAATACGGGATCCATATCTTGGTCGATGGAAAATTGTGAGGTTATACGCCCCATTGAGCCGTCTTTGTATCCGCGAACCATTCTGGCAAAAGGATTGGTCATGCCACCGGTGGCATCCGAGCCGAACAGCGTATGTTTTACGTACGCAGTTTTTTCATCCGGTAAGTAAAACTTGGGGAATTCGACCGGATTGGTAGCTACTACACTGGCAAAGATTTCGTTTGTATTGTCAAGCGGACCGGTGAAATTCTCGAAAATAGAATTCATATTGATATCCATCTTGGTTGTAGGGGTTAGATCCATAGTCACGTTAGCCAAAATATTAAACCTGTCAATGGCGATGTTATTTTTAAAGTTATTCAGCTTGTTATCTTTCAGAATACCCGTGTCCTTATCGTACGAAACGGCTAAATAATATTTGACTACTGTTCCTCCCCCCGTGATGTTCAGGTTGTAATGCTGATTCATGGTATTGGGTTTAAACATGATGTCGTACCAATTCAGGTTAGGGTAAGCATATTCGTTGAGGTTGTCAATCGTGTTTTGAATTTTTTGCGCACTGTAATAAGGCTCCAAGAGAGGATTGTCATTAAATTGAGCTTCATTGTACAAGTTCATGTACGTTACGCCATCTACCGTTTCCAGCAATTTTGTGGGAGCAGACATTCTGGCGTCGGCGCGGAAGGATATTTTAGGTTTTCCCGCAATCCCCTTTTTGGTGGTAACCATAATAACTCCATTGGCTCCTTTGGAGCCATATAAAGCAGCTGCGGTGGCATCTTTCAGAACGGCGAACTGTTCAATATTATCAGGATCTACGCGGGCTAAGTCGGCAGAGCTCACTTCAAACCCGTCCAATAAGATCAATGGACTGCTAGCGTAGCCAAAGGTCGTGACACCACGCACAAAGAACTGAGCATTATCATTTCCAGGTTCCCCGCTTCTCTGATAAGAGATAACGCCGGCTAAACGGCCTGCCAAGGCTGTGGTAAGATTGCTTGAAGGAACCCTCAATTGTTTAGGGCTTATGGTTTCAATAGAAGAAACTATGCTTTCTTTTTTTTGGGTGGCAAAAGCTGTGATGGTTACTTCATCGAGTAACTCAACGTCTTCTACCATGACAACATTCAGGGTGGTGAGATTGCCTACTGAGATTGTCTGGGGCTTCATTCCCACAAATTGGAGCCTTAGTTCTTCATTGGGGGCTGCTTCAATTAAATATCGGCCATCCGCGTCTGTGATTACACCTCCTTGTCGCCCCACCACTTGTACGGTTACTCCGGGTAAAGGATC
>DGZP01000059.1 GCA_002398565.1 Proteiniphilum sp. UBA4977
CCATCACCCAAAAGAGGTGTAAATTCCAACCTGATATTTTTTGGTAACCATGTAGTAATGTCTGTTGTTTCGTTTTTGTTGAATTCCCACAACACCAACAGAAAGTCCACTTTTTTTCCGATTTACACTATTTTTACTGAAAGAATTCCAATCCTTGTAACTCATTCCAATCTCCCCTGGTGAAATCGGGAATTTTCACCGGCTGCCCTCCATTGGTAGTGGATGTTTTTGTAAGTTCTACGAGACATGACCATTCTGCGGCATCATATACGTCCATATCAAGAGGCAAGCCATTTCTTAAGCAATAAATCAAACGATAATCCATCATGTAGTCCATTCCTCCGTGTCCGCCCACTTTTTTAGCTTTCTCTCCTATCTCTTTTATGAAGGGGTGCTCATACTGTCTCATCAGGTCATTAAACGTTCTATTACTATAGTATATTTATAGCTATAGCCTACTATATTTATTTCCTTTATTATCTATTCTTTATATTTTCCTTTCTTTTAATTTCATTGCATCAACCTGGGAAGCAAGATGTTCTGTCATTTCTAAACAAAATTTGAAAGTTAAAAAACATTGCTCCCCTTATGGACAATAAAGCAGAAAAAGAGGAGAAGCCGATATTAAGCATTTATCCCCTTTTTAATTGCACCCAAATAGTCAATGTCAGAAATTACAAAGGAAGAAAGGAATGAAAAAGATAGATCAGATTAATCCGCAGACTATTCCTTAAAAAACGGAAAAATAGCTGAAAAAGTAATAAATGATTATTCGTTTGGTGTGAGAAACCATTCAAAAAAAGCATACAACACTTTATTTGATTCCGCATTTGGGCTATGTTCAGGGCGGTTGGTCATAGCAACCCGGTGTGTATAGCCCAACAATTTATTAACAGCAACGGTATGATTCAGAGGAATCCAACGTTCAACCTGGTCGGACGATCCTCCAGACACAAGAAAAGGACGTGGAGCCATAAGGGCATGTAGTTCATGAAGGTCGTATTCTTCTTTTTTAAGCTTTGGATACACCCCCCGGCCATTTTCACCTGTCTTGCTCCATGTTTGTTTCCAAGGCGGTTGATAATAACCCAAGTACCACGGTTCCCAATAATTTACCCCGGAACCCTTGGTCTCATCCAAAACGATGCCGGGATCAACCCACGCTGCACAAGCAAACTTATCGTACAGACAGGAGGCAAACATAGCCCACTTCCCTCCGTATGAGTGCCCGACAATTCCTATCCGTTCCGCATCTACATCCTCTACTTTTGTTAGTGCTTCCAGCGCATTTGCTGCAGCGTAGGCCAATGCTGATAAAGGTTGTATGATTGCAGACTCTCTATTTGGATAATAGATGGAATATGTTTTGTTTTTCGTTGTTTCAGAAGTACCTAGGGAGAGAGTAACAAATCCTTTTTTTACCAATTGATACGCAAAATCCCTATAAGGTTTTCCTCCTATTCCCACTGCTGTTTCCGGTTCATAGAAAACAGATATCACGGCAGGCTTTTGACCTTTCTTATCAGGAATCAGTAAATATCCTTCCGTTTGTTCATTGGGTGTCCAATAAAACCGGACTCTGTATTGTGTAAAATCTTCTCTTTTCTCTTTGTCGATAATTTTAAATTCCTGTTGATCCAATATAGGCGGCCATTCTCCCAGCATCTCCATCCAGCGGGAACGGATCTCTTCACGCCTCTTTCTCCAATCTGTTCTGTCCTTTACAAGAGTACCGTCGTAAAACTGCAGGGGAGAGCGATAGCCGTGGAAACTATACTCGTACTCTTTGGGTGGATAGAAATAGGGAGCAATAGTACGCCAGGAATATTCACTCACCTCAACAGGCGTTACTTTATCGGGATTGGCTACAGCATAATGGGCGGAAAGCTGAGCTATCTTTGCCTGAAAGGGAGTAACCGTACAGGGCACATAACTGTTTCCTACAACCGTTTTTTTAAATAGTTTCTCGTACCATGCACAAGAAGCCGTATACCTTCCGTAGTTCAGTTCCAGATGATAGCCATCTCTGCAAAAAGTGTCTCCCAGACTACTTGTTCTACCGTTTTGTATAGCCGTACCGGCCGGGATAATAATCTTGATTCCCGTTTTTTGTGCTGCACGGCCAGAGGCATCAATAATGGCATTGTACATCGAACCCTGATTGTTACTGTAATTCTGAAAACCCGCATGTGTAGAAGTTTGTGCATATGCCCAGGTAGCGTGTAAAATGGGCTCCATATCCGGATTGGAGGAGTATTTTTCTGCAAAACTAATCAGTTCTTCAAGGTATGGGAAATAGGACTCATATTGTCCGGAAAGGGAACTTACTTGTTGAAAGGAGATGTAGTCCCACTCTTCATCTCCAAAAGCATCGATCAGCGTGTAACCGGGTGTCGTAGTCTTAACCCCGTTAACAATTTTTCGATATGAGTAGTCGGGGGAATTATTTACAGAATTGTTGTAATGCTTTTCTAAAGAGCACCCGCCAATGTACATGTTTCCGAGTATAATGGTATCTCCATTTGCTTCAGCTAATCCGGAGAGATAATATTCAATTGCATCGTCTGAGAAGCTGTTTCCTATCGCAAGGAGTTTTATCTGTTTCGCATGAACAGATAAAATTGAGACACCAAACACAAGAAAAAACAGGGTGAATTTGTTCATCAT
>DGZP01000026.1:0-347 GCA_002398565.1 Proteiniphilum sp. UBA4977
AAGGTAGTGATATTTTTTTTGATGCCAAAACATTTATCTTAATTTTTTGGCGCCTAGAGTCAACCAGCAAGTGCAATTTAGTAATAATTTTTGTAAAACTCTATTTTAGGATTGCTAAAGTCTAATTTTTCTCTTGGTCTTCTGTTTAGTTTATGCTGTATTTCTTTTACTTTCTCATCGGAATAATCTTTAAATGTTGCTCCTTTTGGGATGTATTGCCGGATTAATTTATTGGCATTTTCAACAGCTCCTTTTTGCCACGATGAATAAGGATCAGTGAAATATACCGGTACTTTCAACTTTTTTGTTATCAGTTCGTGTGCTGCAAACTCGGATCCGTTATCTGT
>DGZP01000026.1:757-2878 GCA_002398565.1 Proteiniphilum sp. UBA4977
AATACTTTTTCTGTTGGGTATGTTAGTGGCAGAACCTACGGGTCTTTTTCTGTATTTGAGCTTGTGGCGGCAGTGCTTGTAAAGGTTTCCTCCCGATTTCCTATCTTGCCTGATCCATTGATAAATAGTCTCGTGAGAGATAGATATTTGATTATATTTTGCGAGATATCCGCTGATTTGTTTGGGCGACCAGTCTTTGCCAATGAGACGGATTATTTTCTGTTTAATCCATTCGGGCGTAGATTTATTGCCCGGCAGACGCTCTTTGCGTTCTTGGGCCATCTGGTGTGCCAAACGCCATGAATAGACTCCGCTTTTGTTTTTGTTGCGGCCTATCTCTCTATATACAGTCGATGGACTGACCTTTATCGATTTGGCAATTTCTGTTTTGCCCGTTCCGTTTTGTAAGCCTAAATAAATGGCGTACCTTTGTTCTGAAGTTAACTGTTTGTATTTTTTCAACATAAGCAACATAATAGTTAATTTTAGGGAGACTCCGGTCTCCTTTTTTGTTTTTATGTTGCCGGTTGACTTTTTGTTTTTTCTCAAAACCCCTTGTGTATTTTTGAAAGGGGATTTTGAAAAAAAACAATTAAGATAAAAGGTGTGAGGTAATCAAATCTTTTGCACTTCTAAGTTGAACTTAGATTGTAATTTAAAAAAACATGATCCGTTGAAGGGTCATTACTCCTTTGGTGTTCAGGAGAAGAACGGGTTTCTATCACTCCTGCGTATTTGGAAGCATGCCTGCATTATGAACGATATCATATTCCTCTTTTAATCGGAGGATAACCTCTTTAACGCTGCGTAATTTATCCGCCAGATAGGCGTTAGCTCCTGCAAAGGCATATCCTCTGTTCATTCTTCCCCTGGACGCATTGTACAACGCTTTCATGATACAGTATGGACTTTTCGTATAGTCACAGGTTTTAATACATTTGTAGGGACAGGAGACGGGTCTCTCGATACCTTTGTTCACATTCCTCAGAAAATCACTGGCAAAAGCGCGTCCCGGCATTCCTACAGGGCTTTGGATAATCATCAGGTCAGCCTTCGAAGAGTGAAGGTATATCTGTTTAAATTCTTCCGATGCGTCACATTCATTGGTAGGTACGAATATACTGCCCATCTGTACTCCCGATGCGCCAAGTTGTATAAACCGATGGATATCCTCGCCAGTTGTAATTCCGCCCGCAGCAATAACCGGGATGATTTTGATGTTTTTATAACCGGAGGTTACCTCTAAAACTGCAGGAATCAGTTTCTCCAGTTCATAGTTCTCATCTTCAATTTGATCTGGCTTGAAACCCAGGTGTCCGCCAGCCTTGGGACCTTCCACGACAAGTGCATCGGGCAGATAATTGTAATTTGACAACCATTTTTCACAAATTATTTTTGCTGCTCGGGCCGAAGATACAATAGGTATTAACTTTGTTTTGCTGTCGCTTGTCATATAGGAGGGCAGATCGAGTGGCAAACCGGCACCGGCAAAGATAAAATCTGCCTTTTCGGTGATAGAAGTGCGTACCATGTCGGAAAAATTCGACAAGGCGACCATGATGTTTACCCCAATATTGCCGCGAGTTGCTTCGCGTGATTTGCGGATTTCCTCTTTCAGCCCCCAGATGCAGTCCATGAGGTAATCGCGGGGAGATTGTCTATACAATAATCCCAGTCCGGCACTCGAGATAACCCCAATGCCACCCTCGTTGGCTACCGCAGAAGCCAGCCCCGACAGTGAAATGCCGACACCCATGCCGCCCTGAATAAAAGGAAGATTAATCTCTTTATCTCCGATGAAAAATGATTGAATCATTTGTTTGGTAATATGTCAAAACAATGGCGTGCCACACATTTTAGACCTGTGATTTTATAAAAGCCGATGATGTTGATTCAGCAGATGGAAATGGGTGCCACGAGGGCAAGACAACGCATTACTGAAACTTGTCAAAATAGACCAAAGACAATACTTGACAAAAGTACGTCAATTTGAGGAATAAACTCTTTTTTTTCAGTTAATTACTAAATATAAAAGGTTAAAGGTGGTATAAATAAAGGAAACCGTCCTTTTTCGAAACGGTTTTCTTTATTTATAACCATGTCGGTGATATTGTATGCCGA
>DGZP01000026.1:3110-11016 GCA_002398565.1 Proteiniphilum sp. UBA4977
ATATTTCCGTTGCTTCCGTATCGTTGAAGCAGTAACGCACCGCTACCGGTTTTTCCACGTTGGGGGAGAAGACAAAAATGCGGTTACCGGAAATAGCCGCTTTGGCCGGATGAAACCTTTTGTCACCGCCGGCAATCTGGAACTGAAGAAGCTCTTTCCCGTATGTGGTGAGCCCGGGATTGGAAGGGATATCCATGGTGAGCACAGCAACGCGCCCTTCCATGGTTACCGATTGAACTTCCGGGCTGCGGTAATGTATTTTATCCATGCCGTAGGTTTTTGCCAGCGCCCAGAGTGCCAGACGATCGCCGGCCAGCTTCTTTTTAGGCGGATGGATACTGCCGGGACTGTAGGAATCCATCAAGACGGCCATTCCAGTGTTGGGCGTTGTCTTCATTCCCTTGGCCTGTGCTTCGCGGATGAATGCAGAATTTAATCCTCCTCCTCCATAGTTATATGGAGCAATCTGACAATAATAAAACGGAAATTCACCCACTCCCCATATTGTACGCCATTCACGCACCATCTTGTCGAACAGCTCCACATACCGTTCCGGCTCATTCCGGTTGGATTCGCCCTGGTACCAGATAGCGCCGCGAATGCCATATCCTACGACAGGATGCAACATACCATTATATAATACGGTGGGATCGCCGTTCTGTGATTTTATCTCCGCATCCGTGGCGGGTATACGGGCATCAGAAATCACATTTTTGATGGAGGAGGGAGTCATCCACGCTTCGATGCGAGAGCCGCCCCAGCTGGTGTGGATCAGGCCGACGGGAACATCCAGTGCCTGATTCAGCATGCGCCCGAAGAAATAGCCTGTTGCCGTAAAAGCCGGTGTGGTCTCCGGGCCTGCTACCTCCCATGTGCCTTCACCCTCTTCCTGAGGTGTTGACCTGGATGCCTTCTTCATGGTAAAACACCGTATGCCGGGATTCCTTGAGGTGGCAATTGCTTCCGGTCCTCCCTCGATCGGCTGGTTAGTAAACCCCTTCATCGGCATCTCCATGTTGGATTGTCCCGAGCAGACCCATATTTCTCCGATCAGAATATTTTGTAACGTAACCGATTTTCCGTCACTGATGGTGATGGTATAGGGTGTGTAGCCGGCTGCAGGCGTTTTTACCTTCAGCTTCCAGCGACCTTCTCCGTCGCTTTTTGCCGTATAACTCTTCCTGTCCCAGGAAGTGGTCACCCGCACAGGGGTGTTGGGTTTTGCCCAACCCCAGATAGCCGCATCGGTTTGTTGTTGTAAAACCATGTTGTCACTAAAGATAACAGGCAGTTTTATTTCCGCATTCAGTGAGAAGGGAGCGGAGGATAACAGGAATAAAATAAACCCAAGAGAAAGTGTTTTTGTAATCTTTTTCATCTGTTTAGTATTTTATTTTTTTGCATGATGGTCAGAGGGAACCCGTTATGATAGTGTTATTCGGATAACTCATTGGCATGTTCGTTTCATGACAGTAACTAATATCTTCACTATATATCGACAAAAATAGTGTTTTTTTTTAATAATCCTTTAATAATGATCTTTTCACCTCTTTTTGTCTTCATTTTGTTTGATGAAATGCAATCAGGAATGAAGAGAACATAGTTTATACCTTGTCTGGTCAGTCTCTTTTTGATTTGCATTCCGACCGGATTTTGTCTTTATATCCGCCTTTCTTATTCGAATCATATTAGAGTGATATTAGACCCGGACTAGGTGCTATAGAGACAAAATGCCAGAAAAACACCTCAGAGGATCCTTTCGAATGACTTGCAGAATAGGATGGAAACGTGAACTTGCCGTTCTTTTTAGCATAGCATAAAAAAAGAGAGACTGCCTCTAGGATGAGACAGTCTCTTTACTGATTATTGCTTATCGTTTATGATTGCAAATTACTTCACTTCCTCGAAATCCACATCGGTGACGTCGTCGCCCGATTTGGTGTTGTCCTGTGAGGACTGCTGACCGGCATCTGCACCCGGCTGTGGGCCGCCCTGTGCGTTTGATGCATTGTACATATCCTGAGAAGCTGCCTGGAAAGCGCTGTTTAGCTCGTTGGTGGCGGCGTCGATACCTTCCAGGTTTTGTGCCTTGTGGGCTTCCTTCAGCTTGTTGAGTGCATCCTCGATCGGAGCCTTTTTGTCGGCCGGAATCTTGTCGCCCAGGTCTTTCAGCTGCTTTTCAGTCTGGAAGATGGTGGAGTCGGCGTGGTTCAGCTTGTCGATGCGTTCCTTCTCAAGCTTGTCGGATTCTGCATTGGCGGCAGCTTCCTCCTTCATGCGCTTGATCTCATCGTCGCTCAGGCCAGAGGATGCTTCTATACGGATCTTCTGCTCTTTTCCTGTTGCCTTGTCTTTGGCCGACACACTCAATATCCCGTTTGCGTCAATATCGAAGGTCACCTCAATTTGGGGAATACCCCGTGGAGAAGGTGGAATACCATCGAGGTTGAAGACGCCGATCTGTTTGTTGTCGCGTGCCATGGAACGTTCACCCTGCAGCACGTTGATCTGCACGGAGGGCTGGTTGTCGCTCGCAGTAGAGAATGTTTCACTCTTCTTCGTGGGAATCGTCGTGTTGGCATCGATCAGTTTGGTCATCACACCACCCAGTGTTTCGATACCGAGTGACAACGGCGTTACATCGAGCAGCAACACGTCTTTTACTTCACCAGTAAGTACGGCTCCCTGAATAGCAGCACCAATGGCCACTACTTCGTCGGGGTTTACGCCCTTGTGGGGTTTCTTGCCAAAAAGCCTTTCCACCAGCCCCTGCACGGCAGGGATACGGGTAGAACCACCCACCAGAATCACTTCGTTGATATCTGAATTGGACATGCCGGCATCCTTCATGGCAGTCTGGCAAGGGACCACGCATTTTTGCAACAGGTCATCGATCAGCTGTTCGAACTTGGCACGGGTGAGTGTTTTCACCAGGTGCTTTGGAATGCCGTTCACCGGCATGATATAGGGGAGGTTTATCTCCGTGGTGGTGGCGCTGGAAAGTTCAATCTTTGCCTTCTCTGCCGCTTCTTTCAGTCGTTGCAATGCCATCGGATCCTTGCGCAGATCTATTCCCTCATCGTTCTGGAACTCTCCGGCCAGCCAGTCGATTATACGGTGGTCGAAGTCGTCTCCACCCAGGTGGGTGTCGCCATTGGTCGATTTTACCTCGAAAACGCCGTCTCCCAGCTCCAGAATTGAAATATCGAAGGTGCCCCCACCCAAGTCGAATACGGCAATCTTGGAGTCCTTGTTCTGTTTGTCAAGCCCGTAAGCCAGTGCAGCAGCCGTAGGCTCGTTGACAATGCGGCGCACGGTGAGACCGGCAATTTCGCCGGCTTCCTTGGTGGCCTGCCGCTGTGCGTCACTAAAGTATGCAGGAACAGTAATCACGGCCTCCTTTACCTCCTGACCCAGATGATCTTCAGCCGTTTTTTTCATTTTCTGCAATATGATAGCCGATATCTCCTGCGGGGAATAAAGATGTCCGTTGATATCTACACGGGGTGTATTGTTGTCGCCACGTACAACTTTATATGGTACGCGGCCGATCTCTTTCTGTACCCTGTCGAATGTCTCTCCCATAAATGTCTTGATGGAAGAAACGGTGTTGTTGGGGTTGGTGATGGCCTGCCGTTTGGCCGGGTCGCCTACTTTTCGTTCGCCACTTTCCATGAAAGCCACGACAGAAGGGGTGGTGCGTTTACCCTCGTTATTGGGGATTACCACTGGTTCGTTGCCTTCCATGACGGATACGCACGAATTGGTCGTTCCAAGGTCTATTCCGATTATTTTTCCCATAGTTTGTATGTTTAATTTTGTCTTCTGATTTTTCTTTTTACGTTATACCGGCTCATGTACGGGCCAGGATTGTTTATTACACCATTCTTTTCTCAAATGTTGTGCCAAAATTTACTATTTGATTTCAATTCTGCCAATATGTCGTGATTATTGTAATGTTACTGATGAATATCAGGAAAAAACAGCTGCCTGTTTGTAAAATGATGGATTTAATCATTACCGTTCGGGAAGATTTTCTTATCTTTGGAGTGAACATTTAAGTTTTTTTTAATTATAAACTTTATAATATATGTACAGCCGACAGGATCTTGATTTACTGCGTGAGAAAGGGATCTCACAGGCACAAATTGATGCACAGCTTCATCATTTTCATACGGGATTCCCATATTTGCCCATTGTGGCGGCAGCTTCCGTTGAGAAGGGTATCATGAATGTGACAAAAGAGGCAGAAGAGAACTATCTGAAAGCATGGGAGGATTACCTGAAAAGTGAGAAGAAAGTTACCAAATTTGTACCGGCATCGGGTGCTGCCAGTCGCATGTTCAAGGATCTCTATTCCTTTCTGGATGCGGCATATGAAGAACCGGTCACCGACTTCGAGAAGACTTTTTTCTCGGAACTCACACAATTTGCATTCTTCGGATCACTCGACGAGACCTGTAAGGATATGTTCGGAGAGGGTGCCATGGAGTTGTGTAGCAAAGGAAAATATAAGGATATAGTCTCTGCATTGCTTTATAGTGAAGGCCTGGATTACGGAAATATGCCAAAAGGATTGCTGCTCTTCCATAAATATCCCGAAGGAAACCGTACACCGGTGGGCGAGCATCTGACCGAGGGTACCTTCTATGCCAAAAAAGCAGATGGAGAAGTGCGTGTACACTTTACCGTGTCAGAAGAACATAGGAAATTATTTGAATTGCTTGTGGCTGCCCGAAAGCTGAACTATGAATTTAAGCTGGGTGCTTCCTTCTCGGTATCCTACAGTATTCAAAAGCCAAGTACCGATACCATTGCCGTGGATATGCAGAATCAGCCTTTCCGGGAAGAGGACAACACGCTGCTTTTTCGCCCCGGTGGACATGGCGCTTTGATTGAGAACCTGAATGATATTGATTCAGACATCATCTTCATTAAAAACATAGATAATGTGGTTCCCGACAGATTAAAAGAAAATGAGGCACATTATAAAAGGCTGCTGGCGGGTATCCTGGTGACCATGCAGCAACGTGCTTTCGGATTCCTGAGAAAGCTGGAGTCGGGGATGGTGACTTCGGAAGAATTGGATGAAATGTTGGCTTTTACCGAGAATGAACTCTGTATAAACCATCCGGGAACATTTGATACCGATGATGCACTCAAAGAATACCTGAAAAGAAAGCTCGACCGTCCTTTCCGGGTTTGTGGCATGGTGAAGAACCAGGGTGAGCCGGGCGGCGGTCCCTTCATTGCGATCAATCCCGACGGAACAACATCGCCCCAGATACTGGAGAGTTCGCAGATCAATAAGCATGATGCCAAGGCGATGGATGCCTTCAAAAATGGATCGCATTTTAATCCGGTCGATGTGGTCTGCGGTGTAAAGTGTTTTCAGGATAACAAGTTTGACCTGACGAAGTTTGTCGATCCCGATACCGGATTCATCTCCCACAAGTCGAAAAACGGAAGGGAACTCAAAGCCCTGGAACTTCCGGGATTGTGGAACGGAGCCATGAGCGACTGGAACACGATCTTCGTGGATGTGCCCATCAGTACGTTTAATCCGGTGAAGACGGTGAACGATCTGCTGCGGCCTGAACATCAGTCGTGATGCTGCAAGTGCAATAATTTATGTCGAAATCCGTTTATCATATAAACGGATTTTTTTTGAGATCACCTATCGTATATTTCCTGTTGGCATTTACATTGTTCCCGGTTTCCTGCGATCAGGTAAAACTGAGCGATGCAAGGTCGTACTACCTGGCAGGTGCGTATCACGCGGCAGGTGAAACCTATTGGAAGTTGTACCGGCATACCTCCCGTGACGAGTCGGCACTGCGTGGCGTAATCTCTTTTGAAATGGCGGAAAATTATCGTGCGCTCAACCAGTCGGCACGTGCCATGGTGGCTTATGGTAATGCCATACGCTATGGTTATCCCGACACGATGATGTATCTTTCTTATGCCCGGATGCTTCACCGGGAGGGGAAGTATCCTCAGGCCCTGGATGCTTACCGCGATTTCCTGCTGCTGCAGCCCGATCATCCTCTGGCAGTGAATGGCATTCAGGGTATTGTGCTGGCCCGGCAGGAGCAACTTTCGCGTTATGTGGTGCAACGGATGGAGCTCTTCAATTCCGCACGGAGTGAATTTAGTCCCATGCTGGCGCGCCGTGACAATGTGCTCTACTTCACTTCATCGAGAGATGAAGCCACCGGAGAGACAAAAAGTCCGGTGACGGGCATGAAGTACAACGATCTGTTCGTCTCCGAAAAAGATGTGAGCGGTGCATGGAAGAAGCCGAAGCGTCTTCCGGATGAAATCAATACCGGGTTTGATGAGGGTACACCTTCCATCACCCGCGACGGGGAATGGATGTACTATACTTTCAGTGGCACCGTTTCCAATGGGTCGGGAGGCACCTCTATTTATTATTCGAAACGGGTAAACGGAGCATGGAGTGCCGGTCGCCGCCTTCAGATCGTGAAAGGTGACACGCTGTCGCTTTTTGCTCATCCTGCCCTCTCCCCATCGGGACGGTATCTCTATTTTGTTTCAGATATGCCCGGTGGACAGGGCGGCAAAGATATCTGGCGGGTAGCTATCATGTCCGGTCATGTTATTGGAGCCCCCTGCAACCTTGGCGTCACGGTCAACAGTGCCGGAGATGAAATGTTTCCCTATATGCGCACCGATTCTACTCTTTACTTTTCCTCCGACGGGCATCCCGGGAGGGGCGGACTGGATTTGTTTGTGGCAAAAAAAACAAAAGAGGATGATGATTGGCTGGTTTCCTCCCTGCCGCGACCCCTCAATTCCACGGCCGATGACTTTGGCATCACATTCATGGAGGATGCCGAGGAAGGATTTTTCAGTTCCAACAGGGACGACGTACGTGGATACGATCATATATACTCGTTTGTATATCCCGGGACGGTGATCATGGTGTCTGGCTTTGTCGTGGACCATGAGGATGAGTTTCTCCCCGGGGTCGAAGTCAATGTGGCAGGAAGTGACGGTTCGCTGCGACCCTTAATTACGAACCGGCAGGGTGAATATCAGTTCAAGGCAGCCCGGGATGTAACGTATCGGTTGACAGCCGTCGCCGATGGTTTTCTCAGGCAGGAGCAGTCTCTTCGAACTACGTCGGAAGAAAAAGACACCCTTTACTATGTTGATTTTGAGATGGTCCCTTACGATGAGCCGGTCCTTCTGGAACATATTTTCTATGATTATGATCGTGCCACGCTTCGTCCAGAGTCGAAGAAGGAACTCGATAAACTTGCTGCAATCCTTCGGGAGCATCCCGAGATATCCATTGAACTCACGGCCCATACCGACCGCCATGGTGACGAGGCATATAATCGTGATCTCTCTGCCAGGAGGGCACAGGCAGTGCTGGATTATCTGAGGACGAGCGGCATCGATGCAAACAGGCTCCTGGCGGTGGGACATGGGGAGACGGAACCAAAGCAGGTGAGCAAAAGTATTGCTACCCAACACGATTTCCTGAAGGAGGGAGACCGGCTCACGGAGGCTTACATTGAGAAACTCACTCCTTCGCAACAGGCCATTGCCGATCAGATTAATCGCAGGACAGAGTTTCGCATTCCCGAACCGACATTCTTCACTCCCTGAAAACAGATTATCCAAAATAATGTGTATTTTTGTTCGTAAAAGCTGCCGGTTACAAAGCCGGAAACAAGGGCTGTTGAGTATGAAATGGGAATGATATTGAAATGCTTGTTTGTTTGGATAATGGCCGCGACAGGTGTTTTTTCCCTGTCGGCGCAGGAGCTTCACGCCACGGTAAAAGTACACGGCCAGGCTATCGAGGGTACCCACGGTCAGCTTATCGCCTCACTCGAAGAGGCACTGTATAACTTCATTAACGGACGCCGGTGGA
>DGZP01000026.1:11213-25508 GCA_002398565.1 Proteiniphilum sp. UBA4977
TGATTTTTCCGTGAGACCGAATGAAAAAATTGATTGCACCTTTACCCTGCTGATTACAGATGCGTTGTCAGCGGGCACTTTTAGGGGCGAGCTCTATGTGCAGTCACGCAAACAGGCCGGCAGTTCCTCCAGGATGATGCCGATGCTCAACATGCGCGATAAGCAGTTCGAATTTGATTACACTGCTTACCAGCCCTTGTTGTTCGATCTCCATGCTGTGCGGGATAATCTCACGGCTACGGTTGCCTATTATGTGTACCTGATCCTCGGACTGGATGCTGACAGCGAAACTCCGCTGGGTGGCACACCTTTCTTCCGCGCAATGGAGCAGATTGCTGTTGCCGTACAACCTTACGGCTGGAAAGGCTGGGAGAGGGATAGAAACAGCAGGAGTCGCTCTGTCATGGCAACCGCCTTCAATGAAGGTTCCGGAGAGGTGTTTCGGAAAATGTGGTTTCAGTACCACGCCCGGGAGGTTGATCAATTGTCTGCCTCTGCTGTCGGGGGAGTGGAAAACGGTATCTTTGCAGTGGCCGCTCTTGCGCAACTGTACGATGAGCAACCCCATTCCGTATTGATCCCCCTTTTTGGAGATGCGAAACTTGATGAACTGACGCTACAGCTTTCAAATGCCGCGGCAACGGAAAAACAAAAAGCTTATCAGACACTGCGTGAGATTTATCCTACACGGAATGCTGTGCTTGAAAAGCTGAGATAAAATAAATATGTTAAAATCACTATCCATCCAAAATTATGCACTGATCGATGCGTTACAGATCGTCTTCGACAGCGGCTTTTCTGTGATCACCGGCGAGACCGGTGCGGGGAAATCCATTATACTGGGTGCCCTGTCTTTGATTCTTGGGCAACGTGCCGACGCGCGCCATATCAAGCAAGGAGAGTCGAGATGCGTGATTGAAGGTGTTTTCGATATATCTGCCTATCAGATGCAGTCTCTCTTCGATGAACTCGATTGGGTCTACGACGGCGATGAATGTATCCTGCGCCGCGAAATATGGTCCAACGGGAAGTCACGTGCCTTTGTCAATGACTCACCGGTCTACCTTGCCGACCTGAAAGGATTTGGCGACAGGCTTATAGATATTCATTCGCAGCATCAAAACCTCGCCCTGAGCGACAACCAGTTTCAGCTGAATGTGGTGGACCTGCTCGCAGATAGCGGAAATGAAAGGCAGGAATATGTGGCAGCCTATGCAGCCCATCGCTCCGTGGAGCAGATGTTGAAAGAGTTGCATCTGCAGGCACGAAAGAATAAGGAGGAGGAGGACTATCTCCGTTTTCAGTATACGGCATTATCGGAAGCCGCTTTACAACCCGGCGAACAGGAAAAGTTAGAAAGTGAGTTGGAGGCTGTCACCCATTCGGAGGAAATCAAGTCGGGGCTTTTCACCGTGTCGGGACTACTGTCTGCTGATGAGCATAGCGTGTTGTCTTCGCTGCGTTCCGTAAGAGATACCCTGCAGCAGCTGCAGCAGGTCTACCCCAGGGTGGCAGAGCTGGCTGTGCGGGTGGAATCGGCTTACATCGACCTGAAGGATGTAGCCGGAGAGACATCCCATATTTTTGAGAATATCGACTTCGATCCAGATCGGCAACAGCAGCTGGAAGAGCGGCTCAGTGTGATCTATGACCTGCAGAAGAAACATGCTGTGACTACCGTAGATCAGCTGATCCTATTGCGTGATGAGATGGAAGTACGGCTTCAGCATATAGATTCACTCGATGAACGCCTGGCCTCCCTGGAGAAGGAGGTGGCGGCGAAACGTGCTGTGATGTACGAGAAAGCACGGCTGCTGACCCGGAAAAGAGAAGCAGCCACACCTGCCATAGAACAACAGCTCATGGAAAAACTTGCTTTCCTGAAAATGCCACACACCCGGTTCAGGTGTGCTTTTACCCCCAAAAGTCACCTTGACGCAACTGGCGCCGATCAGGTGGAATTTCTCTTTTCTGCCAACAGAAACAGAGAGCTGCAGCCGGTGTCGCAGATCGCGTCGGGAGGTGAAATATCGCGGCTGATGCTTTGTCTCAAATCTATGATCGCCGGTGCCACCGCCCTGCCTACCATCATTTTCGATGAGATTGATACCGGTACTTCGGGTGAGGTGGCCGACAAAGTGGGGGCAATAATGGAAGAAATGAGCAAACAGATGCAGGTGATAGCCATCACCCATCTGCCTCAGATCGCTTCGAAAGGCCATTCCCATTTCGTAGTTTACAAGGAAGATACTGCAGACACCGTCTCCACCCAACTACGGCAGCTTGCGGCCAAAGAAAGGGTAGGCGAAATAGCACGCATGCTCAGCGGGGCTGAAGTTTCCGTGCAGGCTGTCGAAAACGCACGTGTAATGCTGGGAGAGGGAGGCATCGTATTGTAAACATAAAGAATAACATAAATGAAAGAGAAAGAGATGATTTTCGGCATCCGTGCCGTGATGGAAGCGGTGGAAGCCGGGAAGGATATTGATAAGGTATTGGTCAAGCGTGAACTGTCGGGAGATCTGTTTATGGAACTGCAGCAGCTGCTTCGCACTTACGAGATACCCTTACAGCGGGTGCCCCTCGAGCGTATCGACCGTATTACACGGAAGAACCACCAGGGGGTGATCGCATTCACATCTGCCGTGACCTATCAGAAACTGGAAGACATCCTTCCTGCGTTATATGAAGAAGGGAAGAATCCTTTCATCGTTGTGTTAGACGGGGTGACCGATGTACGTAATTTTGGTGCTATTGCACGTACCTGTGAGGTGGCCGGCGTGCATGCCATCGTCATTCCGGCAAAAGGCAGCGTGACGGTGAATGCCGACGCCATCAAAACATCGGCTGGCGCTTTGCATACAATCCCTGTCTGTCGGGAGCAAAACCTGAGGGAAGCCATTGTATTTCTAAAAAATAGCGGTGTTAAAGTGGTGGCGGCCACAGAAAAAGCAGCCCGCTTTTATACCGATTCCGATTATTCTGTACCCACAGCCATTGTCATGGGAGCGGAAGATACCGGGGTCGCTGCCGATCACTTACGTGCGAGCGACGAGCTGGTCAGGATTCCGCAGTTCGGAAGTATTCAGTCCCTCAACGTATCTGTTGCTGCTGGTGTTCTTATTTATGAGGTGATCCGCCAGAGAAGCCTTACAGCGAGTAGCTGATAGCTATTATTTTTACTAATTATTTATCATTATGGACAAAAAAGTTATTATCACGAACAACGCGCCTGCGGCCATCGGCCCATATAGTCAGGCCATAGAAGCAAACGGCATGCTTTTTTTATCGGGCATGCTACCCATTGATCCTGTCACAGGTTATCTCGTTCCGGGCGGTATCAAAGAGCAGACTGCCCAGATATTCATGAATATCAAGGCGGTGTTGTCTGCTGCAGGAGTCAATGTGACGAATATCGTAAAAACAACGGTATATCTGAATGATATGACCCTCTTTGAGGGTATGAATGATGTGTATGCCACTCAGTTCAGCGGTATATTCCCTGCGCGTTCGGCATTTGCAGTAAAGGCTCTGCCAAAAAATGCATTGGTGGAAATTGAAGTGATTGCAGCAAAGTAAGACGCT
Source organism: Proteiniphilum sp. UBA4977 (assembly GCA_002398565.1). GTDB lineage: Bacteria > Bacteroidota > Bacteroidia > Bacteroidales > Dysgonomonadaceae > Proteiniphilum. The sequence continues at coordinate 14,799 of DGZP01000026.1, forward strand.
GTTTATTCAAAAACGGCCGGCAGATTTTCATCGTCTTCCTCTTCTATGGCAGGCGGTTCTTTCTTCACTATAAAGGCACTGATTTCCCACAAAGCATAGAGAGGCAGTGTGACGACAAAGAGTGAGAAAGGATCGCCCGAAGGGGTGATCAGGGCAGCCAGCACCAGCGAACCCACGACGGCATGACGCCTGTATTTGCGGAAGAAGGGACGGTATACCAACCCGAGAATGGATAATAGCCAAAATACAAGGGGTATCTCGAAAACAAGCCCCATAACCAGGATAAGGGTATAAAAGTTACTCATATACGAGTCGAGGGAGATCATGTTTTCGATGGAATCACTTAACTCAAACGTGATCAGAAAACGGAAGATCAATGGAAAAACCACAAAATAACCCACCATACATCCGATAACAAACATCACACCCCCAAAACCAAAAGCTCTCTTTATTCCTTTTGCCTCGTTGGCGTAAAGTGCGGGACTCACAAATTTCCATATCTCGTATAATATGTAAGGGATGGTGCAGAGTACGCCGAATGCAAGCGAGGTAGAGATGTAGGTCATAAATTGCGTGGTCATGTTAATGTTAAGGATATTTACATTAAATGACTCGGCTGAGAAATCGGGCAGGAATGGAATAAAACGACTTGCCTTGTCTAGAAACCTGTAAGTGACAAAGTCGGATGTGCGGGGTGCAAGGATAATGGTATCAAAGATGTGGGGAATCAGGATGAATCCCACAATCGAGAAAACAATCACAGCAATGATAATACGAATCAGCGTCCATCGGAATTCTTCCAGATGATCCCAAAAGGACATTTCTTTCTCTGCCATGTATGTCTTGTGCTATAGATTAATTCACGATTGCAACCTGATTTTTTCAGGTTGTAATCGGGAATATGTACGTTATTCAGTGAGGAATGCGTATTTTGAAGTACCTCTTTACTTGTCGCCGTTTGAGTTTGAATTGTGTTCGGTAGGGCCAGCCTTGATGTCTTCTTCAATATCATTCAGCCCTTTCTTGAAGCTGTTGATGCCTTTTCCGAGTCCTTTCATGAATTCGGGTATCTTTCTGCCTCCGAAAAGAATTAATATGACCAGTACAATGATAGGTATTTCCCAACCATTTAGATTAATGAGAAGTGGATTCATAGGTTTTATTTGTTTTAATGTTTATACTCTTTCGTGTAATATGAGTTGCAAATGTAGGATTATTTTATGGAAGTGCCCAAATATTTTAATATAAAGTTCGCTAATGCTTTATATGCAAGTCCATGTATATGGGAAGATGATCACTGAATCCGCCCATATAGCGTGGGCCGAGATTTGTCCTGAATGGCTTTTTTCCATAGTAACGGGTGTCTTCTTCGAGGAGGAAGTCTGGCCGGAAAATATGCGCGTTGTTGCCATCGACAGAAACGGAACCCCTACCCATCAGCATATTACCACTCACAATAAACTGGTCAAGCACCTCCCAGCGTCCCCGGTACTTGTAGCTTCCGAAATCACGCTCCTTCAGGCGGTGATAAAACAGGTTGTACAGCTCTTCTTTGTTTGGTTGCTCCGTCAGTCGTCCTGCCTGTAGCGTGCGGGCGAGGCTTTTGTCGTTGGGATGATCATTGAAATCACCCATGATGAGGATACGGGCTTCTTTTCGTGTCCGGAAAAGACTATCTGTCTTCTCCCGCAAGAGTGCTGCAGCCGCAATCCGTAGCGGCTCCGTTTCGCGAACACCCTCGCTTCGCGAGGGAAAATGACATACAAACACGTCGAGCGTGTCGCCGTTGACAAGATTTCCCACGGCATGAAGAATGTTTCGCGTGGTACGGCGGGCTTGCCTGTCGAACCGTATCTCATATTCCCTGTTCTCAAGCAGCCTGAATTGATGACGTTGGTAGAGCAGTGCCACATCAATGCCGCGTTCGTCGGGCGAATCGGAAACGATATAGGCATATTCCTGCACCCGCAAGGGTGAGCGTTTGGCGAGATCGAAGATGACACTGTCGTTTTCCACCTCGCATAACCCCACCAGTGCGGGCGACACCATACCTCCTGTGGCCGTAATTACCCGGGCAATGTTACGCAGCTTTTCCCAATATTTCCAGGGTGTCCACCGCATAAAACCATCCGGCAGGAACTGATCGTCGTTCTTCAGTGAATCATCTTTTGTGTCGAAAAGATTTTCCACATTATAGAACATCACCCTGAAACGTTCTCTTGGGAAGATCGCACTGCATGTTGTCAGCAGGAATAACAATATTGCAATGCGCCGCGTCATACAACTCCTTATTATTCTATTGATTCCAGTATTCTTACCAGATAATCCCAGAATTTTGCTACCGAAGATATCTTTATCCTCTCATCAGGCGAATGTACATCTGTCATGTCGGGTCCGATGGAGATCATGTCGAGGTTGGGATATTTTTCAAGAAACAGTCCGCATTCCAGACCGGCATGAATCGCTTTCACCTTTGCCTCCTTGTTGTAGAGCGATTGGTACTCCTGTACGGCGAGCTTAAGAATCGCGGATTCGGTATTTGGCTTCCAGCCGGGATAACCTTCGCTGTGCAGAACTTTAGCTCCAGCAAGGTCAAAGACCGATGAAACCATATTCACGACATACTCTTTTTGTGACTCTACCGAGCTGCGCTGGCTGGTGCCTACTTCTATCTGATTATTGTGGATCATCTTCACCGATGCCAGGTTTGTGGAGGTCTCGACCAATCCCTCAATGTCGTGACTCATGCCAATAACCCCGTGGGGGCAAGCATATAACGCAAGAATAAGCCTTTCGGTGACACGTTTGTTAATCACCTTCGACGGGATTTGCACCGACTCCAGCTGAATATCGAGATTGGGCTCCGTATGCTTGTATTCTTCCTGCACTTTCGACAGAAACAGATTCAACTTCACTCTGACCTCTTCCTTGTATTTTTCCTTTACACCTATAATGGCATAGGCTTCGCGAGGGATGGCATTGTGCAGGTTTCCGCCGGCAATCTCTGACAGGATCATGCCATATTTCTTCCGGGTGAGAGAGTGGAGGAAACGGGTGAGAATCTTGTTGGCATTGCCAAGCCCCTTGTCTATGTCACTTCCTGAATGGCCGCCACGGAGGCCTTTCGCTGTGATGCGGAACCAGAAATATTTCTTTGGTGCATCTTTCTCCTTGTATCTGAAATAGGCTCTGGTCCCTTTTCCACCGGCACATCCAATGTATATTTCTCCCTCTTCCTCGGTGTCGAGGTTGATGAGTATATTACCTGTAAGAAACTCTTTCCCGAGCGCATTGGCTCCGGTAAGTCCGGTCTCTTCATCTACAGTAAAGAGCGCCTCGATTTTCCCGTGCGCGATATCGTCGGCAGCCAGCACTGCAAGTTGTGCTGCAACACCAATGCCATTGTCGGCGCCCAGTGTTGTTCCGTTCGCTTTTACCCAATCGCCGTCGATAATAGTTTCAATAGGGTCGTTGTCGAAATCATGTGTCACATCAGAATTCTTTTCGCAGACCATATCCACATGAGACTGTAAAATTATGGTAGGAACATGTTCTTTCCCTTCGGTGGCCGGCTTGGTGATGAGGATGTTGCCGGCTTTGTCCTGCTTCGCTTCCAGATTATGCTCCCTGGCAAAATCGAGCAGCCAGGCGAGTATCCGCTGCTCCTTCTTTGAAGGACGTGGAATTTGTGTAATGTCGTGGAAGTATCCCCATATTGCGGAAGGTTGTAAATCTTTGATTGTCATATTTTCTGTTTTGATGGATTTGGATCGATAAAAATACATGAAATAAAGCGTATCAGCAAAAAAATTTAGCATCTTTAATGTGAAATGATGTGGTTTAATTGGCTAATTCTACTATCTTTGCAATGTTAAAACGAGCATTATGTTAAATATACTGATCCCGGGTATCATTATTTTGTTTATCGCCATTTTATTAATGGGCGTGCAGGTCTTTTTCACTAAGAAAGGCAGCTTCCCCAGTTTGCATATCGGTGACAGCAAGGCTATGCAGGACAAAGGTATCCATTGTGCCACATCACAGGATGCGGAAATGAGCCGAAGAGAGAGCCCCATTGAGAAAATATTGAAATCAGAAAATTTATAAATCTCTTAAAAATGAAGAATTCTACTCCTTACGTCGTCAGCGGAGTGCTGGCGGTCGCGTTAATTATTCTTTACATCCTGCATTTTACCTCTAAATCTTCCGTGAACGGATCAGCCGGAAAAGATCTTTCCGTGTTATTGAACGACTCTTCCATTACATTGCCCATTGCCTATGTAAATGTGGATTCCCTGCTGATTAATTATAATTTCGCGAAAGACCTTAATGAATCATTGTTGAGAAAAGAAGAAAGTACACGGGCAACATTGAATCAAAGACAGAATCAGATCAATTCAGCCGCACAGGAATTTGATCGTAAACTGCGTAACAATGCCTTTTTGAGTCAGGAAAGAGCGCAGCAGGAGCAGGAACGCATTGTGAAGATGAACCAGGAGTACCAGCAACTGGCCGATCGGCTGACACAGGAGTTTATGCTGGAGCAGGAGAAACTGAACCTGCAAATGGAGGACACCATCAAAGCCAGAATGAAAGAATTCAACGCCAACAGGCATTATGAGATCATCTTTAGTAACCGGACGACAAGCACTGTGCTTTATGCCGACGATAAATATGACATCACGGCCGAGGTGGTTGAGTATCTTAATGGCAAATATGGACCTGCGACCGCAACTGTTGCCACGCAAAAATAGAGGTTTGCTATTTTTCGACTTACAATAAAGGGTTCTTTGAAAAAAGGGCCCTTATTCGGTTTAGGTCAGTATCATTTATTTATTAAACACTCCCTGCACATGAACCGGCATAACTGGGATACATACATTGGAAGGCAAAAGCCGGAATACAGGATTGCCAGTCTTCCGATTGATTTTGAGGCTGATATGGTGGTGGTGATACCCTGCTACAATGAACCGGACCTGTTCACCACATTACATAGTCTGTTGACGGCGATTCAGCCAGAAGGAAAGATTGCAGTGGTGGTTGTATTCAACTCGGGTGAGCGTTCCACCGAAGAAGGCATCAGGCAAAATCGGATCTCATTCACGCAGGCCAAAGAGTTCGCGGCAATAAATAACACCCATGAACGCCACTTCCTACCGTTGTTGTTTGAGGGATTACCACGAAAACATGCGGGAGTGGGGCTGGCCCGGAAAATAGGAATGGACCTGGCCGTGGAACATTTTTTCCTGCATGACAAGGCAGGTGGGGTGATTATATCTCTGGATGCCGATTGTACTGTATCCGCAAATTTTTTTACTGTCATAAGTGCAGCTTTCACTGCCAATGACCGGCTGAATGCCACTGTACATCATTTCCATCATCGTGTAGAAGAAAACAATCCGATACTTGAAGGGGCGGTGCGGCAATATGAGGGTTATCTTCATTATTATCGCGCGATGCTGCGCTATACAGGATTTCCATGGTACTTCCATACTATTGGTTCAGCTTTTGCCGTGTCGGCCGACGCCTATGTAAGGGTAGGCGGTATGGGGCGCCAGCAGGGGGGTGAAGATTTTTATTTCCTGCAGAAAGTCTTCTCTCTGGGGAGGATAGAGGAGCTCAACGAGGTGTGTGTATATCCCCTTGCCCGTTATTCCGACCGTGTTCCCTTTGGTACGGGACCTGCACTGGAAAAGATAATGAGCGAACCTGACGATGAACTGAGGGTTTATTCTCCGGATGCTTTTGAAATATTAAAGCAATTGTTCGACCGGAAAGATGCATTTTTCAGGAAAGATACCAAACAGGCAGGAGCGATAATCGCAGATCTGCATCCCGCACTGCAACGCTTTCTGTATGAAGTGAAATTCCTGGATGATGTAGCCGATTGCAACAACAATAGTGCCTCCGTGGCAACATTTGTGAAACGTTTTTTTCATCACTTCTCTGCTTTCAGAATAGTCAAATTCCTGAATTTTGTACATCCCGATCCTTTCCCATTGGTGAAAATAAGCGTATTGTCTGACAGATATTAACTTCCGATTTGGCAATAACGCTTTGATTTCCTATTTTTGTATTCAAAAAGAAAGTAAATAGTGTCATTATTCTAAATTGCTCCGTTATGTGGACATTGAACGTTGTGGAAATTGTAAGTGCTTTTCTGGTCCTGTTTGCCATCATTGACGTAACCGGATCAGTTCCTATTTTTTTGAACCTGAAAAGCCAGAATAAAACAATCCATCCTGAGAAGGCGGCATTCTACTCACTCATAATCCTGATAGGCTTCCTCTTTATTGGAGAATGGATACTTAAACTGTTTCAACTCGATATTTCCGCTTTCGCCGTCGCCGGAGCTGTGGTGTTGCTCATACTTTCCATTGAAATGATCTTTGGGGTGGAGATATTTAAGAATGACAGCACCAACCCTGACAATTCATCCACACTTTTTCCCGTGGTCTTTCCGCTGATTGCCGGACCGGGAAGCTTTACCACGTTGCTCTCCATGCGGGCGGAATATCATACATTAAATATCATCACCGCCGTGGTACTGAACCTTCTCATTGTATACCTGGTACTTCGATATCTGGATGGAGTGAAGAAGATACTGGGCGAAAGCGGTGCCTACATCCTGCGTAAATTCTTCGGAGTTATTCTGATGGCCATCTCGGTAAAACTGCTTACCTCCAATTTGAGCACCCTCATTGCCACTGTGAATGGCGGAGGTGTATAAGCGATACAAATCTTACATGCATATTCATAATTAAGCCAACTTTCTCTTTTTCAAAGAGACCGTTTAGCAAAAAATATGTATCTTTGTATGAGAATTCCGAAAGGATTCGTATTAGGGTATCAGGTTACTGTTTAGGTGATTACAGATTAAATTCATTTCATTATAAATTCAACAATATGAGAATTGTAAGTATTTTAGGACGGGAAGTATTGGATTCCAGAGGAAATCCCACCGTGGAAGTAGATGTCGTTACAGAATCGGGCGCTTTCGGCCGTGCAGCTGTTCCCTCAGGCGCTTCTACCGGTGAAAATGAAGCTTTGGAGCTTCGCGACGGTGATAAAGGTCGTTATCTTGGTAAAGGTGTGTTAAAGGCTGTGGCTAATATAAACGATGTAATTGCCCCCGCTTTAATTGGTACAAATGTGCTTGAACAAACACAGATTGATGCGAAACTATTGGAGCTGGATGGTACCAAAACCAAATCGAACCTCGGTGCCAATGCCTTGCTGGGTGTTTCACTTGCCGTGGCTAAGGCTGCTGCCAACTACCTCGGACTGCCTCTCTACAGATATATCGGAGGTACCAACACCTATGTGTTGCCTGTACCCATGATGAACATCATCAATGGCGGTTCACACTCCGATGCACCCATCGCATTTCAGGAATTTATGATTCGCCCTGTAGGCGCCAACTCTTTCAAGGAGGGACTCCGCATGGGTGCTGAAGTATTTCACGCCCTGAAGAAAGTATTACATGACAAGGGCCTGAGTACTGCTGTAGGCGATGAAGGCGGTTTTGCCCCCAACCTTGCAGGTGGAACGGAAGAAGCCCTTGAATCGATTCTCACTGCTGTAAAGAATGCAGGATACGAACCGGGAAAAGATGTAATGATCGGTCTCGACTGTGCCGCTTCTGAATTTTATAAAGATGGCGTATATGATTACTCCAAATTTGAAGGCGCCACAGGTAAAAAGCGCAATTCAGCAGAACAGGCCGACTATCTTGCTGAACTGATTTCTAAATATCCGATTGACTCCATTGAGGATGGTATGAGCGAAAACGACTGGGATGGCTGGAAACTGCTTACCGACAAGATTGGTGATAAATGCCAGCTGGTGGGCGACGACCTGTTCGTGACCAATGTAGAGTTCCTCGAAAAAGGAATCAAACTGGGTTGCGCCAACTCTATCCTGATCAAGGTGAACCAGATTGGAACGCTGACCGAGACACTGAACGCCATTGAAATGGCACACCGTCACGGATATACCAGTGTAACTTCGCACCGCTCCGGTGAAACAGAAGATGCTACCATTGCCGACATCTCGGTGGCTACCAATGCAGGACAGATCAAGACCGGCTCGTTGAGTCGTTCAGACCGTATGGCCAAGTACAACCAGTTGCTCCGCATCGAGGAAGAACTGGGCGATCGTGCCGTGTATGGTTACAAGAAAATCAGATAACAATCTTTCTGCTACATACTACAAGAGCCATCCTCAGGGGTGGCTTTTTTTTATGGTAGACATCACATCTTTGTTCAACCTATTTTTGTTAGCTTTGTAACTAAATAATGTAATGCTGTATTATGAGAAAATTCTGCCTCCTTGTTGTGTCTGTTTTTGTCCTGTTTGATATTGCCGCGCAGGGAAGTGCTTTTTTTGAGAATCCTGTGATTAAAGGAGATATGGCCGATCCTTCTGTCATCAAAGTGGGAGATACCTATTATGCAACGGGCACGTCGTCAGAGTGGGCTCCATTTTATCCCATATTTACTTCCTCTGACCTGATTAACTGGAAGCAGGCAGGTCACGTTTTCGACGAAAAACCTTCATGGACTTCTCATTCCTTTTGGGCACCCGAGTTATTTTATCATCATGGAACCATGTTCTGCTATTATACTGCCCGCAGAAAATCCGACAACACATCCTATATCGGTGTGGCCACAGCTGAGGGTACCTCACTGAAATTTACCGATCATGGTCCCCTCGTTGAGCTGGGAACGGAAGCGATTGATGCCTTTGTCTTCGACGATGCGGGACAGCTTTACCTGACCTGGAAAGCATACGGACTGGACCGGCGGCCCATCGAACTGCTGGGCAGCAGGTTGTCGGATGATGGATTGCAACTCATAGGGGAACCATTCACTTTGTTAAAAGACGACGAGCGGATCGGCCTGGAAGGACAGTATCATTTTAAGCAGGGGGATTATTATTACGTTATTTATTCGGCAAAGAGCTGTTGCGGTCCATCCAGTGACTACGATGTGCGTGTGGCACGTTCACAAAACTTCCGTGGACCTTATGAGAAATATGCCGGAAACCCGATCCTCTCGGGTGGCAATGGCGATTTTCTTTCCTGCGGACACGGCACGGCAGTAGAGACACCCGACGGACGGATGTTCTACTTGAGCCACGGTTATCAGTCAGGGGATGCTTTCTATCTGGGACGACAACCTATCCTGCATGAACTGATTGATACCGATGACGAATGGTTGGCATTCAAGTCCGGCAAACACGCCACAATCAGACAACCGGTCCCGTTTACAGGGACTGCGCAGTTGGCCTTGGCAGATTTTAATGATGACTTTTCCGGAAAATCACTCAAGGTGGACTGGACCTGGAATTATCCATATTCTTCCATTGATGTGACACCGGGAAATGGCAGTCTTATATTGACCGGTGTGCCATCTGCAGGTACCAAACAGGGGACAGTGCTTTGCCTGCGCCCGCAGACGACCAGCTACAGCTATGAAACACAAGTCGGAAACACAAATGGCAGCCTGAAAGGACTGACCATGTAGGGCGACGATCGGAATATGGTTGTCATAGGGGTACAGCATAATGAACTGATTGTAAAGAGAGTGAGGGACGGCAGGGAAACCACCCTGTCCCGCTCTGAGACGGAGAGTACACATCCCTTTTTAAAAATTAAGGTAAGTAATGGCTGTATGCTTACTTTTTTTCATAGTCCTGATGGCAAAAGCTGGTATCGGGTGAATGACACTCCTCTCGATGGTTCCTTTCTGGTACGTTGGGACAGGGTTGCCCGTCCGGGTTTGATCCACAGGGGGAGAACGAACGAACCGGCTGTCTTCAATTATTTTAATCTTAACCATATACATTAACCGGCTTTAAAAGTTAAACTGCCTGAAAATAAGGGGACTGTCGCCAGGGTGACAGTTCTCCCGTTTTGTTGTGTATATCTTTGTTCTACAAATCAAGATACTATAGGAGCTATGCAACAAACTGTTTTAAAAAATAAAAATCAGATCACGCTGATCAGTGCCATCCTGATTGCCCTCGCTTGCACTGCCAGACGTGGAAATCGCCATGGGTAACGGCACAGACGTGGCCATTGAGACATCGGATCTGGTGCTGGTAAACTCCGACTTCAGCCGTCTACCTTATGCACTGGGATTGACGAAAGCCATATCATTCAATATAAGACAAAATATTGCGATAGCGGTGGGTGTCGTGTTCGTATTACTGGGCGGTCTGTTGTTCAGCGAATGGATGAATATGCCGGTTGGCATGTTGGTGCACGAGTTGAGTATACTGGTTGTTATTCTGAACGGCATGAGACTGCTTGGTTACCGGCCACGAAAGTCACACAAGAAATAATTTTTAATTTATAAAAACAATAAAGACAGGAAACGAAAATGAAAAATTCAGCAACAATTCAGTTAGAGACATTGACCTGCACTTCGTGTATACAAAAGATTGAGGGGGCAGTAAAAGGGCTGGATGGTATCGATGACCCAAAAGAATACACTGGATAATTTATCCGAAGAAATAAATTACAACGGATACTATCATGGTTAATAGTTTTTTTTCGTTTGATTGAATTTCCGGATAATGTTTCTTTAAACGCTCCCGGACAGTATTTAACAACTTCGAAAAAGCATTGTGAACTGTCTGAGGCGTCGTATTCAATTCTCTGGCAACTTCTTTTGCCGGAATATTTTCCATTCGCATCCAAAAGGC
>DGZP01000026.1:25764-28673 GCA_002398565.1 Proteiniphilum sp. UBA4977
CAACTCTTCTTTTTCGAGGTTTGTGCTTGCTATATCAATGAATTCGACGCTTGTATATTCAATCGGAATGGTTTCGGGTACGGCAATACGATATATATCATAGATACGGAAGCGAAGATATTGCAACATAAAAACTTTAACACATCCATTTTTATTCGCACGCAACATACGCGGATTTTCCCAAAGGGCAAGCCAGAAATTCTGAACAACGTCTTTCGCTATTTCCTTGTTATGAACTTTAGACAACACGAAACAAAGAACGACACGGTTGTATCTTTCGTAAAATTGAGTAAAAGCCTTTTCGTCTTTTTCTTCAATGGCTTTTAATAGTATTTTGTCTGTTGTTTTCAATCCAAAACAAAAGTAGAAAAAATCTTCGAATCTTATTACCGCACCATCGCCAGAATTTCTTCTATTCGGTTATATGTTGATCCACAAAAAAATAGTAATTTTATCCATTCAAACATTGAACAAATACTTTAGAAATGAAAAATAGCACATCCGATAATCCACGAAAAAAATTGACGGATAAAGAAAAGGAGGTTCTGGCGCATGATTTGTTCGAAAGATACCGTTTGGGTAAAACTACTGAGGAAGAAAACAAAATTATTGAATCGCTTGAAGTCGATTTCATTCCCGAAAAGGATTTTGAGTTAACGGACGAACTCATAAATGAGATGGATCTTGATACAAAGGTGTTTATTTTTAAACATGCAGGCATAGATTTGGACAATCCAACTCATCGTGCAAAAAAACGTGAACTTTCGCTTACCATTATTGCTTCTATTGCAAGTATTGCCTTACTGGTAATCGGGATATTTTTGTTTTACAAGCCGCAATATCACCAGACTAAAAATATTGAAAAACAACATGTTGCGACCAGCGCAATTAAAAATATCACCTTAGCCGACGGTTCTGAAATCATTTTAAACTCGGGTACAACCTTACGTGAAACCTCACGTGAAGTGTGGTTGGAGGAAGGGGAGGTATTTTTCAACGTAAAACCCAATAACAGCCAACCATTCATCGTTCATTTGCGCGACGGGTTGACGGTAAAAGTGGTTGGAACAAGTTTTACAATTCAAAGTTACGCGGAATTATCATTTCAGGAAGTCAGCGTGTTGAGTGGAAATGTAAATGTTTCAACTCCGGAGAACAAAAGTTTGGAGCTTGCAGCTAACCAGCAAGCAACATATTATGCGGCAAAAAAGGAGCTTACGCGAGAATCGATTAACAGCGTGCAAAAAGCAGCCTGGCGTACAGGTACAATCGTGTTGGAAAGTGCATCTGCCGATGAATTGTCTTTACGTATTCGTCAACTATACGGAAAAGAGGTCGTTTTTGAGAACCAATCCGGATCAATGTCCATAAATATGACGCTCGACAGATCCACGGCAATAAATGAAATTGCGGATGAAATAGCTGCTTTGTACGATTTGACCTATCGTATCGCTGACGATAAAATAGTCTTCCAATCCACAAATGCCACGGAAATTCCCTAAAATATTATTGTCGCTTTTCGGCTTATTTTTCATTGGAAATGTCCGGGCGCAAACCACTTCTTTCCCGGCCGAAAATATGTTGTCGCGCATTGAACGCATTGATGAAACGGCAAGAGAAAAAGGAAAATCCATCACGTACGAATCGCGGTTTTTAGAAGGGGTCACTGTACGTCCGTTAAGAACAATGTCTGCAGATATTGAAACATGGCTGCGTTTGTCACTCGAAAACACTCCGCTTACATATCGCAAAATCAACGCTGACCGTTTTGTAATCGTTCGCCGCAACCACGAAAAAACAGCCGGAGGATACCTGGCGGGTAAAATTACCGATACGTTTGGCGTGCCGATCGCCGGCGCTACCGTTTGGGTACAAAGTGTGCAAAGAGGAACAATGACCGGATTAAACGGCGATTATTCGTTACCGCTTTCCGCAGGTAGTTTTGAGGTTGAAATCCGTTTTTTGGGATACGAGCCGATACAGGTTACATCCGTCGAGATTGGCGCAAAGCAAACAGCACGCCTGGATGTGGTTCTGAAAGAAACAAACGTTTCGCTTAGCGAAATAGTAGTTGTCCAAACACCGCCCGAAAGCACCATTATCGGTGCATTGCGGGCACAACGAAACACACCTTACGTCAGCACTGTACTTGCCGGACAGGAAATAGAACGCTCAGCCGCCAACACCGTTCGCGATGCGTTGCAACTCATTCCGGGTATCGCTGCCACCGAAAATAACGGTATTATCGTCCGTGGCGCGGGCGGACGATGGAACGAAATTGCACTCGATGGAGTTTCACTACCCAATTACGATCCGGCGTACAGCATTTTTTCCTTCGACATGTTACCCGTTTCATTGGTGGACAATATCCGTTTATTGAAATCGTCCACGCCGGATATTCCCGTAAGTTTCGGTAGCACAATGACCGATATCATCACAAAAGATATTCCGGAACAAAATTTTGTGCAATTGAAGGCAGAATTTCAACTGAATACGAAAAGTACTTTTCAAAACCAACGCGGAAGAAAACGCGGTAAATGGGATTTTATCGGATTGGACGACGGAAGCCGCGAGGTTCCAGAAAATGCAGTACAGATTCCGGCAACACATTTTCGGATTTTCAATCGTAAAGCGCCGCCATCACAGCACTATTCCGTAACAGTTGGTCGAGCACGTACATTAGCAGACAAGGGAAATCGAACGGGTGTATTGTTTTCCCTTTCTTGCCAAAACACACAACAGCAAACGGTTATTGAACATACACTACGTGGCAGATGGAAAGGTATCGGGCAAAATACGGGTAATATGCGCGAGAGTCGTAATTCAGGATATACCTATGGTTACAATACGGTTATGGGCGGAATGCTGAACGCGGGATGGCAATTTGACAAAAACAGAATAAGCCTGCG
>DGZP01000103.1 GCA_002398565.1 Proteiniphilum sp. UBA4977
GAATATGAAAAGGGAAGCAACGGATGGCAAGAACAGCTTTATATCCGGGAGGCTCGTCGCATGAAAAGCGACTACGTTATGACGCAGAAAAATTGCGAACGAATAGATGTCGTTGAGGATCCTGTGGGTATGGGAGCCTATGGTATGGATTCACACCATGTAAAACGATATGTCGATGCCAACGGTTTTGTGCAGAACGAAGGGAACGTGGAAGCGCATGTCCCAAATCCTTATCCGATAAGCTATCGATCAATCGTTCCTAAAAAAGATGAATGCGAAAACCTACTGGTGCCCGTGTGCTTAAGCGCAACCCATATTGCGTTTGGTTCAATTCGTATGGAACCCGTATTTATGGTACTGGGGCAATCCGCAGCAACGGCTGCATGCCAAGCAATAGACCAAAGGAAGGCGGTACAGGATATTGACTATTCATTACTGAAAGAAAGACTGCTAAAGGACAAACAAGTATTGGAAATTGATATAAAGTAATATAAATTTTTAATTTTGGGAATTATCTGGAGTTTTCTAAAGTTCTAGATAATTCCCTAAATATTTAGCCTAAAATCATGGTTACACGAAGAGATTTCATCAAAACAACGGCATTGGGAGGGACATTAATAGCAACAGGACAAATGTCAAATGCCCGTACAATTATCCATTCTGCAACAAAACCTGATTCTGGGTTCATTCAGGACAGTGAAAAAAAAATACCTGTAATCAAAGATGTGGACATCATTGTTGTTGGGGGAACATCCGCAGCAGTTGCAGCAGCAGGAGCTGCTTCTAGAGCCGGAAGTAAAGTCTTTCTCATTGCCCCATTATCATATTTGGGCGACGATGTATGCGGTTCATTTAGAATAATCTGCGACGACAATAAGAAACTTGACAATCCCTTGAGCAAACGCCTCTTTCTGACGAGTAAAAACCCTACCCCTCTTTTTATAAAAACCGAACTCGAAAATGAATTAATTGATAACGATGTAGATTTTCTTTACAGCAGCTACGCCACGAATATTCTGGTTGATGAAAATGACGCCCCCTCTGGTATCGTTATTACTAACCGCTCCGGTCGTCAGGCTATAAGATGCAAGGCAATTCTTGACGCTACGCACACTGCATCGGTTGCCCGGGTTGCGGGTGTACGGTTTACGGACTTCAAAGCTGGAGAATATGCATTTAACTTTGTAACCGTTGGTAGTGAGCCACAAACCATCCCCGGTGCAAAACTGGAAAAAATTCCTTATGCAGTAACGATTAAAAACAAGCAGTTACCGGTTGTTCGCTATACGTTCCAGTTGCATGTTAAAGATGATTCCTACGCCACTATTCAGGAAATTGAACAAACAATAAGGGATATGACATGGACGCCTGACCAAAGTGATAGTTCGGATATTCTTGAATACATTCCTTTCGTTTCTATTCTATCAGAGTGTGAAAGTAGAGATAATATTTCCCACATGCAGGAACTAGCACTTGAGTCATTAAAACCCAAAGGTGTAAAAAATGTATGGGTTTTAAGCCCTTCAGCCCACGTCACAAACGAAACCGCGGAAAAGATAATGCAGCCGGTATTTGGAACTTCACTGGGAGTAATAGTGGGTGAAACAGCTGCAATGTATGCTAGAGATAATCGACTAAAAATGAACGCAAAAGTTCGCACTCCATCAACAAAAGGAAATAAGAAAGGAGAAATCAGGGAATTGTTGAACCCGCTTCGACCAGACATGAACTGTGGCTTTGTCACTTCTTCAAACGATGTGTTACCTGTTTTGGGCAACTACGATATTGTTGTTGTAGGAGGAGGAACTGCGGGGGCACCTGCAGGGATATCAGCTGCAAGACAAGGAGCAAAAACACTGGTTCTTGAATACCTCCATGGATTGGGTGGGATTACAACCCTGGGTTTAATCGGACGATACTGGGATGGATACAGACAAGGATTCTCGTCAGAAGTGGACAAAGGAGTTCGTTCAATGGCTCCATTAGATCACCCTCGTCAATTGAAAAACTGGAACAGCGATCACGTGTCCGATTGGAAACAGGAGTTTTTCCGTAAAGAACTCAGGATGGCGGGAGGTGATCTATGGTTTGGGACTTTGAGTTGTGGAGCACTGGTGACAAATAACACGATTTCGGGTGTTGTGATAGCCACATCCCACGGCAGGGGTATAGTTTTGTCGAAAATTGTTATTGACTGCACAGGAAGTGCCGATGTTGCTATAGCTGCCGGAGCTGATTATAATTATACCGGCAAAAATGTTGCCGTGCAAGGTGCCGGCATGGGACATTGGAATCCAGGAGATTATTACAATAACAACGATTGGAACTTTGTGGACGATTCAGACGTTCTCGATATAAGTCGAGTGTATGTTCAAGCCAAGAAAAAAATTAACGGGCAGTACGATTTGGTTAAGCTACCCCAGACAAGAGAAAGAAGGAGAATCATCGGAGAATATACCGTTTCAGTATACGATGTAATAAGCAAAAAGCGTTACCCGGACACGATCTCATACCACAAGAGTTCGTTTGACACCCATGGAATGATTGTGGATCCCTATTTTATATTATCTCCACCTGAAGCAAGACATACAATATATGATGCGGATGTTCCTTTAAGAGCATTGTTGCCCAAAGGATTGGATGGAATTATCGTCACAGGATTGGGGGCTAGCGCCGATCGCGATGCAATGCCTGTCATTCGGATGCAATCCTGTCTCCAGACCCAAGGATTTTCTGTTGGTATCCTAGCTGGAACAGCTGTAAGAGAGGGTAAAGCTGTTAGGGGAGTAAACCTAAAAAAGATTCAAAAGCATCTTGTTGAAATTGGAAATCTTCCGGATCGCATATTGAAAGAAAAACCTCACAAAGGATATAGCGACAAGGAATTTAGAGAAGCGGCAAGGAATTTAAGAGATAACTATAGCGGGTTGGAACTTTTACTGACAGATCATGAGAGATGCAGAAGAGCAGTAGAAAAGGAAATCATAAATACCACCTTACAGGAACATCGAGTCATATATAGTTCGGTTTTGTGTATACTGGGTGACAATACTTATGCTTCCGTTCTGGCCAATGAAATCAATAAAAGTAACCTTTGGGATAAGGGATGGGATTACACCGGCATGGGTCAATTCGGCCCATGCATGAGCAAAATAGACTCTTTGTTAATTGCATTGGGAAGCTGCCAAGACAGCAACTCTCTTCCTGTAATTCTGAAAAAAGCGTCAATCTTAGAACCAGAGAGCTCGTTTTCTCATTATAGAGCAATTGCAATTGCGTTAGGAGAGATAAAAAGCAGGGATGCTGTTCCGGTTCTGTACGAACTCATTACAAAGCCAGGGATGCGTTTTCATCACATTTCATCTTTTAGAGATGCACGAAGAAAAACTGTTCCAGGATTAAACGACACCAGTGTGCGAAATGCTGCGTTGAAAGAAGTTCATCTGGCCTATGCCCTATTTGTTTGTGGTGACAAAAATGGACTGGGTAAAAGTATACTTAAAAGTTATGCTAATGGATTACAAGGACATTATGCACGCTTTGCCATCGACAAAGTTTATTCATCATTATAAATAAAATAGTAAATCACACATTTTTTAAAGATTAAATTAAAAACGGAATCGTCATGAAAAAATATGGATATTTAATGGGTATAGTGTTGCTGATCCTATTACAAGCGTGTGGAAATTCAGCCACCTACAAAGCAGACGTCATTATTTACGGAGGAACTTCTGCCGCGGTAACTGCAGCTGTTGAGGTAATGCAAACCGGCAAGAAAGTCATAATCGTATCGCCGGATATACATTTGGGTGGACTTTCTTCAGGCGGTCTGGGGTATACGGATACAGGCAACAAAGCCACCATTGGAGGGTTGTCCCGGGAGTTTTACCACAGGGTGTGGCTTCATTACAATGATTCGAACTCCTGGAAATGGGAAAGACACGAGGAATATGGCAACAAGGGACAGGGAACACCGGCTATGGATGGAGAAAACCGTACCATGTGGATTTTTGAACCACACGTGGCGGAAAAAGTCTTTGAAGATTTTATCAGTGAGTACAACATTCCGATATATAGGGATGAGTGGTTGAATAGGGAATCAGGGATAGTTACGAAAGAGGGTAAAATTGTTTCCTTTACCACACTCTCCGGCAAAACATTTGAGGGAAAAATGTTTATTGACGCTACCTATGAAGGAGACCTGATGGCTAGTGCGAATATTAGTTATACAGTCGGGAGAGAAGCCTGTTCGGAATATAATGAACAATGGAACGGAGTACAGGCCGGTGTATATCACCACGGGCATTATTTTAAATCCGACATTAGCCCTTATGTCATTCCGGACGATCCTAACAGTGGACTCTTACCTTATATTTCCAGTGAACCTATACAACCTAATTGTACGGGTGATGATAAGATTCAGGCTTACTGTTTCAGGTTGTGTATGAGTAATCACCCGGACAATCGGGTATCGTTTGAAAAACCGGAGAACTACGATCCGAAGAACTACGAACTGTTGGCACGTGTGTTTGAATCGGGCTGGGATGAATGGTTCAATAAGTATGACATGATTCCGAACCGTAAAACAGACACAAACAATCACGGTCCGTTCAGTACCGATTTTATCGGGATGAATTATGATTACCCTGAGGCATCTTACGAAAGAAGAAAGGAGATCATCAAAGAACATGAGAATTATCAAAAAGGCTTGTTGTATTTTGTATCGACTGACAAACGGATACCCGAAGACGTCAGAAACGAAATGAGCAAGTGGGGCCTAGCCAAGGACGAATTTACGGATAACGGTAACTGGCCGCATCAATTGTATATTCGTGAAGCAAGAAGAATGATTGGCCACTATGTAACCACTGAAAATGAAGTTCTTGGAAAGATAAACGTCAAAGACCCGGTAGGGATGGGATCTTATACCATGGATTCCCACAACATACAGCGATACGTGACTGGGGAAGGTTATGTACAAAATGAAGGTGACGTAGGCGTTCACCCGGGAAAACCGTACAAGATTTCGTATGGTTCCATTGTCCCTAAAAAGGAAGAATGTACCAACCTGCTGGTTCCTGTCTGTGTTTCGTCAAGCCACATCGCTTTTGGCTCGATCCGCATGGAACCGGTATTTATGATTCTGGGCCAATCTGCAGCCACTGCTGCATGCATGGCAATAGATCGGAAAGAAGCAGTTCAGGATATTGATTACTCACTGTTAAAGGAAAAGTTGCTGAGTAAAAATCAAATACTTGAAATTGATTAAAAAAACCATAACACTTTACAATAGTAACTATTCATAAATAGAAGAAAATGATTACTTTCCTAACGTCCCTGGCCATCCTTTTAGCCGGTTATATTTTTTATTCCAGATACCT
>DGZP01000077.1:0-12402 GCA_002398565.1 Proteiniphilum sp. UBA4977
AAGGCATGCCCATCGCCTCTCCTATACCCACACGTACAGCTGGTGCTGTTTGCACAAGAACCACTTTTTCCGGATCCTGCAAGGCTTTTCTCACTTCGCCGACAGCACTTTTCTCCGTGATGGCTCCGGTAGGACATACCAGCGCACACTGGCCACAATTTGTACAGGCTACAAGCCCAAGACCTTCGTCGAGGAAAGTGGAAATCCTTGTTTTAAGACCCCGTCCCGCAAAATCAATTGCTTTCACATTTTGCATGTCACTGCAAACAGCGACGCATCGCCCGCAAAGGATACATTTTTCCGGATCACGCACCAGGGAAAGGGATGATTCATCTTTCGCGTAATATTCTTTATGGGTTCGTCCAAAACGTCTCGTGTTAACCCCCAGCGTGAAGGTCAGCTGTTGCAGTTCACAGTTTCCATTCCGGTCGCAGATCAGACAATCCTGCGGATGATTGGCCAGCAACAGTTCCACATTTATCTTCCGGGCCTCCATGGCACGGGGACTGTCTGTAAATATCTCCATTCCCTCGGCTACCTTTGTGATGCAGGAGCGCAACAACGACCTGGCGCCCTTCACCTCCACCACACACACGCCACAGGAAGCATTCTGAGACACATCCTTCAGATAACACAACGAAGGCACATGAATGCCCGCCGTGCGACATGCCTGCCAGATGGTGTTTCCTTCGGCGGCCTGAACTGTCCGGTTATTTATTCTGACTTCCATCCTATGCTTGTTTATTTTTCTATTGACATCGCACATCACACCGGAGACACCGCTCCACCTCGTTCCTTGCCTGCTCGCCCGTAAGCCCGAAGGAGATCTCATTGAAATTGTTTACCCTGTCTCTCACCGAGAGCCTTCTGGCCATATTTTTGGGACTGGGCTTCGGATTCCGGGGAACCTCATTTCCGTAATGAAATTCGCGCGACAAGAGGGAGAATCTCTCTTTGCCCATCAGCGCCCTGTCGATAGCGGCGGCGGCCTTCTTTGCCATTCCCATTGCCTCGGCAGCGGTTGCGGGACCGCTGACAACGTCGCCACCGGCGTAGATCAGGGGATCAGATGTCTGGAAGGTAAACCGATCCACGGCAATTCGTCCATCCCTTGTCAGCGATACCCTGCCTGCCAGCTCCTCCGAAGAGACCTGCTCTCCTATTGCCAGAATCAGGGTATCGCAGGGAATATCCTCAAACAATCCCGTTGCAACCGGATTTCTTCTTCCGGAACGATCTATGCTTCCTGGTTTCATTTTTTCGATGCGCAACGCCCTGACAACTCCCGCACTGCCGGTAACAATTTCGTGAGGAGCTGCGAGAAAACGGAATTTTATCCGCTCCTCTTCCGCCTCTGATATCTCCACTGCATTGGCCGGCATATCTCTCTTTTCGCGCCGATACACAATAGTCACCTCCTTACCAAGCCGCAGGAGAGAACGTGCAGCATCAATGGCCACATTGCCCGCACCCACGATCACAACCCGCTGTCCTGTTTGGGGAATCCTGCCCATTGCCACTTCCTTCAGAATCTCACTCCCGGCAAATACCCCTTTTGCATTTTCACCCGGGATGTGTAGGGCCGTATCTTTCCATGCACCTATTGCCAGAAAGAGCGCGTCCGACTCTTTTTTTAATTCTTCCGGCAAAAGATTTCTTCCCAGCCGCCGATTCATTTTAAATTGAACGCCCAGTCTTCTGATCAATTTTATCTCTTTCTGCAGAAGTTCTTTGGGCAAACGATATTGAGGTATGCCATAACGGAGGATTCCGCCTGCCTCAGGCATCGCGTCGTAAACCGTCACATCGTGTCCCAGACGTACGAGATAAAAGGCTGCCGTGAGTCCCGCAGGACCTGCACCCACGATGGCAATCCTTTTGCCTGTGGGCGGCAACTTCTCCTTGATCAGCTTCCGGTATATATCCTCCTCCTTTCCAAGCTGATAGATGGTGTCGGCCAGATAGCGATGTATCTCGCCCTGCGAAACAGGCTGGTCGAGCATCTCACGGCGACAGCGCATCTGACAATGGAAATGACAGATCCGTCCCAGTGTACCCGGCAATGGATTGTCGCGCAGGGTAAGTTCAAATGCATCCTCCCATCGCTCCTCCTTTATCAGTTCAATATATCCGGGAATGTTCATGTGCAGCGGGCAACTATTTTCGCACAGCGCCGGGAACAGGGACTCGCAGGTACCGGCATGACAGCGTTTTTCCCTTATATGCTCCTCATACTCATGCCGGAAATATTTCAACGTTGTCATGACCGGATTGGGAGCTGTCTGCCCGAGCGCACAGAGCGACGAATCCTTGATCACCCCGCCAAGCAGTTCAAGCATGGCCAGGTCGGTAGCAGTCCCCTGCCCCCGGGTGATGCGGGTGAGGATGGCGAGTGCCTGGGCAAGTCCTTCGCGGCAGGGCGTGCACTTGCCACATGACTCTCCTGCATTGAATTCGAGAAAGTAGCGCGCCACATCCACCATGCAGTTGTCCTGATCCATCACCACCATGCCGCCCGACCCCATGATGGCCCCTATGCTGTTCAGCGATTCGTAGTCGACCGGTGTGGAAAAATATTCCAACGGTATGCACCCTCCCGATGGTCCTCCTGTCTGTACCGCTTTCATCCGTTTGGAGGTGCCCGTTCCTTCACCAATGGCGAATACAAACTGCTCCAGCCTGGAGCCAAGCGGAAGTTCCACCAGTCCGGTATTCTTTACCTTGCCAACCAGCGAGAAGACTTTGGTACCGGCGCTTTTCCCCGTCCCGATCGCTTTGAACCACGCACTCCCTTTCTCCATAATGACCGGGACGTTACACCAGGTCTCCACGTTGTTGATATTTGTAGGTTTTCCATACAACCCCCTGCTTGCCGGATAGGGGGGACGAGGCATCGGGCGGCCGGCTTTTCCTTCGATGGATGCGATCAGCGCCGTCTCTTCACCACAGACAAATGCACCGGCTCCTTCCACCACATCCAGCCTGAAGTTCAGTCCGGAACCCATAATATTCCTGCCCAACAGCCCCAGCTCCTCAGCCTGCGCGATCGCTTTTTTCAACCGCTTCACGGCGAGAGGATACTCTGCTCTTACATAAGCAATTCCACTATCGGCGCCCATCGCATAAGCGCCAATCAGCATCCCCTCGATCAACATATGGGGGTCGCTCTCAATCTCATTGCGGTTCATATAGGCGCCGGGGTCACCCTCATCGGCATTGCAGATAATATACTTGCGATCAGACTCCTGCTTCTGCATAAGAGACCACTTTACCCCGGCAGGGAAACCGGCGCCGCCGCGTCCGCGGAGGTTCGACACAGTCACTTCGCTGATTACTTCGGCCGGCGAAAAACCGGCAAGCACCTTTGCCAGGGCACTGTAGCCTCCAACAGCAATATAATCCCTGATCTCTTCGGGATCAATGAGCCCGGCATGGCGCAACACCACCTTCTGCTGTCCCTTAAAAAAAGAAATCTCATCCCAATGAGGGATATCCTCATATCCTTTGCCAAACTCCACACTGGAGGTCAGAAAATCCCACCTGTCGATCCGGCACAAAAGCTTACTCCGGCAGAGCCTGTCTTTTACAATGCTTTCAACGATACGAACCGCATCCTTTTCGTTCACTTTACTGTAGACAAGCATCGGCACACCCGGCCGGTAGAGCATAACCAACGGCTCTTCGGCACAGAAGCCGAAACATCCTGTCTGCTTGAGTATGCATCCGATACCGTCCTCCGCTATCTGCCTCATGATACGGTCATGGACCGCGCCTGCACCATTTCCGATACCACAGGTACCCATCCCCACCAGTATCATCGGCACATCAGGAAGAATCCTCCCCCTATCCTGTTCCTGTAATATTTTAATTTCGGACGGTCTCATACGATTATTTTTTTTTGGTTTTCCCGTTCTTGACCTGGGTCATGATCTTCAGCAATTTCTGTGTATTCACATTACTATGAATAACCCCATCCACCTCAACAACAGGTGACTGAGCGCACTGCCCAAAGCAGGCTACCGTTCGCACAGTGAAAAGATGGTCGGAAGTGGTATAGGAGGAATCCGCACCATCTACACTGCTTCTTATACCCAACAAGGTAGTGACATTATCCAGGAGGCCTTTTGATCCTTTGGTGTGGCAGGCCGTACCCCTGCAGACAACAACCGTATGTTTACCCTGGGGCTTCAGATTGAAGTAGGAATAAAAGGTAGCTACACTGTACACCTGTGTATAAGGTATATTCATTTTCTTTGAGATCTCCGCCAATGTTTCACCAGATAAATATTTCAGGGGATTCTTCTCCTGTACTTCTTCCAGCGCGGTAAGCAACATGCCGGGCTTTCCCCGGTGCTTTTCTATAATCTCATCGAGGATGTCTCCCGGAAGCGGAGTGTGGGTTAGTGTTTCCATAAGACAGATTTTAAAAAAAGGCACATCGCAACAGATACATACTGAGATCTCCAGCATCTCTGGTAATCCATACTATTCACCTACAAATATAGTATAACTGCAGTAATTAAAGAAATATTTCTTTAATTATTTTCGATTCTGATTTTGCCTTTTCACATTCCATTTACCGGCTGTCGTTTTGAGAGGTGAAGGAGAAAGCCGGAGCAGTCTGGATGATACAGAACGTGCAAATTACCAGGCAGTAGCAGTCTCCGGAAAAAAGTATGTATTCGTACTGAATTATTTTGTACTTTTGTGAAAAATTTGGGTGTTGCGCCCAACTATTTGACAGAACATGCAAAATTTAGAACTTAGTGAACAGGAAATCATACGCCGGCAGAGTCTGGATGAATTGAGACAGGTGGGAGTAGAACCTTATCCCGCTGCCCTGTATGAAGTAAACGCCTGGTCTACAGACATAAAATCAGAATTCACTGATGAGGCAAATCACCGTCGGGTAAGCATTGCGGGCCGCATCATGACACGCCGCATCATGGGAAAAGCCTCATTCATTGAGCTGATGGACTCCAAAGGACGTATCCAGGTATACATTACCCGTGACGACATTTGCCCCGAAGAAAATAAGGATCTTTACAACGTCATATTTAAAAAGCTGACAGACATTGGTGATTTCGTAGGGATTACCGGTTTTGTCTTCCGGACGCAAACCGGCGAGATCTCGGTGCATGCGGAAACATTTACCATTTTGTCAAAATCGCTCAGACCACTGCCGGTAGTAAAGATGAAAGATGGTGTCGCTTTCGACAAACTTACTGATCCCGAATTGCGCTTTCGCCAACGTTACGTAGATCTTCTGGTAAATGACGGCGTGAAGGATTTATTTGTGAAACGTACCCGCATCTTTGATGCTATGCGGGAATATTTCAACAAGGAGGGCTACCTCGAAGTCGACACTCCCGTGCTCCAGAGTATCCCCGGAGGTGCTGCAGCACGTCCCTTCATCACACATATGAACGCGCTCGACATCGACCTTTATCTGCGCATAGCCAATGAATTATACTTGAAAAGGCTGATTGTTGGCGGATTTGAGGGGGTCTACGAATTTTCCCGCAACTTCCGGAATGAAGGGATGGACCGGACACACAATCCCGAGTTCACCGTGATGGAAATCTACGTGGCTTACAAGGATTACCGCTGGATGATGGAATTTACCGAGCAGATGCTGGAACATATCGCATTGAAAGTACTCGGAACCACGAAGGTGAAGGTGGGAGATCATGAAATTGACTTCAAGGCTCCTTATCGCCGCGTGACCATGATCGATGCCATCAAAGAACATACCGGCATAGATATACACGGGATGGATGAAGAACAGCTCCGCGGGGTTTGTCACAAACTGGAAATAGAGCAGGATGAGACAATGGGCAAAGGCAAGCTGATTGATGAAATATTTGGCGAAAAGGCCGAAGGGCACTACATTCAGCCTACTTTCATCATCGACTACCCTATTGAAATGTCACCCCTCTGCAAACGGCACCGCGACAATCCGGAGCTCACTGAACGCTTCGAGCTGATGGTCAATGGAAAAGAACTTGCAAATGCCTACTCGGAACTGAACGACCCCATTGATCAACGCGCACGTTTCGAGGAACAACTTCGTCTTTCCGAGAAAGGTGATGATGAAGCGATGTTTATCGATCAGGATTTTCTGCGTGCCCTCGAATACGGGATGCCACCCACTTCGGGCATGGGGATAGGCATGGACAGGCTGACCATGCTGCTCACCGGGCAGACAACCATTCAGGAAGTGCTGCTTTTCCCCTTAATGCGACCTGAAAAGAAAGAAAAAAGAGATCCCGTGACAGAATTTACGCAAGCAGGTATTCCGGAGGAATGGGTAGCCGTGATTCAGAAAGCCGGATATCTTCAGGTTAAAAGTCTCCGCGATTTAAACCCCAACAAATTTCATCAGGAGATATGCGGATTGAATAAAAAGTTCAAAATGGGACTGAACAATCCCACGTCCGAGGAAGTTAAAGTATGGATAACCAGTGCATCGGAATAATCAAAACCGAAATTACGGACTAATATTATGACGGATTCAATCGGGAAAATCTGTATTTTGGGAGGCGGCACATGGGGTACTGCACTTGCCAAGATTGTATTGATGAACCAAAAGCATATGAACTGGTTCATACGTCGCGATGAGCAGATAGAAGGATTTTACAAACTGGGACATAATCCCAATTACCTGACCAACGTAAAATTCAATCTGGCCCAGATTACTTTTTATTCCAACTTCGAAAAGGCAATCAAAGAATCTGACACAATCATCATTGCCATCCCCTCTCCTTTCGTGAAACAATATTTCCGCAGGATATGGAACAGCACTTTCCGTGACAAATTTATGGTATCGGCGCTCAAGGGAATCATTCCCAACGACAACATGGTGATGAGTGAGTTTCTTGCCTCCAATTTTAAAATCTCCGCAGAAAATATAGGTGTCATCTCCGGACCCTGTCATGCCGAAGAGGTGGCGCTGGAACGATTGTCGTTTCTGACTGTTGCCAGCAAGGACGCATCTAAAGCCACACTGCTCGCCGAAGGGATTACGTCGCGTTTGCTCAAGGCCCGTGTATCGAATGACGTGGTGGGCATTGAACTTGCGGCAGTATTAAAAAACATTTACGCCATTGCCGCAGGTATCTGCCAGGGCCTGTTGTATGGCGATAATTTTCAGGCAGTACTGATGAGCAACTGTGCCGGTGAAATGGCGCGTTTTCTGAACGGCGTCCTGCCCATTGAACGAAATATCACCGAACAGCATTATCTGGGAGATATGCTCGTGACCGGTTATTCGCAGTTCAGCCGCAACAGGACACTGGGTGCCATGATAGGTAAAGGTTACTCCGTGAAGACGGCGCAGCTCGAGATGGAGATGATTGCCGAAGGATATTACGGGGCAAAATGTATTTACGAACTGAACAGCCGCTTCAGGATCGATATGCCCATTGCACAAACAGTTTATCAGATATTATATGAGAAGCTGGCACCTCAGGCTGCCATTAACAGGTTGATCGATTATTTTTGAAAGTATACAGAACCAACATTCTACGGATTAATACAGCATACACATGGATAGTATTCAATTAAACATTAAGCAGGTATTCGATTTCCTCTCAGAAGAGTTAATACTTAATCAGGCATTGCATGCCACAGCATGCAATCAGGCACTACACGACGGGTCACGTGAAGGAAATGACTTCCTGGGCTGGGTAAACCTTCCCTCTTCCATTACAGAAGAAGATTTCAGGGAGATCGAAGATGCAGCCACCGTGTTAAGGACACACTGCGACGCCGTAGTGGTGGTCGGTATCGGCGGGAGCTATCTGGGCGCCCGTGCAGTGATTGATGCCCTTACGGGATCATTCGACTGGCTACAGGACAAAAAATCACGTAAAAATCCCGTAATTCTTTATGCCGGCAACAACATCGGCGAAGATTACCTGCATGAGTTAATGGACTGGCTTCGAGACAGGGAGTTTGGCATCATCAACATTTCCAAATCGGGAACCACGACCGAGCCGGCCATCGCATTCCGTCTGTTGAAAGATATGCTGGAGAATAAGGTGGGCAAAGACGAGGCCAGACAGCGGATTGTAGCCATCACCGACGCCTCCAAAGGGGCGCTTCGCTCCCTTGCCACCACGGAAGGCTACAAGACGTTTGTCATCCCCGACAATGTAGGCGGACGTTATTCGGTGCTTACCCCCGTAGGGCTACTGCCCATTGCAGTTGCGGGGATAAATATCCGCAAACTGGTGGGTGGCGCCGTCGAAATTGAAAAGGCGACGGAACCGTCTACCTCTTTCGACTACAACCTCCCGGCCATCTACGCGGTAATTCGCAACGAACTCTACAAACAGGGCAAGAAGATTGAAATACTAGTCAACTACCACCCCAAACTCCACTTCCTGGCCGAATGGTGGAAGCAACTCTACGGCGAAAGTGAAGGAAAGGACAACGTGGGTATCTTCCCTGCAGCAGTGGACTTCACCACCGACCTGCATTCCATGGGACAATGGATCCAGGAGGGAGAACGGACCATTTTTGAAACGGTGATTTCAGTGAAAGAACCAGGCAAGAAAGTACAAATTCCACATGACGACAGGAATCTTGACGGACTCAACTTTCTGGAAGGCAGACGAGTGGATGAGGTAAACAAGATGGCCGAACTGGGCACCCGCATCGCGCACGTAGACGGAGGAGTTCCCAACCTGCAGATTGAACTGCCGGAACTGAACGAAAAATATATCGGACAGTTGATTTACTTCTTTGAAAAGGCCTGCGGTATCAGCGGCTACCTGTTGGGGATCAACCCCTTCAATCAGCCGGGAGTGGAGGCATACAAGAAGAACATGTTTGCCCTCCTCGAAAAGCCGGGATACGAAGAAGCCACAAAGGCCATCAAGGCAAGACTGTAGTAATATTAAAGCTATTGAAAGAACCGCCGGGCCGCTTTAAGTGGCTCAGCGGTTTTATTGTAAAAAGAAATGAATAAATTATTGAACGAATACCTGCGACAGAATCAGCATCGCAGCTTCAACCTCAAGGCCGTCATCTTTGATATGGACGGCGTATTATACGACTCCATGCCGGCTCACGACAAGTCGTGGCAGCAAACGATGGACGAGCTTAAGCTGCAACACATACCCTATGAATTTTATCTTCAGGAAGGCAGAATAGGTAAATCGACCATCAACGCCATTTTTCAACGAAACCTGCAGCGTGACGCTACGGAGGAAGAAGAGCAGAGAATTTATGCCCGGAAATCGGAGCTGTTTCAGCAATACAACAGCGGGGCCACCATAACTGGAGCGAAGGAAGTATTGGACTACGTAAAAGAGGAGGGACTGACCCCTGTGCTGGTCACAGGCTCGGGCCAACCCTCCCTGCTAGACCGCCTCGACACCCATTTTCCCGGCGTCTTTACACCGGAAACAATGGTAACTGCCTTTGACGTGGTACACGGGAAGCCCCATCCCGAACCATTCCTGATGGGACTGGAAAAGGGTGGCAACCTGCAGCCCAACCAGGCCATCGTAATCGAAAATGCGCCACTGGGTATCGAAGCGGCAGTAGGTGCAGGTATCTTTACCATTGCCGTTAATACAGGTCCGCTTCCAGACTCGGTATTGACAGACGCAGGCGCAGCCATTGTCTTCCACTCCATGACCGAGCTGCTTGGAGCACTACCGGAAATAATCCATCTGACAAAGTCGATTATCGTATAAATCAGCCTCTTCATATTCTCCTCAAATTTAAGAGATTTGTTTCTTTTCCGTAATTTATCCGATTTTTACTAACTTTGCCGGAACAGCTGTAATCTCATAGAATATGCAGATAAATGAGTTCGGATTTCTTCGGGTGGCAGCCGCATCACCCGGGTTGAGGGTTGCAGATTGCGCTTTCAATACCCAGGAAATAAAAGCGGTGATTGAACGAGCCTTAAAGGAAAACGTACAGATTATTTGTTTTCCCGAACTCTCCATCACGGGATATACCTGTGGCGACCTCTTCTTCCAGGAAGCCCTGCAGCACAAGGCTGTGGACTCGCTGGCAGAGCTGGTGGCCTTTATGAAAGAAAGGCCTTCCCTCATTGCTATCGTGGGACTGCCACTAAAGATCAAAAGCAGCCTTTTTAATGTGGCTGCCGTTGTATCCGCCGAAGGCATTTTGGGGTTGGTCCCCAAAAAGAATATTCCCAACGACCGGGAGTTCTACGAAAAAAGATGGTTCGCCTCGGGGAACGATTTGCATCTGTTTTCGGTGGATATACACGGCGAAAAGGTGCCCATCACTCCCGGAGGTATGATTTTCAACACCCCGTATGCAAATTTCGGTATCGAGATATGTGAAGACCTCTGGGCACCCGTTCCTCCCTCCTCTGCCCTGGCACTGCAGGGAGCGGATATCCTGTTCAATCTCTCGGCCAGCAACGAGCTGGTGGGGAAACACCAATACAGGAAGTCACTGGTGCTCCAGCAGTCGGGCCAATGCAACGCGGCCTATGTCTATGCTTCGGCCGGCTGGGGGGAATCGACCACCGACCTGGTCTTCTCAGGAGCCTGTCTGATCGCGGAAAACGGATCGTTGCTGGCGGAGTCGAAACGTTTCTCGACAGAAAGCGAGCTGATCATTGCAGACATCGATATAGACGTGCTACGACACGACCGGATTAAAAACAGCAATTATCTGGCAGTCATGCCGGAATCCTCCGTGGAAATCGACTGCATGTTACCTCCCGGCACTCCCGACAAATGGTACCGGACATTTAACCCCTACCCGTTTATTCCATCCGAAGAGATGACCGGAGACCATCTTCCGGAAGTATTCCAGATCCAGACACACGGCCTGGCACAACGGCTCCGGCATACCGGGATAACAACAGCGGTCGTGGGTGTTTCGGGGGGACTGGACTCTACGCTCGCTCTCCTGGTAACGATCAAAACATTCGACATCCTCGGACTGCCGCGTGAAAATATTCACGGGATCACCATGCCAGGGTTTGGTACCACCAAAAGGACCTATCACAACGCCATGGAACTGATGAAGTCGGCAGGCGTGACCATGAAGGAGATTTCCATTGTGGAAGCTGTCACTCAACATTTCAGGGATATCGGGCACCCCGTCGATGAGCACAACGTGACCTACGAAAACAGCCAGGCGCGCGAACGTACCCAAATTCTGATGGATTATGCCAATAAGACAGGCGGACTGGTGGTGGGTACCGGAAACATGTCGGAACTTGCCCTTGGATGGGCTACATACAACGGCGACCACATGTCAATGTATGCTGTGAACTCGAGCATACCCAAGACTCTGGTAGCCACACTGGTACGATGGATCGCCGATCACAGGATGGAAGAACCGACCCGCAGCATCCTTCACGATATACTGGATACGCCATTCAGTCCCGAACTCCTGCCGGCGGACGAAGAGGGAAACATTGCCCAAAAAACGGAACATTTCGTGGGGCCCTATGTACTGCATGATTTTTTCATGCACCGCATGCTGCGGTATGGCGATGGGCCAAAACGTATTTTTTTCCTCGCCTGCCAGGCTTTTAGCAAAGCCTATGCTGCGGACGAAATAGGTCAGTGGCTGAGAGTATTCTACAAGCGTTTTTTTGCGCAGCAGTTCAAACGCTCCTGCATGCCCGACGGTCCAAAAGTGGGTTCCGTGAACCTCTCACCCCGCGGCGACTGGCGCATGCCGAGCGATGCCGTTGCTGACACCTGGCTCAACGAACTGAAAAACGATCCCGACATACATAATCCTGAACCCCGTATATCGAAACATTGAAACATCGAAACATCGAAACGTTGAAACGTTGAAAAAACGAACCCCCGAAACCCTAAAATATAAAAACGTTCAACCTTTTAAACATGCAACAACTCATCTCGCTTTTTACTGATTATACCGGAAAAGGTAATCCCGGTTTGGAGGCAATGCCCTCGTCGGGCTCCAACCGAAAATATTTCCGGCTTCAGCGCGACAACATCTCCCTTATCGGTGTACACGGGGAGTCGCGCGACGAAAACCGGGCATTCATCCGGTTGGCGGAGCATTTCCGGGAACAGCAGCTGAGTGTTCCGCAAGTACTTGCCGTATCGGAAGACGAGATGTTTTACCTGCAGGAAGATCTGGGAAATACCCATTTATTCGATGTAATCAAGGGGGGCAGGCTGACCGGCGTGTTCAGTCACGACGAAAAAGAGCTTCTGCACAAGACCATCTCCCTGCTGCCCGATATTCAATATGCCGGAGCCCGTAATCTCGATTTCAGTGTCTGCTACCCGTTGCCTGAGTTTAATCGACGCTCTGTGATGTGGGATCTGAATTACTTCAAGTATAGTTTTCTGAAGACCACCGGTATGGATTTTAGGGAAGACCTGCTCGAAAACGATTTCGAGAAGCTGGCAGAGA
>DGZP01000077.1:12779-13269 GCA_002398565.1 Proteiniphilum sp. UBA4977
TGCGCGACGAACTGATCGTGACCTACATTGCCGCGCTGCGGAAATACCGCCCCGTGGAGGAAGGGGACTTCCTCAAACAACTGCGCCAGTTTGTCCTCTTCCGCACTTTACAGGTGCTCGGAGCATATGGATTCAGGGGATATTTTGAGAAAAAACCGCATTTCATCCAGAGCGTCCCCTTTGCCCTGGACAACCTGCGCGAACTGCTGAAAGACGGCTTTGACGAGTATCCCTATCTGTGCAATTTATTAAAGGAGATGACCGACCTCAAACAATTTGCCGATTCGCGCAAACGGGAGCTGGAGGTACGGGTTTACAGTTTTGCCTACAAGAAAGGCATTCCGGACGATGCCTCGGGCAACGGAGGTGGCTATGTGTTTGACTGTCGTGCCATCAATAACCCTGGAAAATATGAACGGTATAACAACGTGACCGGACTGGATGAACCGGTAATCAAGTTTCTTGAAGACGACGGGGAAATAGTAACCTT
>DGZP01000039.1:0-27378 GCA_002398565.1 Proteiniphilum sp. UBA4977
TCCAACTTTTTGGGGTCACTACAGCCCTGCCTGCCAATTAACTAGGCGGTGTGAGAAGTTGGAAAACGAAAGTAGGAAGAAAAACTACTTCGTTTTCCTTCTACTCGATTGTCTTCCCCGAACCTATCATAATCAACATAAGGAGGCAAATTTATGTAGAGCATAATTCTACCATCTATTCGCTGTTTTCCCTGATAAATATGTCAATCCGGCCTTTTCTCCTTTTGTGTCCTGCACTTATACATTTTAATACAGTCGCATGTTCTTCGGTAAAGGATTGGATATTTCTCCGGTAGGATGCATCGTGCGGTTCCCTTAGAACTGTAGCAATTACCTGTATTTTTCCCCGGTATCTGGATTCTTTATAAATTATGCCTAAAATACACAATCCGCTGTACATCAGAAATATTTTATTAATTTTGACCATTATAAGTCGTATATCGGATTGAATCTGCTTTCAGGAATACACATAATATTAGGTGAAGGGTATGCTAGAGAAAATAATTGACTTCAGCATTAAAAACAAGCTTATCGTTTTTCTTTTTACTTTGACCATTGCCGCATTTGGCCTCTATGCCGTTTTTAAGATCCCTGTAGGCGCTGTGCCGGACATTACCAACAATCAAGTACAGGTGATCACCACTTCCGGGAATCTCTCCACTCAGGAGATTGAGCAATACATCACCGCCCCTGTCGAGATGGAGATGGCCAACCTGCCCGGTGTGAAAGAGATCCGTTCCGTATCGAAATTTGGTATCTCCCTCGTCACCATCGTCTTTGAGGAACGACTGGGTACCTACCTGCCACGACAGCTTATTGCAGAAAAAATAAAAAGTGCAGCAGCCACAATCCCTCAAGGGTTCGGTGAGCCAGAGATGGGTCCCATCACCACTGGCCTGGGAGAGATCTATCAGTATACGCTTGACGTGGAGGAGGGTTATGAGGACAGTTACAGTGCTGCCGATCTACGCACCATTCAGGACTGGGTGGTCAAAAGAAGACTCTCCGGCATCAGGGGGGTGGTGGAGATCAATAGCTGGGGCGGGAAACTGAAACAATACGAAGTCGCCGTCAACCCTTCGCAACTGGCAGCTGCCGGGGTGACGCTGATGGAGGTGTACAGCGCCTTGGAGGCCAACAACAGCATATCGGGCGGTTCCTATATAGAAAAGACCAACCAGAGCTATTTTATACGGGGCGACGGTCAGGTGTCGTCGATAGAGGACATTGAACAGATCGTGGTGAAGAACACCGGTGGTGTCCCTATTCTGGTAAAGCATGTTGCTACCGTTCAGTTTGGTCACGCCAACCGATACGGGGCGATCACGGCCAACGGGAAAGGAGAGACCATCCTCGGACAGGTCATGATGCTGAAGAATGCCAATTCAAAGGAGGTGATCCATGAGGTGAAAAGCAGGGTGGAAGAGATTAGCCACAACCTGCCCGAAGGGGTGTATATCAATCCTATCGTCGACAGAAGCGAACTGGTGGCTAAGACATCACTCACTATCGTGGAGAACTTGATTCTGGGCGCCATCATTGTCATGCTCACGGTGCTGCTGTTGCTGGGAAACATACGCTCGGCCCTGGTCATCACCTCGATGATCCCACTGGCCCTGCTCTTCACCATTTCCATGATGTATATCTTCGGGATCGACGCCAACCTGATGAGTCTGGGCGCCCTCGACTTCGGAATCATCATTGACGGGGCAGTCATCATCGTGGAGTTTATCGTCCTCAGGATCTCTGTCAGCAAGAGTGACCTGGAGAAGACAAACGAGACGAGGCGAAGAACCCTGATGGATGCCATCGCGTTCGACGGCGCCTCTAAGATGATGAAATCGGCCATCTTCGGGCAGGTCATCATTCTGATTGTCTTTATCCCCATCCTTTCATTGAGCGGTGTGGAGGGTAAGATGTTCAAGCCGATGGCTC
This sequence comes from Proteiniphilum sp. UBA4977, assembly GCA_002398565.1. Lineage (GTDB taxonomy): Bacteria > Bacteroidota > Bacteroidia > Bacteroidales > Dysgonomonadaceae > Proteiniphilum. The sequence continues at coordinate 1,936 of DGZP01000039.1, forward strand.
TGTCGTTCTGTTTTGCCATTATCGGGGCGATGATCATGGGGCTGACGTGGCTACCCGTAGCCTCGTCGCTGTTTCTGAGACCCTCAAGTACAAAGAGGAAAAATATCTCTGACTGGTTTATGGACCTGGCACACCGGTCTTATACACCGGTGATACACTGGGCTTGTAGCCACAAGAGGACGGTGCTTGGCGCCGCTCTGGTATCGCTGCTCCTCACCCTCTTCCTCTTCACACGGATAGGGGGTGAATTTGTGCCGACCCTCGACGAGGGTGACTTTGTGATACAGCCCGTACTGAAAACCGGTACCTCCCTCACCAAAACCATAGAGACCACCACCCGGATGGAACAGATACTGATGAAGGAGTTCCCCGAGGTGGATAAGATTGTCAGCAGGATAGGGGCGGCAGAGGTGCCTACCGACCCGATGTCGATGGAGGAGATCGATATGATCATTAAGCTCAAGCCGAGAAAGACATGGGCGAGCGCCCGCAGCAAGGAAGAGCTGGCCGACAGGTTCAAGGAGGCGCTATCTGCCATCCCCGGTATTGAGTATGAGTTCACCCAGCCCATCGAAATGCGGTTCAATGAGTTGATCACCGGCGTCCGTTCCGACATTGCCATCAAGATATTCGGCGACGACCTGGCCTATATCGATCAGAAAGCCATTGAAATCAAAGAACTGATTGAGGGTATCCCCGGTGCAAGTGATGTCATTCTGGAAAAAACGGCAGGATTGCCGCAGATAAAGATCGACTATGATCGGGCAAAAGTTGCACGATACGGGGTGGATATCCGGACGCTGAACAGCTATATTGCCACTGCCTTCGGCGGCGAGGCAGCCGGTGTCGTTTTTGAGGGAGAGAAGCGTTTTAGCCTGGTGGTTCGTTTCGGTCAGCAGAACCGGACCGATCTGGCTGATGTGAAGCAGCTGAAAGTCCCTATTTCCGGCGGTAGTCAGATTCCTCTCTCGGAGCTGGCCGACATACACTACGCCGAGGGACCCGCGAAGATATCACGGGAGAACACCCATCGCAGGGTTGTGGTGAGTGTCAACGTGCGCAACAGAGACCTGCAATCGGTTGTGAAGGATATCCAGACCACGGTGGATAGGCATATCACCCTCAAGCCGGGGACATACATCGCCTATGGGGGGCAGTTTGAAAACCTGCAGAATGCCACGAAACGACTGCTTGTTGCTGTACCTGTGGCGCTCCTGTTGATTTTTATTTTCCTGCATTTTGCCTTCAAGTCGCTCAAGGATGCCATCATGATATTCACGGCCATCCCGTTGGCGGCTGTCGGTGGGGTGCTTCTCCTCTGGCTGCGGGGGATGCCCTTCAGCGTCTCGGCAGGCGTTGGCTTTATTGCGCTGTTCGGCATTGCCGTGTTGAACGGCATCGTGCTGATTGAGCATTTGAAAGAGCTGAAAGCAGAAGGATCGATGGGCCTGCACGAGTTAATTATTCAGGGAACGAAGGACAGGCTTCGCCCCGTGATGCTGACGGCAGGTGCAGCGGCGATGGGCTTCCTGCCGATGGCAGTCTCCACCGGTGCGGGGGCAGAAGTACAACGGCCGCTGGCTACCGTGGTGATCGGCGGACTGTTCACCTCCACCATGCTGACTATGGTTGCCCTTCCCCTGCTGTTTGAGATTTTCTCCGGAGTGACCGGAGTGAAACTCTTCCCGTTGCGTCTAGTAAGAGATAAGCGATTGACAAATAATGACAACATAGTAAACCAGGAATCATGAAAACGGTTACACATCTTTTCTATTGCTGTATCACCCTTTTTCTTATCCACGCTTGCGGACACCGGCAGGAACCGACTGAACCGGCATCAGGACTCATTGAGATCACTAGCCGGCAGTTTATTGCCGATTCGATGCAACTGGGTGGTGTAGAGCCGAAAATATTCGAACGCACGGTGAGATGCAGCGGCTCCATCGTTCCCCGTCCGAACGGTATTGCCACGGTAAACGCCCCTGTTTCGGGGATTATTAAAAATTTGTATTGTTACAACGGCCAACCGGTAAGGAAAGATCAATCCCTACTGGAGATCACCGGCAACGAGGTCATCGACATGCAGGAGCAGTTTGCTGAAGCATCGGCCAATTATCAACGGTTGAAGAATGAATATGAGCGAACGCAATCGCTCTATGCGGATAAGATCATATCAGAAAAAGATTTTATCAGGGCAGAGAGTGAGTACAGAACATCGCTGGCGAAGTACAACGGGTTAAAAATGAAAATGACTGCGATGGGTTTTTCCGTCACCGCCATTGAAAGGGGGACATTCTACGCCTCCTACATGATAAAAACGCCCATCCCCGGGATCATCTCAAACCTTGATGCGCATATAGGCAGCTATATCGATGCACAATCCGAATTGCTGGAGGTGATTGACCCGAATCTGTTTCAGCTGAAGCTAGCCGTTTTCGCTTCCGATCTGGCTAGTCTGAAAGAAGGACAGACCGTTCGCTTTCAGACTGCGGATGATGCAGGGAGTTGTATGGCAACCCTCCGTTCCATCGGTGTAGCCCTGGATGACCAGACCAAGACCGCTGACTGTTATGCCTCGATCACGGATCGTAAATCGGTCAACAGGATAGCCAACGGGTTTGTTGAAGCGGAGATCATCACAAGTACCGACAGCGTGTCCGCGCTGCCCGATGAGGCGATCATGAAAACTGACAAAGGTCATGTTGTACTGGTGCTGGACAGACAGGATAATGATACCTGGTACTTTATGCCGGTGGAAGTCATCGTTGGAAGGAAGCACAACGGTTACAGCGAGATTGTGGCTGACAGTATTTCCGAAAAAGTATTGATAAGGGGCGCGTATCATGTCAATATCCCATAGTGAAATCAGATATACCCGGTTGTAGTCATGTTGATGCGCTTTTCATATCCGAAAATTTGGATGATTCAATTAGTGTTCGTATATTTGCGAACATTAATTGAAGTATGGAGACAACAAAGCATACGTTACAGACAGCAGAACAGGAGATGGTGGCCCGCCTGGCGAAAGCATTGGGACATCCAACCCGGATTGAGATTCTGGTATTTCTAGCCTCTCAGGACAGTTGCTTTTTTGGCGATATCCACGACGAGCTTCCCATGGCCAAATCTACCGTTTCACAACATCTGAAGGAATTGAAAGAGGCCGGTTTGATACAGGGAGAGATTGAAGCGCCAAAAGTACGGTATTGCATCCACAAAGAGAATTGGGAAATTGCCCGAAAACTCTTTTCAGATCTTTTCAACTTGTTCGACGGGAAAGGGATAAATTGTTAAGGCGATCTGTTTTTTTGCTTTTTATGTTCGTTGTTCGGCGAAGATAAAACTCTATGATCAAAACGATGTTGATATAATTATACAGTACAAAACTAATCAGATAAACAATGAAAACGATTGAGATTTTTGATCCGGCCATGTGTTGCCCCACCGGATTGTGCGGCCCGAATATTAATCCTGAATTAATGAGGATGGCCACGGTAACCGATACGTTAAAAAGAAAGGGTGTCAACATTACCCGTCATAATTTAAAGGATGAACCCCAGGCATTTGTCTCGAATAGTGTGGTAAACCAATGTTTACAGGAGCAGGGAGCCGAAGCTTTACCCATCACATTGATAGACGGAGAAATCGTTCTGTCCAAAGTTTATCCCACCAGCAAACAACTGGGTGAGTGGACGGGAATTTCCCTGGACTTTATCCCGGTTAAGTAATTTGCAGATTTGAATAAACAATGATGAAACCATTTAATTTATCAGAAACAGCAATCGCAAAATACCTCTTTTTTACCGGTAAAGGAGGAGTAGGAAAAACATCGGTTGCCTGTGCAACCGCAATAGGCTTGGCAGATGGTGGAAAGAAAATCCTGCTGATCAGTACGGATCCGGCATCAAACCTTCAGGATGTTTTCGCCCAAAAATTGAACGGACAAGGTACGTCTGTTGCCAATGTGCCGGGGCTTACGGTGGTAAACCTTGATCCGGAACAGGAAGCGGCTGCATACCGGGAAAGTGTCATCTCTCCGTTCAGGGGAAAACTGCCTGTCAGCGTACTCCGGAATATGGAGGAACAGCTCTCGGGCTCCTGCACGGTGGAGATTGCCGCGTTCAATGCATTTGCCGATTTTCTGACGGATGCCTCCAAACAATCGGAATATGACCATATCATCTTCGATACAGCCCCTACGGGTCATACGTTGCGTATGTTGCAGTTGCCTTCTGCCTGGAGTACGTTTATCAGCGAGAGTACACACGGTGCATCGTGTCTGGGTCAATTGTCGGGTCTTGAGGAACGGAAAGATATTTATAAAGAGGCGGTCAATACCCTGGCAGACGGCAGTAAAACCCGTCTCGTACTAGTGAGTCGTCCCGAGACATCTGCCTTACATGAAGCTGCCCGTTCGTCGCACGAGTTGCAACTGCTGGGCATAAAGAATCAGATTCTGGTGATCAACGGGGTTTTGCAGCAATTGCAAAATGAGGATAGGGTATTCCATGAAATTCACGAAAAACAGCAATCGGCTTTGCAAGACATTCCGGATGAAATAGCGGACTACCCCACATTCACTGTTCCATTACGTTCTTATAATTTATCGGATATTGCCAATATCCGCAGGTTATTGTACGAGGACAATGTGGAGTTGATCGATGACTACAAACCGATGAGGAGCGAAAAAGGGCTGGAAGATTTAATTGATGATCTCCATGCCAGCGGTAAACGGGTTGTTTTTACGATGGGAAAAGGGGGCGTAGGCAAAACCACGTTGGCTACAAATATTGCACTCGGATTATCTGCACGCGGGGCCAAGGTGCACCTGACGACTACCGACCCGGCAAACCACCTGAATTACGACCTTGCTTTGAAAGCCGGTATCTCTGTGAGCCGCATCGATGAAGCAACGGAGTTGGAAAAATACAAGAATGAGGTACGTGGCAAGGCCGCACCGAACATGAGCGCCGAAGATATGGCATATATAGAAGAGGATCTGCGTTCTCCCTGCACCCAGGAAATAGCGGTATTTAAAGCTTTCGCTGAAATTGTGGACAAGGCAGACACTGAAATTGTGGTGATTGATACCGCACCTACCGGCCACACGCTCCTCCTGCTGGATTCCACACAAAGTTACCATAAGGAAGTGGAAAGGGCACAGGGTATTTCCGATTCGGTAAGCCGGTTATTGCCCCGTTTGAGAAACCCGGAAGAGACGGAGGTGGTGATCGTCACCCTGCCTGAAGCAACACCTGTATTTGAAGCGGAAAGGCTACAAGCCGATTTACAGCGGGCCGGCATACACAACAAATGGTGGGTGGTCAACTCCTGCCTCTCACTGGTATACACTGAGAACCCTTTTCTGCAATCAAAAGCTCGGAGTGAATTTTCGTGGATTGGGAAAGTGAAAGAACTTTCCGGTGAGCATACGGCGCTGATTGAATGGAAAAATTTATAATGAGCGCGATGAAAAAGAACGATAAAATAAAAGAAGTGGTGAAGCAAAAATATGGGGATATTGTTTTGCTAAATCAGAAATCCTCCTGTTGCTCTTCCTCCTGTTGTTCAGTAGATGGTCATAGCATAATGAGTGAAGACTACCGTGCTTTTGATGGATATATTGCCGAGGCGGATATGGGATTAGGATGCGGGATCCCAACGCAGTTTGCGAATATACAAAAAGGAGACATCGTTTTGGACTTAGGCTCAGGAGCCGGGAATGACTGTTTTATCGCCCGTGCGGAAGTAGGAGAATCCGGGAAAGTGATCGGAGTTGACTTTACCCCGGCAATGGTTGCTAAAGCACGAGAAAATGCAAAAAAAAGAGGATTCCAAAATGTAGAATTTCGTGAAGGGGATATTGAAAATTTACCAGTTGAAAGCAGTTCAATCGATTTAGTCATCAGTAATTGTGTGCTCAATTTGCTTCCTGCAAAAGATAAGATATTTCACGAAATATACCGTGTTTTAAAACCCGGAGGTCATTTCTGTATATCTGACATCGTACTGAAAGGGGAGCTTCCCCGGGAACTCTCAAAAGCTGTTGAAATGTATGTGGGGTGTGTGGCCGGAGCAATACCGCAGGAAAATTACCTCGCTGAGATATCCATGGCAAAGTTCAATGAAATCGAAGTCGTTAGCAGGAAGAAAGTGAATATGCCCGATGAGCTACTTTTAAAATATATGCATCGTGATTCTTTGACAGCGTTTAAATCAGGAGAGTCGGGAATTTTTTCAATTACCGTAAAAGCAAAAAAAACAAACAGATGAATAAACGAATTTTAATCCTGTGTACAGGAAATAGTTGCCGTAGCCAGATGGCACATGGTTTTCTGCAATCGTTCGATCCGGACCTGGATGTTCATTCGGCCGGCACAAACGCAAGTGGCAAGTTAAATCCCGAAGCGGTAGAAGTCATGAAAGAAGCGGGTATTGATATTTCACATCACACCTCCGACAGTGTGGATAAGTACCTGGACGGGGAATGGGACTATGTGATCACGGTCTGTGGCGGTGCGAACGAGAGTTGCCCGGCCTTTATGGGAAAAGTGAAACACCGCCTGCATATCGGCTTTGACGATCCGTCGGATGCGACGGGTACGCCTGAATTTATCCTCTCGGAATATATCCGTGTACGCGATGAAATAAAAGAGGAATTTCATGCGTTTTATGTGAATCATATCCGACAATAAAAGCAGAAGAGAAGACAAACAACTTACCCGGTTGATGTTGTTGCGCGAAAAGTCTGACTTTTTGTGCATCCTATTCGATTAAATAAAAATAAAAGAGTTTAACAAAATTGGATTCAGAGTGATGTACAATCGCTCCCTAAATATCAGGTTCATGAGTAAAAGTAACATGCGTTTCCTGGACAGGTACCTTACCCTCTGGATATTCCTGGCGATGGCTGTAGGTGTGGCACTGGGTTATTTCATTCCCTCTTTCGGCGGACGGGTCGATGCCCTGTCGAGGGGTACCGTCAACATCCCGCTGGCCATCGGTTTAATTCTGATGATGTATCCGCCATTGGCAAAGGTGGATTATAAGTTGCTGCCCAACGTGTTCACCAATGGAAAGGTGCTCACCATATCGCTCGTGCTGAACTGGATCATCGGGCCCATCCTGATGTTCCTGTTGGCGATTGTTTTCCTGCGCGATTATCCCGAATATATGATCGGCGTCATCCTGATCGGGTTGGCACGTTGTATCGCCATGGTGCTGGTGTGGAACGATCTGGCGGGAGGGAACAGTGAGTATGGCGCTGGCCTGGTTGCGCTGAACAGCATCTTTCAGGTGTTCTTTTACAGCTTTTACGCCTGGTTATTTATCACGAAGCTGCCTCCGTTGTTCGGTTTCGAGGGGGCCATCGTGGACATTTCCATCGGAACCATCGCCCGAACTGTTGCCATTTATCTGGGCATTCCGTTCCTGATGGGCATGTTGAGCCGGCTAATCCTGGTGAAGGTGAAAGGGGTGAGCTGGTACGAAAAGAAATTTATTCCGGCCATATCACCGATTACGCTGATAGCCCTGCTGTTTACCATTGTGCTGATGTTCAGCCTCAAGGGAGAACTGATCGTGGAGATCCCCATGGACGTGGTGCGCATAGCCATCCCGCTGATAATCTATTTTACCCTGATGTTCTTTATCAGCTTCTTTGCCAGCAAAGCGATGCATACCTCCTACGACAAGAACGCTTCCATCTCGTTTACCGCCTCGGGCAACAATTTTGAGCTGGCCATTGCTGTGGCCATCGGCGTTTTCGGGTTGCATAGCGGACAAGCTTTCGCCGGTGTGGTTGGTCCCCTGGTGGAGGTGCCCGTGCTGATCCTGCTGGTGAATGTGTCAAAACGCCTCAAGACAAAATACTATCCCGCACACACAATAGTGAAGTGATTCATTTTGAAGAGGCATGACAAACATTCTGACAGAAATAGTTGTTTAGACGATGTGGAAACTGTATAAACAACATAAAAAGGTATGATACGTAAAGAAATAATCATTGACCAGCCCGTTGGAAGAGTGTGGGAGGCGCTTACCCAACCCGAGGAGATGAAAAACTGGTATTTCAATATCTCGAACTTCGAACCTAGAGAAGGAGAAATATTCGATTTTATCGTTTCTTTTTCTGACGATGATGGAGAACATAATTTTCGTCACCTGTTTAAAATCCTGAAAGTGATCCCCGCTGAAAAACTGCAACATACGTGGGAACATCCCGGACACAGCGGAGGAACCTCTGTGCTTACCTGGGAGCTTTTTCCCCGTGAAGGGTCTACCAAAGTGGTACTTACGCACGAAGGGATTGAGACTTTTCTTGATGAGGGAAGCAAGTATTTTACAAAAGCAAGTTATCTGGCCGGGTGGACCGACATATTACAGGGATTAAAAGAATATCTGGAAAATGAGATATAGCGGCTTGTTACTTCCCTGATTTTTGATGTGGATACCGGGATTTCCACAACGTACAGAGATATAGTATCCGGGATAATGCCATTCAATCCGTTGACATGGCACATTACACGGCCGGGCCAGCTTCTGCTAAATGCGGATGCGTCAAAGCCTGTCCGTCGGAATCTTTCCGGGATAGACTATTCACAGTTTGCCGATCATGCCAGCGGTCCCCCTCAATGTCACGTATTTCGACCGTGAACACGATATTTTTTTGGATGAAAGCAGTAATTTATGGCGAAGATTATGGTATTGGCCGGTGAGGCCGATCAAAAAAATGATAACTTTGGGATTCATTAACTCAATATAGCCAGACGATGAAAACAAAAGAGTACACCAACGGAGAGATTACAATTGTATGGAAGCCCGATGCATGCATTCATTCGGGTGTATGCGTCAAAACACTGCCCAATGTATATAAACCCAACGAGCGGCCATGGATACAGATGGAACATGCAACCAGCCAGGAAATGATTGATCAGGTTGCCAAGTGTCCCTCGGGGGCATTGAGTATAAAAAAAGAAGGAAAATGACGAGGATCGAACAGAAAGACAACGGCAAGAAAGGCCGGTTTGTCATGTATGAAGATGATCTTCCCGTCGGGGAAATGACTTATGTGTGGATTGATGATTCCAAGATCATCATTGATCATACCAAAGTAGAAGAGACTCACGGAGGAAAAGGATATGGCAAGCAGCTGGTGATGGCGGGTGTAGAATTTGCGCGAAAGCAGGAACTGAAGATAATTCCGCTTTGTCCTTTTGCAAAAAAAGTGTTTGACAGAGATGCCGGCATTCAGGATGTGAGATTTTCATAATGTATACCAATCAATATCCAATATGGGAAAAACAATTATTGCGCTCCTGCAGGAGACAGTAGAGAAATATGGAGAACGGCCCTTTCTTTATGAGGCACGCAACGGCGCAGAATATAGCTCACTCACTTTCCGTGAGGTGCAGGGGCAGTCAATTCGCTTTGCGGCGGGCCTGATGGCACTCGGTCTTAGGGCAGGGGAGCGGGTGTCGCTCATCTCGGAGGGGAAGAACAACTGGGTGCTGGGTGAACTGGGTGTGCTCCACGCCGGGGCGGTCTGCGTGCCGCTCTCGGTGAAGCTGGAGACGGTGCAGGATATCACCTTCCGCATCAACCACTCCGACTCGGTGATGGTGCTGGCTTCCGGTCAGCAGATCGCGAAGCTGCGCCCCATGAAGGGGCAGTTCGCCACGGTGAAGCGCTACATCCTGCTCGACGCGGTGGAAGATCCGGCGGAGGATGAGATCTATTTCGACAAGGTGCTCGAGCTGGGCGACGCCCTGCTCGCGGCCGACAGGAAGCAGGTGGAGGAGCGGATGGCAGCGGTGGAGCCCGACAGCCTGGCCAACATCTCCTACACCTCCGGTACGACGGCCAACCCCAAGGGGATCATGCTGTCGCACGACAACTATGTCTGCAACGCCGAGCAGGCAGTGGACCATCTCAACGGCATCCCCTCATACTTCCGTACACTGCTGATCCTGCCGTGGGACCACTCCTTCGGACATACCGCCGGCATCTACGCCTTCATGAAGTGCGGTGCCGCCATCGCCTCCGTGGCGGCCGGCAAGAGCGCCATGGAGATTCTGCGCAACGTGCCCAAGAGTATAAAGGCGATCAACCCCCACCTGCTGATGAGTGTGCCGGCGCTGGCCGCCAACTTTCGGAAGAACATCGAGACGGGGATCGAGAATCAGGGGAAGACCGCCTGGCGCCTTTTCCGCCAGGGACTGAAAGTGGCATATACCTACAACGGGGAGGGGTACAACCGGGGGCGTGGAAAACGGGCTTTGTTAAAACCGCTCGTTGCTTTCTACGATAGGATGATCTTTTCGAAGATACGACAGAACTTCGCCAGTAACCTGCAGTACTTCATTGGCGGCGGTGCCCTGCTCGACATCGAGCTGCAACGCTTTTTCTATGCCATCGGCATACCCATGTACCAGGGCTACGGCCTCTCGGAGGCGTCGCCCATCATCTCCGCCAATTGCGCACAAGCCCACAAGCTGGGTTCCTCGGGCAAGACCATGCCGCGCATGGAGATCCGCATCGGCGATGAGGCGATGAACCCGCTGCCGGTGGGTGAGAAGGGCGAGATCCTGATCAAAGGGGGTAACGTGATGAAGGGATACTGGAAGAATCCGGAAGCGACAGCGGAAACCATCGTCGACGGTTGGCTCCGTACCGGCGATATGGGTTACCTCGACAGCGACGGCTACCTCTATGTGCTGGGACGCACCAAGTCGCTGCTGATCAGCAACGATGGAGAGAAGTTCTCTCCCGAGGGGATCGAAGAGTCGATCATGGCCCAGTCGGAGTTCATCGACCAGTGCGTGCTGCACAATAACCAGAGCCCCTACACCACGGCCCTGCTGACGGTCAACCGGGAGGCGCTGAAGCGACGCACCTCCGACCCGGTAGAGGCGTCACGGGTTATCGCCGGTGAGATCGCGGCCTACATGAAGGGGGGCAAGCACGACGGCCTCTTCCCCCACCGCTGGATTCCCTCCGCCTTTGCGGTGATTGAGGAGCCTTTCAGCGAGAAGAACGGGATGGTCAACTCCACCATGAAGATCGTGAAGCACAAGGTGTATGAAAAGTATGCGGAGGAAATTGAGATGATGCATACGCCGGAAGGAAAGAAGCCGGATTCGGATCATAACATCGCGGTGTTGCAGAAATTATTGATTAAATAAATGAGTCGTGTGAATTTATATGTTACTTGTCTATTTTTGAGAATTTCTTCCGGAAACTTAAAGGGGTATATCCCGTGTTTTTTTTGAAAAGCCGATAGGCGTTTCTTACATCGTTAAATCCGCTCTCAATAGTTATGTCCAACAAGCTTTTTCTTGTCGTCAATAATTCATTGGAAAGGTACTCGATCTTCTTATCGAGTATAAACTGATAAATAGAGGTGCCCATGGTTTCCTTGAATTTTTTTTCAAGAGTTCTTCGGCCAAGAGGAACAACTTGCGACAATTTATCGATGGATATGTCAGAAGTGAAATTTTTTTCAATATAATCTATTATTTCTATAATATATCTGTCAGAGATATTGTATCTTTCGGTAGATTGTCTTTGTTCAATACGAATCGGTTTTTTTGCTATCTTGAATGGGATATTCTTTTTATTTAGAATCAGTGTATGGAGTTTCTTGCCTGCCACATATCCTATATTTTCATCGTCGGTTACGATGGAAGAGATGGTCGGATTAGATAAGTTGCAGATAAGCTCGTCGTTATCAACACCCAATAAGGATATCTCATTTGGAATGTCGATGTTGTTTATTTTGCACATTTCGGCTACCTGAATAGCGAAATAATCATCACATGCAAAAACAGCCACCGGTTTCGGAAGTGACGACAACCATTCGTCCAATTCTATATGACTTTTACTCCATTGACTGTTGGTTAAATATTCCGATTCGAAATAGTAGAAGTTTCCTCCTAATTTTTCCACTTCAATACGATAGCCTTCTGCTCTGCCTTTTGACCAAAGAAAGTTTTTATTACCATAGAAGGCAAAATTTTGAAATTTTTTTTTCGCGAAAAAATTAGCGGCTATTGCGCCTACTTCTATATAATCGCCGGAAATTTTAGAAAACCAGTCAGCATCATCCTCATAATTTTGAAGAAATACAGGAATGTCCAATTTCTCTAAAAACCTGACTTCCTGATATTCCCACTGAACAATAACTGCATCGATACTCCATTCCTCAATTCGCTGTACGATTCCGTTTTCACCGTACAACATTTTGTAATATAAAGGCAACCGATAGAATATCCAGGGACCTTTTTCATGCGCATAACGTATTAACCCCGTCAGAAAACGACGGCTGAACTCAGTGGCGGAATCTATGAGGACGAGTATTTTAATCATTGAAATCCAAATAAGTGTTACCATTTAACAATGAAATTAGTACAATTTTCTTTAATCGAGATTATTTGTAGAAATATTTTCGTGATTTGTCATTAGTTTTTCGTAAAATGTCTTATAAGATCTTTATGGGGAGGGTATCTTTGTGAAAATTTGAACCAGTAATATACATGCAGGGCTCATGGAAAAACTCCTGTAAGATAGACTTTCCCTGCAAAGCTTTATCGATATGGTGATATATGGCACATTTGATCAGAGTATTTGTTTAACAATAATATAAATGATTTAAAAATTCAATAACAAAATTAAATGTATACCTATGGAACAAGCAATTAGACGATTATTTTTTATAAGTACATGTCTCCTGTTTTTATCATTCACTATTTATAGTCAAGATAAATCTATCAGACAGGGTATTGTTGTCGATAAAATCACAAAAGAAACTTTACCCGGAGTCCAGGTCATTGTGAAAGGTACAACCAGGGGGGGAGTAACTGATGTAGACGGTTTTTTTAAAATAGAAGTAAATAGTGGTGACTATCTGATTTTTAGCATGCTCGGTTATGAATCACAGGAGATTTTGATAGGAAACGAAACATCTCTCAGTATTGATTTGACACCTACTACCTATGATTTGGGAGAAGTTGTAGTGACTGCTTTAGGTATTGAGCGAAAGACCAGAACATTGTCCTATTCAACGCAACAAATTGAAGGTTCAATAGGAGAGATAAAAGACAACAGTTCCAATATCTTAAGCGGTTTATCGGGAAAGATATCGGGAGCTGTAATATCAACTGCTGCCACAGGTCCAGGAGCCGCTGCCCGGGTGGTGCTTAGAGGAAATCGATCTATCAGCGGAAATAATACCGCACTGATCGTTATCGACGGTGTCCCGTATGACAATACTTCATACAGGCAAGCTACGGGTACTACCTATAATTATGGAGGAAGTGACGGTGCTGTGAATATCAATCCCGACGATGTTGCATCTATCAACGTACTTAAGGGACCTTCTGCAGCTGCATTGTATGGCAGCAGGGCGGCCAACGGAGCCATAATAATTACAACAAAACGTGGGAAAGAAGGAGCTTTAAAGATAGATCTGAATAGCGGCATGTCCGTAGATCAACCCCATTTATTAATCAACTTTCAGGACAGATACGGCAGAGGCAACGGAGGAGTTGGGGCGGAAGGAGTAGGAGAAAGCTGGGGGGCAGCAGCCCAGACTTATAATACGAATGTGAAGGATTTTTTTAAAACAGCTTATTCTTTTAACAATACGTTGAGTCTGTATGGGGGAACAGATATGATGCAAGGGTTTGCTTCCTATACCAATAATTCTGTGGAGGGAATGATACCCGGTAATAAATTGGAGAGGAATACGATGAACCTGAGAATAAACACTCAGTTACATTCTAAACTCACTACCGATGCCAAGATCACCTATGTGAATCAGAGAATAATAAACCGTCCGCGTTTGGGAGATGCCGGGACCCCCATAGAGGCATATATCATGCCGAGAGATATGAGCGAGGTGGAGTTGAAAGACTATGAAACCATCAACCCGAATAATGGACAACCGGTACGAAAATACTGGACTACCTCTTCGATCTACGACAATCCATACTGGAGTACCGAAAGGACGTCGGTAAATGAGGAACGAAACCGTATAACATTATTGGGATCTGCCAAGTATCAGCTATCGGATTGGCTAAGCATCCTGGGACGGGTGAGTTATGACCGGTATGATGATAAGGTAGACGGCTCTTTTTACGATGGTACGGTTTCATTGGGAGACGTAAAGACAGGTGGTAAATATTACGAGACCAATTCTCAATACTGGGAAAGGAACTTTGATTTATTACTATCGGGAGAGAATTCCATTACCGGGCATATAAGCATTAATTACAATCTCGGCACCAGTTTTTTAAAGAGGGAGTATACTACCACGACGGATATGGCCAACGGACTTTCTATTCCGAACAAATTCAGCCTGACCGCGGCAACTACCCCGGCTTTTCAGGATGTGGGCGGATACGTGCGCGCTTTGAATTCTGTATATGGGAACCTGCAAGTAGGACTTAAGTCATATTTATTCGTAGATGTGACCGGAAGGAATGACTGGTCATCCACGTTGCCTTCACCACATAGTTATTTTTATCCTTCCGTGGGTTTATCCGCAATTATATCCGATATGGTGAGTATGCCTTCCTGGGTTAGTTTCGGAAAAATAAGAGCTTCTTATACACAAGTGGGTAATGATCCGGATCCCTATTTACTGAAACAACGATTTCAATTTGCCCTGGGAGCAGGGCAGGGTTTTATTTCCCGAAATCAGATAAAGTCAATTCAGGATCTGAAACCCGAAAAGACGAAGTCATACGAGGTCGGCCTGGATTGGCGGTTCCTGAATGGCCGTTTAGGTCTGGATGCAACCTTATATAAGAGCAATACTATTAACCAGTTGCTGTATGTGGGTTTGCCAATGGCCAGCGGGTTTAACAGGCGATATATCAACGCGGGGAATATTGAGAACAAGGGGATAGAAATTCAACTGAACGCTACCCCCATTGAAACGAATGATTTTAACTGGAGTACCGACGTCAATTTTTCAAGGAATGTCAATAAGGTAATTAAACTGGCCCCGAATACCACACAGGTGAATATTACCGACAATACGAAGTATGCTACGGTGATTGTCAAGGAAGGCAGCTCGTATGGAGATCTGTATGGAAGGGCATGGAAAAAAGAGGAATCCTCAGGGAAATATGTGGTAGATGACAGAGGGCTTCCGGTAGCAGAGTCTAATCAAAAACTGGGAAATTTTAATCCCGATGCTATGTTGGGATGGAACAACCGGTTTGGTTATAAAAATTTCAGGATTTCATTCCTGATTGATGCCCGTCTTGGAGGAGAAACGGTTTCCGGGACCGACGCATACCTCGCAGCCTATGGAGTGGCCGGTTACACGGAGAAATTCAGGGAAGGAGGCTTGGTTCTTGATGCAGTAAAAGCCGATGGTTCTGCAAACACTACCGCCGTTACCGCACAACAATTGTGGACTACCGTTTCTCAGAATGGCCGTGACGGCTGGGGCGACTTCTTCACGTATGATATGACCAACGTGCGGCTCAGAGAATTATCGGTAGGATATGATTTTCAATTAAAAGAAACCGCTATCGTCAAATCAGCCTCACTCTCCCTGACAGGAAGAAATTTATTGTTCTTTTACAGAGGAAAATCGATAATGGATATCCACAGTATCGGAAAAAGAGACAACCCCACTGATCCGGATGCTTCCTTGGGTGCCGGAAATTATCAGGGAGTGGAATTGGGATTGCCGCCCATGGCGAGGTCTTTTGGATTTAATATTAAATTAACTTTTTAATTAATCAGTATGATGAAAAAATATATTTTCAGTTGTGCGTTGTCTCTTATCGCGTTGATGAGTTGTACGGGAGACTTTGAGGAAATGAATACAGATCCGAATAATTTGACGGAAGTAGGCCCGCGCGAAATGCCGTTCATGTTTGCCAAAGCTCAATCAGCATCGGCTTTAAACCGCAGTTTTTATCAAACCGTCCAAAACCTGGGTGCAGACTTGTATTCCCAATATTTTGCACTGACAAGTACATCTTTCTCCACTGATCGTTACGTACTTGTTCCAGACTGGCAACGGCGCTTCTGGACTGTTGTTTACGTGGATACAGCACCACAATTGAAAGCAATTAAAGAGAACGCTGAACCTGGTTCGGGAGAAGCAGCTTTGGCTGACATACTATGGGTATATGCTTTTCATCGCCTAACCGATCATTTTGGGCCGATACCCTATTTTCAGGCTGCCGAGCCGATTGAGGTAATTCCGTACGATTCTCAGGATAAAATCTATGATGACTTTTTTATCCGCCTGGAGGCTGCTGTGAATGTTCTAAAGGGATTGCCGGAAGGAACCACCATTTTTAAAGGTTATGAATTGATGTATGACGGAGACATTAAGAAGTGGATCGCTTTTGCAAATACATTGCGTCTTCGTCTCGCGTTACGCATATCGAAAAAAGACCCTGCCAGAGCTAAAACTGAGGCGGAGGCAGCGGTAACGGCCGGAGTATTGTTGAATAATTCACAAAATGCGTTCCTGAAAAAGGCGGAACCGGGTAACGATACGAACGGTTTGTCGCAGGTGGCTGCCTGGAATGAATTTGCGATGAGCTCTACCATGGCATCTTATCTGAAAGGTTATGAAGATCCGCGTTTGAAAATCTACTTTCAACCCAACGTGACTACCGGGACGTATACGAGTTTAAGAAACGGATTACCAGCCACTCTTTTGGGAAAACCGAGAAACACCCCTTCTCGCAACTCTAATGTAGGTACCTATTGGGTGACACCCAAAAGTGATAAAACCTTTAACCCGAGTCTTACTGCCTCATTCCATGTGATGTGCGCTGCCGAGGCTTATTTTTTAAGAGCGGAAGGGGCTCTGAACGGATGGAACATGGGGGGTGTCGCCGAAGAGCTATATAATAAAGGGATCCAGACAAGTATGGAACAATGGGGAATAGGTTCGAACGAAATTGCCGGGTATATTCAATCTACCAGGCAGCCCACAGCTCCTGAGGATGATCAGGAATCCCCGGCCGTGGCATCCATTCCAGTGAAATGGAGCAATAACACGGACGAACAACGTCAACAGATAGGGACCCAGAAGTGGCTGGCTATTTTTCCCAACGGGATGGAAGCCTGGGCGGAATTCAGACGGTCGGGATATCCTGTCATGTACCCGGTGTATCAATCAGACAATCCGTTGCTTCCGTCAGGGAGTTTTATAAAAAGAGTTCCGTTTCCGTTAACAGAAGAGGCGAATAATAAAGCTGAGCTGGACAAAGGAAAAGCCCTACTTGGTGGACCCGATAATGTGGCAACCAACCTCTGGTGGGACGTGGATTAGTCGTATACAGATAGATTTACTCAAAGAAAGACTGCAATAACTTGTGTATAATTAAAAAGAAATGACAACTGAAATCAAACAATTCAAGAAAGATAATCTTTCGATTCGTATTTTCAGGGATGAAACCTCTGCCGGAGAAGGAAGTGCGGAGTTTGTAGCCCACCATTTGAATGATGCCATTCAGTCCAAAGGACATGCCAACCTGATCCTGGCCACGGGTGCATCTCAATTTGCCTTTATCGAGGCGATCAAAACGCTTCCAATCGACTGGAGTAAAATTACCGTGTTCCATCTGGATGAATACAAGGGACTGCCGGAAACACATCCGGCCAGTTTTCGAAAATATCTGAAAGAAAGAATTCTCGATGAGGTAAAACCGTTTCAGGTACATTATATTAATGGGGATGCGAAAGAAATAGACCGTGAAGTAGCCCGTTATGAGGAGTTATTGAAAGCAGTTACAGTGGATGTAGCCTGCATAGGTATCGGTGAGAACGGACACATTGCCTTTAATGACCCCGAAGTGGCCGATTTTAATGATCCCAAGTTGGTGAAAATAGTACAGCTCGATGAAATTTCCCGCCGCCAACAATTGGGAGAGGGATGGTTTTCTACTCTGGAAGAGGTACCAGGAGAGGCCATCAGCCTGACGATCCCTGCTATCACACGTTGTGAAGTAATCAGTTGTATGGTACCGGATAAGAGAAAAGCCAATGCTGTGTATAATACATTGAATGAGGAAATATCAACTTCTTGCCCGGCAACCATTTTGAGAAGACATCTTCATACAGTTTTGTTTTTGGATAGAGACTCTGCATCACAATTGCAATGAAACGAAACTTAATTATTCTCATATTGTTGGTCATATTCGCCAAAGGTGTCCGGGGGCAAAATGTTCTCCCGGATCTCTTTACCGGAGATAGGAATAATGATTTGATCAGTTTTTCTCTTAAGAGAGAGGCGGCAAAAGCCTATAACCTATTAACTGTCCCGCAAAATATGGAGGAGTGGACTAAACGGAGAGAAGAATTAAAGAATAGTATCCTGCACCATGCAAGTGTGTCTTATTACCCCGACTTGCCTTTGACATATAGGGAAACAGGGGATTATAAAATGGAAGGATTTTCTATCAAAAACATTTTCTTTCAGACACGGCCGGGTGTATATGCTGCGGCGAACTTGTATATTCCTGACGGAAACGGCCTATTTCCCGCGGTAGTGGTGGCAATGGGACATTCCCGCGACGGAAAATTGTATCCTGAGTATCAGGCATTGGGCCAAACCTTGGCCATGAACGGTTACGTAGCCATTGCCATCGATCCTTGGGGGGCAGGAGAGCGAGCTACCGTGCATGGCGATTTTGAATATCATGGAGCGAATTTGGGCGCATCTTTGTTGAATGTGGGAGAAACCTTAATGGGAGTTCAAATTACAGACAATATGCGGGCTGTGGATTTGCTCTTATCCCTCCCCTTTGTGGATAACGAAAATATCGGGGCAACAGGAGCCAGTGGCGGAGGAAATCAGGTAATGTGGCTTGCTGCAATGGATGAGCGAATCAAAGCGGTTGTTCCAGTGGTGAGTGTGGGGACTTTTCAGTCGTACATATTAAATAGTAACTGTATATGTGAAGCATTGCCCGCAGGATTGACCTTTACCGAAGAGTCGGCCGTACTGGGCCTTATCGCTCCCAGGGCAATCAAAATTTGCAGCGGATTGAGGGATGCCAATGCCGCCTTCCATCCGCAGGAAATGTTGAAGAGTTTCCATGGTGCCAAGGCTGTATATGGAATATATGGAGCAGATGATAACCTGTCCTACCAGATATTTGATACACCTCATGGTTACTTTCCCGAAATGAGGGAAGCCATGCTTGGATGGTTCGACCTTCATTTAAAAAGAGAGGGGACCGGTGCTCCTAAAAAAGAGAAGCAGTTTACGCCGCTACCAGCATCCGTATTAATGGTCTTTTCCAATGGGCAACGCCCGTCGGAGGTGGTTTCTACCGGGGACTACTGCTTTAATAAGGGTTCTCGGCTGAGGTCAGGGATGTTATCGGATGAAAGTATGGATATGATAGAAAAAAAAGACGCGCTAAAGCAAATGCTGAAGATATCGGATAACTATGAACTGAAGGACATTCACCAACTGTCGGATTCAAATGACTGGGAACGGTATATTTTAGAAACAACGACCGGAGATCTCATACCCCTACTGATATACCTGCCAAACAAGATTAGCAGGGAATACGTGTTAATCGCGAATTCAAAAGGAAAAAACGGTGTGAAGGCCCTTTTGATTGATGAACTCGTAACAAAAGGAGCCGGTATCTGTATTGTAGATTTATGGGGTATTGGAGAGAACGCGTCTCCCGAGGCGACACGTATTGACGGTTCGCTACCGGAATTCCACACTTTATCCCGTTCTGTATTATGGTTGGGCCAGACTATGCAGGGTATCTGGGCCGGGCAGCTGGAGATTGTTGTCAACTGGCTCATAAATTCACATCATGTAAAAAAAATCACAATCGATGCGGATAAGGAATTAGCAGTGGCAGGCGTACTGTCTTCTGTCCTCGGGAATAAGGTGAACAGATTAATCTTAAGAGAGATGCCATTGAGTTATTTATTTGACAAATCCGGAGATGTCAATCATTTCTCCATGGCGATCCATATCCCCGGATTCTTACTTTGGGGAGATATGTCGCTGGCAGTTGCAATGTCAGGTAAAGATATTACCTTTATTGATCCGGTAACTATTTCCGGAAGAGAGTTAAGTGTCAAAGAAACGGATGACTTCAGGAAAGAATTCTACCACTTCCGTTCACTCTCAGGGGAACGTTCTGAGGTCAGTTTTGTAAAATAAATATATTTTTCGCCATGCAAATTAATAGAAGAAATTTCCTTAAAATAGCAGGAGTTGCGACCGCTGCCGCCATGTTACCGGTCAAAGGGTTGGGTAGCGAAATATCCGCTAAAAATCAACTAACAGACAAGTCTTTAAAGAAAATATACGATGAGGCGTATAAAAAGCATCCCCCGAAATTCAATATGTGCGGGTATGCTGCCCCGAAGCTGGAAACCGTGAGGGTTGGCTTTATAGGTGTCGGGTCAAGAGGCAGCGCGGCCGTGGAAAGGATAAGCCGGATTGATGGGGTGAAAATCGTTGCTATCTGTGACGAGTTGCCCGAACCTGCCGAGAAAGCAAAGGCGCGTATCCAATCTCCCGGACATCCGGCTATTCTCTATTCCGGGAAAGAAGATGCCTGGATGGAGGTGTGCAGGCGGGAAGACATCGATCTTATCTATGTGGCTACTCCCTGGGAGTTGCATGCCCCCATCGGGATCTATTCCATGAAACGAGGCAAGCATGTGGCATTGGAAATTCCTGCGGCCACTACTGTAGAAGATTGCTGGCGGTTAGTAGAAACATCGGAACAAACTAAAAAGCATTGTGTGATCCTGGAAAATTGCTGTTATGATTTTTTTGAATTGCTTACCCTGAACCTGGCACGCAACGGATTTTTTGGTGAGATAGTGCATGCCGAAGGAGGTTACGTTCATGAAATAGGAGAAAGTCTGTTCTTCAGGGGTAAGCCAGGGCGTAGCTGGCGATTGAATGAAAATATGAGGCGGAACGGAAATCTATATCCAACTCATGGATTGGGACCGGTAGCACAGATCATGAATATCAACCGGGGAAATCGGATGGAATATATGGTATCGATGTCTTCCGATGATTTTCTAATGAATAAATATGCCAAAGAATTGTCACAGAAGGAAGATTACTTTAAACAGTTTGAAGGTGCCACATTCCGGGGAAACATGAATAATTCGATCATAAAAACGGCAAAAGGGCAAACAATTTTGCTTCAGCACGATATCACCACGCCACGGCCCTACTCCCGACTGCACACCATCAGCGGAACAAAAGCAACCGCGCAGAAATATCCGCTTCCTCCTCGTATCTCCATCGCTGAGGATCATAAGGAGTGGTTGTCTGAGGATAAATTCAGAGAACTTGAATTGAAATATAATCCCCCTATTATAAAAAAGATGCAAGATATCGCCAAAGAGATTGGGGGTCACGGAGGAATGGATTTTTTGATGGATTGGAGATTGATTGACTGTTTAAGAAACGGCCTGCCAGTGGATATGGATGTATACGATGCCGCTTCGTGGAGTGTCATTGGCCCGTTAAGCGAGTGGTCCGTAGCCAATCGGTCCGCACCGATCGATATTCCAGATTTTACAAATGGGGCCTGGAAAACAAATCAACCTCATGATATTTCCTTAAAGAGCGGAGGAGCCACGGGCATTGTCGGATAAAAACAGTGAACGAAATCTGTAATAGGGCACAAAATATTGCCGGACCAATGCTTAAGTTGTCTTCATATGACTCGTGAAACGTGAAATAATATTTCTTGATGAATAGAAAAGCTTTTTATATATCGATGGGTATCCTGGCCGTGATGTATTTTGTCTTCGGTCTGGTATCCTGGGTGAATGCAATCCTTATTCCTTACTTCAGGATAGCGCTTGAACTGACCCATTTTCAATCTTATTTTGTGACCTTTGCCTTTTATATCGCCTATTTCGTGATGGCTATTCCGTCAGGATTATTACTAAACAAAGTGGGGTATAAAAAGGGAATCATGTACGGTTTTCTATTTCTCTCGTTGGGCGCCCTCATTTTTGTCCCGGCAGCTCTTGCGCGGCAATATGCGATTTTTCTCGCAGGGTTATATTGCCTGGGAACAGGATTAGCTATCCTTCAAACGGCGGCAAACCCTTATGTCACCATCATCGGACCGATCGACAGCGCAGCACAGCGAATGAGCGTGATGGGTATTTTTAACAAGTCGGCCGGTATCATTGCTCCTTTGCTTTTTGCAGCTGTAGTGTTCAAATCGACTGATAGTAGCACCTTTGCATTGCTCGAGGCAGGGACACTCTCCGAAGCGGAGAAAAATATGATCTTGCAGGAACTGATCCGAAGGGTAATTATGCCATACGCTATCCTTGCCGTCCTTTTGCTATTGACAGGCATCGGTATAAGGTATTCGGTCTTGCCGGAGATTGAAGAAAAGGAAGACGAAATCAAAGAAACGACTGCGTCGGTGGCAGGCACGTCGATGAAGACGTCACGGAAGTCTCTTCTGGATTATCCCTATCTCATTTTTGGAGCCATCGCAATCTTCGTACACGTGGGTACGCAAGTGGTGGCTATAGATACGATTATTAACTATGCCGGATCGATGGGTATCGGCCTGTTGGATGCAAAATTCTTTCCATCTTACACACTCATATGTACCATCATCGGTTACTTGTTGGGCATTTTACTTATTCCCCGGTTTGTTTCACAAAAGGCTGCTTTAAAATTCTGTACCACACTGGGGTTGTTCCTTTCATTAGGGATCGTGCTTGCCAATCATACCGTTACCCTGTTTGGGCACACCGCGGACATCTCAATTTGGTTTCTGGCCTCGATAGGATTTCCTAATGCACTAATCTATGCCGGTATCTGGCCCTTGTCGATTCATAATCTGGGGAAACTAACCAAAACAGGTTCTTCCCTCTTGATTATGGGATTAAGCGGGAATGCCATCCTGCCACTGATCTATGGTGCGATAGGTGATCATCATGGTTTAAGAGCAGGGTATTGGGTGCTGATCCCGTGCTTTCTCTATCTGATGTGGTTTGCTTTTCACGGACATACCGTTCATTTTTGGAAGAGAGAAAAAAGATTGTAATATGAAACCGACATGATTAAAATAATCATTAAACACCCGAAGGGAATGATGATTTCTGTTGAGCTAAATGAGCAGAGGAGAAGCTTGCTTGGATTATGCCATAGCGAAGAAATATCTAACTTTAGTGAATACTTTAGTCATCAAGGGTTCCATATACCAACAAGAAAATAATAAAGTAATCACATGAAACGAGCATGAATTACGAAGTAATCGACTTTGTCAAAATCATTATCACACAAGATCATGACTAAAGCGAGTTTCATATGACACCATTGAAAATAAATATTTTAGTCATATGAAAAGATTGATCATAGAAAAAGGAAAGGTCATCTTTCCGGATTACATAGCGGAAGATGTTTCTATAGTCTGTGAAGAAGGAAAGATCCGGAGTATTGTTCCTTCGGCAGACGTTTTTTTTTACGACTCGGACGAACGGATTAATGCTTCGGGACAATATGTTTCACCGGGATTCGTCGATATCCATCTTCATGGTGGCGGCGGTCATGATTTTATGGACGGTACAGTGGAAGCTTTTCTCGGAGCCGCCGAATTACATGCCCGTTATGGTACCACGGCTATGGTGCCTACAACCTTGACAAGTACGACCGAGGAATTAATGAACACGTTCTCGGTGTATCGGGAAGCGGTAAAAGTGAACAGTAAAGGAGCCAAATTTCTGGGTCTTCATCTTGAAGGTCCCTACTTTTCGTATAATCAGCGAGGTGCACAAGATCCCAGGTATCTTCGTAATCCTGAGCGGGAAGAGTATATGCATATTCTGGAGTCATCGGAGGATATCGTCCGATGGAGCCTGGCTCCCGAATTGCCGGGAGCATTGGATCTGGGTCGGGAATTGTTATCAAGAAATATACTTGCGGCCGTAGCACATAGCGACGCAGTGTGTGAAGAAGTAGAACTGGCATTTAAAGACGGATTCTCTCACATTACGCATTTATATTCAGGAATGTCATCCGTAACACGCCGCCACGCCTTCCGGTATGCGGGAGTGGTAGAGGCGGCTTATCTTATTGATGATATGACTGTAGAGATCATCGCCGACGGTGTACATCTTCCTCGTCCGCTATTGCAGTTTGTCTACAAGTTTAAGGGTGCCGATAAGATAGCCCTCTGTACCGATTCGATGCGCGGTGCAGGTATGCCTAACGGAGATTCGGTGCTGGGGAGTCTTCACGAGGGGCAACGTGTAATTATCGAGGGTGGGGTGGCCAAGCTGCCTGATCGTTCGTCTTTTGCCGGTAGCGTGGCTACAGCCGACCGGATGATTCGAACGATGGTCAACATGGCCGAAGTGTCGTTGACGGATGCAGTAAAGATGATGACCCTTACGCCTGCACGCATTATGAACGTCGACAGCCGAAAAGGATCTATTAAGCCCGGTAAAGATGCAGATCTGGTAATTTTCGATGAAGACATACGAGTATTATACACAGTATCTGAGGGGACTGTAATATATGATGCGTCACTCGTGTCCCGTTGAAACTGAAAATATCGCCATGCACTGTGATATCCGGTGTGATGAAGAACGAAACAGGACTATGATCCAGAGGAGGACTCTTTCTTCGGCAGATCACACATGTTGCAGCTGCCGCAGCGTGTGTGGTCTTTCTGGATAAAAAAGAAATAGTAGATCTGTCGCAGAAGGATAGTCCCTGTGACAATACCAATGATGATAACAATGAAAAGTTGTATATCCATAAATGTTACAACAAAAAGAGTCAGTAAAAAGTTTGTTTTCTCGTAAATCTCATTGAAACAGCCTTCCCAACTGGTGTACCACGAGAGCAATAAGCCATGCCAGTCCTGTGGAGTAGAAGACGCTGAATAGGGCCCATTTCCAGGAATGAGACTCCTCCTTGATGGCTGCAATGGTTGCAATGCAGGGGAAGTAAATCAGCACGAATAGCAGGAAGCCTGTGATCACCAGCGGGGTGAAGACGGGTGATCCGTCAGGATAAGCTTCAGCCTGCAACCTGGTTTGTAACGATTGCTGGTCTTCGCTGTCACCCGTATAAAGTACGCCCATGGTGCTGATTACTATTTCTTTGGCAGCCATCCCCGAGAGGAGGCTTACCGATATCTTCCAGTCGAACCCCAGCGGTCTCATCACAGGTACAATGAACTTTCCGATTTTACCGATATAGGAATTTTCCTGATGTGCAGTATTTCTTGAATGGGCGATATCGGCAAGGAGCAAATCTCTTTCGGTGCGGCTTATTTCGCTGTCACCGAACCTCGCCTCCACCTGTGTTGCCTCTGCCTCAAATACAGCATTTTTTTTCCAGTCCTGAGGAAAGTAACCCAGAAACCAGATGACGATGGAGGCGACCAGGATGGGGCCTCCCATCTTTTGGAGATACTG
>DGZP01000039.1:27634-100363 GCA_002398565.1 Proteiniphilum sp. UBA4977
TAGGGAGGCAGTTCCATCACGAAGGGAGTCTCTTCCTCCCGGAAGAGTGTTCTGCGAAATAATCGTGCCGTGAAGGCGGCAATCAGGATGCCGAAAGCGTACAATCCCAGCAGGACTAGGCTTGCACGCTCCGGGAAGAAAGCGCCGGCAAAGAGGATGTAGACCGGTAGGCGGGCGCTGCATGACATGAACGGGACAATGAGCATGGTGATCATGCGGCTGCTGCGGCTTTCAATGGTGCGAGTCGCCATCACGGCCGGTACATTGCAGCCAAAACCCATGATCAGCGGAATAAATGACTTCCCGTGAAGGCCGATCTTGTGCATCAGCTTATCCATGATGAAGGCAGCACGGGCCATATATCCGGAGTCCTCCATGAAGGCAATAAAAAGATAGAGGATCACGATGTTGGGCAGGAAGACAATTACACCGCCCACGCCACCTACGATGCCATCCACAATCAGCGCTTTCAGAGGGCCCTCTGCCATATTCTCACGGATCAGGTTACCCAGTGTTGCCACCAGCCATTCTATCCATTCCATCGGATAATTGCCCAGACGAAAAGTGGCTTCAAACATCACCCATAGGAAGAGAAAGAAGAACGGAAATCCCAGATATCTGTTTGTGACAATGGAATCGAGCAGTTTTGTCTTTTCGGCAAAATGAATCTTTTCGGTGAGCGTTTCCTTCAGCCCTCCGGCGATGAAACCGTAGCGGGCGTTGGTGAATGCCGACTCGGGGTCTTCACGCAGTAGTTTCTCTATGTAACTACGTTCCTTGTCCCTGCGGGTGAAAATCTGTTCCCGCATGGGAAGTGTGCGTATGCGACTTTCCACCTCCTTGTCGCCCTCCAGTAATTTTACGCATACGTACCGCAGGGGCATCTCCCAATTTCCGACCTCACGATGTAGCTCTCTTTCCATGATGGATATCGACTTCTCCAGTACCCTCCCGTAAGGGATTTGAATCGGCTCCCGACCTTTGGTCAGGTAAACGGCGATTACTTTTTCAAGGAGCTGAGGTATACCTTCCCCTCTCTTGCCCACAGTAGGTACAATGGGCGTGTTGATGAGTGTTGAAAATGTTTCATGATCGAACGTGCGACCGCTCTTCTCAAGCTCATCGTACATATTGAGGGCGATGACCATCGGGACTTGCAGATCCAGCAGCTCGGTTGTAAGATAGAGGTTTCGCTCTAACGCTGATGCAGATACCACATTCACAATCACATCGGGTTTTTCCTCCAACATATATTTTCTGGCATATAACTCCTCGGGGGTGTATGCGGAAAGTGAATAGGTGCCGGGCAGGTCGACCAGCGTGAAGGAATAGCCATTGTGCTTTAGTGTGCCCTCCTTGGCGTTAACTGTCACGCCGCTGTAGTTTCCCACGCGTTCGTGTGCACCGGATGCCAGATTGAAAATTGAGGTTTTGCCGGAATTGGGATTACCCAGCAAAGCCACTTTGATATTTTTTTGTGACGAACGGGAATGATCCGTACGGAAATCACCTGAACCATTGCTTTGGGAAATGGTTACAGGCTCTATCATGTCATCCTCCTGCACCACTTCCTGAGAAGATGTTTTTTCCCGCGTTTCCTCCTCGAGCATGGCAATCTCAACCATCACCGCCTCACTACGACGCAGTGATACCTCATACTCCATAAGTTCATACTTGATGGGATCTTTCAGCGGGGCGTTCAGCACCGACTTCACCTCCTCACCCCGCACAAATCCCATCTCCAGGATACGTTTCCTGAAAGCGCCGCTACCATTAACCTTTATGATGTATGCTTTTTGTCCTGTTTGCAGTTCCGACAGACGCATAAATAAACTCCCTGATTAGCCTGCAAAGATACTATTTTTCTCTGTATTATTTAAATTAGTTATAAATAATACATTGTTTGATGTTGTTTTAGTATATTTGAAAAATGTATAATGTTACTGGTGAAAAACAGATACGAGATGGAATATAGAACTGAAAAAGATACGCTGGGCGAGGTGAAAGTGCCTGCCGATAAGTTATGGGGTGCACAGACAGAACGGTCGCGCAACAATTTTAAAATCGGTCCCCCAGGTTCCATGCCGATGGAGATTATATATGGCTTTGCCTATCTGAAAAAAGGTGCAGCCTATGCAAATCATGAACTTGGTATCCTGTCACAGGAAAAGCGGGATCTCATTGCAAGGGTGTGCGATGAGATACTGGAAGGAAAGCACGATGACCAGTTCCCACTGGTGATCTGGCAGACCGGTTCGGGTACGCAGAGTAATATGAACCTGAATGAATTAATAGCCAACCGGGCTCATCAACTGGCAGGAAAAGTGATCGGAGAAGGAGAGAAGACGTTGCAACCGAACGACGATGTGAACAAATCGCAGTCTTCCAATGATACTTTCCCCACCGGCATGCATATTGCCTGTTATAAAAAAGTGTCAGAGGTAACATTGCCAGGGCTGAGGCAGTTACAACGGTCACTGACTGCCAAATCGAAAGAGATGGCCAGTGTAGTAAAAATTGGTCGGACCCATTTGATGGATGCTACGCCTCTCACCCTGGGGCAGGAGTTCAGTGGCTATGCCACACAGCTGATGTTCGGGATCAAAGCCATTGAGCATACGCTGCCTCATCTTGCTGAGCTGGCCCTCGGAGGTACCGCCGTGGGTACGGGGTTAAATTCCCCCAGGGATTACGATGTGACGGTGGCAAAATATATTGCCGGATTTACCGGTCTTCCTTTTGTCACCGCTGGAAACAAATTCGAAGCACTGGCAGCCCATGATGCCATCGTGGAGACACATGGCGCACTGAGGCAGGTTGCTGTGGCTCTCAATAAGATTGCCAATGATATCCGTCTGCTTGCGTCGGGTCCCAGGAGTGGTATCGGTGAGATCATTATTCCTGCCAATGAGCCAGGGTCTTCCATTATGCCGGGAAAAGTAAACCCCACGCAGGCGGAGGCACTTACCATGGTGTGTGCCCAGGTGATGGGTAACGACGTGGCAATAGCAGTAGGAGGTATGCAGGGTCACTTCGAGTTGAATGTGTTCAAGCCGCTAATGGCGGCCAATTTTCTGCAGAGTGCACAGCTGCTGGGTGATGCTGCAGTGTCGTTCGACATACACTGTGTCTCCGGTATAGAGCCCAATAAGCCCCGGATTAAGGAGCTGCTGGGCAAATCGCTGATGCTGGTGACAGCACTGAATACAAAAATCGGTTATTATAAAGCGGCAGAGATAGCCAACACTGCCCACAAAAACGGTACCACCCTCAGGGAGGAGGCAGTACGGCTGGGGTACGTCACGCCGGAGGAATTTGATGACTGGGTAAAACCGGAAGAGATGATCGGTCCCATGGATTATTGACGGTGCCGTTTTTTATTTGTATTTTTGCCGATAAATTGACAAACGGGATCATCAAAACGATTATAACCAATTTTCTTATGGCAAATAAACCTTTCAGGTATCAGTCGCCTTTTCCTATGTCAAAGGACCGGACTGACTATTATCTGCTCACCAAAGAGCATGTCTCTGTATCAGAGTTTGAAGGAAAAGAAATTATCAAAGTTTCCAAAGAGGGATTGACATTGATGGCTCAAACCGCCTTCCGTGATGTGGAGTTTCTGCTTCGTCCCGAACACCAGGAGCAGGTAGCCCAAATTCTCAACGACCCCGAGGCAAGCGAGAACGACAAGTTTGTGGCGCTCACTTTCCTGCGTAATGCCGAGATATCGGCCAAAGGTATTCTCCCTTTCTGTCAGGATACCGGTACGGCCATCATCATGGGCAAAAAAGGACAGCAGGTGTGGACCGACGGTAATGATGAGAAGGCTCTTTCGGAAGGGGTCTACAACACGTTTGTCAACGAAAACCTGCGTTATTCCCAGAATGCAGCGTTGAACATGTACGACGAGGTAAATACCGGTACCAACCTGCCGGCACAGATCGACCTCTATGCCACCGACGGCGATGAATACAACTTCCTCTGTATTGCCAAGGGGGGTGGTTCTGCAAATAAGACTTATCTTTATCAGGAAACCAAGGCGTTGCTGACTCCGGGAAAGCTTGAAAACTTCCTGATTGAAAAAATGCAATCGCTCGGTACAGCTGCCTGCCCGCCCTATCACCTTGCATTTGTGATTGGGGGAACATCGGCCGAAGTGAACCTGAAGACGGTGAAGCTGGCTTCGGCCAAATATTATGACAACCTGCCCACTGAAGGAAATGAACTGGGACAGGCATTTCGCGATATTGAACTGGAAAACCGGTTAAAGAGAGCTTCTGAAGAGCTTGGGCTGGGTGCACAGTTTGGAGGAAAATACTTTGCACATGATGTACGGGTGATCCGCCTGCCACGCCATGGCGCCTCCTGCCCCGTAGGAATGGGTGTTTCCTGTTCGGCTGACCGCAACATCAAGGCGAAGATCAACCGTGATGGTATCTGGATCGAGAAGCTGGAGGATAATCCGGCACGACTTATTCCGGAAGAATACCGTGAGGCCGGTGAAGGGGGTGGCGTAAAGATCGACCTGAACAGGCCTATGAATGAGATACTGGCTGAACTTTCCAAATATCCGGTCTCTACCCGTCTTTCACTGAACGGTACCATCATCGTGGGACGTGACATTGCCCACGCGAAACTGAAGGAACGCATCGACCGGGGTGAAGGATTGCCCCAATATATCAAGGATCATCCCATCTACTACGCCGGGCCGGCAAAGACTCCGGCTGGGTATGCCTCCGGATCAATGGGCCCCACCACGGCGGGACGGATGGACTCCTACGTGGATCTGTTCCAGTCGCATGGCGGCAGCATGATCATGCTTGCCAAAGGAAACCGAAGTCAGCAGGTAACTGACGCCTGCAAAAAATATGGCGGTTTCTACCTGGGTAGCATTGGCGGACCCGCTGCGATTCTGGCGCAAGAAAGCATCAGAAGCCTGGAGTGCCTGGAGTATCCCGAGCTGGGTATGGAGGCTATCTGGAAGATTGAAGTGGAGGATTTTCCCGCTTTCATTCTGGTGGACGATAAGGGAAACGATTTCTTTAAGGTGGTGACACAGCCCAATTGTTCATTTAGTTGATAGGGCGAGCAGCAGTTAGCGATCAGCTTTTATAGGTTAATGTTCATACGGGAAGACAGCCCTCTTCCTGCTACAGCAGCTAACCCAGCCACAGTTCCCTCAAAGTAGTTCAGTATCATCTAAAATAACATGTACGCTCCATCGAAAGATGGGGCGTTTTATTTATCTTTGTAGTCCAAAAAACTGATTGATGGCAAGAAACAAGAAACAGCTCCCAATCCTGGAGTCAGTGCTTATCACCGATGTGGCAGCTGAGGGAAAGGCAATCGCAAAAGTAGAAGGCATGGCTGTTTTTGTGCCCTATGCTGTGCCTGGTGATGTGGCGGACCTCCAGCTGACACGCAAAAAAAACAGCTACGCCGAAGCCAGGGTGGTGCGCTTCGTAAAATATTCCGAAAACAGGGCAACACCCTTTTGTAGTCACTTCGGTGTGTGTGGTGGCTGCAAGTGGCAGCAATTGCCCTACCAGGAACAACTAAAATACAAACAGAAGCAGGTACAGGACAACCTGGAACGTATCGGTAAGATCAACCTGCCTGAAATAACTCCTATTCTGGGTGCACCAAAAGATACTTTCTACCGGAATAAGCTGGAGTTTACCTTTTCCAATAAGCGATGGCTTACGGAAGAGGAGATCAGTTCCGACCGGGAGTTTGACCAAATGAATGCCTTGGGTTTTCATATCCCGGGGATGTTTGACAAAGTCCTTGATATCGACAAGTGCTGGCTGATGGACGACCTTGCCAACCAAATCAGGAATAGCATTCGCTCCTTCTGTCTGGAGCAGGGGTATTCCTTCTTCGATCTGCGCAACCAGCAGGGGCTGATGCGTACCTTGATGATCCGCAACAGCTCCATTGGCGAATGGATGGTTATTGTGGTCTTCTATGAAGACGATCCGGAAAAAAGAGAACGACTGATGGAACATATTGCCCTGCAGTTTCCTCGGATCACCTCACTACTTTACATCATCAATCAAAAAGCAAATGATACCATTACTGACCAGGATGTGTTGGTATGGAAGGGTCGCGATCACATCCTTGAGGAGATGGAGGGCCTGCAGTTCCGTATCGGACCCAAATCGTTCTATCAAACCAACAGCGAGCAGGCATATCATCTTTACGAGGTGGCACGCAGCTTTGCGCAACTCTCGGGAGAAGAGAGGGTATACGACCTCTATACAGGCACAGGGACCATTGCCAACTTTGTGGCACGCAATGCAAAGGAGGTAATCGGGATTGAATATGTGGAGGAGGCAATTGCCGATGCGAAGATCAATTCGGCAATCAACCAGATCGAAAATACCCGTTTTTACGCCGGCGACATGAAAGATGTGCTTACTGATGGGTTTATCGAAACACATGGCCGTCCCGATGTGATCATCACCGACCCACCCCGTGCCGGTATGCACGAGGATGTGGTCAATGCCATCCTGCTCGCGGGACCGGAGCGGATTGTCTACGTGAGTTGTAACCCTGCCACGCAGGCACGCGACCTGAATCTTCTGGACAGCAAATACAAGGTTACACGCATACAGCCGGTCGATATGTTCCCCCATACCCACCATGTGGAAAACGTGGTACTGCTGGAGAAGAGATAATTGACAATCTACTAAAGTAAGATCTATCCGATGTTGAAAGTTCACCAAACGATCCCTTTGCTGATATTGATAGCTTTTTTTGTTACTTGGAGCGGAAATATGTTCGCCTCGGAACCGCAACAGGAACAGGTGCTCAGGAGACTGTACGGGATGATGGAGCTAAAAGACACATTCATGACGGAAAAAGAAGATCGGATATCATCGATAAAAAAAATGTTGGAAACACCTGTTATCAGCGAAATACAGCAATATGAGATCAGCCTGCAATTATTTAACGAATACAAAACATACATTTCCGATTCGGCCATTCATTATGCAAAAGAAAACATAAAACTTGCCGGAAGGTTGAATGATCAATACAGACTGAATGAATCGAAACTCAACCTTACCTCTTTGTATATTATATCGGGATTGTATATCGAATCGTTGGATATTCTAACACGAATCGATGATGAAAAACTTTCGGACAATCTGTTGATTAACTATTATGACAGCTATAAACAGCTTTACAGAAACTACTCCTTCAATAATCCCAATGCTTCTGTTTATATCGCGAAGAGTAGTCTATATCGCGATTCTTTGCTGAACGTTCTGAATAAAGAATCTAACCATTACCGGATTGTATTGGCAGAAAAACTATTCGATGAAAATCGATTGACCGAATCGAAACAAATACTGGAAGATCTGATCAATCAATCGGAGGAAGAAAATCACGAGAAGGCAGTATTGACCTATGCTCTTGCAACCATCTACCGGGAAGAGGGAATCGTTGACAAGCAAATAACCTATTTTGCCATATCGGCCATTTGTGATATCAGAAACGCAATTATGGAAAATGCTTCTATGCAGGCTCTGGCAGTGACTTTATTTGAGATCGGGAATATAGAAAAAGCCTATGACTGCATCAAATCATCGATGGAAGATGCCATGTTTTGTAATGCACGGCTGCGGACCTATGAAATTTCACAAATACTCCCCATCATCGACTCGGCCTATCAGGAAAGAGTCCGTAATCAGAAATCGGAACTTCAGCTCTTCCTCTACCTTGTAAGCTTGTTGTCGCTGTTCCTCATCATTGCGGTGATATATGTCTATCGACAGATGAAGAAGATTACCCGTATACGAAAGGAACTTTACCACACTAACCTGAGATTGAATGAGCTGAATGAAGATCTGCAACGCACCGTTGATCAATTGAATGATACGAATAAAAAAATGTCGGATATAAACGACGAGCTGTCTGAATCGAACGAGATCAAAGAGACTTATATCGGTCATTTCCTGGATCTCTGTTCAACCTATATCGATAAACTGGAGAAATACCGGAGCACACTCAATAAAAAAGCGGTCGAAAGAAAATTAGAAGAACTTTTCAGAATGTTGAAATCGCATGAGATGATTGATCAGGAGTTAAAGGAGCTTTATAGCCTGTTCGATAACATCTTTCTACATCTCTATCCAAATTTTGTAGAAGAATTTAATTCTCTTCTGGTCGAAGAAGAGCGATTCAATCTAAAACCCGATGAGCTGCTCAATACCGAATTGCGTATATTTGCACTTATTAGGCTGGGGATAACCGACAGTTCACGCATAGCCAACTTTTTGCGTTATTCTGCAAATACGATCTACAATTATCGGACGAGAGTCCGAAATAAAGCTGCCGTACCTCGTGATAAATTCGAAAGCTTTGTGATGAAAATAGGGGTTATTCAGAAGATTTAAATATATTCTATCCACTTTTTTGTTGCAATTATAATTTTTAATTATTTGATAATTAGCGTTTTGATGTTTTATACATCTATATGTTAACTATTTGAATTTTTAAGTCATCATTTCATCTTTTACATTTGCTAACGTAATGTTCGAATGATTTGCGTTTGTTTCTACCGGATTATTTCCTAAAGATGATCTACTCTGGATGAAAAGTCCTCACCAGGTTTGTTCTTGGCCGATTTCACTGCGCAAAACGAGTGTTAACTCACATCGAAGTTAGTGTTAAAAACAATTAAATAGGGGCGGGCGTAGCCTGGGAACTTGTTTAAGCTATTATTATAGTGAGAATTTTCACATTTTTATTTTCTAAATTTATTAACATGAGGGAAAAACAGAAATTTTTCAAAGAGCCATTTGCATACAGGCTGGTTTTATTTGTATTGTGTGCGGCCTTTACAGCGAATCTGTCGGCTCAGAATCAAAAAACTATTTCCGGGAATATCACCGAAGAGAATGGTGTTTCTGTGATAGGTGCTTCCGTTTTTGTAAAAGGAACTACGACCGGTACCGTAAGTGATATCGATGGTAATTTTTCTTTATCGGTGCCCGAATCATCAGTAATTACCATATCTTATATAGGATATCACCCACAGGAGATCCCTGTTGCAGGGAAAACACATCTCTCTATCGTGCTAAAAGAGGACAACCAACTGTTGGACGAGTTGGTTGTAATCGGATATGGTGTGATGAAAAAAAGAGATCTCACAGGCGCTGTATCATCGGTTTCGGGGGAGACGATGAAGGACAAGCCGGTAGCCAGTATCGGGGAAGCGCTTCAGGGACGGGCTGCAGGTGTGCAGGTTATCTCCTCCGGTAAACCGGGTGACAATGTCTCCTTCCGCATCAGGGGAATCAGCACTATCAATAACAGCGAACCGCTTCTGGTTATAGACGGGGTACCCACGGACCTGGGAATCAATTCCCTGAATATGGAAGATGTGGAAACCGTGGATGTGCTCAAAGATGCTTCTGCCACTGCCATTTACGGGTCGCGGGGGGCAAACGGCGTCATATTGGTTACCACGAAGAAGGGCAAATCGGGTGACGGATCTATCTCATTCAGTGCGAACTGGGGAGTACAAACTGCTACCGGCATGCCACAGATGTTGAATGCTACACAGTTTGCCTCGTTACATAACGAGATGATTGCTAATTATAACCAGTTGGCCTCCTCCCCGCTGACACAGCGCGCCGACTTTGCTGATCCAACGGTCTGGGGTGAAGGTACCGACTGGCTTGATGAACTCTTCCGTTCGGCGAGAATGAGAAACTATACGGTTTCCTATTCCGGAGGTAGTGATAAGGGAAATTATTATGTGTCGGGAGGAGTATTCGATCAGGACGGTGTTGTGTCTAATACATCATACCGACGATACACGGTGCAGTTCAATAGCGAATCGAACGTGCGTTCATGGATAAAATTCGGGAACAATATAACCCTGAGTCACGATATCAAGAAACAGGGTTCTTATGATATTCGCGGTACGATGGCCTCGCTGCCTACGCAGCCTGTTTACAACGAAGATGGTTCTTACTCCGGTCCCGGAGAACCGGCTTATCAGTACGGGGATATACGCAATCCTATTGGAACAGCAACACTTAGTCGAAACAGAACCAACGGATACAACGTGCTTGGAAATATCTTCGCTGAGATAAAACCGGCAGATAAACTTACTTTTAAGTCACTGGGTGGCATCGACTTCAAGTTTTGGGATCAGAACAGCTTTAGTCCCAAATATGACTGGAAGCCTATCCCACAGCCGCAGTCTTCACTGTATGAAGAGTCGAATAAAAGTCTTACCTATCTGTGGGATAATACGCTTACTTACCTCGACACCTTCGCAGATAAACACAACGTCAACGTGATGATTGGTTCCAGCGCCCAGAATAACTTGTATAACCGCATGAACGCAAGTGTGCAGGGATTCCTGAGTGATAATAACAGCCAGTTAAATAACGGGCTTACCGACCCCACCGTCGGGGGTACCAAAAACGATTGGGCTATCCTCTCGTTTATGGGGCGAGCCAATTACAATTACGACAACAAATATCTTTTCACCGCAACAATCCGTCGCGACGGCTCCTCCCGATTTTCCAAAGAAAACAGGTGGGGTACTTTTCCCTCGTTCTCCGCAGCTTGGCGCTTGTCGGAAGAATCTTTCTTCCACGCAAACGAATGGATCGACGATGTGAAAGTCCGTTTGGGATACGGAGAAACGGGAAACCAGGGAGGTATAGACAACTACGCCTATTTTACCCGGTTGAAAACGGGACAGTATGTGTTCAACGGTACACCGGTTTCTACGCTCTATCCGCTGGTGATGCCCAATCAGGATGTACAATGGGAGACGGTAAGGCAGTTTAATGCCGGGGTGGATCTCTCTTTATTGAATCAACGGATTAATCTGACGCTTGATGCTTACCTGAAAAATACAAGCGATATGCTGGTGCCGATGTCAGTACCCATCACAACAGGTTATTCAGACATTTACGTGCCTAGTGTAAATGCCGGAGAGATTAGGAACAAAGGGCTTGAGCTGACTGTCTCCTCCAGAAACCTCACGGGCCAGTTTGAATGGGATACCGATTTCAATGTTTCTTACAATAAGAATGAAGTAATCAAAATGAATGACGGTATTGCCCTGTTTACCGGTGGGGATATCAATATGACTAAAGTGCAGGTGAGTGCCGAAGGACGACCTGTGAACGCGTTCTATGGTTATGTAACCAACGGCATCTTCCAGAATCAGGAGGAGGTGGACCGGTATGCTACGCAGGTAACCGGCGGAACAGCACCTGGCGATATCAAGTTTCGTGATCTTGACAACAACGGAGTCATCAATGCCGATGACCGTACCTTTATCGGTAATCCATTCCCTGAATGGACGTTCTCCATGAACAACAGCTTTGCTTACGGAAATTTCGACCTGCAGGTCTTTTTCCAGGGTGTGGCCGGAAACGACATTTACAATGCCAACAGAATATGGCAGGAAAGTATGTCAGTCCCGCAAAACCAGACGACAAAAGTGTTGGACCGCTGGACAGGAGAAGGAACAAGTAACAGTGTTCCGCGTGCTGTCTACAGCGACCCCAATCAGAATGTACGCCATTCCAACCGGTTTATCGAGGATGGATCATACCTTCGTTTGAAAAATCTCACGTTAGGATATACGTTGCCGAAATCAGTAGCACAGAAGGCTCAACTAAGTATGGCACGACTCTATCTCTCTTGCCAGAACCTCTTTACATTGACCGGTTATTCTGGTTTTGATCCTGAAGTAGGGGCAGGAGGTGTCGATCTCGGCACCTATCCGGTAACACGTACAATCAGTTTAGGCCTAAATATTCAATTTTAATCGATGACAATATGAGAAAAATAGCATATATAATTGGACTTTTATCGGTATTGACACTCTTTGGATCCTGCTCCGATTTTTTGGATAAAGTTCCGTATGAAGACCCAAGTGCCGAGGCTCTCACGGACGAAGCGTCGGCTATTGCCCTGGTAAATGGGGCTTATCAGCCGCTACAGCGTCCCAAATTATACAACATGAGAATCTGGACGCTCGATATCATTGCAGGAAACAGCGAAGTGGGTGCTGGTGGAGGCACCGACGGGATAGAGACTGTTACCTTGGCAAATTTTGTAGCTACAGCCGACAATGCAGCTGCACTGGACATATGGCGAGGTCCCAATCCCGGGATACTATACTGCAATACGGTATTGGAAAATGTGCCGAAGATGGATATCGACGAATCGTTGAAAAACCGTTCTATCGGAGAAGCGAAGTTTCTTCGTGCCAACTATTATTTCATTCTGGTGCAGCTTTTCGGAGATGTCCCGATGACAGTCTCCACACCGAAGCCTGGAGACAACCTGCTGCCCGAACGTACCGACAAGATGACCATCTACAACGAGGTGATAATTCCTGACTTGAAGGATGCAATTGAATTGTTGCCGGTCAGGGAAGCATATTCGGGAAGCGACATCGGCCGTGCTTCCAAGGGTGCGGCTGCCGGCATGCTGGCAAAGGTTTATCTGACATTGGGAATGTATGCAGAATCACTACAGATGAGTGAGCTGGTAGAGAGCCTCGGTTATACCCTGAATTCCGATTACAGCGATAGCTTCGGGGGTGAGGAACGGCATAAGAACACAGCAGAATCTCTATTTGAAGTGCAATATTACGGACTGACCAAGGCTGGTTTCTGGAGTGATGAAAACCAGGCCAACTGGCTAAGTACCTACATGGGTCCGCGTAATACAGGATGGGTTGGCGGTGCTTATGGCTGGAACCAACCGACACAGGAGTTCGTGGACCAATATGAGAATGGAGATTTGCGTAAAGACAAAACCATCCTGTATGAGGGAGGTCCCGATTTCGACGGCAAATCATACAAGGCGAATATGTCGAACACGGGTTACAATGTTCGGAAGTTCCTTGTGCCGCTGTCCGTCTCTCCCGATTATAATACCAACTCTGCAAATGTTGTGGTATTGCGTTTTGCCGATGTGTTGTTGATGAAAGCTGAAGCGCTGAATGAGCTGGGAAGAACAACAGAAGCAGAAGAACCATTATACCAGGTGCGTAAAAGGGCAGGCCTGACAAATAGGGGAGATGTGGAGAATCTCACAACCGAACAGATGAGAGAGAAAATCAGAAATGAACGTCGCATTGAACTGGCCTTCGAAGGACATCGCTGGTTCGATATCATCAGGTGGGATAACGGACAATATGCCTTGGATTTCCTGCACTCCATCGGTAAAATCAACGCGACGCAGAAACACCTGTTGTTTCCTATCCCGCAAAAGGAGAGGGATGCCAATCCTAATCTCACACAAAATCAAGGATATTAATATCAAAAAGAGAGACTGTTATGAAGATATACAGATTACTATTTTTACTGTCGTTGTGGGTCACACTGTTTGTAGGGTGTGCCGACGATAATTACATGGAACTGGACAAGGGAAGCAGTCCCCTTGAAATAACTGCTTCATTGGCTGAAATCGAGCTGGATGCTGCAAATCCGACTTCGGAAGCCCTGAAATTGTCATGGACAACCGGTTCCAACCAAGGTACCAATGCCGGAATCAGCTATACCTTTCAGATGGATTTGCAGGGTGACAACTTTGCAGGAGGCGTATCGATTGATTTGGGAAGGGGTGTATACGAAAAAATTTACAAGAACGAAGAGCTGAATGAGATATTGCTAAATAATTTTGGTGTTGAAGTAAATAAGGAGGTGGTGCTGGAGGTCCGTGTTAAAGCCACTGTCGCTGCAGAGGGTATCGAACCGGAGATTTCGAACCTGCAACGCCTCTCGGTTAAAACACACAAACCGATTACCAAGACACTGTACATGCTGGGTGATGCTACACCCAACGGATGGAATGCCGACGATGCCACCGAAATGCGCCCCATCAGCAATGTTCCCAAAGGGTTTACCTGGACCGGATCGCTTTCGCCAGGAAAATTCAAATTTATCGCCACGCCGGGAGAGTTTGCTCCCTCTTACAACAAGGGAGAGAGCGATACGAAACTCTATCTGCGCGAAAGTTTTGATGATCCCTACGACGAACAGTTCGAAATAACTGAAGGAGGAACCTATACGGTAAAAGTGAATTTGATTACGCTGACAATCAGTATTGTAAGAGGTGAAGGACCGGAATATAGCGAATTGTGGTTTGTAGGCAATCCCACCGGATGGAGTTTTCAGCCGATGGCCGTGAATCCTGTGGATCCGTTTATCTTCCATTACAATGGTGACCTTTCAGCCGGGGGTGAATTTAAAATAGGAACTGCCGCGGTAAACTGGGACGCACTCTTTTTCCGTCCCACTGTTGATAAGACAGCAGAAGGCATAGGCCTCGATGTGGACAAATGGGCGGGTGATCCTGATTATAAATGGAACATTACTGGCGGCGTATATAAAATCAAACTGGATACACGGGACATGAAGATAGATATCGTTCCATTTGTGCCATTTGAAATGATTTACCTCGTAGGCGATGCTTCACCCAACGGGTGGGATATTGGCAATGCCACTCCCATGACGGCCACAGCCGATCCCTACAAGTTCACATGGAGTGGATCACTTAAGGGCGGAGAGCTGAAGTTTACATGCGACAAGCAATCCGATTGGAATGGTGCCTGGTTTATTGCGAGCGAAGCAGATAAATCACCTACGGGGCAGACAGAACAGATGTTGTTTAATTATCCCGGGGCTGGCGTGGACTACAAGTGGAGGATTTCGGAATCCGGCACTTATAAAATCGAACTCGATCAGTTAAAAGAAACCATCACCATTCAAAAACAATAAACAAACAGGGATGATCTACCGCACCGGATGAGCGGTGCGGCAGATCTCCGATTCAAATTATGATCAAAAAAATCACCTTTCTGTTTTTAATCTGTTTGCTGACATTGACTTCATGCAAAGATGATTATGATACAAAAAATAATCCGATAACTTACGGCGATACCTATCTGTCGGTCGACATCACAACCGATAAGTCGGTATACAAACCAGGGGAGACTGTCCGTTTTACGCTGAAAGAAAAACCTTCCGGTAACCCAAAAGTGCGTTATTCGCACCTGGGAAAAGTAATAAAGGAGGAGGAGCTGCAGGGGACGAGCTGGTCATGGATTACACCGGCAGAAGATTTCAAAGGGTATATGGTGGATATTTATGAAGTTGATGGAAAAGAAGAAAAGATTTATCACACCATTGCTGTGGATGTTTCTTCCGACTGGACAAAGTTTCCCCGTTACGGCTTTCTCTCTTCGTATGGTGATCTGTCG
Source organism: Proteiniphilum sp. UBA4977 (assembly GCA_002398565.1). Taxonomy (GTDB): domain Bacteria; phylum Bacteroidota; class Bacteroidia; order Bacteroidales; family Dysgonomonadaceae; genus Proteiniphilum. The sequence goes on from DGZP01000039.1 coordinate 42,894, forward strand.
AAGACGCAGATCGGGAAAAATATTGAGCTTTTAAACCGTTATCACATAAATGGGGTACAATTTTATGACTGGATGCACGACCACCACCGCCCGCTGGCAGGAACCGTAGATAATCCGCTGTCCCAGTGGCCCGATCTCATTGGTCGTACCAACTATCTCTCTACAGTGAAAAGTTATATTGATGCCATGCACGGGAGAGGAATGAAAGCGATGTTTTACAATCTCGCATTTGGCGCATTGAGCAATGCGGCGGCGGATGGTGTAAAGGAAGAGTGGTATATTTTCAAGGATTCCAACCGCTCAGTCAAAGACAGTCACCATCTTGATTCCCCCTTTCGCAGTAGCATTTACCTCACAAATCCGGCAAACAATGCGTGGCAGAACTATCTCATAGCACGTCATAACGATGTATACCGGGTATTCGATTTCGACGGTTATCATATTGATCAGCTGGGTAACCGGGGAGCAGTATACGATTATAACGGTAATCTGCTAAAGTTGGAGGAGACTTATGCGTCTTTTATAGCAGCCATGAAGCAGTCCCGTCCCGACAAAAGGTTGGTGATGAATGCGGTTAGCCAGTTTGGGCAGAGTTATATATCCCAAAACGAGGTCGATTTTCTCTATACCGAAGTGTGGGATGAAAGCAAAACTTTTGGAGAGCTGGCAAATGTGATCCTTGAAAACAATGCCTATTCGGATAACAAGAAGCAGACCGTGCTGGCTGCTTATGTTAACTATGCAAAATCCAGCAGCTCTGGTTATGTAAACGCACCGGGTGTATTGTTGACCAACGCGGTGATATTCTCGTTCGGAGGAGCTCACCTTGAACTGGGTGAACACTACCTGGCAAACGAATACTTCCCCAATTCGAATCTGCAGATGAAGAAAGAGTTAAAGGAGGCTTTGGTTTGTTACTACGATTTTCTTGTGGCTTATCAGAATCTTTTACGTGACGGAGGAGCGTTTGCCTCGTTCAATGTGCAGTCGGACAACAACCAGGCCAGGTTTGAAAACTGGCCTGCATCAAAGGGAGCCGTAGCCGTTACTGGCAAAAGATTTACTGACAAGGAAGTAATCCATCTGCTTAATTTCTCTAATGCAAACTCCATGGAGTGGAGAGATACCAATGGAACCCAAAAAGAGCCTCTGGCCATCATCGGTACTGAAATAAAAGTAACAGTGACCCGTCCTGTGAAGAAAATCTGGTTTGCTTCACCCGATATAAATGGAGGAGCAGCCAGAACGCTCGACTTCACACAGGCAGGGAATGAAGTCAGGTTCACACTTCCGTCGTTGAAGTATTGGGACATGATTGTCATCGAGTATTAACTATCACGTAAAAGAAATTTGATGAAGTACCTACAATTTATATTACTGCTGACTCTCTTCACTCCTTTTGTCATCTATGCACAACAAGGTGGTAGATCGAAGGAGGTTACCTCATATACAAAAGAAGGGAATAGGGTTGTGTTTAACACGGAAGATGGATCGAGGCTGTCACTGGACTTTCTCAACAACTCCGTCGTAAAAATATGGTTCGATCCCCATGGCACATTTGTTCGCAAAAATAAATCGTTTGCAGTAATCAATGAGGACCTCGAAAATATGGAGAAGATAGCGGTGAACGACGAACCATCATCCTACGAGATATACACTTCCAGGCTCCGTATCAGGATGAACAAGAGCCCGATGCAACTACAGATTTTTGATAAATGGCAAAAACTGTTGTTCAGTGATTATAAGGAGATCGGTCACGTGTCTGACTCCACGGCGAAGAAAGCTTACAAGGTATTGCGAGACGACGAACAGTTTTTCGGCTTGGGAGAAAAGGCCGGGCCTCTCAATCGACGCGGACGGGAATACAAGATGTGGAACAGCGACCGCCCCTGCTACAGTGTAAACGAGGATCCGCTATATAAAAGCATACCCTTCTTTATGAGTAGTTACCAATATGGGATTTTCCTTGATAATACTTATAAAACAGAATTTAAATTTGGTACAGAGTCCAATGAATATTATTCGTTTGAGGCACCAGACGGAGCATTTGTCTATTACTTTATTTTCGGGAAAGATTATAAGGATATCCAGAGTCAGTATATCTCCCTGACAGGGAAACCTATTATGCCGCCTAAGTGGGCGTTTGGCTTCTCGCAAAGTCGTGGTCTTTACACGAAAGAAGCGCAGGCACTGGAGGTGGCTGCCGAATTCCGTAAGCGTCAAATTCCATGCGATATAATCTATCAGGATATCGGTTGGACACAATATTTGCAGAATTTTGAATGGAGAGAGGGAAATTACAACAATCCGAAGCAAATGCTCTCTACTTTAAATGAGCAAGGTTTTAAAGTGATTCTTTCACAGGATCCGGTGATCTCTCAAGCAAATAGGAAACAGTGGGCAGAAGCCGACAGTCTCGGTTATTTCGTAAAGGATTCCCGAACAGGGAAAGCGTATGATATGCCCTGGCCATGGGGAGGTAACTGTGGGGTGGTGGATTTTACCATTCCGGAGGTGGCCGACTGGTGGGGTGAGTACCAGCAGAAACCATTAAATGATGGAGCTGCCGGATTCTGGACAGATATGGGCGAACCGGCATGGAGCAATGAGGAGGACATTGATCGACTTCATATGCGGCACCATATCGGTATGCACGGTGAGATTCACAATGTGTACGGACTGACCTGGGACAAGGTGGTAAAAGAGCAGTTTGAAAAGAGGAACCCGGGCAAACGGATATTCCAGATGACGCGTGCAGCTTATGCCGGACTCCAGCGCTATACGTTTGGCTGGAGTGGTGACAGCGGCAATGGCAATGATCTCCTCGAAGGGTGGGGGCAACTACGGAACCAGGTGGCGATCGGTATCTCTGCCGGATTGGGAGGTATTCCGTTCTGGACAACAGATATTTCCGGTTATTGTGGTGATATTACCGATTACCCGGCGATGGCAGAACTCTACACCCGGTGGATGCAGTTTGGCATTTTTAATCCATTGAGCCGTGCTCATCACGAAGGTGATAATGCGGTAGAACCTTGGATGTTTGGAGAAACAGCTGAGAAAAACAGTAAAGCTGCCATCGAATTGAAATATCAGCTCTTTCCTTACCTGTACACTTATGCCCGGAAGGCGCATGATACAGGATTGCCTATTATGAGGGGGCTGTTTATGGAATATCCCTACGACGAAGTGGCACTGAAAGTTGAAGATCAGTTTATGTTTGGTGAGGAACTGCTTGTAGCACCGGTGTTGAAAAAGGGAGAAAGGGTAAAGCGTCTCTATCTGCCCGAAGGGGAATGGATTGATTTTAACGACAAAAAAACCGTTTATTTGGGTGGACAGCAAATTGCTTATCGTGCATCTTTAAATGTGATTCCCATTTTTGTAAGGAAAGGCTCCATCGTCCCGATGATGCCGGTAATGCAATATATCCACGAAAAGAAAGACTATCCGTTGTTTATTCATATTTTTCCCGACTATGAAGATGAAACGGCAGAATTCGAACTCTATGAAGATGAGGGAGAGAACCTCGAGTATCTCGATAACATCGCTTCAAGAACGCGGTTTACCTGTACTACTCTGTCCGACGGATACCGTACGGAAATTGTACCGTCGGATAATGGATTCAAACAATCGGACAAAAGGAACATGATCCTGGCTTATCATCTCGATAAAATGCCTGTTTCGGTCACCGTGAATGGTAAAACAGCCAAAAAAACGGATGAAGCTTCTATTTACCGCACAGCGGAGAACGATGTTTCATCTATAGCATGGTGGTGGAGCGAGGAGTCGAATGAGTGTCGAGTGAAAATACCCGATCATAGAAAAAAGATAACCATATTAATTAATTAAAAGCATATAAAAGAATCCATTGTAACCAAGACTTATGAATAAGGAACTTATAGACAAATGAAGGTCCGGTTTTTTGTCTTGGTTCTCATGTCTTAATTTTAATCATATGAGGAAAATATTTATACTATTATACTTTTGCCTGATTGCCGGCATCATAGCGGCACAGAATCTGAGATCACCAAACGGTGATCTGGAGATGAATTTCTTTGTCGATCAACAAGGAACGCCGGTGTATACCTTAAAATATAATGGGAAAACGGTGATCAATCCAAGTAAATTGGGCCTTGAGCTGATTGGAAGCGACAAGGTGGAGTTCGGTTCTGAAATTAATCGTAAAAAAGATCCCAAAACATCTTTGTACGACGGATTCAATGTAGCTGAGGTACAATACAGTTCATTCGATGAGATATGGGAGCCCGTATGGGGTGAAACGAAAGAGATCCGCAACCGATACAACGAGATGGCGGTAACACTCAACCAGAAGGATACTGATCGCGATATGGTGATCCGTTTTCGTCTGTTTGACGACGGACTTGGGTTTCGGTATGAATTTCCGCAGCAGAAGAATCTGGTTTACTTTGTCGTCAAAGAAGAGTTGACCCAGTTTGCTATGACCGGAGATCATACCGCTTACTGGATTCCGGGCGACTATGATACCCAGGAATATGATTATAATATTTCCAAATTATCGGAGATCAGAGGCCTCAATGAAGGAGGTAGACAGGGAAACCTCTCTCAGACTGGATTTTCTGATACAGGCGTACAAACTGCATTGCAGATGAAAACAGCCGAGGGCATTTACATCAACCTACACGAAGCAGCCTTGATTAACTATGGAGCCATGCACCTGAATCTGGATGACCATGATTTTATCTTTCAATCCTGGATCACACCCGATGCCAATGGAGCAAAAGGTTATTTACAAACTCCCTGCACAATACCTTGGCGTACGATTATCGTAAGTGACGATGCACGTGATATCCTGGCATCCAATATTACATTAAACCTCAATGAACCTTCGAAGATTGATGATACTTCCTGGATTAAACCCATGAAGTATGTCGGCGTATGGTGGGAAATGATTACCGGAAAAAGCGACTGGTCATATACGCATGATCTGCCGAGTATTCAGATAGGTGTTACGGATTATTCCACGGTGAAACCTCACGGACGACACGGAGCCACCACAGCCAATGTAAAAAGATATATCGATTTTGCGGCAAAGCATGGGATGGATGGTGTACTTGTGGAAGGGTGGAACATTGGCTGGGAGGATTGGTTCGGTAATTCGAAAGATTTTGTCTTCGATTTTCAAACGCCCTATCCTGATTTCGATATGGAGGAAATACACCGTTATGCGAAAAACAAGAACGTAGCAATGATCATGCACCATGAAACATCATCTTCGGTGCGAAACTATGAACGCCATCTCGATAAGGCATATCAATTGATGAACAGGTATGATTATCCTGCCGTGAAGAGCGGTTATGTGGGGGATATTATTCCTCGTGGTGAGAACCATTATAGTCAGTGGATCAACAACCATTACCAGTATGCGATAGAGAAGGCGGCGGAATATAAGATCATGGTCAATGCCCATGAGGCTGTACGTCCCACCGGTATTTCACGTACCTGGCCCAACCTGATCGCCAACGAATCGGCACGAGGTACAGAATATCAGGCTTTCGGAGGTAGCAAGCCGAGTCACGTAACAGTACTGCCTTTCACGCGTCTTATCGGCGGACCGATGGATTATACCCCGGGTATTTTCGAAATGGATATTTCTAAAATCAATCCCAATAATCAGTCGCACTGCAATTCTACCATCGCCAATCAGCTGGCATTGTACGTGACAATGAGTAGTCCATTGCAGATGGCTGCCGATCTTCCGGAGAATTACGAGCGTTTTCCCGATGCATTCCAGTTCATCAAAGATGTGGCATTGGATTGGGATGAAAGCTTATACCTCGAAGCAGAGCCGGGAGCATACATTACTGTTGCCCGAAAAGAGAAAGGAACAAATAACTGGTTCGTCGGCAATACCACGGGGAATAGCAAGTTTACTTCTAAAATCTCATTCGATTTTTTGGATCCCGGCAAACAATATATTGCTACGATATATGCTGATGCAAAGGATGCTAACTATAAGACCAATCCACAGGCTTACACTATCCGCAAGGTAGTCGTAACTGATAAATCCGAACTGAGACAGCAAACGGTAGCTGGAGGTGGTTTTGCTATTAGCCTGTTTCCGGTAAAGGATAAAGTGCAGGTCAAAGGATTAAAGAAACTGTAAATTGTGAAAAAAGCGGGGTTTACATTAAAGCACCCCGCTTTTTGCTATCTTACTGCCTCGACAGTATATCCCAACTTTCTCAGACCTTCAATTAAACCCTCCTCTCCTGGTAGATGCAGGCATCCCACAGCAATGAATGATGGCTTTTCAGCCATAATTTGGGGTAGTTTTTTGAGCCATTTCTCGTTCCGGTCTTTATTCAGTCTGTTTTTCTCCTCTTCGGTAGAGGGACAGGGATCGTTGATTATCTCTTTTTCAGACAGTTCCCGCAAGGCATGGATATCCTGCGCATGATATGCAACCTGAAGCTCATCCATCTGCTCTTTCAGCAATTCCGGATGTTTCACCATGCAGGTCAATAACTCGGCCTGGCGCTCCAACGTTTGAGAGTTCAGTAAAACTTCTATCTGATCTTCTGTTGTCTCCAGTCCAATAACCGTGCGGTTGCGTTTTAATGCTTCCTCCTGGAAATACTGGTCGAGACTTGTTCCGGATGAAAGAGAAGGATAATACTGCTGGTATAGAGTGACCGAAATCAGATTTGAGAGAAGTGCCGGTTTGAGGTTGCCCACTTGTCCCAATCCCACACCCAGTAGCCGGGTAAGGGTACTGTCGAGCAGTGCGACCTCTTCCGGTGATACCAGCGATTCGTATGTGATCCCGACAGGCAGGGTGGATTCACCCATGATTTCCATCTGCATCCTGGACATATTACTCATGTCCAACTCTCCCACAGTCTGTACTGTGCTATCAAAGGCATTCCATACTCCTGGAACGGAATCAAGAAAGGAGAGAGGTACCAGATGATGTGTACCAAAGATAAAGGAGGGTTGTTTAAGACCGTTTCCGGATATCTTCCACAATAAAGAGTTGGTGCCCCGTGTGGAGGCACCAATGCAGGAAAGCAACAATAAAAATGTTGCCAGTGAGAGTATCTTTCTTTTCACTTGAAATATTAATTCACTAGAATGTTAAAGAATCTCTCCCAATTAAGGATTTACGGAAGTGTCTATTGGGGTATAGCTCCTTTGTGCCAGTTCCTTATCCATTGTGTAGATACCAAATCCGTTACTGCCAATCAGTTTCAGACTGTCAATCAATGCCTGGGCTGTTTCCTCTTCTTCCACCTGTTCATTCACAAACCATTGTAGCATGTTCTCAGAGGCATAATCATTTTCTCTGCGTGCAATTGAAACCAGATTGTTAATGAGCGAAGTGACAATTTTTTCATGCTCCAGTGTCACTTCGAATGCCTTTAACAGAGATTCCCAGGATGTATCCACTTTGTCAATGGGCTTGAGCTCCACACTATTACCCTTTGCAATAAGATAATTCATGAGTTTAAGCGCATGATCCTGTTCTTCCTGAAACTGCACTTTGAACCAGTTGGCAAAACCCGGAAGACCTTTGTGTGAAAAATGAGCCGACATTGAAAGATAGAGATAGGCAGACCAAAATTCGGCATTAATCTGCTTGTTAATAGCAGCTTCTAATTCTTTACTTACCATAATTTTTTATTTTTTATTTGTTTATCAATTATATGTGTCCAATAATGTTAAAACGTTCTCAAATCAAAAATGTTTAGATAAAGATGACTGAACTTGCAGCTTTGGTCAAAAAAAAAGAGTTGTTCCTGACTATTTAAATTAATTGCTATCTTTGCAGTTGGTTTCTTGAAAAATTGATTCTTCTTACTCTGTTTTGGGAAGAAGCTTATTTTTAATTTCCTTTAGATGAATCTTTTAGAAGAAAAAATGATGAAATATGATGCTCCGCAGCGTGCAAAAGCTGCCGGCATCTACCCCTACTTTCGGGCTATTGAAAGTGATCAGGACACCGAAGTACTTATTAACGGGAAGAGAGTTTTGATGTTCGGTTCAAATGCATACCTGGGACTGACCAATCACCCGAAGGTAAAGGAAGCTGCTGTGGCTGCTACCAAAAAATATGGTACAGGAATGGCTGGTTCCCGTTTTTTGAATGGTACCCTCGACATCCACCTGGAGCTGGAAAGAAAACTTGCCAACTTTATGGATAAAGATGAGGCTGTTGTATTCTCAACAGGATTCAGTGTAAATGAAGGAGTTTTGGGATGCCTCACAGGAAGGGATGAGTATATCATCTGGGATGAGAGAGACCATGCATCCATTATTGAAGGAATCCGGACATCTTTCTCCACCAAATACAAGTTTCGGCATAATGACATGGATTCTCTGGAGAAACAGCTCAAACGTTGTGATTCCAGAAAAGTAAAGCTGATTATTGTTGATGGTGTTTTCAGCATGGAAGGAGACCTGGCCAATCTACCGGAGATCGTAAAGCTGGCACGCAAATACAATGCCAATATTATGGTAGATGAGGCACATAGCCTGGGCGTGCTGGGTAAAAAATACAGCGGCCGAGGAGTCTGTGATCACTTCGGTGTGCTTGGTGATGTGGATTTGGTGATGGGGACTTTCAGCAAATCACTCGCTTCCATTGGCGGATTTGTCGCTGGTTCATATCCGGTGATCAACTTTTTACGCCACAATGCAAGAACCAATATTTTTAGTGCCAGCATCACTCCTGCTGCCACAGCTGCCGCTTCAGCGGCACTCGATATACTCAAATCAGAGCCGGAACGCGTAAAACGGTTGTGGGAACTCACCGAATATGCCATCAATCAGTTCCGGGAAAGAGGGTTTGAGTTGGGCCCCACTTCTACGCCTATCCTGCCGCTCTATGTAAGGGACAATGATAAAACCTTTCTAATTACCAAAATGCTTTTCGAAGAGGGTATCTTCGTCAATCCGGTTGTGCCTCCTGCCGTTTCATCCAGCGATACGCTGATTCGTTATTCGCTGATGGCTACGCACACCATTGAGCAGATCGATCACTCTATTGAACGTATTACGGCAGTCTTTAAGAAGGCAGGTGTTCTGTAACGGATATACGCACCTCATATCTCAGATCTGGAAAAGTTCAGTATGCAGGAACAGGGAAAATATTGAATTCTGCTCATTTGGCTTAACGAAATAGTGTCAGGCTTTACAACAGTTTTATTTTTTTCTTAGATTTGCGTAATAGTGACTCTTATGGAGAAGAAAAGTGAGAAACTGATGCGCTGGTTCGATCTGCGCAGCGAAATGGAAGGTTACGATGCCATTCACGAGAACATCGAACAGGGAATTGTTTTCAAGGGCACAAACCTTTGGATCTTGGTTTTTGCCATAGTAGTGGCTTCTGTGGGGCTCAATATGAACTCCACGGCGGTGATTATAGGTGCCATGCTTATCTCCCCGCTGATGGGACCTATTAATGGCATGGGATATAGTCTGGCTACTTACGATTTTCAATTGTTGCGCCGTTCGCTTAAAAATTTCTCTTTCGCTGTTGGGATCAGCCTCATTACCTCTGCCTTTTACTTCCTTCTCTCTCCAATTAACGAAGCCCACTCTGAACTGCTTGCCCGTACCAGTCCTACCATATACGACGTGATCATTGCTCTTTTTGGAGGGCTGGCTGGTATTGTGGCTATGAGTAGCCGTTTAAAGGGAAATGTGATTCCCGGTGTGGCTATCGCCACCGCGCTGATGCCGCCCATCTGCACGGCAGGTTACGGACTGGCAACGTTACAGTTTAACTTCTTCTTTGGAGCGCTTTATCTTTTCACCATAAACACTGTTTTTATTGCTTTTGCCGCACTTATTGTCTGCCAGCTGTTGAGGTTTCCTATCCGGTCTATCGTTGATCCTGCCCGAAAAAAGCATGTAAACCGGGTTATCTCGATAGTCATTCTTCTTACACTTATACCCAGCATCATTTTTGGTGTGAACCTGGTGAAGAACGAGGAGTTTACTCGAAATGCCGAAAGCTTTATCAGTGAGGTAACATTGTTGGGAGGTAATTATCTTCAGGATAAACAGATTAATCCCTCCGGTCGATCAATAGGGCTACTCTACGCTGGTTATGGTCTGGGTGATACCACGATCACGGAGGTATGGGAAAAAGCACTGAATTACGGTCTCGATACATCCCGGATAGTGATTCGTCAGGGATTTGATGTAAATCTGATACAGGAGAATGTAAAAAAGTACCAAACGGAATCGGAACGTCTCAGCAGTCAGCTGGCAGCTACTACCTTTGCCCTGAAGCAGGCCGTGGGGAGAGGTGACAGCATTCGCAACATCCCACTGTTTGGGGAGAAGATCTTGGGTGAAATTAAACCTCTCTATCCGCAAATACGTTCCTGCTCTTATTCGGAAACGTATCTTTTTACTCTGACCAATGACACTACACGCCGTTCGGAGATGATTCCAGTCGTGATCTTCACCGTTCCCCGCAACAGTCTGCGCACCCCGGACAGAAGCAAAATTGAAGAGTGGTTGAAAAACCGACTTGGCAACCCTCGTGCGAAGATGGTGATCGATGAGTCCTGATGCCCGCGAGAGACAGATACGGAATTATGCGAAATTCTTTCCCGGGAAAAGTGACTACTGATTGTAAATTTTAATACAGGGTAAACTATTCCGTCCTTTTTGCTGTTATAGTTTAAAATCATTACTTTATTGCGGCATGTTTTTGTAAAAAGGCCGGAGCTGTTTCTTTACAGGACACCCGTTACCGGACGTTTACATAAAGCCTTCACCTGAAAATTAACATCATATGAACAACCTGGAAACATCCTACATGGGTATTAGGCTCGGCAGTCCGGTCATTCTCGGTGCCTGTGATCTCTCTTCCGACCTCGACATGCTGAAAAAAGCAGAAGAACAGGGCGCAGGTGCTGTAGTGTATAAAACCCTCTTCGAGGAGCAGATACAGATGGAGAATCTGTATCACGACGAGAAAGTGAGTCAGTACGACGATATTCATGCGGAGATGATTACCCTCCACCCCGACATTGACCGTTCAGAGATTGAATATTATCTGGTAAAACTACGTCAGATAAAAGAAAGTCTTTCTATTCCGGTCATTGCCAGCCTCAACTGCGTGAACGAGTCGAGTTGGATACGGTACGCCGGAATGATCGAAGAGGCCGGAGTGGATGGCATTGAGCTGAACCTGTATCAGATTCCGGTAAATTTTGATATTGATGCAACCAGTATTGAACAACAACAGGCTGGTATTGTAGCTGCCGTCAAACAACAACTTTCAATTCCGGTAAGTGTGAAACTGAGTTCAGACTATACCAATATCCTGCATTTTGCTACACGGCTTGATGAGAAGGGCATTGACGGTATGGTGCTTTTCAACGCATTCTTCCAGCCCGACGTGGATATCTGGCATGAAAATCACAGGAGAGCATTCAACCTGACCCACAAAGGTGAATATAAAAAGTCGCTCCGCTATGCCGGAATGCTCTACGGACGTGTCAAAGCCGATGTATGTAGCAGTCGCGGTATTTATGACGGTGACGATGTGATCAAGGTGCTTCTGTCCGGTGCTTCATGCGTGCAGGTTGTGAGCGCAGTATACCGGCACGGATTGGAACGGATAGGTGAGATAAACCGGAGCATCACCGACTGGATGCAACGCAAAGGATATGATCAGATTGATCAGTTCAGGGGTAAGCTTTCCGACAGTTCACTAAACAAAAATAATACCCTGCTTATTTACAGGAGAGCACAGTATATTGACATGCTGATGCACTCCGACAAACTGCTTGAGGATCTGGAGTGGTAAATACTCTAGGGGCTGAAATCAATGACACCTACAAGAAAGATCAATAATTTACACTTTCTAAATCCAATAATTTAGTATTGACTTTGCCTTTCATAATCACGTATTTACCGGGTTGAATGTGAAAATCAGTGAGATTTTTCTTCCTGTAAGCGTACAACTTATATTTATTTCCCTTATTTCGTTCAATAATGGAATAATTACCCTCGTCCCAATTTGTAAGTAAAATGCTCATTTTATTTTTTGTTGTATGGTCAAGTTCCGTGATAACTCCCTCCTGCCGACCATCCCATTGATTCTTGCTATGCTTTACATTTGGGAGTATGGTTAGATGAAGTATTCCATCAATTTCTTTTAGAAAATAAAGTCCAGTCCCATTGTATTTTACCAACGATGAATTACCAAGCCCAATAACTTCTTTTACATTCTCGCTTACATTTAGTGGATTCCATTTCGTTATGTCACCTGAATAATAAAGCCTGTTCAAGTCTGAATAAATGGCCACGTTCCTTTCTTTTGAGATGGCGTAATAATCCGTAACCTGCTCATTCGGGGAATCCATCTCATAATTGGTGTAGAGCCTTGTCGATTTGAAAATTTCATTTGCGATGATGAAACTAGCAGCTTTACCCGGAGTGGAGGTTACACTTAGTACATGCGATCCGGATGAGTATGGACCATATACACTAAGCGAATAGGTCCACATTTGCGCTGCTTGTACTCCGAGCGCTCGAAAATATTGAGCCTGTATTGGATATAAATACCTGCTCTGATTAAAAAAAGTCTCGAATTCATAGACAACCTTCGCTTTGTTCTTAAAAGCATCCGATAAAGCCCAGCCATAGCCAGTCACGTCGTTATAATAGGTTTTGAACCACTCGGAGAAGTCCGTTTCTGTCAAATCTTTCGGATTGCGCCCATAATTTTCACCTACCAAGTCTTGTCCAGGATAATTACACATCGCCACGACTTCAACATGAGAGCTTGCAACAGCACGGAAAACATCTTCGTGTTCGCGCATATAGCGGTGCCAGTTTAGATTCCAGACAATTGGGTGTCTTGCTCCCGAGTCACGAATCAATTTATGCATCGTGTTGATGTAGTTACGCACAAGTTCCTCACGATATTCTAGATACGTTCGTTGATCTTCTTTTTTCCCTTTACCTTCTGCCCAAGATAAAAAGTCCTTGAAATAACCTGTATTTTTAATCTCATCGTAGGAATATACACTTGGTTCGTTCATGATCTCCCACATTGCAATATGCTTCGTCTCTTTATAGGTCACATTAAGATACGGGTTACTACGGTTTAGTAATTGCGTAATATAATTCTTCGTTTTTTCTACAACCTTCTTGTTGTGAATCCACTCTTCCCTATTTAACCCTACCCACATTGAGTTTGAGACATGTGCACTGCCCATGTGATTAATGAAAGCGAGTGTGACATAAATACCTCTTTCCGAGGCTTCTGCAATCATGTAGTCGAGTATATCGAGATAGATCGTTTCTACAATATTTCCCTCATGATCTACAAAATCTGCCGGTGTAAGGTGGCATCGTATTGAGTTGACGTGCATCAGTTCTAATTCCGTAAAACTTTCATCCGTCACTTTTTTCAATTCATTACTTGATAGTTGTACCCCAATTTTTTGCAGACGCTTATATTCCCAACTTAGATTCGGTTGGAAGTTGACTCCAAAAATTGCCATTTCTTTTCCGTCTGGCATATAAAGCTTCCCGTTTTTTGTATACGTATAATCTTGAGAAACGACTGGCTGTATACAAAGAAAAAAGACGAACAGAGAAAAGATAAATTTAAAATTGTTCATTGGGAATATGAAATAAACGTGAACGATTTATTTGACGTAAGAACCTGCATCAGTAAAAAGTGATATAAAAGGAAAGGCTGTATTCCGATCCATTTAAAACGTATTCTTGATGCACTCTTGGTGACCAGCTGTCATCGCCACCCAATCCCATTTGTTTATGGTCGATGTGGACATACGTTTTATCACCGCGTTGGAGCTTGTGAGAAATCTTAGAATTATTAAGGGCTGTGTCTGCGTAGTTTTGAATGTTGAAATTAATAGACGGTATTCCCCTGAAACAGATAGAACTATTCTCTGCCATTACTTTCACCCAGCGTGTATCTGTCTTATTCCCATTTTCTTGCGGCATGACATAGTCGAAATACTGATCTTCCACTTTTCCTTTCCACAGTCCCACAAAAGCAGCATCTTTGCGGTCCTCGTAACTTTCAAACGAACCTCTTCCGTACCACTCCAGGTTGTTGAAATCTTTTGGGAGAGATGTGGTCATTCCTACTCTTGCCAATGGAGGCAGTTGCTCATCCACTTGAAAATTGTTGTCAACCCGTATGCTTCCATCCGACATAACCGTATATTCTGTAGTTTGCAGAATCGATCCTGTTTTGAAAATCAGCTTATTTACAACGCTTATCTTGACTTCATTTGGCTGTTGATTGATAACCGTGAATTTGTTGTTTTCAATGGTGTAACGATCCAATCCGGCTTCTCTCCATCTTGAAGCGAATGAATTATTACCTCCCCCTTCATCGTTATCGGTTGGAACACGCCAGAAGTTAGGCAATAATGGGTCGGTAAACATCGCTCGTTTTTTCTTGATATACGAAACAAGTGAGCCTTGTTTTTTATTGAAAGATACTGAGAAATCGGGTCCCTTGATCGTCAAATCTGTTTTGTTATCCGAAACGGTTAGATTTCCAGTCTGAGACAAAACATCACCAATTGTATGAATATGTGTTGGTAAATTGAGCCTGATCTGTTCTTTTGCAACCTCATATCCTTTGTCAGCCCAAGGAGTAGCTTGCTTCAATACAAAATAAACATTGAGGAAGTACTCTTTTCCCTTTTTAATCAGATTCTTGGGATACGATAACTGAATCAACTTCTGAGACTGTGGCAGAATTTGAAGATCGTCGATACTACCTTTGTGAACGACAACCCCATCTTCAATTAACTCCCAGTTTAGCATTACATGACCGCTAGAGACAAAATAGTTGCGATTTTCAACTGAAATGAGACCGGTTATTGCATCAATTTCATTTACCGTAAAATTCTGATGTATTTTTTTCAACTCATTCAATTCAGGTTGTACCCTTCTGTCCGGAGTAACCAATCCATCGTTCACATTGGCACCATCGCTATAATTGATGATGTTCCAATATTCGTTGCCGTTTTTATCTTTCGAACGGAGCCCTTGATCTACCCAATCCCATGTAAAACCGCCCTGCAGACGGGGATATTTATAGTATAAATCCCAGTATTTATTGAAATTACCCAAGCTATTTCCCATTGAATGTGCATATTCGCAGATAATGAAAGGGCGTGTCTCATCTTCATTGAACAGACGAACGATGTCCTTTAGAGATAAATACATTTGCGAAATGATGTCGTAACGCGAAAGTACTTTCGCATACGTTGGATTCTGCGACTCATAATGAACAGGACGTTTTTGAGGATCAGTTTTTTTCATTTCTTCGTATGCAGCATCGAAATTTGCTCCCCAACCCGATTCATTCCCCATTGACCAATAGACAATGGATGGATGATTTTTATCTCTGAGAACCATGTTCACGTTTCGTTCCACGATAGCTTGCTTCCATTCCGATTTTTCTCCAACATAATAACCATTAGCCCACAATCCATGACTCTCCACGTTTGCCTCATCCACTACATACAGACCGTACTCATCACATAGATTATACCATTCCGGGTGATTGGGATAATGGGACGTACGCACGGCATTTATATTGTGACGTTTCATGAGCAGAATATCTTCTATCATCGATTCACTTGTAATCGTCCGACCATTGTGCATGTCAAATTCATGACGGTTTACTCCTTTTATTTTAATAGCTTGACCATTTACAAGAAACAGCCCATCTTTTATTTCTATTTTCCGGAAACCTGTATGTACAACAAAAGCTTGAACGGCTTTTCCATTTGCTGCTACCAACTCAATGCCAACCTTGTATAAATTAGGTGTTTCAGCTGTCCATTTCAATGGATTTGTCACATTTCCTTTCAACGAAATGGTTCTTTCCACACTTTTTTGAACGGTAAAATTTTCACTCTTTAACGTCATAATGGGATTATCCATTGCATCCCTAAGTGTTACACGAACAAAATATGGTTCGTTTTTCTTTTCGCGTACGTTTTCAATGGCAACTGCCACATGCAACTCGGCGTCCTTGTAATCCTCATCGAGTTCCGGAAGAACGGAAAAATCACGCATCCTTACATTGGGTGTAGTGAAGATATACACATCACGATAAATTCCGCTCAAACGCCAAAAATCCTGATCTTCGAGATAACTACCATCCGACCAGTTAAAGACTTGCACGGTTAACTCGTTGTTCCCCTTTTTGATGTAGTTGGTAATGTTAAATTCTGCCGGAAGCATACCATCTTCGTGATAACCCACTTTCCGACCGTTAACCCAGAGATACATGGCCGACTGAACACCTCCAAAATGGATAAACACCTGCTGTTCATCCCAATCGGCAGGAACAATAAACGACTTTTTATACACACCTACGGGATTATACTCTTTGGGGACATAGGGCGGATTCGGCTCAAAAGGATACTTTATATTGGTGAACACAGGAGGGTCGTATTTTCCATCTCCTTGCAATTGCCAGTTGCTCGGAACCTGTATATCATCCCACTTGGAGTTATTTTTTTTTGTCGAATGAATATCAGAAGGAATCAGCGATGGATTTTTAAAGTATGCAAACTTCCATGTCCCATTTAAGAACTGTACCAAAGATGATTTCTCGAGTGTGTTATTATTCCACGACAATGTTTCAAACGGAACATACGTTGCGTGTGCCTTTTCAGCATTGATTTGCGTTACTGCAAGGTTTTCCCAATCATTCACCTGTGCAGACACAACACCAACATAAAAAATAACCAATAAAAAACCGACAAACTTTTTGTTCATGACGCTATTCTAATATAATTACTACTGATCGTAAAAATGGAGGAACATCTATTTTGTTATCCAGAACATGAATCGTATTATCCCATTTATCTTGCCATGGATCATAGAGACTTACTTTATTTACTTTCTTCAAAGATAGATCATTTAGCGTAATGGCAAAATTTTCCTTTGGCTTTGCAGGGATTTCATCTTCAAGTTCCGTCTTCCAGTTATTTGTACCATCTCTACACCAAATCATTGTTTTCTTCTTTCCGTTCAATATATAACATTTCACCCCATCCTTTTCAAAATAGGAAGGTGTAAATTTTTCTTTTACTGGATCCACATCGTGGATTATGTTTTCAAATCTTTTAAAATGAGACCATAAATCCTGAGGGTAAATATAATGATTCCAATGCCACATGCTACCACTACCTGCGCTTCCTGAGAAAAAAGGCGCAAAAATCATGTCGTGGATAAGAATCCCCTGCCTGTCTTTTTTATAATGACGAAATGGTCCCGAATGGCTTGGTTCCACCGCACCGATCTCGTTCATTACAACAGGAATAGGATTGTTTTTGGTAAGTTCGTTTCCAAAATATATTGCATTGGACGTTAGTACATCAATCGCCCCCTTAATGATATCATATTGCCCCCAGTCAGATCCCTCGTCCAAGTAACGGTGAATGGACAAAAAATCGTTCTTGGTGATTTTTGCAAGACTCCTGTAGTTATGATCGGCAATTTCAGAATGTAAACTTCCCAATGTTTGCGTAACAAGTGTATTGGGGAACAATGCTTTAATGGAATCCAACATGAATGACGTAAAATCCATGACCTCTTTTTCGTTGGCTAATGCATCCATCTCATTCCACAATTCCCAACCGTAGATATGCGAGTGATTTTTATACCTGTCGGAAAGCGCCTTTGCGCGCATTATGTATGAATGCCTTCCTTCGGGAGTATTGATGTATTCCTTGATGTCCTTAAAACGCGTAGCTAAGGCTTTACTATTTGACCAACCCGCACTTGAAGGAGCTTTTTCGGAAATAGACCGGATATGTTGCAGCGTAAACTTGATGTAAATATCGTATTTCTTTGCAAGTTCCAACACCTTGTCAATACGTCGAAATTTCTCCTCGTTATACACTCCCTCAACCGAATCTTCGATTTCAAGACTGGCCGTACTAATCCAGATTCGCATGGAATTACCGCCGTTTTCCGAAAACCGTTGAAAGTACTGTTCCATGTTTTCCATGTTATTCTCCGGCAGATAATTGATCGAAATAGGGATCCAGGCATGACCCTCCTTTTCGAAATATCTTGAGTATTCCTTGCCGATCTGAATGTGACTTCCTCTGTACGAAGCTATATCTGCATTCTTGTTGCAGTTAATTAATAAAAAGCTTAGCAGGAGTAAAGAGAAGGTAATTGGCTTCATCTGAATGTTTTGATTAGTCCCATATAATAACGAGCGTGTCTTCGCTGTCGATATGGATTGTCTTGTCGTTTAGCTTACTTTTTTTATTTGAATACAAAATGCGAGCGTTCTTGTAGGCCGAAAGACCGGTCAACCTGATTGTTACATTCTCCTTGTTCTTGTTGATAATAACAGAGATTACCTTATTCCCAGACTTCAGGTTTTTCATCAGCACACCTTCCTGAAACGATTCGAATCCAATTCTATCAGATGTGTTGAAGTATGGATCCAAGAATTCAAGGAGAGGGCGATAATCATTTGCCTTTCTCGCACCCAATCCTATTAAAGAAGGCACCCATACCACTTTACCCTTTCCGAAGTTATTTATAATTCCAACCATTTCACCTGCCTTGTCACCGATGTTTTTCCCTTTTTCCACATCGATTATCCCTTTTAGCGCATGCGTAGAAAGTGTGTTGTCTTCCGTTATTTTCAAATCAAATAGATCTTTCTCAAAAATGAATTCCGAAACACTTCCTCCAAAAAGGTCCGCTAACGGAAAGCTGTTCACCATCTTCGACATGGCTTTTTCATCGTAGAAAGCGGTAAGACCATCGACGATCAATGTACCTCCGTTTCGTACAAAATTCCGAAAATGATCATAATAAGACTCAGGTATACTTATTTGATGAGCCAGTATGACGGTCTGTCCCGAATAATCTTTCTCCGAGAAGGAGAATTCATTGAATTCCTTGAACGTTGGCTGCAAACCTATCTGAGATAACGCTTCAAAATAGCTGATGCCCGACTTCATTACAGCTCCGGGTTCCCGGATTTCGTATTTGTTATTTTTAATATCAGGAGCCATCATTTGCTCAACCCAAATCGATTCTCTATTATAAAGGATATGGATGTTGCTATGGATCGGTTTGGCCACACGGAATAATTTCTCGTTTTCGTTGATTAGATGAGCAATTTTCCCTGTCTCGATCAGCCTCTCTGTTGGCCTATTCTGAAAGTCAATCATCGCCCATTCACCGGCTTCCATACCGGACATTCTTGGATTTAAACACCAGAAAATCGCCCCTTTGCTCCCGGTACCGACAACAATCCACAGCCACTGGGCAATCTCTTCTTTGGTGGGACAAAACGGTTCGTAACCGCTGTAAATATTGTTGCCACCTTGAAGTTCTGTCATCAGCCACGGAATATTTCCTGCACCCGATAGAATAATTTCACTGTTCGCCGACATTGCCAATGCATATTTATTCCGCGTGAAATATCCGAAATGCCAACTGGCATGAGCCGAACCGCCCAAGCTAGTCAAGAACCTGCTCCAAGCCGGAAAATCATATTGCGCAACGTTGTCAAAGATCTGATGCGTATTCACATGAACAGGATTCCGGGCGTCGTATTTTTTAATCTCGCTCGTCAGCCAATTTAGATACCATGTATTGTAATAAAGTATAAACTCTTGCTTATCGAAAGAAAGATAGGGAGTATCCTTTAGTGGATGTATTGTTGCAATCTGTTGACTGTTTTTCCATTCAGCAAAGATCTCTTTTCCAAGAGGATTTTGTACACTACCCCCTCCCGGTTCATTAATCGGGACCCAACCGTACAACGACTTGAATTTTTTGAAGTGCGTCACTACAACTTTTATGTATTCAGCGACCCGTTCGAGGTGTTCCCTGTCGCTAGGATACTTGAAGCCTCCCACATCGGTAAAATCCGTTGCAGGAAAAAGATTCGCGTAAATCTTCACATTGTATTTTTCTCCGTACTGGAACGCTTTGTCGAACAGTGAAAAATCCCAATTTCCGTTCTCGTCTTTCATATAGTTTTCGAACATCCTTATACGAGTCAGGTTCATATTGTTGTCGCTAAGCGTTTTGAACCAACTCTCCACATTCTTGTCAGATTGTCCGGGCTCAATGAAGATTTCAGCACCAAACATCAAGGCATCCTCTTCACTCATCTGGGCACTTACAACCGATGAGGCCAACAGGAACAGTACACACAGGATTATTCTACTACTATTTTCAAAAAATATTCTCATGTTTGTTTTATTGTGAATCGATATATGTAAAATTTTGACAATCATCATGGTAAATCGAGAAAGTGTTTTTTTACATTTTATTTCCAACAGAAGAGCAATTAAATCAACTTTATATAATACGCTACAATGTCTTTCCATTTGTAGTATGGAGCCATGTTGGTTTTAACGGGTATATGTACTTCACGTTCGTTATGTAATATTTTCACGATAATTTCACCTTCACTATTTTTATAAAAGATCCATTGAATGTTCGCACCCATCGGAGCTACCTTATAATCGTTCCACACTTCATAAACTTTTTGAGGATCCGGTTCCGTGATGCTGGCCTCTTTTATGCCCAACAAGGCTGCAAATGGAATAATACCTTCTGCGTGGGCAAAGCGTAAGTTCGCTGAAATATCCTTCTTTTCAATTGCAGCTTGCGAAGTTTCAATGAAGTTTTTCAACATCGGCTTTGCTATTGTGATGGCTATGTTGTTATTTATTCCGGAAGGTCCTTTACGCAGATATTGATTGAGGTTTTGAATTTGCCACAGCGCGAAAATTTCATCTTCTGTAAAAACATCATAGAGAGAGATATTGATACCCGAAGCTTCCAAGATAATAGCAGCTGACCAAAAGTTTGTCATGAAGTTTTTCTTGTCACCCAACCGCGCGGGAACGCTTGACTTGAAAAGTGATGAGATGAAACGATCCGTAGAAAGTATTTTATCCGTAAAGCTATCGCGAATATCTCTCCATGGACCCTCTTCGTAATAATCCCGGTATTCTTTGCTGTAAAAGTTTAGATAATAATTGTTATAATCGCTTGATTCCATGTCAATTGAAATAGATGGATTCATCTCTTTCATTTCCAGGCAAAAATAACTCATGCTTAAGATGCAACGAGGGACTAAAGTGGATTTTGCATCTATCACACACTTTTCATCATTGAATATTTCCGGATAATTATTAAACATTCGTTTGGCAATTCCTTTCTGTTCTTCTGCTCCTATCGATGATAAGTCACCATATCGCTTATACATGTAACCATTGATCTCGTCAATTTTTTGTTTTACCTCTTTCCCTTTTTCCGTTAGCAAATTATCATTGTCAGCATCTTTAAAAATTGAAGCCAAGTCAGGAAAAAGAGTTTCAGAGGTATGAACTCGAGAGCCATGCCTGCCTACATGGTTTACATAAAAGGGAACATATCCCGTTGGAGGTGATGTATACTCCTGATGCTGGAATTTGTATGCCATGGATGTGCCGGCGCTATTTGAAATAGTTTTTACAACATCGTCACGTTTACTTTGTGAGATGACCTGTAATGGAATAATACCTAACAGTAAATAAATGATTATCTTCTTCATTGTTCTTTTACTTTGATGATTCACTGTTACACTTGCGTATTGAAATGGTTTTATAAAATCGATCATAATTTTCAATTTTTCTCAATCGGTTCGATTAGTGAATTATTAATATGTGAAAACTTTCATTTCGTAACGCTTCAATTCAACAATTTTTTGTGAATTTTCAACACCTTCTATCTTCACTTTCACATGCTTTGGAGTACTCTGTTTATTGATCAGCATAATGTGTTTTGTTGAAGTCAATGATTCTACAAATTCGTTGGAACTGATACTTTTTACAATTACTGTCCCTGTCGGAAAGTAGTTCTTGAAATTCTTGAATACCTTAAGGGTTGGGAGTGGCTTTGCTCCATTATTGGAATCAATATGCGTATACATTCCCTCTGGAGCAATTTGTTCGGGATCCGTTCTTTCCTTTCCTTCGTCCTCCGGTTGCCATTTATCCACAAACTCAGCCCCTCCTAATAAATGCCACCGAAACATCGATGCCAGTCCTGCAGCTTCAAGATCTTCTGGAAAATGTCCTTTCAAACATTGGTTGTCCACTACCCATACCGGGACATTTGGAAATTTTGCCGATAAAAGCTCGCGACATTGACGATGAATTACTTCATTAAATTGTGTATAGCGTAAAATTGAGTCCATGTGATATGGAGACATATCATTGTTTTCCTTCAAATTCCGATCTATTGCAAAGAAATCAAGTTTTCTGGCTTTGTTTATAAATACTTTCAATGCTTCTTTGTCTGTTGAGCTCATTTCTCCGGACCATAAAGCCATGTTTTTTCCTTTTGGGGATGACTCAACATGCATAAAAGGTCCTCCCACCTTTATTTTAGGATCTACATTTTTTATCGAGTCGTACGCAATATTATACAAATCGGCATAGTCTTCAAGTAGCCATCGTCCCAACTCTTTAGACCAATACCCCCTAGTCTCACTCCAGACATTTACGGCAAATATATCGATTCCTTTCTTTTTGTAATGCCGTATTATATCAGCAGACATGTGACCAAACTCTTCGTACATATCAACTCTTGGAGCGGCATCGACACCTTTCGAAGCGTCATCCCGTCTCATCCATTCCGGACAACGACAAAGAGTAAGTACTATTTTTCTCCCCAGACGGTAATACAATTCAACCCTAGAATCCAAGTACTTAAAGTTGTATACATTCTTTGAAGGATTTGTGTTTCCGGCTCCCCAGTCCATTGTAAATTGAGCCAAACAATCGGTATATTGTTCAAGATAACTTTCTGCGCGTGCAACCGCCTCTGTATATTGAGGATTTGAAAAGGAACGGTGCGTAAGTGTTGTACTCAACAGCAACTTGCTTGTCATTATTTGTTCTCCAGGATACACAATTACTTCAACATCTTTTCCCAAAGAGTCTTGATTATCGTCGATGCTATCCTCACTTGCGCTACAGCTCATTGTTAAAAAAAGAGCTAAAGACAAAATCATCATTGAAATAAGTATACTATCGTATTTCATTATTTTGCACAATTATTGTTGTACAAAAATACATTCCAGTAATTTGACAATTTAAGAGGATATCATCATTTTTTGTAATAATTTAATCAATAATTATATATATGTGTCTTGCATTTCTTTTGATTCTTGAGAAATTTAAACTTTCGGTGATACTCGTGTTTTGTCATGTTTTTTGGCTTTTGAAAATGGATTTTTCAAAAGTGAGAAATAAACTATTTTGAGAAAACTTGTTTTAGCAAAAAATAAAAAAAGCATAAATCACTTTTCTTTCTCTTCAATATACTCTGTAGGAGCAACTCCATAGTATTCACGAAAACATTTTGTAAAATATGAGTGAGAGTTAAACCCTACTTTATACATTATTTCCGAAACCCTTAAATCACTCTGTAGCAAATATTGTCTGGCTCTTTTTAATCGCACTCTACGAATGAACTCATTGATTGTTTCTCCTGTTAGAGCTTTTATTTTTCTATATATTTGCTGATAAGAATAATTGGTCTTTTCACATAATTCTTTGGTCCCAAAATCAGGATCTTCCATATTTTTTTCAATAATATCCATTAAAGAGTTAATGAACTGATCATTTTCCGACTCAATCATAATTTCTGCAGGCTCGGTTAAAATTTTCTGCCTGAAAGTTTGCTGCATTCGTTCTCTGAGTTCGATCATTTTGTCGATGCGAACTCGTAGTGTTTTGATACTAAATGGTTTGTATATATAGCTGTCGGCACCTCTGTTATACCCTTCGCTGCGACTCATTTCATCGTTTTTTGCAGTAAGCAATATGACGGGAATGTGCGAAGTAATGATATTTTCCTTTATACGGCTACAAACTTCAAATCCATCCATTCCAGGCATCATGATGTCGGATATGACTAAATCGGGAAGGTTTTCATTGACCAATTGTAACCCTTTCTCCCCATTATTTGCGGTAATAACTTCGTAATGATCCTCAAGATTAATTTTTAAAAATTCAATCATGTCGTCATTATCTTCAATGACAAGGACTTTGTTTTTTAAAAAATGATCGGAAGAATCCATTTCAGCATCAAAGAAATTTTCAGTTTTTTCATTTTGAGCATGAGCAGGTAACAGATCGGTTGGAATTGTAAATTCAAACTCTGAACCCTTGCCCAACTGACTAACAAGGGATATCTCGCCACCATGTAACTGGACAAACTCTTTTGTTAGATATAAACCTATTCCGGTTCCATACGTGTTATCGAATCCTTTAACGGGTGCTTGATAGAAGTTGTCAAAAATTTGCTTTTTATCTTCTTCATTCACTCCAATACCTGAATCGCGGACAGATACGACGAGATATCTTTCTTTTTCATTTATTGAGACTTGGATATGGCCATTGTTGGGCGTATATTTTATTGCATTTGAGATAAGGTTGTATAGTATTTTTTCTATTTTGTCAGAGTCAAAGAATATATATTTGGTTTCTACATGACTATCGAAAATATAGGTCATGTTTCTACGGCTTGCGTAATCACCAAATCCATCAAAAATTCTTCGGATGAATGAAATGAATTCACCATGTTTCAATATTAGGGTCATTTTTTCGTTTTCTACTTTGCGTACATCCATTATCTGATTTATCAGTCTTAATAATCTTTCAGCATTTTGCTTCATAATATCAAGTTGGATACGCTGCTTGTCACTATTTAGACTCTCTTTTAAGCTTTCGATGGGTCCTAGTATGAGGGACAATGGAGTTTTAAGTTCGTGAGAAATGTTTGTGAAAAAACTCATTTTTATCCGCCCCAATTCCTCTACTCTCCCTCTTTCAATTTTTTCCATTCTTAACTCGTTTCTTAGGGCTAATCTATTTATTGTTAATTTGTAAGTGTAGTAAAGAATGATGGATATTACAAATAATAATACTGAATAGGCCCACCATGTTTTCCACCATGGTGTTTTTATTAAAATATGTATACTAGCTACCTGATCATTCCATATTCCATCTGAATTAATGCCTTTTACCCAAAAAGTATAGTTGCCGGGTGGTAAATTCGAATAATAAACATAATTTTCTCCGGATTCTCCCACTATCATTTTCTCATCATAACCCTCTAACATGTACGCATATTTGTTGTTGGCTGAAGTTGAAAAATTCAACATAGCGAATGATAGCTTAAAAGAATTCTCTTCATGATTCAATACAATTTTTTTTGCTGAAGATAAAGATTGTCTAAATTTTTTTTGAATATCACGCGGGTTGTTTTTATTTAAGCTCTTCCCCCAAAGTTCAAGATTCGTAAGAACAACAGGAGCTTTATCCATATTTAATACAATTTCGCCAGGTTGAAAATAGATAACGCCTCCATTTCCTCCCAAAAGAATTGTTTCGTTCTCCATGTTGAAAAAGCTGTTGAATTCAAGTCCCATGAGGCCCACATCATCGTACAAGTCCACAATAATTTTTAGATTTTTGTCGTGGTCGAACATGATGAGCTTGTTATCTTCGCCTATCCAGAGCCTTCCTTGCATGTCAGAAGTAAGCGTGCGAATGGAACCGGATAGGTCAGAATCGTCGTTAAATCGGGTAAACGATTCTGTTTGATCATCAAACAAACACAATCCCATATCTGTTCCAATCCAGATTTTCCCATTTATATCTGTACGAATGGAGTATATTCTGTTGCTGTTAATGCTGTTAACATTGTTATCGTCAAACTTATACTGTGTAAATTTGTCTTTGGCTTTATCGTAACGAAATAACCCTTCGTTGATAGTTCCAATCCAGATACATCCTTTTTCATCAATATCAAAATAGGTAACATCATAATTTACGGAGGTTATTATTTTGTCAATCATTGCCGTTTTGTATTTGAAAGAGACTGGCATGTTATCTGTGGTTATCTGAGGTGAAATAAAACATATACCGCTACTAATATTGGCCACAATGTCTCCATCTTTATCTTCTTTTAGATCGTAAATATACTTTAGTGGAATTCCATTTACATCTTTATCCAGCGAACGAAAACGGTCACTCCCGGGATCATAATAATTAACGCCATCATTCGTACCTATCCAGATGATACCTCTGCTATCCTGAAGAATCCTTTTTACAATGGGATGCGATATTCCATCGTCCTTACCTTTGTATTTTCTTATTAGGTTTTTGTTCTTGTCATACCGTAAGATACCTTCGTTATACGTTAACCAGGATTCTGAGTTTGAGGTAACAAGGATATCGTTTACGCCAATCAGCTTTGTTTGGTTATTCTCGCTTGAAATGACATTCAAGAAGTTGATTGGTTTTCTTCTTTTATCAAGTATTGCAATGCCATTACTGGTGCCTAACCAGATGTTTCCGAGTTTATCTTCGTGTATGCACCAGACTGTTTCATTAGGGAGAGAGGTCTTGTCTAAGATATTGCTGTTGTGTTTTTCGAATTCTCCTGTTTTTACATTAAACAGCGATATTCCGTTTGCTGTAGCTAGAATCAAATGAGAATCATCAAATCTATTTATTGACTTTACATCATTGTCTGATATTTCTGAATATTCCGTTCTGTAGGACTCCAGCATCCTACCACTTTCCTCATCGATAATGGTCAATCCTTGAGAGGTGGCAATATATAGCCTATCTGGCTCTTTATCTGATATATAAATATCAGATACCAATGTGTTTATGGGGTCGTGGGGCAATCCGCGTCGTACTTCAAATCGTTCAAAACTATTATCACGTATATTCATGCGATAAAGTCCATCAAACGTTGCTATCCAAAGAAACCCATTTTTTGATTCATGCATTCCTCTTATTTCATTCGCCATTCGTTGATTTTGATCAGCAACAAACGTAAAATAACTCATGCTGTTACTTCTTTGATCTATTTTAATCAAACCCTCTAGCGTGCCAACCCAGATGATGCCATTCCTATCTTCATAAAGCGATCTGATTCGTAAATTATCCAAGAGGTGATTTGTATCGTTTGATACGTTGCAGGAGGTAAACGTGTTTTCAAGAGGATTGTATATTGAAATTCCTTTTTCTGTTCCAATCCATAAGTCTCCAGATTTTGTTAGAAGAATGCAATTTACCCAAGATGCACTCAAGCTTGTGGAGTCTCCCGGAATATGCTTATATACCTTAAACTCATATCCGTCGTATCGGTTAAGGCCTTCTGCCGTACCAATCCAGATAAAACCTGTCGTATCTTGCTGAATGCTTAAGACCATTTTGTTGGATAAGCCCATACCGGTTGAGATGTTTTTAAAATGCAAATTATCCCTGTTTTGCGGCAAGGCAAGTTGAGATGAAAGCAAATAAAACAGGAGGAGCAGATTGAATCGGTTGGAATTCATGATAGACTATTTTTTATGAGATGATATCACAAGCAAAAAATTATTTCTACCTGATTATTTAATACAAAAGTACTTTTTTTGATTGCCCTATGCTATCGTTATTTTGTTAATTAATATGACATTTTTATTCTTTTCCTGGAATAAACTGTAGAGGTACTGATTTTTATCTCTTATTATTACGTTAAAATTTGGAGTGATTAAAAAATCACAGTTTTTGATGTATTTCTAATATCTTTATTTTTTTTTCGGTTTTACTTTTGTACCGTATCGTTTTATAAAAAATTCTTAAATTGAATATCAACAAAATGAGTATGAAAAAAACAAGTAGCTATCTTATTATTAAAACAAAAAGAACAATAAAAAAGATAGTATTAGTAATTGCAGTTCTTGCATGTTTGAACTCACTACATGGACAAGATGCTGGAGGAAGTAATTTTGTTGTTCTCACTCGGAATAATAATTTTTCTTTACTGCCTGACAGTGCGAGCCCTGTTATTTCACCCTCTGACAGAGAGAGTCAGGTAGTTTCAACGATCGAAGAATTAGTGACAGGTCGTGTTTCAGGGATACGGACGGTAAAATCTGACGGTTCTCCTGGAGCATCCTATAGTTTGCAATTAAGAGGAGTACGAAGTTTTAGAGGTGACAATGAACCGATCTATATACTTGATGGAATAGTACTTAACTCAGTTTGGAATGATGCATCCAACACCTTTTGGAATGATCCTGAAGATTATCAGGCAGCACACAACATTTTATCACGTATTAATCCGAATGATATTGCAAAAATTGAAATTTTGAAAAATGCCGATGCTACTGCAATCTATGGAAATATGGGGGCAAATGGTGTGATTCTTATAACGACAAAGAGTGGAAGCGTAAATGGTTTTCATGCAAATGTGCAAACCAATTTAGGCATCGCTACTTTTAGCCGGAAAATAGATATGCTCAGCGGAAATGATTATTTGGCGTATCAGAACATCGTAAATCCCGGGAATGCGTTGCCCTTTCAAACTGGGGCTCCGGTTGATTGGCAAAGGGATGCCACTCGAACAGCTGTTATGCAGAATTACTATCTGGATATTGGAGGTGGTAACGATAAAATGAGATACTATATATCCATGGGATATGCAGGAAACGAAGGAATCGTGAAGGGTAGTGACATTACCCAAGCTTCTATTCGTGTTAATCTGGACCGACTCATTGGGGGAAATTCAGTATTTGGGACAAGAATGTTATTCGGATATACGGAGAATAATATGATACAGGCTACTGCTCCTTATGGGAGTTATAGCTTGACAAAATTGATGACCAAAGCGATACCATTTGAATCTTCGGCCGATAATAATTCTATTGTGAATGAAAATCCAAGAAATTGGATCGATGGATACGACGACAACAGTGTGCAATATTTTGCAACACCGCAAGTATATTTTACAACGAATATATTTAAATGGTTGCAATTTAAATCTGTTGCAGGAATCGATTATCGTACAAAAGAGCGTTTGCGTTGGATTGGCAATGAAATAACCAGAGGAAGAAGTGTGGAAGGAAGGGCTGGAAGGAGCAATATAAATGCTTTCACATACAATGTTGATTCGCGCTTAAACATTCGTTTTATTTCGAATAAACATTCTTTTACCGGATTAGGTGGCGTTTCTGTAAACGGAGAATTTTTATCGAATAAAATGAACGAGGGTACAAAGTTTTTTAACCAGGATCTTCGGGGCGTAGGTATTCAGTTAGCAGAGAACATATTTCCGTATAGAAATTTGGATTGGAATAACAACTATCTATCCGGATATGTGAGCGGCACATACACATTTGACCAAAAATACACATTGAGCGCAACACTCAGAAAAGATAAAACAAGCAATTTTGATGAAAGCTGGAATGATTTAGACTATTATCCCTCTGTGGGTCTCTCATGGAATGTCATGAACGAAGACTTTTTATCGGGGCAGCAGATTGTTTCCACACTCAATGTACGAGGTAGCTGGGGCCGTTCGGGCAAGCAGACTATACTACCCCTGGATTTATCGCGTGCATATATTACCGGTGTGAGCCCGGAATTAGAGGTAGAGAATGGAATGACAAATTATTATGACATGCGTTGGAACAATATAAATACACAGCAAAATATTGGTATTGATTTAGGATTCTCAGGCGATAAAATTACCGCTACAATCGATTTATATAATTCTGATTCAGATGATCGGTTGCAATACTATTATCACAAAAGATTAGGTGCATATGAATCGGTATACACAAACGAAGCTTCTGTGAATAACAAAGGGATTGAAATTTTATTGAATGCGGTTCTGCTGAAGAACAGTGAAATAGAATGGAATGGGGGAGCCAGTTTTGCGTATAACCGAAACGAGATAACGAACACAGGTGCCGATGGAGATGTGTTTGGCAGTAAAATAGGAGAATTAAATGAAAATCCTCTGGTTGTAAATATAAATAGGAAGGGGGAGCAAGTCGGTGCTTTTTGGGGGTATAAAACGCAAGGCATCGTAGAAAACCAACATCTCTTATTTGTTCCGCCTTTTTATAATGTCAGATTACAGCAGGGTGATTTAAAATTTATTGATACGAATGGTGATGGAAATACAACGGAGGAAGACTACACAATCATTGGAAACCCGATACCTGAGTATGTATTTGGATTTAATACCGATGTGCGTTATAAAAATTTTACGGTTCAACTGATATTTGAAGGTGCAGCAAAATATGATATTGCTAATTTAAATCTCTTGGATAATTTGTATGTTTCAGGAAACGTGTGGAATATACGTGAAAACACGTTTAAGGATGCTTATTCGGGATCTAATACGAATGGAAAATCTCCACGTTTCAACGCGGTAGGAGTTAAAGAATTCACTTCGCGCGTTATTGAAGATGGTAGCTATGTACGACTTTCTGATTTCATTGTTGGGTATAATTTACAACTTCCAATGATAAAATGGATAAACTCTGTGGACTTGACATTTGCTGCGAGGAATTTATTTCTGATAACCAAGTATTCGGGTTATGACCCAAATGTGAATAGTTATAGCTACAATCTTTCTTCTATTGGTATCGATAACGCTGCTTATCCAAGTGCCCGATCTTTCCTGTTAGGAGTGAAAGTAAAATTCTAATCTAGAAAAATAGTATGAACAACATGAGAAATTATATATATAAAATTGTACTTAGTGCATTCTGTGTATCTCTGTTAAGTATAATGAACGTCGTTGCACAGACAACTGTTTCCGGAAAAGTTACAGATACCAGTAATTTACCGCTGGTTGGGGCAACAGTTACAGTAACAGGCACGACTATTGGAACAGTGGTCGATCTTGATGGCAATTATACGATTACGATTCCAGCCGGAGCAGAGAAAGAATTACAATTTAGTTTCATTGGATATACATCCGTTACCAAAAAGGTTACTGGCAGCAGGCTGGATGTGGTGCTGCAAGATGATAATGTTTTGCTGGAAGATGTTGTGGTTGTAGGATACGGCACAATGCGCAAGAGTGATATTACGGGTTCAGTTGCCAGTGTTAAGTTGAGTGACACGGAAGTTAATCAGGTGGCTACTTTTGATAAGCTTCTCCAGGGAAAAGCGGCAGGCGTGCAAGTTGTTACGGGAAACTCCGCTCCGGGTGGGGCTGTAAGTGTGCAGATTAGGGGTACTACCTCATTTAATAGTAGCGGAGAACCGTTGTATGTAGTGGATGGTATTATATTGAATTCTGTTTCTCAGGACGTTAGAAACCCAATCGGAAGTTCAGGTCAAGAAGCGCAAAATGCACTTACCTCGATCAATCCACAAGATATTGCAAGCATTGAGATCTTAAAAGATGCATCTGCAACCGCTATTTATGGATCGTTAGGTGCAAACGGTGTTATTCTTATTACGACAAAAAATGGAGATTCAGACAAACCCAGAATAGAGTGGACAACGAGTCTTGAATTGGCCAATGCGAGTAAAAAGATTCCTGTTCTTGATTTTAATGGATTTTTGGAATATGCAGATGCAATTGGGTATACTATTGAGGATAGAGATTTCTTGCAAGCGATCGACTGGCAGGATTATACCATGCGCACAAGTATAAGCAACACGAACAGGTTGACAATAAGTGGGCGTGGGGAAAAGTCCCGGTATTACATTGCAGGAGGGTATCTTACCAACCAGGGTATCTTAAAAAATACGGATGTACAACAAGGAGACGTACGCATGAATTTTGATGCGGATGTTGCAAAATTTCTGAAAGTAGGGACCAAATTTACCTTTACAAAAAGAGTCAATAACATGACTCAGGGAACGGAGCCGGGAGGTACACAAAATGCAACCAGGGCAACAAACATGATGCGGCAAATGCTTGGTTCCAAGCCTTATTTATTGACAGACTTAGCTGAATCGTATGACGATGAAGCAATAAGGGGGACCGATATTTGGTTGCAAAATTATGATGACATAAGTAAAGAGAATCGTATCAATACGGTTGCATATGCGGATGTCACATTTACCAAAGGAATGAGCTTCAAAACAACAGCAGGTATCGATTTTAGAGACAAATCTCGTACCAGGTGGTATGGACAATATATTGATAATGCACGCAACGGTAGAGCGGGAATTGCAGAACTGAATGCACTCCGTTGGAATATTGACAATACATTGAATTTTGATCGTGATTTTGCAAAATACCATCGTATCAACGTTATGGTTGGTATGTCATTAAGTAGCAATTTAAACCAAAATATCACCGTAGAGGCCAACGACTTTCCCGATCATGAATTCAGGGCGGGAGGCATTAAAACAGCGCGCAGTATTTCTCCAGGTTATAGCGAAGATAAAAGTGCGTTGGTTTCCTATTACACGCGTGGAATCTACAGTTTAAAAGATCGTTACATATTGACTGCTACATACCGGGCTGATGGAAGTAGCAAGTTTAGTCCTGGAAATAAATATAGCTTCTTCCCTTCGTTTGCCTTTGCTTGGAGAATGAACGATGAGCCTTTTCTGAAAGAAGTATCATTTCTTACAAATTTAAAACTAAGGCTGGGTTGGGGACAGGTAGGAAATCAAGCGTTATCTCCGTATCAAACATTGACAACCTATAGCAGCATTAAAATGGCTGATCCTAACTCTAACTATGATTTATCAGATAATGGTAGTTTTTTAATTGGAGTTAAACCGGCTATTCTTGCAAACAAACAATTGCGTTGGGAAACATCGGAACAGACGAATGTCGGTCTTGATGTTGGATTATTCAAAAACAGGATAAATGTCACGGTCGATCTATACAATAAAAGTACGAAGAACCTTTTGCAGAATATCGATATTCCTCCACAAGCTGGTTTTTCCAATATGTGGGTTAACAGGGGTGAGATCCAAAATAAAGGTATAGAATTAACGGCAGATGGAGTATTAATTGATAATCGTGATTTCTCCTGGTCATTGGGTGGAAACATTTCTTTCAATCGCAACAAAGTACTTGATCTTGGTAAACCTGCAGGACAATGGGGTTCAATATATGCACCTGCTTTCTTAGGTCAGGACATAGGTAATGACAATACATACTTTAAAATGCCCGCGAATATATTTATTGAAGGATATCCTGTCGCATTATTTTATGGATTTAAAACAGACGGGCTTGTCTCCGAGGCAGATGTCGCTTCAGGTAATTTGCCAACATATCGTGGTAAACCGCTGGAAGCAGGAGATATCAAGTATGTAAATGTCAATAATGACGATCAATTGAATGACATAAATGATGCGGATAAAACCATCATTGGGGATCCGAATCCAAAGTTCATATATGGTTTCAGTAATAATTTGTCTTATAAGGGGCTTACTCTTTCAATGATGTTCACAGGAGTCTACGGTAATGAAATCGTAAATGGTAATCTTTTACAGGAAGAAGATACCTCTCCTGCTAATCCGGCAAGTAATATTAATAATATTCGTTCGGATGCATTTTATAAAGCGTGGACGCCGGAAAATCAAGACACTCGATATCCCAGACTGCGTAAAACCAACAATTCAGGAGACTTTACGGATCGTATTGTTGAAGATGGTAGTTATTTACGTTTGTCTAATCTGACGATTAGCTATAATATCTCATTAAAGGATAAATGGATTAGAAATATAGGCTTGAATTTAACGGCTCGTAATCTATTTGTCATTACAAAATACAGCGGATGGGATCCTGATGTGAATAGCTTCTCAAGCGGGAGTCAGAAAATTGGAGTGGATTGGGGATCATATCCGTCTGCCAAATCATATCTTTTGGGTTTAAACATGACTTTTTAAATAAACAAATTATGAGAAACCTTTATACATATTCTTTATTATTACTCTGTTTTCTTTTTGGTTCTTGTGAAGAGTTCCTCGAGGAAAATCCTACAACTCAGTTTAATAAGGGGCAAATATATTCATCTGTTGACGGTGCACAAGCTGCTCTGAACGCTTGTTATGCGTATATATCGAATTCATCATTGTATGGTTTGAGGCTACAGGTAGTCCTCACCTGTGGAGCAGGAACGATGACTGCCGGCACAACTTCCTCGGCGTATGTGGAATTGGCAAAGCTTGACATTCAAACGAACAACACTGCTGTAGCGGAGGTCTATGAAGGACTTTACATTACAATAAATGCAATTAATGATGTTTTGCTCAACTTGAAAGATAGTCCCATTGATCAGGTTGAACGAGACAGGATCATAGGTGAGGCATATTTTCTACGGGCATTGTGTTATTTTAATTTAGTCAGATTGTTTGGACCTGTACCGTTGGTTATTGAACCCGCATCTTCCATTGAAAGTGCACACAAACCCCGTACATCGATAGGTGAAGTCTACACGACAATTATTGAAGATTTGGAAAATGCATGGGAATTATTGCCAGTCGCAGGAAAACAACCAAAGGGTAGACCATATAATTATGCTGCAAAATTTCTATTGTCGAAAGTGTATATAGCCATGGCTTGCATTAAAGAAAATCCGGGTGAACCGTTTGATGCTTCCTGGTTAGAAGAGAGTACACAAAGCTACTGGCAAAAAGCATATGATTATGCAAGCGACGTGTATACGAATGGAGGGTATTCTTTGGTCGATCAATTCAATGAGTTATGGGATTGTTATAACCCATACACAGCGGAATCAATATTTGAGTTGGAAGAAAATGTCATGACAGGGAGCACCACGTTTATGTATCATTATTTACCAGGTTATTGGGAGGAACTCCCGTTAACAGCATCAAGCAACAACTATGGACGATTGCGTGCAATGCGAGAGAGTTATGATTTACACTTTAATCGTTACGAAGGTGATTTCCGTCTTGATGAAACCTTTATACAATATTCGTATAAACGGAATATGACAACGACAAGTAATCCCGGAAGAGTATATTACACGTATCCATACACAAGAGATAATTTACCTCCAACGGGTGAAATGTCAAGTAGCGAAGAGTTACCCTACTTAAGAAAATACAAGGATCCACGTTTTACAGCATTTGATGCCAATGTAAATGTGATTGTATTTCGATATGCTGATCTAATTTTGATGATGGCTGAGTCCGCAAATGAATTGGGGAAAACAAGTGAAGCAATTGGCCTTGTCAATCAGTTGCTTGATAGAGCTAGAAATACGCCTACCGGTCGTCGGACAGCACCGGCTGATTGGAACGTTTCAATGTCGAAGGAGGAAACCCGTCAATATATTATGGAGGAGAGATTAATTGAATTGAAAGGGGAATTACATGAATGGTTTGACAACCGTAGACGGGGAATAGCGTACTTCAAGAATATTCTTCAGAAACACAATGATCGGTTAAATGAATTATCCTCAACAATGACGTACGATTATTATTTTGGAATTGCTTCAGGATCTGGAGGTAATAAGGTGTACTCTTTAACTCAAGATTATGTGAAGAAAAATATGTTATGCCCATTCCCGATGGTTGAGATAACATCAAATAATAATATATCGGAGAAAGATCAAAACTTTGGATATTAGTAAATAGACCAAGATAATACTAATTGGAATCATACGTATGAAGAAGTTACTTGATATAGCAAAAAATAAAATAGTCTCATGAAAAAAATAATTTTAAAACCGCTATTATTAGTAGTCCTACTACTGACGTTGTGTTATTGTTCGGAGGAGGTTGATTTTTACAGTTCTAGTACCGAAACTCCAATTGTTGGCATTGACGATAATGAATTGGAATTAACGGGAAAAAAGGAAGCTAGCAAAATATTTATAAAGTCTAATTTTTGGTGGAAAGCTTCGGTAATCTATCCTTCAGCAGCGGAGGAAGAGTGGATTCAATTGGATTCCACTCGGGGATATGGAAACATAGAGATAAATGTTACAACAACAAGAAACTATTCTCTTTCTAATGATAGAACGGCTACAATTGTAATAGAAGCTGACGCGGGTGAACCTGCGTTTAGAAAAGAATTTACAGTAGTCCAGAAATCCAGTTTGCCATATATTGAAGTTGTTGAGATTGAGAATGATGGTACCTATATGATACCTCTCATAAACAGTAATACGATACTTGAACTGATGTCAAATGATGAGTGGACCGCGGAAAGTGACCAGGAATGGATTCGAGTTACAGCTGCAGGGATCAATGGTAAAAATAGTTTTGCCTTGAATTACGACTTTAATGAAACAGGTGTGACTCGTCTTGCTACGGTTACAATTAGGGCTGCCAACGCAAAAAATATTGTATATTCTTTTAAAGTGTCTCAAAGTGCAATATTTGATAAAGCGGTGCTTACGGTTGATAGATCACCGAACACATTCAAAGCAAGTTGGAATGGTGTAATTGGAGCACAAAACTATTTCATTGATGTGTATGATATCAATGAACAGCTTGTCGGTTCAATTGATGTAGGAGTGAATACGGAGTGGGATTTAGCCTCAGATCCACTATTTAAGACGCCAATACATGCAGGATACACAAAACTTGTTGTTCGTTCAGTGACTGAAAACGTAAATATTTTTTCTGAAAGTGATCAAGTGGAAGTCAATAGCCATTTTACTTCAGGTAAGGGGACAGAATCAGATCCGTATATAATTGGTGAAATGGAAAGCTTGTTAAATATTACGGATGCGAATAAAGTAGCGGTAAATCAAGGAGCACATTATAAGTTAGGATTTACGCCCACCCTGAATAGCGATTTCATACCGATATGTACACCTGAAAACGGCTTTAATGGAATATTCGATGGAAATGGCATTACTATTCAGAATTGGAGCCGTATTGCGCATCCAGATGAACGAAATTTTTCTGCTCTCTTTGGTGGTATAGGAAGCCAAGGTAAGGTTCATAATATCAAATTCAAAGATTGCACTATTAAAATTGAATTGTCCCCGGCTTCAGGAAAAATCTCCAAGACGAATAATGGTTTTTCGTTTGTGGCTGCCGTGAGCAGAGGAGAAATTCATGACATCACCCTAACAAATTGTAGTATTTCAACCGAAGCTGGTGCATCTCCTATTATAGCGGGTACCATTGCGGGCATTAATTATGGAAGTATAATTAATTGTAAGACAACTGGTGGTGTTTTAAGTGCAGCTCCTGATAGAAACAAAAGTGATGAATTTGAATGTGGAGGAATCGCAGGGAACAATAATGGCCTGATTGATAGATGCCTTAATGATAAAACGGAGATAATTGGGATGAGTTATGTGGGAGGTATTGCAGGTAAATGTTCGGGTTCTACGATATCTAATACGGGCACGAATGCAAAAGTAACCGGAAACTATTACTTTGGAGGTATTGGCGGATATACGGATGGAACGGCGTCAAGTTTTAGCAATTGTTTTTTTTCAGGTACTTTGGTTATGGACGAACCTACAGGACAATCTCGTGGGGCAGCTTATATGGGAGGAATTGTTGGCCGCATGTATCGGGATAATGATTTAATAGAAAACTGTTTTGTTTCTGGAGATCTAATCGTAGGAGTTTCATCTTCAAGTTCAAATGTTCGCGTAGGTGGCTTAACAAGTCAGGTTTACAGAAACGGCAACACTGTTATAAATTCATACTTTTGCGGTTCAATTCAGGCTTCAGGCAAAGTGGATCTTGGGGGTATAGCAGGTTTGATGGATAACAAGACAAGTTTGGTTGAAAATTGCTATAGCACAGGGAAAATAATTAGAAATGAAGGAGTCACCGGTAATATTTATGATGCCTTTGGGTCAATGACAGCCAATCCTGTAATAAAAAATGTTTTTGCTTTATCGAACGGAGGAGTTGCATTTTCACCTTCGATAACCAGTAATACCACTAATTCAGGAACAAGGAGTGACGCAGAGTTAAAAGATCCGAACTCATATTTGGAATGGAATAATTTCGCATCTATATGGGAGTTTAAAGGAGGGAATTATGCTTTTCCTTCACTAAAAAATAATCCGCATAAGGGAAAAGGAGAATTGTAATAATCGCTACTGTTCCATTTAATTATTAATAATGTTGCAATTTTATAAAATGCCAGTATAATGAAATTTATTACTAAAATTACTATTTTAATTACTTCTTGGTTGTTGTGCTCAACATTACTCCTTGCACAAAAACCTATAGATAGCCTGAAGACATATTATAGCGGCGAAGTTCATAATGTAAAAAACTATCCTCAAAAATTTAGGAACAAGACCCCTAAAAATATTATCCTTTTTATCGGAGATGGGATGGGTGTGGCACATTTATTTGCCGGTTTAACTGCTAACAAAGGAAAATTGTTTATAGAAAATTGTAAATACATAGGTTTTTCAAAAACAGCATCTTCTAACCGATATGTAACTGACTCTGCCGCAGGTGCTACAGCTATTGCTACAGGAGTCAAAACATACAATGGAGCGATAGGAGTAGATTCAAATAAAAATCCTGTAAAAAATATTCTTGAAGAAGTTTCTGAAAAAGGAATGGGAACGGGCATTGTAGCTACATCCTCAATTACTCATGCTACTCCTGCTGGTTTCTCAGCGCATCAACTAAATAGAAATCAAGAAGAAGAGATAGCTATTGATATTCTCAACTCTGGAGTTGATGTTTTTATTGGTGGGGGATACGATTTTTTTTCTAACCGGGAGGATGCAAGAGATCTGATCGGAGAGTTGATTCAAAAAGGTTATACTGTTGAACAAGAATTGGACAACATCGAGAATTTTATGGGAACTAAATTAGCTGGATTAACTTCACCTAAAGGAAATGGGCGAGTGGCAGAACGGGGAAACATGCTTCCAATTTCTACACAAACGGCCATTCATGTATTAAAGAAAAATAAAAAAGGTTTCTTTCTCATGATCGAAGGATCTTTCATTGATTCGGGTGGTCATGCAAACAATACGTCCCAGGTAATTGAAGAAGTATTGGATTTGGATAAAGCAGTTGGTAGAGCACTTGAATTTGCTGCAAGAGATGGGCGCACATTAGTAATTGTTACTGCAGACCATGAAACCGGAGGAATGACTGTTAATGATGGCTCATTTGAAACAGGAATGGTAAAAGGTGAATTTACGACATCCAGCCATACAGGTGTGATGGTTCCCATTTTTGCGTATGGACCGGGAGCATCAGAATTTATCGGAATTATGGAAAATACAGATATTCACTCAAAAATTAGAAAGTTATTGTTGGGAAAATAGTCAAGTAGTTGTGAATTAAGTGCTAAGCCAGGGATTATATGTTTTGATTGTCAGGATTCTAGGTTTAACATAACAATTGTATTAATTTCCAAAAAATCAAAACTTAATAGATTTGATAGGACTCTAACTCGCTATCTGATTTCTATGCATAACACTAAAATTACTTGAATGAATAGATTTTATTATAATTGCATCATAACATTATTAAGTATTTCTTCCGTTGGCTATGCTCAACAGAATGTTCTTGATTTGGCATCTAATGATTCTTTTACTATTGCAGTAATGTCAGACACACAATTGTACAAAGAAATAGAAATAGAGACTGAATCTGAATCAAATAATGTAGGAGAAATAACTAATGAGGTCTTAGATTCACAAACACAATGGATTATTGATAATTTTGAAAATCAAAATATTATCTTTGTTAGTCACGCAGGGGATGTCGTTGATGTGAATTGTGAAAGTCAGTGGAATGTGGCAAAAAAGCTTTTAAATAGATTACATGGAAAAGTTCCATATGGTATTTCATTGGGGAATCATGACATGACTTCTACCGGTGATACCTATTTGTTTCAGGAATATTTCCCTGCTTCCATGTTTGAATCTTTTAATTGGTATGGCGGAAATTTTGAGAATAACACTAATAGTTACCAATTGCTATCTTCGAACGGTATTGACATTATCATCATCCATATTGAATGTAATGCACCTGACCGTGTACTCAATTGGGCTAATTCAGTACTGGAAAAATATTCAGATCGTCTTGCTATTATTATAACTCACATGTTTCTAGGTCCAAGAGAGACACCTGTTGAAGACACTGATTTTTATGATAAACCCAAAGGTATGATGAAATGGCATAAAACCTTTGGGAATGAAGGTAACTCTCCTTATCAATTATGGAATAAATGTTTCAAGAAACATAGCAATATCAAAATGATTCTCTGTGGAGATCAAAGTAGAACGAATGCTTTGTATCAGAAATACCTAGGCGAGAATGGCAATCTTGTCCATGTTTTTCTTAGTGATTATAACTTAAATCCAGGAGGAGGGCTGAGACTCTATAAATTCCAGCTTTCTGAGAATAGAGTTAATGTTATTACGTATAATACTATTGACGAGGCAATTGTGAAAAGTACAAGAATTGTTCCCAATTTTACAGAACATTGCCTGACAATTACAGATTTTTTTTAAATTACTGATCTATTCCTTTAACTTTTGTTACTTAGTAAGTTGTGCAGGGTGGTGTACTAAGTAATTATAAATATATCATCGGACATTCCCTCGCTGTGCCAGGTGTTCAGCCCGACATGGTGGTGATATCCGCCGGCGGAGAGGAAGGCTGCAAACCTTCCATATTTCCGCCGTAAGGACTTAAACTGAAAGCAGAGCTGCCGCGGTAGCTGGTTACAACAATAGAGGGACCTGACAAAACATCTCCGGTAAAATCATTCCGCACGGGATATACACGGAGCATCTTGTTGGGTAGATGTACTGTGGGATAAGCAGGCACCAGAAGATGGCTGATATTACCCATATAGGGATTACCGTAGTCTAAGGGGTCACTCGCGGTTACACTTAACTGTTGCCTGTATCCTGTAAGAAAAAAGAGAAGGCTACAATTATTTTTGTAGAGATCGAGAAATATTCAAAATTTTGATTTACAGGTCCTCCGCCTCGTGCAACAGATCATGCACGTTGAGAGCTTTGGTGAACATGTTTAATGAGCCGTCGGCCTCGACCGGCCACTCATCCTTAGGCTTATCCCAGTAAAGTTCTACGCCATTGCCGTCTGGGTCGTTCAGGTAGATCGCTTCAGACACGCCGTGGTCGCTCGCTCCACTGAGCGGGTAATCAGCCTCGAGTAGCCGCTTCAGGATTAACGCCAGGTCGCGACGGGTGGGATAGGCGATAGCGGTATGGTAGAGTCCCACACTCTTCAGTGGTGCCTCGGACATTCCCTCGCTGTGCCAGGTGTTCAGTCCGATATGGTGGTGATATCCGCCGGCGGAGAGGAAGGCTGCCTGCTTACCGTACATCATGGTGACCTCAAAGCCCAGTAGATCATGATAAAATGAAAGGGCACGATTCAGATCCGACACCTTTAGGTGAATATGTCCGATACGTACCTGTGATGGTATAACATATTTGCTCATAGGATATAATTTTTTCTTTTATTTCCATTCTCTTGACAATTTCATCGCCTTCACTTTTTTGATTTTTGTATCTGCCAAAAAATTTTGATATGCCGCAGTCTCTATTCCATAAATGGCCACTTTTCCCTCACTATTGCAATGGATACCATATCCATAGCTCTTGGCTAGTGGTGATGCGCGAAAGCAGGGCTGTCCCGTGGAAAAGAATTGTTTCCGCGCCTGT
Source organism: Proteiniphilum sp. UBA4977 (assembly GCA_002398565.1). GTDB lineage: Bacteria > Bacteroidota > Bacteroidia > Bacteroidales > Dysgonomonadaceae > Proteiniphilum. Next base: position 84,346 of record DGZP01000039.1, read on the forward strand.
TCCTGTTCTTCCCTGGGTATATTGTTCCTCTCTGCATATACACGAAAGAGGATTTCGTCGGAATTGTACTTGTAGGGATTTTCAATAATCAGTTCATACTCTATTTCTGCTACTGTCTTCTTATCTCTGGAAGGAGGGGGAGTTCCCTCCCTGACTTTTGTATCTAAAGAAACTTCGATAAATGTATTAAAATAGTTGGTAGTATGCATATTGATCTTCTGGATTGATTACAATTGATTCGATTAAAGATATAACAAACTTGACCACGAAAAGGATCATTCTCGGGCGTCGTAAATTCTGATCTCTTATCATTGATATTGCAAATCCAAACCAAGCTACGATATATGTTGTCTCTTGTTTTTATTTCATCGGATTCACTTGCTGGTTGTTATAAATTTTTATATCTTTGTTTATCAACCAAATAGTTTTGTAAAGAAAAGTTTATGAAGAGAAAAGTGTTATTTTTTGGATTGGCGGCGATGCTGATGTCGGTATCCTGTGTGCGCCCTCAAAGTGAGGAAAGTCAGCCGGCAGAGGTGCCTGCTGATAGTGCAAGGACGGTTGAGTTCCGTGATTTTGGTCCCGAGCCGCTTGTGATTGACATTGAGCAGTATACCCTGCAGAATGAAACCTTCCGCACCGCCATATGGACCGGCAGCCTGATGCAGATGACGGTAATGACCCTGCAGCCGGGTGAGGATATCGGGTTGGAACTGCATACCACTACCGATCAGTTCCTCCGAGTGGAACAAGGGAGCGGTATTGTGATGATGGGTGACAGTGAAGAGAACCTCGACTTTCAACAGCGGGTAGAGGATGATTTTGCAATTTTTATTCCGGCAGGCAAGTGGCATAACTTACGCAATGATTCCGATGTGCCGCTGAAGCTTTATTCTATCTATACACCTGTGGAACATCCGCATGGTACCGTGCACAAAACCCGTGAAGAGGGAATTTTACACGATCACGACCATTAAATAAAATGAGGTTGTTTCAAGATTTAGTTCACTACAACTCTCTTGTCAAATATACACTTATTTGTAAGAATATATTAATACTGTAAGGGTAAATGTCTCAAAATTGAGTCGGTCTCTTTTTTGTACTGTTAAAAAGAACGGCAAGCTCTCATTTCTATTAACGAAAACCTGCCTGATTGTTTACAGATTAGTATCTTCTTGTTCGAAACCCTTTCCGGTTCTGTTTTCAGATCCGGACACAATCATTGTTAGCGTTAAATTATGTCAAGAACTTGACAAATAAAAATCAATTTTTTTAATTTTGTGTCAGGGAGAAACCTTATCCCTTTTTACTATGCCGGCCTTCACCGGAATGAAAAAGCAGGTCTGATCCAGGATATCATTTTGCTGAAAGTGACCGGCAGTTTTTTATATACAACAATTAAAAGTTTATTATTTGATTTTTTGTGAACATTGAAAGGAGGATTATTTATGTTAAATCGCAAGCAGATTTTGACCCGAATTTTTCTGCCATTCTTACTGGTTATGCTATCTGGCAGCCTTACTGTAACCGCACAGTCACTACGTCTGTACACACCCTACCCGGAAATCACTGTCCCGCCGGGAGAAACCATCGATTACTCCATTGACCTGATCAATAACGGAGCATCTATCGCCACGGCGGAGGTCACCGTGGATGGAATTCCTGAAACATGGTCATATACGCTTCGTTCGGGCGGCTGGAGCGCCCGTCGTATCTCGGTCCTGCCGGGAGAGAAGAAAACACTTAATCTCAAGGTTGAGCTGCCTTATGATATAGACAAGGGAAGTTATACCTTTCGGGTGCTCGCTCGGAACCACGCTGTGCTGCCCATCACCATCGAGGTTTCCGAGAAGGGGACGGTGAAGACAGAGTTCACCGCTGATCAGGGTAACATGCAGGGACATGCCACCTCAAACTTTAACTATAAAACCAAACTGGAGAACCAGACCGGAGAAAAGCAGCTTTACGCACTCACTTCCCATGCACCACGTGGCTGGACGGTGGTTTTCAAACCCAACTATCAGCAGGCCTCTTCGGTGGAGATTGAGCCCGGGCAAAGCAAGGATATATCCGTGGAGATCAAGCCACCCTACAATGTAAAGGCAGGAAAATATACCATTCCGGTGATGGCTACCACCGGCTCCTCCTCAGCACGACTGGAGCTGGAGGCCGATATCTCGGGAAGTTACGGCGTTGAGCTGACCACCCCCGACGGTCGCCTCAGTGAGAAAATCACCGCCGGCAGGCGTAGGAACCTGGAACTGATGGTGCGCAACAGCGGCTCTACCGACCTGAACAGCGTCCGTATGACTGCTGTCAAGCCCCGGGGCTGGGAGGTAACCTTTACACCAGACACCATCCCCTTTATTGCCGCGGGTGAGAGTACTCAGATAAGGGCAGAGGTGAAGGCTTACGGGAAAGCTATCCCGGGCGACTATGTCATTAACCTCACTGCACAGACCCCCGAGATTAATGCTGATGCTTCGTTTCGCATGTCGGTCAGGACACCCCTGCTCTGGGGCTGGCTCGGCATACTGATCATCCTTAGTGCGATTGGTACTGTTTATTGGCTGTTTCGTAAATATGGAAGGAGGTAATTTATGCAGTCATCAACCATTGAAATCACCCATATCACCAGGAAGTATGGAGATTTTACGGCGGTGGATAATCTTACTCTTTCGATAGGCAAGGGTGAGGTCTTTGGGTTGCTGGGACCCAACGGTGCCGGAAAATCGACTACCATTCTAATGCTGATGGGGCTGACTGAACCCTCCTCGGGCAGTATGCGGATCTGTGGATTGGACCCTGTACGTCAGCCTATTGAGGTGAAAAAGAAGGTGGGCTACCTTCCTGAGGATGTGGGTTTCTATGACGACCTCACCGGACCGGAGAATCTGGTTTATACTGCCCGTCTGAATGGTATTCCCGAGCGTGAGGCCGAAGAGAGGGCTCTTCTGTTGATGCGGCGAGTAGGTTTGGGGGAGGAGATGGATAAAAAGGCTGGGAAGTACTCCCGTGGCATGCGTCAGCGCCTGGGTCTTGCCGATGTGTTAATGAAAGATCCGGAGGTGATCATCCTCGACGAACCCACGCTCGGTATTGATCCGTCGGGGATCAGGGATTTTCTGGGGTTGATTGTCAGCCTTAGCCGTGAAGAGGGCATTACTGTGCTCTTCTCGTCTCACCATCTGCATCAGGTACAACAGGTGTGCGACCGTGTGGGCATCTTCGTGAAAGGCCGTCTGCTAGCGCAGGGCGATATCGCTTCGCTGGCACGTCAGCTGTTTGCCGACAGTGATGAGAGTGGTCAGGAATATGGTCTGGAAGATATTTATTACCGTTATTTTGAAGGAGAAAGTAAAGATGAAAGTAACAGCCATTCAGCATAAGTATATGACCAGAGCGTTCTGGGAGGAACGACTGCGTAATATCATACCTGAGCTGCGCGATCAGTTGATCTCTTACCGCCGGTCGGGTGCAGCACCGGGTGTATTCCGGTCGATGGTTTTGAAGGAGGTAGGCGATCATTTCCGCAGCTGGAGGGTGATTATCCTGATGGTGATTATCCTGCTCACCTGTATCGGGTCGCTCTATACCGCACTCACCGCGATTAGTGATACTGGTAGTGCGGGTAACAGTGACGAGACCTTCTTCTTTCTGCATCTCTTTACCCTGTCCGACGGAAGCTTGCCTCCCTTTTTCGTCTTCATAGGGTTCCTGGGCCCGCTGCTGGGCATCAGCCTCGGCTTCGATGCCGTTAACTCGGAGCAAAATAGGGGTACACTAAGTCGTCTACTGGCGCAGCCTATTCCGCGAGACTACGTGATCAACGCCAAGTTTGTCGCAGCATTACTGGTGATCGCACTCCTTTTCTTCGTACTGAGCTTTACGGTAATCGGTGCAGGGTTGCTGACCCTGGGCATTCCGCCCACACCCTCAGAGTTTATGCGGATCCTCTCTTTCATGCTGCTCAGCATTGTCTATGTGGCGCTGTGGCTTAACTTGTCGGTCTACTTCTCCGTCCGGTTCAGGCAGCCCGCCACCTCGGCGCTTGCCGGCATCGCCGTCTGGCTCTTCTTCACGGTCTTCTACCCGCTTATCGCCAATCTGCTGATCAAGGCGGCGGCACCGTCGCCCTACGCTTCGGGACGATCGGTCTACCTGTTTGAGCGGTTCCGTTTTCTGCTGATGCAAGTGATGCCCAATGAGCTCTACAGCCAGGCCACCTCCACATTGCTGATGCCTTCCGTGCGTAGCCTTGGACCGCTTACAATGGAGCAGATGGAGGGGGCCATCCCCGGCCCACTGCCGCTGGGTCAGAGTCTGTTACTGGTCTGGCCACAACTCACCGGACTGATCTCTCTCACTATCTTCTGTTTTATCCTCTCCTATCTCGCCTTCATGCGACGTGAAATCCGGTCGAGGTAAAAGGTAAATGGACAGAGTTGTAAATTTTTTCCAATAATCCGTGTTCCAGCGGATTGGAAAAAATATGGAGGGTGTCTCCTTGCCGCAGAAAGAGTTGCCAGTTCATTCATGTCACCCCATGATGCTCTGAATGAAACATGGCCTAAAAAATGATGGAATGATCTCGTTATTCTGTAATACTGAGGTAGAATGATGCCTCATCATTTAAAGAATGGAGGCAGATGGATTTGTGCGGTCATTAAAAACAAACAGAAGGGTTGAAGTCGCAATACTCCAACCCTTCCGTATATAAGCGGCATGTCAATAACGCTTTCTAAAGCTGTCAGCCGTATACCTGTTTCACCGGGTATGGCCTGTGAATGTTGCAGGTGCTCAAGATGGTTTTTTAAATAAACATATAATAATAGACTTACTTCTTGGACAGGTAATCGGCAATTCCTTCCTGTGTGGCTGAAAGACCTCTGTCCCCTTTGTGCCAGTCGGCAGGACACACTTCACCATATTCTTCGGTGAACTGCAGCGCATCAATCACCCGCAGTATTTCATCTACACTTCTGCCCAGAGGCATATCATTTATAACCTGGTGACGTACAATTCCCTCCTTGTCTATCAGGAAGAGTCCACGGTAAGCTTCTGGCGAACCTTCAAAAAGCGTATTGCCAGAATCATCCATGGTATACTCTCCGGCCAGCACATCATATGCCATGGAGATAGTCAATGAATGATCTGCAACAATAGGATAGGTAACACCCTGGATACCGCCATCATTTTTTGGAGTTTGCAGCCATTTCCAGTGTGATACGGCCGAATCGGTAGAGGCTGCTACCACCGCAGTATTCCTTTCCTCAAATTCCTTCAGCTTTTGTTGAAAAGCGTGAAGCTCCGTGGGGCATACAAAAGTAAAATCCGCAGGATAAAAGAAAAAAACAACATATTTCTTCCCAAGATAATCATCAAGTGAGAAATTTTCTACTATTTCTGAGCCGTCTACTACGGCAGGAGCCCAAAATACCGGTGCTCTTTTTCCAACTAATACTGACATAATAATTCAACTATTAAATATGATAAATCGCAGGTCAAAGATAAAGGTTTTGATCCCGGAAAGAAAATTCCCGGAGGGGAATGATATATAGAATTTTTTTATCAATTGAAGAATCACCATCTTCGTCCTTTCGTTGTTATGCCGCTCAATATAATAAAATTAACATTCATTTCGGCATATTATCTGCAAAAAATATGTACTTTTGCATGCAATAAAAAATAAAGGGTTATTCTTATGTCATTTATTGCAGATAAAATTGTCATGGAAGGGTTAACGTTTGACGACCTTCTGTTGGTTCCGGCTTACTCTCAGGTTCTCCCCCGGAATGTAGATCTCACTTCCAGATTCTCCAGAAACATTACGCTTAATATTCCGATGGTTTCGGCCGCGATGGATACGGTCACCGAGGCAACGCTGGCTATAGCAATTGCCCGTGAGGGAGGTATTGGCGTGATTCACAAAAACATGAGCATTGAGGAACAGGCCAGGCAGGTACGTGCTGTTAAACGTGCCGAAAATGGCATGATATTAAACCCCATCAGCATCACCCCCGATAAAACTGTGTCAAAAGCCCTGGCGATGATGTCGGAATTCAAAATCGGCGGTATACCTGTTGTCAATGCCGACAATACATTGGTCGGTATCGTGACTAATCGTGATCTGCGATTTGAAAAGTCGATGGACAAACGCATCGAAGAAGTGATGACAAAGGATAATCTTGTGACAACCCGTCAGTCCGCCAACTTGGAAGATGCGGCAGAGATACTGCAGCAGCACAAGATCGAAAAACTACCCGTAGTGGATTCTAACTTTAAGCTGGTGGGTCTGATTACCTATAAGGATATTACGAAGGCAAAAGATAAACCGTTTGCATGTAAAGATGAACAGGGGCGTCTTCGCGTGGCTGCCGGAATAGGTGTCACCCACGATTCCGTGGAACGGGCCACAGCCTTGATTGAGGCAGGCGTTGATGCCATAGTCATTGATACGGCACATGGACATTCTCAGGGTGTAGCCGATATGCTAAGGCAGGTAAAGGGAAACTTTCCGGAAATAGACGTGGTGGTAGGCAATGTGGCTACAGGCGAAGCCGCACTGTTTCTGGCAGATGCGGGTGCCGACGGTGTGAAGGTGGGCATCGGGCCGGGATCAATTTGTACTACCCGGGTTATTGCCGGTGTGGGTGTTCCACAGTTGTCAGCGATCTATGATGTAGCCAAGGCGCTTAAAAACAGGGATATTCCCCTGATAGCAGACGGAGGGTTACGTTATTCGGGAGATATCGTGAAGGCTCTGGCGGCAGGAGCCTCCTCGGTGATGATGGGATCATTGCTTGCAGGTACGGAAGAGTCTCCGGGTGAGACTATCATATTCAATGGACGCAAATTTAAATCATATCGAGGAATGGGTTCGCTCTCGGCCATGCAACAAGGGTCTAAAGACCGTTATTTCCAGGATGTGGAGGATGACATCAAAAAGCTCGTCCCCGAAGGCATTGAAGCCCGTGTTCCCTTTAAAGGTACAATTCAGGAAGTGATCTATCAGATGGTGGGCGGTCTTCGTTCCGGTATGGGTTATTGCGGGGCGGAAAATATTAAGAAGCTGCATGATGCAAAGTTTACCCGGATTACTTCGGCAGGTTATACCGAGAGTCATCCTCACGGTGTGATGATTACCCGTGAAGCTCCGAATTATAGTAAAGGAAGTGAGTAGTCCGTTTTTGGACATACTTAAATAAGATGGCAACCGGATTCAGGTAATGAGTCCGGTTGTTGGTTTGTAATACCCCGTTGTTTCATACCTTATACCCCATTGTTTCATACTTTTTCTTTTACCTGAACCCTCCCTGTTAATTGAATTATCGGATAACGGATAATTGATGAAAATGGGATATTATTGTTCATCTGCTGCAACGTTTCGTTGTTTTGAAACGTCTTAAGGGTAAACAGGGAAGCTTTATGTCGGAACACCGTTTGATACTTGCTTGCAAGCAGGGTAAATTGTGGGCGAGGAAGGAAGTGTATGATCAGTATGCTCCTGCGATGATGGCACTTTGCAGGCGTTATATTTCCGATGCCGAGGATGCGAAAGATGTGCTGCAGGAGGGGTTCCTGAAGATTTATACTGAAATAGGACAATACTCTGGAAAAGGATCCTTTGGCGGATGGATTAGGAGGATCTTTGTCAATACTTCGCTTGATTACATACGTAGAAAGAACAGGTTGAAGGAAAAAGAGCTTTTGATTGATATTGAAACAGGGAGTGATGACGATACACCCCATTTAAAAGATATCACAGCAGAGGAGTTGATGCAGTGTATTGGTGAACTTCCCGATACCTTTCGTACGATTTTTAATTTGTATGCGGTAGAGGGTTATAGCCATCGTGAGATTGCCACAATGCTGCAGATAAAGGAGAGTACTTCACGATCCTTTTTTTTCAGGGCGAGGCTGTTGTTGCAAAAAAAAGTTATTCAGTTATGTGACGACATACAAATAATGGGAAGAAAAGATGCAATCAGATGATAATAACAATATAGAAAGGCTGGATAGGTTTTCCCTGGAAGTGGGGAAGAAGCTGCGGGAACACCGGATGGCCGTCGATCCAGGATTGTGGGAGATCCTGTCGGACAGACTTCCTTCTCGCAACAGACGATTTCCGGCATATTGGGGCTGGTCCGCCGCAGGTGTGGCGATATTACTGCTTGGATTGCTACTTTTTCTGAACCCCTTCACAGACGGGCCTGTCATTGAAATGCCACAGCCAATTCCCGATAATGGGCGGAAGACGGAGTTGCAATTCCGCATCCCTGTCGGTAAGGCTGACATTCAAAAAAAAGATATGACCGAGGCACAGCAGTTGTTTACACAAGAAAGCTCACTTCAAAGACAGAAAATGAGAAAATCCGAAAGCGTGGTTTCCCGCAGGATCTCATCCGGTATGGGGGAGCTGACTGAAAAAGAACATCTCAGGGCAGAAACTTCACTGGAAGAGGTACCCACACCGGCTGAAGTGGTGGAACAGGACAAGACGTCAAAATCAACGGTTACAGAGCCGGACGGGGATTCTGCAGAGTTGTTATCTGCGGAAGATTATCCCGCTCTTCCCGTCCATACAAAAGATTCGAGACTACATTCTTTCTTGTTGGCTTTGGGTAGCGGCAACAGCCTGCCGGATATCAGTCCCGGAGAATATGACGGAAGTGAATCGTTTTATTACGACAACCCTGTTCCTGGTATTGGTTTTTCCAATGACGCTGACGCTGGCCGGGGAGAAAAATACAATCTGTTAACGCCAGGTGATTTTACTGAGATAATGCACCATCTTCCGGTTACTATCAGTTTGACAACCGACTTTCCGGTCGGAAACAATGTAAGTCTGGAAACCGGATTGTCCTATACCTATCTGTTTTCCCGTTTTCGGCGAAACGACCAGCTGGTATATCGGGGTACGCTACAACAGCATTATATCGGGGTGCCTTTAAACCTGCGATACCAGATGTGGCAGAACGACTCCTGGACCCTTTATCTGTTGGGTGGTGCTACTGTGGAAAAGGGAATCCGCTCCATTTACAAGCAGGAAATTGAAGAACAGGGTAATGTAGTGCATCACACCCATGTATATAACCGCATTGCCGGTCTTCAGTTCTCTGCTCAGGGTGGTGCCGGATTCAGCTACCGGTTACAAAATAATCTGCACTTGTTTGGCGAACCGAGACTGCTCTATTATTTCAGGAACAATCAGCCAATGAGTGCCCGCACGGAGAACCCGCTGATATTCGGGCTGAATATAGGAGTCAGGATACAATTCAAATAACTAAATCTATATGGGTATGCAAAAGTTGACTTATTTATTTTTTATTGCCGGATTGTTACTTTTTACCGGATGCAAGGACTATGTGGATGAGTACGTTACCTATACCATCAACGAGCCGGTTTTTATGCCCGTGAACGAGTTTAGAAGTGCCGTTGCTGTGGAGCAGCCTCAGCCCATCGTAAAACAGGGGAAGATTCTGTTTTTTAACGGTTATCTCTACATTTCTCAGCCGGAGAAGGGTATTCATGTGATTGACAACCGGAATCCGTCGAGTCCTCGCAATGTGGCGTTTATCGATTTGTTGGGAAATGCCGACATGCAGGTGCGCAACAATATTCTCTATGCCGATTCTTATATAGATCTGGTTTGGTTCGATATCAGCGATCCCGCCAAGCCTGTATATAAAGGTCGAAAAGAAGAAGTGTTCCCACAAGCTTTCCCTCCGACGGAGAATGGATTCAGCATTGATTACGAAAAATCGATGGACAGAAACAATGGTATTGTTGTGGGTTGGAAGAAGGTGGAGAAAAGAGAACTGGTACGCTACTATAAACCACGCTGGTGGGGATGGGGTGGTCTGCAAAATGATGGGGCCATGTATGCTTCCGTGGGTGAAAAGGCGGGTGCCGGTACAGGTATTGCCGGTTCCATGTCGCGTTTTGCCATCTATAAAGACAACCTCTATACTGTGATGAACAATATGCTTGGTATCTTCGACCTCACCGGCGGGTCACCGGTGAAAGTGGGGAATGATTACGATATCGGCTTCAATGTAGAGACTATCTTCAGCTATAAGAACTGTATGTTTATGGGCACGCCCACGGGCATGATCATTTACTCCATGGAAGACCCTTTAAAGCCGGAACGCCAGTCTATGATAAGTCACGTGTTCGGTTGCGATCCGGTTGTGGTGGAAAATGATATCGCTTATGTGACGGTTCGTTCGGGTACATTTTGCGGACAAGATGCCAACGAGCTGATTATCGTGGATGTGAGTGACGTGAAACGACCCAAGCATATTGTCACATATAATATGAAAAGTCCGAAAGGACTGGGCATTGATGAGGAGACGTTGTTTGTCTGCGACGATGGATTGCGTATTTTTAACACCAAAGACCCGCGCACCATTATGCATCCGGACAATATTCTTGCCCATTTCAAGGATATGGACGGCTTCGATGTGATTCCCTTCAACAATGTATTGATGATGATAGCCGCCGATGGTATCTATCAATATGATTATACCGATCTTCAACACATCAAACAATTGAGTCGTTTGCCTATCGGCAAATAAAACTTCCCTGTTGGCTCAATTGTCTGCTGCCGCCGAAGAAATCCGGCGGCAGTCTTGTTTAATCTGTAAGAAGGCTTAATTTCATTTTTTATTCTTCAGTACCTTTTTGCATGGGTACAAAGATAAAATCTCCATGTTCAGACTCACTGAACTTCTCCTCGCTTACGCGTTTGATCACGGTCATCTTCTGTCCCATCCTTCCACCCAGGGGGAGTACCATCCATCCACCCACACGCAGTTGTCTTAATAACTTCTCCGGAACCATATCGGGTGCTGCAGTCAGCAGAATTTTATCGAAAGGGGCTTCTTCCGCTAATCCTTCGTAACCATCCCCAAAAAAGAGATGGGGTTGATATCCCAGTCTGCCGAGTGTCTCCTTTGCGGTAAGATACAGCTCCTTGTAACGCTCAATGCTGTATACATCGGCGCCCATTTCACAAAGGATTGCGGCCTGATAGCCGCTTCCCGTGCCTATCTCCAACACTTTCTCGCCCGGCTTCAGCTTCAAAAGTTCCGACTGATAGGCCACGGTGTATGGCTGGGAGATGGTCTGCCCCTTTTCAATCGGCAACGGCTTATCAAGATAGGCATATTCCCTTAAACTCTCGTCAATAAACAAATGTCTGGGAACTTTCCCTATAGCCGCCAACACCCTTTCGTCCCTGATCCCCTTTCGTCTCAGGTCCCTGGCGAGGTTTTCGGCTTCCCGGTGATTGTTTTGGAATGTGTCGGACATAGCGGAGTCAGATTTGTCACTTTGCCTTTTTGTTGCGTTCGATGCACAGGCGACGGATCCGGCGCAACATAAGACAATAATGAATAGTGGAAGACAACGTCTTATTCTTCTTGTTCTCATATTGTCGAAATATGAATTTGAGTAATCAAAGATAATGATTTTCTGTTTCTTATATAAATACTTTTTTTCTTTTGTCCGCAATTGAGCGAAAAATTGTATATTTCGCCCAGTTATTAGATCGGACAGGAAGCATGGGAAAAGCAACAGGTATATTTTTCTTATGGGTCTTTTCAACGTTACATTGTCATGCTATGGCACAGGAAGGAGATATGCAGCAGATTATTGAAGCAGTACAGGAAAAATATGCGCCGGACAGCAGAGTGGAGCTCTTCCGGATTGTGGCTACACAACAACAGGATACCCTCCTGCTTGAGGGAGAAACTACCAGCGAACCCGCCTATCTGGAGCTGATATTGCAGTCAAAAAAAGTATCCGCAAAAGTGAGCGACAACATTCGCCTGTTGCCGGATAAAAAGCTGGGCGACGAAACAGGGGGAGTAATCTATAATTCCGTGGGTACCCTTCGGGCCGAACCCAGGTACGGCTCGGAACTCGTTTCTCAGGCCCTGTTGGGCATGCCGGTGAAGATATTGGAAAAGAAAGACGGATGGCTGCGCATTCAGACTCCCGACAGGTATATCGGCTGGATCAATGGTTCGGTAAAAACCATGACCAGAAAGAGTTTGCAGGAATACCTGCAGAAGCCGAAGATAATAATTACTTCTGTGTGTGGGCAATCCTTTGAAAGCCAGGATGCCGCTTCTTTTCCCGTCTCCGACCTGGTGGCCGGCGATATGTTGACGGTAAGGTCGGAGAAGGAGAGGTTTTATGAGGTGGTTTACCCCGACGGGCGCGCGGCATACGTGAAAAAAACGGATGCTGTTGAAGTGTCAGACTGGCTGAGAGATGTCACGATGAGTGGAGAAAGTGTGGTAAATACTGCACTCCGGTTTAAGGGTATACCCTATCTCTGGGGAGGTACGTCTTCCAAGGGGCTCGACTGCAGCGGCTTTACCAAATTGGTTTATTTTCTGCACGGGTTGATCCTGGCGCGCGATGCCTCCCAACAGGTGTTGTATGGCAAGCTTATTGACGAGGCGGGCAATTTTGGCGAAGCTTTGCCGGGAGACCTGCTGTTTTTTGGTTCGAAAGCATCTTCCGAAAATTCAAAAGAAAAGGTTGTTCACGTAGGAATATATATTGGCGATAAACGATTCATTCACGCATCGGATTATGTCCGAATAAACAGCTTTGACCCCTCCGATCCGTTATATGACGAGTTCAATGCAAATCGTTACCTCCGCACCCGAAGAGTCATTGGAGAAGTTGACCGTGAAGGCATTGAAGAGATTTTTTTAAACAGTTTTTATCAATAACAGAGACAAACGCAGATGAAGCAAAGCCGCCGTCAATTTCTTAAAAGATCCACAGTTGCGGCTGTAGCATTTGCAGCTCCTTCGCTTATTTTGAACGCTACTTTCCAAAAACAGACAAAATTATCCGCCAAAATGAAACTCTCCTGGACACCCTACGACCTGCAGCTCACCCATACCTTCACCATTTCCGGCTTTTCACGCACGACCACTCCCGTGGTTCTCACCAGAATTGAGTGCGACGGGCTGGTGGGATACGGAGAGGCATCACTGCCCCCTTATCTGGGGGAATCACAGGCTTCGGTGATTGAATTTCTAAAAAAGACAGATCTGTCCGGATTCTCAGACCCCACGCATCTGGAAGAGATTATGACGTATGTGGATGCAATAGCTCCCGCGAACACTGCCGCCAAGGCCTCCGTGGATATTGCCCTGCACGATTTGGCAGGAAAGATGATTGGTGCTCCCTGGCATAAGATGTATGGGCTGAATAAAATGAATGTGCCCGACACCACCTTCACCATTGGGATCGACAGAGATGAGGTGGTGCGTGAAAAAACACGCGAAGCGTTGGGGCGTTTCAACATATTGAAAGTAAAAGTGGGAGGGCCGGATGATAAGCGGATGATTGAAGCTATCCGCTCCGTAACCGATCTGCCACTGGCGGTAGACGCCAACCAGGGATGGAAAGAGCGCAGTGAGGCGCTGGACATGATCTTCTGGATGAGAGAACGAGGGGTGGTGATGGTGGAGCAGCCCATGCCTAAGTCCGATTTAGACAGTATTGCCCGGCTGACGGAGGAAAGCCCGCTCCCCATCTTTGCCGATGAGTCTGTACAACGGCTCGCCGATGTGGAGCGGCTAAAAGGTGTCTTCTCCGGCATCAACATCAAATTAATGAAGTGCACCGGTATGCACGAAGCGTGGAAGATGCGCACCCTGGCACAAGCGCTGGGGATGAAGGTGATGATGGGCTGTATGACGGAGACCTCCTGCGCCATATCGGCTGCAGCGCAGCTTTACGCGGGCATGGACTTTGCCGATCTCGACGGTGCGCTGTTGATAGGAAACGATTGCTTCGACGGTGCAAAGCTTGAAAACGGAAAAATGATCGCTACCGACTTGCCCGGAATCGGTGTGCTTCCCATTTTTACGTTACCAGCTCCTCAAAGAGGCGGTTGAAGGTGGCATCCAGGTCAGTCGTTTTCCCCGGATGAGTGGGGGAGGCCTGCAGGATGGAACTACGCGTGGCCGTCAGCCAGCGGAACCGTTCGGGAATATCCAGTTGCGCAATGGGGCCGCACTTCGGATTGCCCTGCGCAATCTGTTTATGTGCTTCAAGATTTTCAATCACATCTTCGTATGCCGCTTCCGAATGCATCAGCCTGAATTTTTCGGGGCAGAGGTGGTATTCAAAACGAATATAACAATCTCTCTTACAGAAAACAATAAGACCTACATTAAAAAACTCTTCCCGCTCAATCCTCGGTACCAGTCGAATCACAGCGTAATGGTACAGTTTATCCTCTTGCATTTTTGGCGGTATTTAGAAAGTTTTGGGAATGCTGCAGTCGTGTTTTTAAAAAGTTGCGATAGGTCTTCCGGATCTCACCGGGAGTCTCCTGTGTATGGTTCCACGTCAGCCAGTTGTCGGGGATGAGTGAGACGATCTTCTCCAGCAGATCATCCGAAAGGATATCATGTGCAAAATCGTTTGCCTCGTCGAGCATCGTTGCCTGGGGTAGCAATACATGATCTTGTATGTGGGGAAACGGGTTGAGGGCATGTCGTTCGAAATCGTTCCAGGAGTGATGGAAATAAAACGAAGCGCCGTTGTCGATGATCCACAACTCACGGTGCCACCACAACAGGTTGGTGTTGTTGAAGGTGCGGTCGATATTGGTGGTGAACGCATCGAGCCAGACAATCTTTGATGCCAGAAAAGGATCGATCTCCACGGAGGGATCGTAGGCAATTGCTCCCGACAGGTAATGCAGCCCCAGGTTCAACCCTTCGCTTCCTTTGAGCAGGTCCTGGATCTCCTCATTCCCTTCGCTCCGGCCAAAGTCATCGTCAAGCGTGGCAAAAACCAGTTCGGGGATATGTAAACCCAGTACAGATGCAATCCTTCCGCCCAGCAGTTCCGATACCAGCATCTTTGTGCCATGGCCCGCACCCCGGAACTTCAATACATACTTGAATCCGTCGTCGGCTTCAGCCAAAGCCGGCAGTGAGCCGCCTTCTCGTAAAGGCAGGATATACCGCATCACCTTCACGGTACGCAAAGAAAGATCTTTTTCCATTTTGGCAAATGTACGCGAAAATAAAAGTATTTCCAAATGCATAAAAATAAAATTCAAGATCGCGTCAGTCCCCTTTGACGACCCCGCGAAGTCCACCCTCTCGGCCTTCTACCACGACGACCGGGGCCGGGTTATACAGGTATGCTCCTCCAACCAGCCCTACAGGTACAATGGCAAGGAGCTGGACAGATTCCAAAACCTGGACAAGTACGACTACGGCGCAAGACACTATGACGCCGTTCTCGGCAGGTGGTTGACCGTGGATCCCCTGGCGGAGAAGTACTACTCCGTATCTCCGTATGCGTATGTGGACAATAAACCGGTTAATGCTATAGGCCCGGATAAATGGCTTTAACAGTTTCGCCTCTGTGTGATGCAGGAATAAAGTCGTATTGACAAATTAATTCAGCAACCAGGCAAGGAGTAAATAACTGCAGTATCTTCCGCAGCGTCATAGTTACCGTAAAAAAAGTAGTTTTTTCTTCCCAGTGCCAGGCCTCTCAGGCTATTCTCCGCAAGATTGTTGTCTATGCGGTACCGGCCATCCAGATGATACCGGCTCAGCCGGTGATAGATGTCATAACAATATTTTATTGCCTTGCCTATCGGACTTTTTGGTAATACTTTGCTATATTCTATAACCAGCCACTTTTCAAAGGCAACCATGATGGGGTAAGCATGACTTTCACGAAGTTTGGCCCTTTCTTCACAAGAAAGGTTTTTATCATCAGCTTCCCTTTCCACCTCGTAGAGGAGACCTATCTGTTCAAGAGCATATTCTGCCCTGGATCTGTCATTTTTAAGCGACTCTTCAAACTTTCGCCTCGCGTGGGCCCAACATCCCAGTGGCAGTACGCCTTTTTTGTACTTGTACATTTGATACACGCCATACCCGTCGGTCTGCATGGCACCACGGAAGTCCATTAAAAGAGCTAATGCCACCTTTTGTGCCCTGGAGCCATGATC
>DGZP01000029.1 GCA_002398565.1 Proteiniphilum sp. UBA4977
CCTACCGAAGAGTCTTCAATATTTCGACCGTTGCAACTCCGGCCTTCCCATGTGATCAGCTTGTTGCCTCCAAATTCGAGGTTCACGATCTGTGTATCTGGAAATTCCCAGTCATCACTATAAAGGTATCTGCCTCCTGAAGAATCAACATGGGTAGGATAGGTCAAGTCCATTCCCCAACGGAGAATATCAAGAAAATGCACACCATTGTTTCCTGCTTCACCGGTACCCCAATTGTAGAACCAATGCCAGTTATAGTGGAGATAGTTGTCCTTGTAGCTGGTTACCCTTGGTGCCGGGCCCTGCCACAGTTCCCAGTCGAGCCAATCGGGCACGGCTGTAACGTTTCCGGTACCGATCGAAGGCCTGTTGTTTACATACCATGCTTTTCCGAAATAGACCTTTCCGATGATACCTTCCTTCACTTCCTGAACGGCTTTTATTACATTGGGCCAGGATCTTCGCTGCATGCCTGTTGCCGTCACCACGTTATACTTTTTAACCGCTTGTAAAAGGATCTCATCTTCAGCAGGATTATGACTTGTGGGTTTCTCCAGGTAGACGTTTTTTCCGGCCTTCATCGCCATCAAAGCAGCCGGGGCGTGCCAGTGTTCAGGCGTTGCTATGATTACAGCATCAAGATCCTTGCGTTCAAGCAATTTTCTTAAATCCTTCTCTCCCTGTGGGGTATTGCCTGCAATTTTTTTCACATTGGCAATACATTTTTCCATGGCCCGTTTATCCACATCACAAACATAAGCAATCTCACATCCTTTCTCCCGGGCAAATCCTCCTGCCAGGGCATTTCCTCGTGAGTTTACACCTATGGCACCCATCTTTATCTTTTCGTTGGAACCGACGATGTTTTGATAGCTCTTTGCACTAAATCCAGGCAAGACACCACCCACAGATACTGCTGCAGTGCCAATTGCCACGTTTTTGATAAATTCTCTTCTTGTAGTCATAGTATTTTTTATGAATATCAATAAAGTACAAATTTAAAGAATTAATTCCGGCAACTTTTTCGATTAACGTTTTATTGTCATCAAAAAACGCAGCTGATTTGTAAAAGAAAAAATATTGATAATAAGATTTTTGTTTTGTGGACGTTATTTTTATACCGGAGATAGAGCTGCATTCTGTGATCACCAATCTACTGGTAACAATTTTATTTATACCTTAGCCGTAGGAAAGAAGTTTTTTTGTTGTCTAACATACCAATGAATTGCAAACAGCGCTGAATGTCGGACGAACAACTAATAAATGATATTATTTCTGGCAACCATGCTGCCTTTAAAAGCCTGATGGAGAAGTACCAGCAACAGGTATTCCGCACCGTCATGGGTTTTGTCCACACGAAAGAAGACGCGGAAGAGGTCACCCAGGATGTCTTTATCAGGGTATACCAATCGCTTTCCACCTTTCAGCACAACGCAGAATTCTCTACGTGGCTCTACAGGATTACCGTCAACGCGAGCCTCAACGCTCTCCGTAGCAACAGAAAAAACAGACTGCTGCAATCCCTGGAAACCATCTTCTCACTCCGTAGCGAAGAAAAGACTCCGCTGGAAGAACTGGAATATGCGGAACGAAATAAACGCATCGGAGAGGCGATAGACTCCCTTCCGGAAAAACAGCGGACAGCCTTTATTCTTAGCCGTTATGAGGAGCTGCCACAGAAAAAAATTGCAGCGGTGATGAACCGTTCGGAGGGAGCGATAGAGCAGCTACTGCAAAGAGCGAAGGAGAATCTGAAAAAAAAACTGAGTATCCCGTAGGAAAACGGGAGAGTGATTGTCTAATTATTTTAGGAGTGAATAAAAAATAAAACGGGCAAGTTTATTCAGTCACGCATGTGAATCATGAATAAATTAAGCAGTCGAAAACAAACAAAGACAATCGGTCGTAATGAAAACGGAACAACATATTGACGAGTTTATCCGGCGTGAAAAGGAGACGATTCCCAATCCATACCTATCCACCAGGGTCATGGCGAAAATTGAAGGATTGGAAAAAGTGGAGAGAAAAAAAAACACGCTCTGGCAGACCCTTGCACTTGCAGCCGGCATGGCCGCAGTCGCCTTTCTGGGAGTTTCTATCGGGAGCAGTGATGTAAAGAGCGGGACAAAAGAGAGGATATTGAATATCAACGACAGACAGATTGAAAATTTAGGATATTATAATCTCGGAGAGGATGAATAAAACGATTAAAATACTCTGGTGGGTCATCGCACTACTGGTGACGCTTAATCTGACAACCATCGGCACCATACTCCTCCGGAACCGTGAGAGTAACAGTGACAATGTCACCACCGTGCTCGACGAGAACCGGCAGAATCCGCTCAACGGCAGGTACTTCAGGCAGACACTCGGTTTCGATGATGCGCAAATGAATGTTTTCAGGGAGGCACATCGCTCCTTTCAATATAGAGCGAACGATTTGATCTTCGGGATGGATTCCCTGAAGAACGTGATGTTTGCGGAGCTGAACAGTCCCACACCTGACACAAACCGGCTGAACGACCTTTCACAACAGGTGGGAAGTCACCATGCCGAGCTAAAAAAAATAACCAACACTTTCTATCTTCAGCTGAGAACAGTGTGCGACTCCATACAGTGCGAACAGCTGCAACAGGCTTTCCTCCCGCTCTTCCGTGACGGTACCGTAAACCGGGGCAGAGCTTATCAGTGGAACGACAGTATCGCCACAGGTCAAAGACACAGACACAGGTATGGTAGAGGCGGCAGAAGTGAATGAAAAAGTAAAATAATATCAAGACAATAAACCAATTAAATTCAGAAAAAAATGAGAACAAAAATTTTTATTTCAGCATTGGCAGTGTTACTCTCTGTCGGTCTGGTCGCAGCCCAGGAGCCGGAAAAAAAGGAGAAGACTACCACCACTCAGCAAGGACCCGCTTTTGTGGATAAGGACAACAACGGTATTTGCGACAATTTCGAGAACGGAACGCCCGGCAACCCGAATGCCAACGGGAAGCAACGCCTCCTTGACGGCAGTGGCAGAGGAAAAGGAATGTGCTGCGGCATGAGAAACGGTCGCGGCAGAGGTGGCAGGAATTTTGTGGATGCCAATAAGAACGGCGTTTGCGACAATTATGAGAACGGAACGCCCGGCCAGGGACGTGGTCCGGGAAAAGGTGCCGGCCTTAGAAACGGAAAAGGAGGACAGGCAAATTTTATAGATGCCAATAACAATGGTATCTGTGACCGGAGAGAGTGAAAAAACGGGAATAGAAAAAATAGCATAATCGGGAGATCACTCCCGATTATTTTATAAATTTACCGTACCAATTCAACATATTCAACCATTGCAGAAGTAACGACTAACTTCTTAATATAGAAACCAGTGTATATTCGGAAAAACATAGCCATCAGCGAAACAGGATTCATCTTCAACCCGCTCACGGGCGACAG
>DGZP01000079.1 GCA_002398565.1 Proteiniphilum sp. UBA4977
CCCGAATAAGGGAAAGAGTCATCATTCGTCCGATCGAGCCATTTTGGTAACAGGCCCACCACTTCGGGTGCCGACAAGAGGAACAAGGTAGAATTTTCATTATCGACAATCACCTCCCCGGACACATCGAATGAAGCATTTTCAATGACAAAATCGCCTCCCTCGTCTATGGGCTTGTTCCGTTCACGGATGATATTGCTTACCGGAAGATTGACTGATGCGGGTAAATTTGCAGAAATCAGGGTATTGATGTTGATATTACGTGGCGCTTCCTCCCACACAGAGATCAGGTTTTTCGTTTCACGCGCTTTGATTGGCACCTTTCTCTTTGCCCGCGGGTCATAAATGGCACCTTGTCCCCCGCCAAAATCAATTTCTACGTTAACCACCCCATCATGATCCGAGTCATTGGTAATCTGTAGCTTTACAACGAACGCTTCTCTATCGCGGTTCGTGATTTGGATAACTTCGGGTGACCAAATGAGGTAAACGGGAAGAGCAGTAGGATGATGCCATGTTTCAAGGGGGATCCGCAGATCTGTATCAGCAATCATCCCCAGGGTATCCAACAGGCTCTCGAACCTCAAGTTGGTAAACCTGTTACGTTGTAAAACAGCACGCAGTGAATCCCGATACTCTCTATAGCCAACGTTTCGTTCGGCATATGCAAAAAGATAATTGGCCTTCAACGAAGTAATATTATCCAGCAGGTCCCGATGTTCCACATTAGAGAGCAATTCTTTAAACGGTAATTTTTCCATCAGTAAGTTTGCTTTTTCACTATTACTAATCCCATTCATCTGCCTGATCCAATTGTTTCCGTCTGACTTATCCTGCAGGTAGAGCTCGATCAGCCGATTGGAGACAGGCCATTCGGAAGAGAAAATGTTATACCTGAAATTATACAGTTGCGGGAAGAGAAAGTATGGATTTGGCTTCGTGGAAACATTCACGGAACCTCGATCCCGCGACCAGTCAATATTGCTTTCCGTTCTTTCAAAAAGCCTCGTAAACCTATTCAGTATACGTATTGCCGCTTCTTCCTCACTTATTTCTTGTCCGTTTCGTTGTGCCCGTTTCTTCTCATCGCGCACTCCTTTTACTACATCCGCTTCATTTACCAAACTCCCTTTTTCGGGAAACAATACCATTTCGGGCTGCATCACTTCCTGGGCTTGCGTCCATGTACGAACATAACTATAAAACTGTACAGGAACCTCTATAAGGGAAAAACGATTGAAGGAATAGTCGAGTGAATAGCTGCTTTCGATTGACCGCCTTCTCTCTCTGATTTGTGCAGGGATAGTATCGGCGATCGGGTTAATTACATTCGAAAAATAATCGTGGCCTTTCAGGTACCATAGGCTAAAAAGTGCCTCATCTACCTCCATGCTTTTCTGTTCATAATCACCAATGACCAGTGTGATGGATGGGGTTGGAAAATCCGTTTCATAAACAAAAATGCTGTCGTAGGTCACCTCAGTTAACACTCTAGCTCTTTTCTCTTTCAATAGGTTGTCCCGGCTCTTCACTGAATCACGGCCTGCTGACATTCGCTGTGTTTCGCTGTCAGCCCTCCGTCTTGGTGTGTTCCTCTCTCCACCTCTTATGCTCCTCTCCTGGCCGGCAGGTCGTTCTCTTCTCGGCCTCAGTTCTCTTGAGGGGCGTACTCTCCTTGCAGCACTGTCTCCAATAGCCTGCATGCTTCGGGGTCTCATGCGCCTAACGCCTGCCGAATCGGATCCCAGGGTTATTTCAGGTCGCCTTGTCGGCCTTCTGCTGGCACGCAGTGAATCATGCGATTCAGTCGGGATTCTTTTCACGATCGGCCATTTCATGGTTCCTTGCGTCAAAGCCTTTAATCCGTTTATCGTTTTCACTTTCAAATGGAAATGGCTAAAATATGCCTGTTGCCAATCGGGGTTTTCACTGCTGTAGGAGGTACCCGGGCGTGGATACCAATAGGTTTCTGGCGTGAAAAGCAAATAATTTTCACCTTGGAAACTGTATTTTTTATCGATTTTGAACATCCCATTCGCATGCTCTTCCTGTAAGATCTCGTCAGGAATATCCAAGTAGCAAAAGGTTTCATCGATTGATCCTGCATATTTCAGTTTAAAACGAACGGAATCTCCCGTCGCAATTTCACGCCCAAAATCTATCAACAGGATTTGGTGATCCCGCGTAAAAGACAATGGTTTGCCCCCTTCTGTCACTTCACTCACTTTCAATGCCGGATTCAGGCAAAAAACAAACTCGGCGGCCCGATTCAAAGCCACTCCCCGTAACTCTACTTCGGAAGATATCGTTTTGGGATGCTGAATCAGGTTGATATCATAACGATCAATCACCATTTTGGGTCCGTCAACATACTTGTTGTTTATGTTGGTATACATTTGGCGTCTGTTTGCAGTTTTTAGAATGTTACCCACATGATTGTAAGAAGCCCATATCCCTGCTGTAAAAAAGAGTATCGACAAATACAACCAACGATATTTTCCTTTTTTTGTATTGGGAAGCCGTCTGAACAGGAAGATGGAAAGGCAGACAGCTCCCAATCCGATCAGGAGGTAAATCATACGGTGGTTGATCAGTGTTGTCCAATTTGAAAAACCAATAATGGTAGATTTCACCAGAGGCAGGTTATACACCATATAGTCAAAGAGATAATAAAACTTATCTCCTATATAGAACAGTGTAAGAGCAATATATCCCAACAAAAGAACAAAGGTAACAGCCTGGCTTTTAAGCACGAGCATAAGAGCAACGGACAAGCCGAAAATATAAATCAGAGTAGGGATACAGATCAGTAAAAAATAGACGAAGTAAGCCATCCAGTCTATCGTTACTCCTGAAATAACGTTGAAGATTACTACCAACAGAATGATAAAGAGGTCTAACCGAATGAAAACCGTTAAGTTTCCCAAAATCTTTCCAACCACATATTCTGCGTTACTAAGGGGATGCACATAGAAAACTTCCGATGTATCGAGCTTCTTATCGGCTTTCAAAAACTCTGATGAGAGGAATACGGCAATAATTGCTTGTCCAGTATTCAGGAACATCAGGTTTATATAGGGAATATTGGCAGGCAATGCTTTCATCAGCCAGTATCCTCCACTATCCTCAGAGACCAATGCTAAAAAATTGAATAGACACAGCAAAAGGATCGCCAATACCAGAAAGATCCGGTAAAACCAGCTCCGCATCAGCAGCTTACTCTCATACCTGGCAACAGATTGTATATTATATAAGGCGAGCATCCTTTATCGTTTCATTTGTTTAGTCCTCAATCCAGCGGTTTAACTTTTTCTCCATAAAATAGACGTAGGCATGTTCAAGGGTTGGCGGATAGAGTTCCGCATCGTATCCTTCAATCTCATCGGCAACAACCTGAATTTCCCAACCTGTTCCAGAGGGTACGGTTGTAATCACTGGATATTTTTTATCTACGAGAGGCAGTTCATCCCCAGTGATTTTCATTCTCCACACCTTTCCCTCAGCTTCTCTTCTCATCTCCTCCGGCGAACCGAAAAAGGCGATTTCACCCTTGTCCATCAGGGCCATGCAATTACAGGTACTGGATATATCTCCTACAATGTGGGTCGACAAAATGATGGTTACATCCTGTTCGCTGATTTTTGCAAGCAGATTGCGAAAGCGAATCCGCTCTTCCGGATCAAGTCCTGTTGTGGGTTCATCCACTATAATCAACTTAGGATTATGAATCAACGCTTGCGCTATACCTAAACGGCGTTTCATTCCACCCGACAACCTGGCTGCATAACGTTCGCGGACATCAAATAATCCAACACTCTCCAACATCTCATCGACAGCTTGTCTGCGTAGTCTCCCGTTGTGCATCCCAGACAGCCGGGCGGCATAATCCAGAAACTCATACGTTTTGTATTTAGCAAAAAAACGAAAATCCTGGGGCAAATAACCGAGGATTCCACGCACCTGCTTGCGTTCTTTCAGCAGGTTGTATCCAAATATATCCACCTCGCCCGAAGTAGGTTCCATCAAGGCAACGAGAATGCGCATCAGTGTGGATTTACCGGCTCCGTTGGGTCCCAGCAGACCGAACATACCTGTCGGAATCTCCATGGAGATATCATTCAACGCATGGTTCCCGTTTGGGTAAATCTTATTTAGTGCCCGTATTGAAATGCTCATCGTTAATTTTTCAAAAGTATCCTATTTTGATACATTTCTGGCTAAGGGTTGAAAAAAATTCTCTATTTTTTAAAAGTCGTCCCAAAAATAGAACAGCAGTTGTTCAATCCTCCCTGTCGACTTCAATGGTATATTCCTGCCAAGTTTATAAACAACCGATTGATATTGTAAAACTTCTATATGAATGGCCACAAAAATAACCAGATGTTGTATGGATAACAAATGAAATAGACAAACGTGCAGATTCTATCGACGAAACAAGTTAAATAACAGACAAGAAAGGTTAAAATAAAAAAAGCCTTCCGGATT
>DGZP01000081.1 GCA_002398565.1 Proteiniphilum sp. UBA4977
GGCGTGATTTCGCCGTTACTGTCAAATATTATGCTTAATGAATTTGACAGTTGGATGGAAGAAACCTTCCTCAACAAGAAAGTACGTAAGGATCGCTGGGCTTGGAATTATGGCATTAAGATAGGGCGCCCTATTGCCGTTCGGGAGAACAGGCAGTGGAAACCTGCAGTGTCATACTGTCGTTACGCTGATGACTTTGTGATTGTTGTGAAAGGGACAAAATCCCAAGCAGATGAAATTCGAGAGCATTGTAGATCTTATCTCGAAAATGAACTCAGGCTTACACTTAATATGGAAAAGACCCATATTACGCACGTGAATGATGGTTTTGTCTTTCTCGGACATCATATCATCCGCAAAAAGGGACCAAATGGAAAATCGAGGGTTGTAACCAACATCCCTTGGGGTAGGTACCGCCGATTTGTTGAAAAGTTGGTCAAGCAACTATCAGGGAACTACAGCACATATGCTGTAGACATGATAGAAAGCTTGAACCGGCAAATTACCGGGTGGGTTAACTTCTACAAATACACGGATTACACCGCAACCATGTACTCAAAGATAGACCACGTTTTGTTTTGGAAAATGGGGCACTGGCTAGCCCGGAAATACAAGATGGGCTTTCGAAAACTGATGCCGAAATTCTTTCGTTCTGTGGGAAATGGTGTAGCGAAAACATGGGTAGTCAACTCACTAAATTTTCCAAGCGGAATCTATTTGCAACGTGCCCTTAAGAGGCTAGTTTCCAGTTACAAGGGGCAGTTTCGATGGTCAACACTGGCGTGTAATCCATACCTTCCACACAATGACGAGCATTCTTTCTGCGAATCATACTATACCGAGGTTGCTTTTGCTGTATGCAACTGTTAAACGGAGAGCCGGATGCGCCGAGAGGTGCAAGTCCGGTTCGGGAAGGAGAGGTAAGGAAATAGTTTGACTACGCCTTATCTCTTACTTCACTACATACAGAAAAGGGATTTGTCTATTTGACAAGCATTATGGACCTATTCTCACGAAGAATTATAGCCTGGAGGCTATCCGAAACATTAGAAGCAAAATGGGTGGTGGAATGCGTTCTGGAGGCCAAGGAATTGAGGCGTACCATCCAACCTTTAGTGCTTCATTCTGATCGGGGCTCCCAGTATGTTTGTGGAACCTATATTGAGGCTTTAAACAATATTATGCCTAGCGATTCTCAAAAGGCCAGTCCATGGCAGAACGCTTGCATAGAATCATTTCATGCCTTAATCAAAAGAGAGTGGCTGTACTGCTTTAAAATTAAGGATTTCAATCATGCTTATAGACTCGTTTTCGAATACATCGAAACATTCTACAATACCGTAAGAAGCCACAGTCACTGTGGATATCTATCACCGCAAGAATATGAAGAGTATTATTACGCTCAACTAAATAACTCCTTGACAAAAGCTGGATAATGGGGATTTGTCCTAGTTTGGGTTGTACTTTTTATTGACATAGTACCCGTTCAACCTGTACCACTGGTTCGTGTTGGTGCGCATAGTTATCCGCTGAGGAATATAGGCTTTTTTTAACGAATTACCTATGTATGTACCGGTTATGCGGATAGCCTAATGTCGCTGCAGCAAATGTGCAGCGGTGTGATCTGTATTGACCAACACATAAGAAATCCCTCCAAACTTTACGGGTTTGGAGGGATGCCTTAAAAGATTTGGACATGGAGAATACCCCGCCAAACTCACGTTTTTATTATTTGGCGGGGGAGAAGGTCATGCCAATTAGTATAGATGTGCCACAGAGTAAACATATGAAGCTGATCAGTTAGAGAAAACTTGTTAAAAGTTGTACGCCCTGACATATCATAACGATCACACCAGCAACAATTAGTATCGTTGAAGGTTTCGTAGGACGACTTCTCTTTTTCAGGTACGGCCGTAAAACCAATCCGACAATCGTCAAACAAAGTCCGATTATTACGGTTGTGAGCCATATTTTCCTTAATTCGTCCGTTGCTGGTATTGGGAAAAACGGAATATCTTCGGGTCTTGGAATCATGTTCATTGCCTCCTTTATAAATCTTCTTTTAACATTTTGCCGAATGTCACAACAGATGCCACCAACCCACATAAGCCAAGAACTCCTGCTATTATCGGATTGGACAGTATTCCTGCTGTGCTTCCCTGTGAATTTGATACAATTGCTGCTATTACAAGTGAAGTTATAATCGTCGCAATGGAAGATTTGAACTTCACACCAGCCGTAAGTGGAATAAAGCCGAGTAAGATTGAAGAAATTGTGATGATAATAATGCTTAACGGATTCTGAAAGGAAAACAGAATGATCGGATTCATTAAGCTAAATAAGTAAATCACCGTATGCTGAATGAAAAGAGCAACGATATGTGCCACCGTCATAATCCCACTAATCAGAATGAGTTTGGCAAAAATTATTTCTTTTCTGCTATATGGATAAGTAAACAACATCGTAATGGTTTTGGTTTGATATTCACTAATAATCATTTGGGAAATAAGAATGGATTGCCATACAATTAAAATAGATCGCATCAGCATCATTCCTAAATCTACTGTCGATAAAGAAAATTTAAGGCTCCCGGGGGCAAACGCCTGTATACCATATGAGGTATGATTTAGCATACTGGATGAAGATATTGCTAAAAAAAGCGTCGCCAAATTGCCGATGACAATAACCAAAACATATTGGCCGAATTTTGCCCGTTTGCATTCGTTACATATGAGCTTGATCATTGGAACCCTCCTTGATTAAGTTAAAGTAATAAGCTTC
>DGZP01000047.1 GCA_002398565.1 Proteiniphilum sp. UBA4977
GAGAAATATTGTAATTTTGCATGCTGATCAGGAAAGATGCCGGAGTGGTCGATCGGGGCGGTCTCGAAAACCGTTGTACTCTCACGGGTACCAAGGGTTCGAATCCCTTTCTTTCCGCTGAAATTGTAGCTTAAATCTGATAAAAACAGATTAATTATTTTTTAATAGAGGTTAATCTTTTAAATTATTTATTTATCTTTGTAGATATTTTTGAAATGCGATTCTATACTGGAACGGGTATAAGGGTAACCTGAGGATTGGATATCAGATTTATATTAAACAAATTCCTGTTCCGTTAATATATTCTGTTATATACTGAATTAACATAATTGGTTTTGGTTTATTCAATTTTATTTGGGTTAAATTAATATTCTCAATCAGAAAAATTATATCTGTTCTAATCTGAAGAATAATGAATCGCACAATCAAAATTGCTGTTTTAATAGAAAGCGATTTTTACGAAAATGAAATTTTCTATTATAAGTACCGTTTTGCAGAAGAAAAATATGAACTGCATCTTTTGAGCAGGCTCTGGGGACAAGAGAGGCTCACCTTCTATGGACACGAATACAGGGTGCCTATGGAATGTAATGAGAGCTTCGAGGACATGAGCGAGGAGGAGCTCTTGAGTTACGATGCGATCATCATTCCCTCCGGCATGGTTGCCGACCGGTTGCGTTATACCGAAGATATTCACAAGCTACCCCCAGCTGTAGAATTTATCAAACGTGCTTTTGAAAAAAAGGAAATCATCAAAGGGATCATCTGCCATGGTTTGTGGTTGATGGCCCCTGCCACTGAGCTTGTTAAGGGAAGAAGACTTGTTTGCCATAACAACCTGCTGGGTGATGCAAAGGCTTACGGCGCTGTCTATGTGGATGAGAATGTGGTGGTCGACGATGATCTGATTACTGCCCGTTCAGGCGACTGCGCCCATTTGTTTGCGAAAGCAATCATAGAGAAGATTAACCGGGAATAATTATGCTACCATGAAAAATTTTAAACCAACGGGCTGTCTTGTTTTCCTTTCTCTTCTTTTATTTCTCAACTGCACCCACACACGACAAACTGAAGAAGCATCCCTTTTTGAAGTACCCGAAATGACCGGGATTCCTCCCGGCACATTTACCATGGGACAGATACTGGGTGACTTTCGGCTTGGTTTTCCCATGCATGCCGTTATCATCCCGAATGGTTTTAAATTGGGTACCTATGAAGTAAGCAACGCGCAATTTTGCCAAATGTTAAACTATGCATTGCTTCAGGGGGAACTGAGCGGTGACTACAAACAGAATGTCAACGTGAAAAACAGTCACGGCGATTCGCAGGTATTGCTGAATCTGGAAGCCGACTACAAAGGGAATCTGAATCCCATCCGGTTTGAAAAATCCCGCTTTGTGGTATCTGCTGAAGAAGCAAACCTGCCGGTTGTATATGTAACCTGGTACGGCGCGGCGTTCTACTGTAACATGCTTAGCCGCAGTGAAGAACTCGAAGAGACATACGATCTGAACAGCTGGAACAGCAATTTTGGGAAGGGGTACCGTCTTCCCACCGAGGCTGAATGGGAATATGCAGCCCGATACCCGGACGGGCGTACCTTTCCCTGGGGTGACGATTTTGAAAATATGGACCGGTATGCCAATTTTGGATTAAACCGGGAAAAGCTTATAGATATTGCCGCCTTTGAAGAAGGAAAAAGCTACCTGGGGCTGTACAACCTGATTGGCAATGCCGAGGAGTGGGTCAATGATTTTTATGCTACATATCCCACCGATACCCTTACCAGCCCCACTGGCCCTCAGGAGGGTGTCTATAAACAAAAAAGGGGTGGCAGCTGGTACAGGCACGACAACAATATGCCATTCAGTGCCTACCGTTACAATACCAATTATCAGTATACCTGTTACTTCGACATAGGTTTTCGTATTTGCCTGAATATGCAATCAATTGAAAAATAGTTCAATAAAATATAAACAAACAATTTAATCCATGGAACCATTTCGTTACGTGAAGGATGTGGAAAAGAAAGAGCTGTTTAAAGGCGTGTGGGGTCAGTACCTGGGCAGTGGTCAAAATATGAATGTGATGCACTGGAATTTTGCAGACAATGTCATACTGCCTGAACATTCTCACGAATCGGAACAGTTTGGTTATGTGATAAAAGGGGCATTCAAAGCTACCATAGCCGGTGTTACCCGGTTGCTTGAGGCGGGCGACTACTATTTTATCCCGCCCAACGCAACCCACTCATTTACATCGGTAGGCGACACCGAAGCCATTGATGTTTTCAGTCCCGTGAAACCCATTTGACATCTTCTCAAAATCAATTTAAAATTCAATATGATGAAAAAAAATGTATTGGTACTGGCCAGCAACTATGCTTTCTGGGCCGAAGAGCTTCAGGCTCCCTGGGATGCACTGAAAAACGCAGGGCACAATGTAACCCTTGCTACCTATTTAGGTAAGAAACCCCTGCCCATTGCGATGAGCATGGATCCCGATTTCGTGGACGGATATCAAAACATCAAGGTGAATACCCCAGAGACAGTTGCCCGTACGCAGGAACTGCTGAGTAATGGCGAGCTGGATAATCCGAAGAAAATAAGCGAGGTAAACATGGCGGATTATGATGCCTTGGTAATGACCGGCGGACCGGGTACCCCACTTGATATTTGCAACAACCCGGCGGTACATCGCATGATTCTGCATTGCGTAAAGAACAACAAACTGGTCGGTGCCATCTGTTACTCGGTGGGAGCTTTGGCTTTTACCCGTGATCCTGAAAACAATTATAAGAGCGTGATCTATGGAAAGAAAGTGACAGCACATCCCCGTAAATGGGACTTTGTGGATTTTGATTTAACCTACGACCTGGTGGGCGCTACTCCCAACAACAAGGGGACCGACCTGATGACACCCGGTTTCCTGATCCCGTTGCAGGATATCGTGGAGGATGCGGTGGGCCCTGACGGCAAGGTGCTTGCCGACGACATGGCTACACCGGAGAATCCCTGTGTAGCAGTGGACTGGCCCTTTGTAACCGGGCTCTCCGTGGAGTCGTCGGCCGAATATGGGAGACAGTTGGTGAAAGCACTTGAAAAAAATTAAAATAGTTTGTATGAATGTTGGAGATCTTATTGTAGATTATCTCGAGACAATTGGTGTGGACACGGTCTTTGGAGGCTCCGGCCAGTCAGACTCTGCCTTCTTGTTCGCACTGAGCAGAACAGAAAAAATTAAAACCGTCATCCCGCGTCATGAACAGGCTGCCTCATTCATGGCCTGCGGTTATGCCATGTACTCCGACAAGCTTGGAGTATGTTTTTGTACAGCCGGCCCGGGAGCAGTGAATCTGCTCTCGGGAATGGCTGTTGCCTATTCCGATTCACTCCCCCTGCTATCCCTGCCGGCATATACCCCCCGTGAGATGCGCGGTAAAGGTGATCTGGGCGATACGTCGGGATTGAATCGTACTCCCGATGGACAGGCGCTCTTCTCGGCTGTTACCAAGAAATCGTTTATCCTGGAGGATCCTTCTCAGGCCTGCGACATGCTCGAAGAAGCGATAAACCTTGCTTTCGAAGGTCGCCCCGGTCCGGTAAATGTCCATATAGACTATAGCATTTACGAAGAGGAGGTGCCCAACTACCGGCCCCTTAATTTTCTTGTCAGACCGGTTTTGGCCGCACAGGAAGATCTTGATAAAGCTGCCGGCGTGTTGACAGAAGCGATCAACAACGGAAAAAAGGTGATGGCCCTTGTCGGGTATGGCACCATCAGAAGTCATGCCGAAGGAGACCTGCTACAGCTGTTGGAATCATTCCAAATACCTTTCTGCACCACGATGGATGCCAAGGGAGCCCTACCCGAAACGCACCCGCTCTGTCTGGGTACTTTCGGCACATCGGGTGATCCCGATGCGAAAGAGTTTTTCAAGAAAGCCGATGTCGTGCTCGCCATCGGAAACTCGTTTGCCAAATGGAATACATGGCGCTTTAAGGATGTGCTGTTTGACAACAAGAAACTGATTCACATCAATATCGATTCCAATGAAATTGGCAAGGTCTACAGAGCTGATTATCCTGTTTTATCGGACGCAAAACCGGCAATTGTTGGCTTGCATGCGAAAATGACCACTATGGGAGCCGGAAAACTGCCTCCTGAAACAGGGAGTGATCAATTCCGCAACGTGAAGCTGGAGCAGCGCAGTGACAAGATTCATCCCGCGATGCTTGTACGGGAAATATCGCGGTTGTCACCCGAAAAAAGCATCATCCTCGGAGATGCCGGCGGACATATGCTCTGGTTGCATGCTTACCTCACCCTTGACAAGGGCAGGAACTATCAGAATCCTGGTAGCTTCGGACCGATGGCTGCCAACGTGAATGCTTCAATCGGGGTGAAGTATGCCAATCCCGACAGGCCAGTGATTGTGGCTTGTGGTGATGGTGATTACCAGATGGCTGGATTTGAACTGATGACCGCCGTACAGGAGAATGTGCCGGTGATCTGGATTATTTTCAATAATTCGGAATTCAACATCATCAAATACTTCCAGCTGAGATCGAAAGATAAAGAGGTGTTCAACCACTTCATGAATCCCGATTA
>DGZP01000119.1:0-43562 GCA_002398565.1 Proteiniphilum sp. UBA4977
GACACGGAGGCAATGAAGGTGTAGGGCGTGACCAGCACCTCGTCTCCCCATCCGATCTCCAGCTGCGCCAGGGAGGCGTTGAGGGCGTTGGTACCGTTCACCAGGGCCAGACAGCGTTTGGAACCCAGCAGTTGCGCCCATTTCTTTTCGAATTCGTCCGTAACCTTGTCCCTCGACCACACCCCGCCGCGCATCACCTCAAGCAATCTCTTCTCGTCGGTTTCCGGTTTCCACACAGGCCACGAGGGCCAGTCGTGGGAGGTTATCAGGGGGCTTCCACCTAAAATGGCGGGCGTGGTTTTGTTTATCGCCGTACAACTTGCCAGCATCCTGCTTGTCGTTCCCGCTCCCATGACAGCACCTGTTCCGGCAATTAAATTCGTTTTTATAAATTCACGACGTGAATAGTTTTTATATTTTAATTTCATTTTAATTATTATTTCAGGTTTGATTCAGAATTTTATTTTCATACGATTTTTATACTTATACCTTTCACTCTCCTTCGTAAGGTATTTTGTTTGAATTACTACCCTTGTAATCATACACTGCCCAGTTTTTTGCAACGGCAATATCCACGTCAGACTTTAAAGCTACGTTTTGTTCTGAAGGCAGAGTTGTATCAACGATGACAAGTGTGCCCGCTGAGAGATTTTCACGGTCAAACAAGGAGTTCATTAAGGCTGTCATATTTGTTCCTTTTATATTGTTATTATGACAGAACAGGTGAGTAAGAGAGCTGCTCGTCGGCTCCAGAGCGGTAATTCTATTATTGCTATAGCAATCTAGCCGATACGCGTTCCCATAGACGGTGATGGTTTGTGCGCCAATCACATAATTCGTGAGTCCTGTGGAAACAGAATAGGGGAAATCCGGCGTTTCGCCTTCATCCTTAATTCCATTATTATTGAGATCAATCCAAATGTCGGACTGGTTTTCCGCCATCGCATACAAAGCTATTCTTATTGTTTCTCCGACAGACTTCTCAGTCACAAAAGTTATTTTATCCGTATTCACCGGTGGAGGCACATCTTCACTCCCTTTTGAAGCCTCTGGAGTATTCCCGTAAGCTCCCATATTTATTCTACCCCCGTTTGGAGAAGGCTCCTTTGAATAGTCATCGTCAGGGTTTCCGGCATTTATACATGGGCTGGTTATGTTATCGGTAACCCACGCTGTTCCATTCCATCTTCCTTCTTTTGATTTCAGGTGATAATCACCATTCGTTTCATCCGCAAATAAGGGATCAACGACTATATTTCCAGTGCCGGTGATTCGTGCAAATCCGTTCCAGAAATTGGTGTATGAAACCGAAACATCCCTCATATCATCATAGCCAGTTTCCGTTTTATTAAAACCCCATGGAGCCGAAAGAGAGCGCGTGTCAAATTGGTTTTTAACATCTGAAAGGATACAGTTCTTTAAGACTGTTTCCGAATTACCATCAGCTCCTGAGCTACTTAAGCTAAAGCGAAACAAGTAGGGGATATTGACAAAGTTACAGTTTTTAAATGTGAGATTTTTTGAGTTTCGTAGAAAAACACCGATGGTATTATTCTGTAAATCTCCTTTAAAGAGACAATTTAAAAAGATATTATCTGATTGATTTTGAGGATTTAAACCCTCAGTGCCATCGTACACACTAACAATACCGGTCTTACCTGTAAATCTGCTGTTCTCTATTGTGTTGTGATAAGCACCGTCCCGATTCTGTACACAGAAATTAAACGTTGAGCTTTTTCCGGTATTGTCGGCATAACAGCTATCCACCTTATTATCATAGGCCTCATGGGCAAATACAAAACATTCTTCAAATTTCTTCGCAGTACAGTTTACAAATAGATTACCTGTGCTATGAGGTTGTCCTCCACTGTCTCCGGGATTATCCTTAACAATAAAACCGTGATTTCCCTTGTATGAACCGTGGATATCTTCAGCATGACAATCCCGTACCGTATTGTTGCTGCTCCATGCCAGCACTACAAAATAGTCTGTCATAAACTGATTATTGGTCGTTTGCTTGCAGTATGCCGTGCAATTTTCAAGGGTACAGTCATCGGTTTGGGATAAAAAGAAGTTATTGCCCCCATTATCTGTTGCCGAACAATTCTTTACCGTTGAATAATTACTCTTTTTGATTAAAATACCGTAGCCGTCGTAGCCCTTATTCACATAATCGACATTACTACATGAATCGGCTATGCAACCATCTAAAACCGTATGATGGCTGTTGTCAACCCAGATACCGTACAGGTATCGCTTTACACGTATATTTTTTAAGACTACATAGGGTTTGCCATAGATATAAATTCCCTTTTTCGTATAATCTCCGCCGTCGAGAACCGGCGTACCGTTGTAACCCATGAAGACAATGGGAGAGCCGTCCGATCCCGCATTGGAGATGATCACATTTTCCTTTTCATAATTCCCTCCTTCTATACAAACTGTATCACCTGCTACCGCCTTTGTTGCCGCATAGGTAATGGTGCGCCAGGCTTTTTCCTTGGATGAACCCGTACCCGAATTTGCATCGTTTCCTTTTGTTGAAACATAATATCGCGTCACTATTTCCGGGGTTGCCGGTTCTTCTGGAATTATCTCTTCCGGAAGAGGTATTTCATCTTGCCGGCAGTGAATAAACACTCCAGAAAGCAGTAGAATGATAATATAATAGATATAATTTTTCATGATCTTCACTTTTTAAATTAAATAATAAACACTCATTTCTAACGCACCATTCAAAATAATTCATTACATAATATTCAAACTTTCCTTGTTATTCTTTTTATAAAACAGACCACAATTCTATAGAATAAAAAGTCTGCTTCGCTAATCAACTATAATCGCGGTTCCAAATCTCTCCGGCCTGCCAAAGCCACCTCTTGTCATTACCCACGATGAAAGTTCGAGCAACGCATCTTTTGGCCTGCGTTCACGATTGAAGTTCAATCCAAACCGGGGAGCTAATTCCATCCCTTTTACAGGGATGCCGAGCTCCACAATCCATTCCTGTTTCTCTTTGTTGATAGTCGCTGCCGTTTTTATATCGGGATTCCAATCCTTGTAACTTCCATCCGTCAAATAGATTCCAAGCGGATTTACGGCTACATGATAAAATTTACTCTGCGTAATTCCGGGATCAAGGAATACTTCTACACAATCGTCACTTGTAACATTATCCCCTTGTTTGTTAGCATTAACGGTAAGAAAATCGATCACTTCCTCCGTGCAGGTGAATGCAATGTAAAGCATATTGTTACGCAGCCCGCAATGTACTTTTGTAGGCATTTTAGGTGCTTCGAAACCATCATTCAGCGTCAATTCCACTTCGGCAGCCTCTTCCCATTCATTTGGAGTAATTAGGCCATCAATAACCGGAGCGCTTTTTAAAACGGGAATATGGATCGTTTTTTGAGCAAATTCCGGTTTGGGGATTGTCTTGGATATTTTCACATCGGGAGGGATCGTTATTCCGGTAGGGGAGACCTCTTCCATTTTTTCCATCATATGTACGATGTGTGCCGCTACCATCCGGCGGATTTTATCGTAATCATCCAATTGCAGATTGTTCCCGTACTTATATGCGCCGCTGGCATAAGCAGAAATTTTTCCGTGAATGGGAGAAACAAAAGCGTGTTTTTTAGCTTCCTCTTCAGGAAGATACATTGTCCAATCCATGTTTTTGTATTGAGCTGCCGGATTGTTGCTCAAACTTGTGCGAAGCTCTTTGAGCATTTTATCCGCCTCTTCGGCAGCTTTCGCTGATACTCCTCCTTTGGCTTTCGCTCTTGAGATGGTTTGCTGACAAAGTTCAAGATAGTGCCTGTCGTTTATTCCCTGACGAATATTTTCCCAGCCGATGGAGCTGCCACCCGGATGCGCGGCTGTTTTGGGATAATGGTGCATCCAATCGCCAATTTTCGAATCGAAGTCATTATAAAGATCTTCTCTTCCACCAAAATAGACCCAGTTAAAAGCGCCGTCGAGTCCGAATTTCCAATTAAACAGTCCGGTAGCCCAGCGGCCGCATTCGCCGAGCCAGCCGGAAACATCGTAATTGTAAAGGGTAACCTTACGGCCTTCCGACCGTGCTTTTTGCACATCTTCTTCCGAACTGATTGCCGCATTGTAGTTCCAAAAATCGGCATGCGGTCCCGCAATATTGACAAAGTAATTGTCGCCAGGACCATCTATTTCCGTTGGAATACCGGCTGCTTTCAATACTTTCAACAGATGCAGGTTTTCATCGCGTTCCTGCTGTGAATGCCAACCCGGTTCATCGTAAGGTTGCACATACATTGCCGGCCAACCTTTGGATGCTGCCTCTTTAAACAGTTCTTTATAAAAGCTGACATAGATTGAATCATATTCCGGCGTACCGAATTGATACCCTTTCGTTGCCTTTTGTGCCGCCCGGGACATGTCAATAACCGGTTCTGTAAATTTATATTCTTTGTATGCCTCCATGGTTAATTCGAAAAGCGTGTTGCCATCGAAATGAAATTTCACTTCTCCCTTATCGGAAACCGTATAACTGCTTGGATCCACCCCATTGCATATCCCTATGGAGGTCATGCCGTGCATCCGCATATCCGCCAGATCGTGCCGTACTTGTGCACGCATCTCATCAACCGTTTTAAGATTTCCGAATACCTGATTGTAAGCCATATAGTATAATCCATACAGCAACCCTTTTGGCTCCGGGAGTTTAAAGGGTAAAATCCGTATTTTTAAAGGGATCTCTTCGGATGCATCCTCTGTTTGAAGGGTGATTGTGCCGGTATATACCCCGGGTAGGGCATGCTCGGGAGAATGAAAATTTATCCAGAATTTTTCACTTCTATCGGTAGAAATTGAGACAGGATTTTCAAGTGATGTAATGTACACGGGAGCATTCACCAAATGTTGAAGTTTCTGATACATGAATCTTTTAGTCAAGTACTT
The DNA here is from genome assembly GCA_002398565.1 of Proteiniphilum sp. UBA4977. Taxonomy (GTDB): domain Bacteria; phylum Bacteroidota; class Bacteroidia; order Bacteroidales; family Dysgonomonadaceae; genus Proteiniphilum. The sequence continues at coordinate 4,942 of DGZP01000119.1, forward strand.
GACTATATACGGTTTCATGCTTGTTGCGGGAATAACCGTTCCGTCGTTCTTCTTCAAATCGGATATTTTTAATTGTGCGTTTTCTATATCGCGCAGTGCATATATACAAAAAGTCACCGGAATGATTTCTCCTTGCGCGGCAAAGGCATCGATAACCGTGAGTCGCATTGAATCGGGCCTTGAATGTTCAAACGACATTTTCAATGAATGACCGGGGTAAACGATAAAACCGTTCTCCTGCTCAGACTTTGTTGCAACAGGTTTGGGATTTCTCTCCACATAGACCACCGCCGCATCTTCCGGTTTTTGTACGTTTGATACGGTTTGTGAATACGATCGGGAAAAATTAAAAATCACAAAAACCGACAACGATAACATTAAAAAACAAGACTTCATGATATTTTTTTTAGTTGTTTTTGTATAATTAAGGGGTTGCATTTCTCGATTTATTTAAAATAATCGTATAAATTCAGCACTCGCTATTGATTTTATAATTTCTACAATCGCCTTATAATCAAACGCATATTCTTTGTCTTTATGGGTATGATAAAAGGTGTTTCCCCAATCTTTCACACGAGGGTCGTTTTGCACCGACGACCATTTGCGCATCATGTCATTTGCATGCTGCTTCTCACCTAGCCGATAAAATGCCAGTACCTCCAATAAATAATGCATTGAATTGTCGCTTTTTTTTGAAAAAGCGACTTTCTTCAAATATTCATCTTGCTCATCCGGTTTTTTTATTTTCTGTGCGATTAATGCATCCAACCAGTCTTCCAGCCTGAAATCAATATCTTCGTCGTTTGGCTTGCCCACGCCCAAGTTCCGGGGATAGTGACGCGCTTCCTCTATTTTTCGTTGAGCCTTGGGTATATCGTCTTCCAAAAGAGCTTCCGCCGCCAACATCAATTTTGTCTGCCGGTACAACCGATGTCCATCGGAATTGCCTTCTGCCGGTAAAACAACTAAGTCACTCAAGATTTTTTCTGCAGATTCATAATGTCTGTTTTTGATTAAAGCCCGTATGTATAAAAAACCCATAAGATAAGAATTCGAATATTTCTTGTAAAAAGGTGTAATGGTTTCGAGTGCTTTTATATGCTCGTTGTTGGCAAGGTAATAACGGGTTAAATCGCTGATGTATCGCCATTCGGCAGGTGCTAATGAAACCGCTTTTTTCAGGTAACCTTCTTTAGTCGCAAGGTCTGTTTCCAACTGTGCGAAAAATGCATGAAAAGGGGCAAAGTCTACCTCTTCACGGACAGATGACATCAGGTTATATGCCTCGTTATTCCTGTTCCTGGACCTATAAAGCAAAGCCAACAGATAACGTGGAATCCAGTGCGGTTGCTCCTTTATCGCCCATTCAAGAATCTCTTTGCTCTCTTCCCTGAAAGGAAACTGAAAAGAAAGTTTCCCTTCAAGGGCTTTTTGTAAATTGACCGTTTTTTCATCTTCCGCATGCAGGGCGTCATTTAAAAACGATTTCCAATAGCATACAACCGGAGTTTCGGGCGATTGCTCCAATATTTTAAGGCTTCTATCCGGCAAATTCAGTTGAAAGTACCACGTTCCCAGTTCCAGATAGGTTTGTTCCGGCATTTCGTTACGAATGCCGTCCTTAAATTCAGCCAATGCTTGGGTATCGCCACGTTTTAAATAGTTTTCAAACCGTACGAAATGATTCAGCGGATCCAGTTCCAATATCCGCTTTCCGGTCTCTCCGGCTTTTTTGCTCTCGCCGGTGAGTGAATAGCTTAAATAGGCTAATTGCAATCCTTGAATGTTGTTTTGGTTGTTTACAAGACTTTTTTGGGCGTATTCCAAGGATTGCACTAGATCTTTCCGGACGAGATAAATCTCGCTAATTTTGGTATATGCCGCGCTTCGGTAAGATTCACTTAAAGAAGCCACTTCAAAACCGTCGAGCGCATCGAAATATTTTTTCAGACGAAATGCCGCGCAACCGTATTCATAATTGGCTGCCGCATCGTACGTATCAATGGACAATGCTTTTTGGGCCACTGAAAATGCACTGTCGTACTTCATCTGATGGGAATACAGCCTGGCCAACTCAACCAGGGACGGAATGTGGTTCGGATTCAACTCCAATGATTCTTTCATATAGGGTTCGGCCCGGTCATACAAACGAAATCCCATTAAATCCCGGCCTCTAAGGTATTTTCCGTAACCGGTATCCCAATCAAAATCGTCGACGGTTTTTACCGGACGGTTTAACCTGTTATCCTCATTTTGCCACAACAACCGATTTCCGTAAAATATTCTTGTCAGTTCTTCGTTGTCAGAAACAGGAATATTCAGGGAAAAAAGTTGCCGGACTCCTAATTTTACGTGTTCTTTTTTAATTATTTGACCGTCATTATTATATACTGTCAATGTGTCCTCACCTGCTTGCAACGGGTAGATTGAAATATCGTAATAGTTTCGGTTTTTTTCAACATCAATTGCTCCTGTCAAAGTGACATTTTTCACCTCTTTCATCTCCTCGAAAGGAAACCAGTATTCCGTCCATACATCGGTCTGATAGGGTTGGAACAAGATCTGCTTGAAAGGAGTAAGGGAACTGCTTACCATATTCTGGTTAAACAGCCTACCGCTCTGTAATTCAATATATTGTCCGTTTTGATCCGTCAACAATTCTTCCCATATCTTGCCTACATCGGATAAAGCCCAACTGAACATCTTTTTTCCGAGCCTCTCTTCTCTATCGGCATAATGCAGCCAACCGAAATTATCACTTTCCCAATAAGCTCCAAAATAAGAACCGGAACGTCCAACAACATGATACGATTTGTATTCATTACTTTTAAAGTTGTTTTCCCGCCAGAGCGAAATATTTTTTTTTTGGATGGAATCAACGGGCCAATACGAAATAAGCATTCCATCGTGGCCGATATTGTAAGTACCCGGATAAATAAGTTTTAAATCATTCTTGGCTGTAATAGCCGTATTCACCCAGTTGTAGTAAGGCTGTGGAGAGCCTGTACGGTTATGCCAAAGAGATTTTGTGGTGAACCAACCTTTGTCTTTGGGCAAATTGATTTCAACACTCCAATAAGTACGTGTTAACAAATCTAACGTACCGACGACACAACTGACACTTCCGTCTTTGTTGTTTCGGACAAGGTAGTCTACCGGAAAAGAACAGGATGGGGAATGTCCGATAACTCCATAGTTGAATTCGATACCTCCGCTTGTCCACGGCCCACGTAAGGAGATGTCCCTGAATTTAACCACCTCATTTCCATAAAACATCTCTTTTCCCGATCTTTTATCGATCACCGACCATATTTTACCCCCAATTTCCGGAAATATTTTAATTTTTAAAAAGTCATTTTCAAGTTCGACGATTTTCCATGATTTCTTTTCCGGCAAGGTCGTATAGCCGTCGTATCGGAAATAGGGATATATCTTTCCAAACAGGGGTATGGGATTTGCATCGGAATAGGGATATGTGTTGTAAACCGCTGTATATTCTTTAAATTGACAATTATGTTGGCTGAATGAATACATCGAAATTAAAAACAATCCTAAAATAACAGGTGTTGATTTCATAAGGAACATTACTTTAAGTCTTGGTGATAAATAAGTTTAGACGTAAAACGATAAATGGACAAGGCACACTCATCTATAATGAATAATAATACTTAACCGCAAAAACATAATTTGCCTTATATCCGTAATAATTAGATTTCATCTTAATCCGGAATCAATCAGAGAGTATTGAGAACGACCTTTGTCAAAGCTTAAAGCATCGACAAAGATGCATTCCCTTTCCGGTATATTCACTACTTTTGATGAATGAGAAAGGCTAATCTTCCCAAATAAAACCTTACATGTTATTATCCTCCAATGTTCAAATATAATGGAGCATTTTAATTAATTGATCACTACCGGTTCAAAAGCCTCCATAACAACGCCCCTATCCCTGATTACCAAAGTATCGGTAGCGGAATAAGTGTTGATTCCATCCGTAAATTGGTATTTTAAATGAATAGCATCTCGTTTTGATCCTCCCCAGGCATCTCCATCATTTATAAAAGTTCCATTGCCGGTCACAGGATAATCAATGGTAACTTCCGTTCCCGTTTTTATGGAACTTATTCCACTCACAGTACAATTCCCATCCTCTGAAAAATCCAGCAATAAATTCAGGTCTCCGGTAAATTTGGAAGAATGGGTATTCTCTTTGATAGACACCTGATTTTTCCCCGTAGTTATAAGCTTCCAAATTTCATTTTGTTCTACATAAGTTGTGCGATAAGATATCGTTTCGAGTGACTCTCCTTCCTTATTTTTTACGGCGCTTACTCCGCGATGAAGATAATGTCCATGATATGGATTGATAAATTTGACTGCAAACATGGTGAAATTTTTTGGCGTTATTTCCCACTGACTTGCTATTCTGTAGTCAGGATCGGGAATTTGATTACGCAACTTTCCCTGTAAAATCGAATCAACATCATTCGAGCTAACAATACGTAAAGGGATAGCATAAGCCAATTCAATGGCTAAGGGATCGTTAAAAAAAGCATCGGTAAGTTGTACCTCTATGCTGCCATAGAATTCACCTGATGGAATAATCAACTGGTCAGTTGAACTCAAACTGTAATATTCATGAGGTAATGCAAGTATCGGTTCAGATGAGGATTTGAATAATACATTATTGCATAAACTCTCATCAACCCTTATTTTGAGAAGCCTGTCCTTACTGTTTTTATAAACTCCACCAAACCTTGCAGAGATGAGAAACTTATGATTATTGTCGTTCGTGTTATCATATATGTCATTACCTAAAATTAGTGTTCGCACCGGATATTGACGCGGAAAATATGCAGCGGTATAATCAAAATCAGGAAAGTCAACATCTTGATTACTACAAGCGATCAACATAACAACAAGCGTTATGATTATTAATATTTTTTTCATAATGAATTTCTATAAATAATGTGTTTACTTCAATAACTACCAGCCTTTATTTTGAATAAGGGAATTATATTTCAGTATATCATTGTATGGAAGCGGTCCATAGATCATGAAAGAATTATCGTATTTGCGATCTTCCACTTGAACAATGGTATAGTTCGAATCGCTGATATTTATTCCCTTTGCCGATTCTGTCAAGTCTTCTTTCCAACGCCTCAGATCCCAAAACCGGAAACCTTCGAAACAGAGCTCAATCCTTCGTTCATTACGGATTAACTCTCTCATCTCCTCTTTGGTGGAGACAGAAGCCAGATATAAATCAGGTTGATTAATTCCTGCACGCTTACGAATTGCTCTTATCACATCTTTTGAAGAATATGAGTGCGCACCGACCCCATCGGGACCCCACGCTTCATTAGCCGCTTCGGCATAAATAAGAAACAATTCAGTGTAACGCATGTGAACACTATAATGGTCTTTAGATATCCGTGCCACAGGGTCTAAATTCACATCTTCTCTTAGTAACTTGCGAATATAATAGCCTGTACGTGTCGATTGCGAAATAGAATCTTTCGCATTGATCCCGCCTCCTGCTCCAGTTTGTATATTTTCCCCTTTCAGAACACTATTATTATGTAAAATATACAATGATAAACGCGGGTCTCTGTTTACATAAGGCTTTTCCTGATCGAAAAGGCTTTCTGGATCGGTGATGGGAAATCCGCTCGCCATAGGAAAGGCATCTACTAAATTCTGGGTTGGATTGACATCACCTTGTCCGTACAAGGAGGGAGGGAAAAGCCTGGTTTCCAACGATAGAGAAGAGTATTTTGCATTTCGCCAAAGCGCTTCTTTTTGATCCTTACCTTTCGACATATCGATCGCGTCTATAAAACTACCATTGTAAAAACGATGGCCATTCGGATCAAGTCCTGATATTCCTCCAATCTTATCCAACACCTCTGCAGCATAATTTGCCGCCTTTTCCCATAAAACAATATCTCCTGCTGAAAAAGCAGGGCTTGCTTCCAATAATGCAACACGAGCTTTAAGGGCTTTTATTATTTTTCCGCTGATACGATGGACAATATCTTTCCCAAAAACGAGGTTATAGTTTGCAACACTTTTAATATCTTCTAATCCTTCAGGAAGTTCGCTTAGGGAACTAATATCCCCATAATCATCCATCGTGAGATATTCCAATGCTTTATCGAAATCAGCATAAATCTGATCAACAGATTCTCTGAAGCTTGCTCTTGGAATATTAAAATTGCCGTCTGATTCAATAAAATTATTATAAAGCGGAATTCCCAACAACTCCCCGCCACCTCCTATGCCTCCGGTTGTAACCAATAGGTAATATTCAAAAAGCCCCCTTAATGCATACGCTTCACCTCTAAGGCGTACTTTATACAACCTGTTTAATTCACTGTCAGTCCATTTCCAGGTAACTGTGTCTATGACAGAAATAAACTTATTAAGATAAAATATCGCAGAAATTGAGCTATCCCACAAACTTGCCGGATTGTATTGTGCAGACCATTGTCCCGTGGCCATTCGGCGATATCCATTCGATTCATCGTTACTAACCGCATCGTCTGTGGCTAAATCATTAAAGGATAATCCATTTGTAGGTAGTTTAATATATGCAGTCATCAACAAACCTTCCGCAAAAGCTGGATTTTGATAAATTCTGTCCATTGTCCCTAAGTTCTCATCCTCTGGTTCAAATATATTCTCACAGGAGATAAATTGAATTGATAAAATCAATATGATGAATAAGTATGCTTTATTATGTTTCATGATCGTTCTTGATTTAAAATATTATTTTCATACCTAACGAGAATGATCTGTAGTTAGGTTCACTACCTATTCTTAACTCTTTTATATCTCTATATTTAGAAATAGTCAGCAGATTAGAAGCTGCAAAATAAAAATTCAGGCCTTTCATAAACAGTGATTCCGCTATTCTAGAAGGAAATTGATAAGTCAGCTGTACTCTTTGCAAGGTAAAATAATCATCTTTGTAAAGCCAGAAAGTTGAATTGTGATAGTTATTTGTACTTTCCATTGTCGTTAGGCGCGGATAAGTTGCCGTTGCTTTAGTTTCTTCTGTCCAACGCCCCAATAGGTAATCTGAATATTTCTTGTCTCCATCTGTCCGGTAATAGCTGCCATTAATATATGAATCAGCCCCAAGCTGCCCATTACCAATAGTAAATAATGAAATATTCTTATAAGACAACAGTAGATTCAACCCGTAAGAGAACGGGGCCTGTGCGCGTCCGATTGGAACTTCATCATCTTCGTTCACAACTCCATCGTTATTTTGGTCAACATACTTTATATCACCCGGCTTCACAGTCCCGAACGCCTGGAATGCATGATTAGAAATATCATTTTCATCCGCGAAGAACCCCTCGGCTTCCAATCCGAAGATAGCATCAACCGGATGGCCTTTACGATACTGATAATCGTTGGCGTATATTTCATCTTTTTTCCTCACGTCAGATGTTGTATATAAAGCATTGGCTCCCAAAGCGATCTCCCAATCTTTATATTTGTGATTAAAGGACAATCCGACTTCAGCTCCCCTGTAAGCATTTTCTCCAAAATTTACATACGGTACGAAATTCGAATAAAAACTGGGAAACATTGCTTTAAAAAAAGTGACCTGATCTGAATAGTAGCTGTAAAAAACATTTGCTTCCAATCCGAGTATCCGGTTGAAGAAGAGGCCTTCGATACCTAAATTCAAGTCCTTTCGCTTTTCAAAACCTAAATTTTTATTACTACCGTAAAGAGACCTCACCCCTTGTTGCATCCATGCTTTTTCTTGCCAGGAATAACTTCCACTGTATTCGTATGGATTAATATGGAAATAGAAACCATTTATCCCGGCATCGCTGTTGATGATGCCTCCGGTTAATTTAATCTTTAAATAATCGATTGAATTCAGTGGTGTAATAAAATCCTCCGAACTGATCAGCCAGGCAAACCCGAAAGTTGGCGAAAAAGCATTTCTGGAACCTTCGGCTAATTTCACCGAATGCGTATAAGCACTGCTAAAGTCAAATATATACTTTTGATTATAAATATAATTTAGCCGCAACCCTAAATTGGAGTTTTTGTTACTCTGATAATCTTCCGCAACCTTATATAGATTACCCATTCCCAACAATGAAGCAGATAGCTGATGGCGTTCATTCAATGTTCTTTTATAATCAAACATACCATAGAAGCCTATCTTTCGTTGATAACTGGCATCTCTAATTTTTTGGACTCCAGGCTTCGTGTCATTACCATATTTTGAAAGTTCTACAATTGTATCTCCTTCCCATTTTTTCGCTTCGTATACTGCATAAGTATTCTCTATATACTGATCATAGAGTGACAAGTAATCAAAACTGAAATTGGTATGAAAAGATAAGCCCTCTAATACTTTATTTAAATCAACCTTAATCCTGTTATTGAAAGAAAGATAATTTTGTACATTTACGTTTTCTCCACCAAAATAGGTGTCGGCAATCGGGTTGGTTAAATAATTTTGTGTTCCACCAAGGATGTATTTTCCATCTACATCGTTTCTGCGGGATGACAACAAAGTTTCTCTCAATTCCCGGCTTATGTTGTCTATAGGAAGCAGCGGCGTGAATAAATTGGGCTTCAGCGTTGCAGCCCCGGCCCAATAATCTGAAATGGACTCTTTCTCATTTGTTATTACGGCAACGGCATCTATGGCCCCTGTAATAAAGGAATTTACTTTCAAATCTACATTGCCTCTGATATTAAACCTGTTCATTTGATTCTTCTTCCCTTCACCAAAATTTAATATGCTTCCAATCTGTTCCCAACCGACATTTGAATAGTAAGTTGCCACATTATTACCTCCAGAAAATTCAGCCATCGTTTTGAAAAACGGTTTGAATGACCTGAGATATTCCCGAGAATAATAATCAACATCGGGATACATGTATAAATTGCTTCCACTACGGTATTTAGCTATCAATTCGTCGTCATACAATTTTGACAAGCCATCATTCTGACGTGCTTCATTATACAAAGTCATATAATCAGCCGATGATAAATAATTGGGTAGTATTGAGGGTGTCGAAATACCGTAATAACCGGTGACGTTAATCTGTTTTTTTCTGGCATTGCCTCTTTTTGTAGTGATCTGAACCACTCCATTTACAGCTGCACTACCATATAGTACCGACGAATTGATATCTTTCAATACAGTTACCTGTTCTACTTCAGCAAAGTTGATTGTCGATATATCCCGCGGCAAACCATCAACTATAAATAAAGTATTACCAATACCCCGTATATTGCTAAAACCCAGTAAGCCGGGAATGCGCGCAAGCATCGCATCAGAAGTAAATTGAACATTGTCATTTTTTAATATTGGTTCTGAATTAATAAAACTTACCGATCCTACAATATTTTCGCGCCTTATTTTTCCAAAAGCAATATTTACAGTATCATTTAGGATATCATTCGTAGGAATAGCTGTTCCATTGACAGGTAAAAATTGAACTTCATTCACCTGTTCAGTAATATTGATTGTTTTTTCGGCAAATGCCTCTTCGTAAAAAAATAAGGTTATAGAGACGAACAAGGCTAATGCTTTGAAATATTTATTATTCATTTTTCGCAATTTTAAATAATTATATTAGAATCACCACCCCGGATTCTGAGGAAATTCAGGATATAAGTTAGTGTTTGAAAGCGGTAATGGCAACCAGTTGTGTTTTTTTTCAACAATCCTGGTAATAATAATCCTTTCTTGTAAATTGATAGGTTTGCCATCTATCCCACGATCAAAATCAATAGCCGTTTTTTCTCTATATTCCATCTCACCGTTTAAGTTCCATCTGCGAAGATCACAAAAACGATGAGCTTCATAAGCTAACTCTACAGCACGTTCACGAATAATCTCTCCCATAAACGCCTCTTTAGTTGCAGTATATTTTGAAACGAGATTCGGAAGTTGCGCCCTGTTTCTAATCCTGTTCACAGCGCTTTCGGCCGTAAGGCTTAAAACGGTGGAACTGGAAGCGGCGGAGCCATATCCTTGTAATACAGCCTCGGCATACATTAAATATACATCTGCAAGACGTAGATAGGGGACATACGCCTGAAAATTATTCCATCCCTTGTCCCAAGGATTGCATCCTATAGGCGAAAACCTTTTATAATAATAACCGGAAATACTTCCACCTGTTGTTGCCCGATGAAATCCTCCGTTGTATAATTGGGCAAAGCGATTATTTCCACCAGCAGTACTTTTAACCATCTGATCACCGTCAACAATAATGTCCGAATAAAAGCGCGGCTCACGCCCTACCCACGGATCATTTGGGTTATAACCTGACTCGGGGTCCCCGATCGGCAATCCGTTTGCCATCGCATAATTTTTAACGAAGTTATGTGCAGGAACCTCAACTCCGGCATATCCTCCTCCAAACTGTGTGGGTAGAGTTCCACAAACGGTTGACCAACGCACTCTGCCCCGGTCATATACGGTCGGATTCATAATTACTTCCGTACCACCTGAATTTTTCGTATTACTGGGAGACCACACCCAGAAATTATCGGTCCAGTTATTCCAACTTTGTAATTTATACACTCCTGTTTTATCACAAAGATCTATCGCTTTTCCAAAAACATCTGCCGCCTGTTTACACAGTTCAGCATCGTAGGAATTATGTCCAGTGGACTCCTCATTCATCATTGGGCTTGCGGCATACAATAGATCTTTGCCCAAGTAACCCAACGCATGAATTTTATTAATACGCTGACGATTGTCTCCCAACGTTCTTTTTCCAACAACAGTTTGGTCCCAGTCAAGTGGCAATAATTCTGCCGCAGCCTCAAAATCTTGAGCAGCCTTTAATGCTGTTTCCCTGTAACTTAATCTGGGTAACTTTAAATCATCCGCTGAAGACAAGAATTTATCGATATAGGGCAATCCACCCCAATAGCGCATTAATTCAAAATGGAACCATCCACGGAAAAATAAACATTGCCCTTTGATGAGGTCTTTTTCCTCTTGGGTTGCATCGGTCAATAAATCAAGTTTGCTTAGTCCCAAGTTAGCTTTCCGGATGCCATACCAACACAACGGCCATACTCTCTTATTTTTAGGATTTAAGCCTGTATCAGCAGTTCTCCCCATAAACGGGCGATCCTGAGCCCAATAGTTTCCTAAATCAAATGCATAAGGGTTGTTATATAATGTTTCGTCGGCAAACAGATATGCATTCCATGCCCCTACTTTGTTATAATCAGTAATGCAATTGTACAGCTCTTCCACAAATCCCTGGAAACTTATAAAATTTCTGAAAGCATCATTTTCCTCAATATCAGATTGAGGAGCTTTGTCAAGGTAACTTTCACAGGAAGTGATCAATATCAAAAATATGAATAGTGGTATATAGATTGTTTTTTTCATCTCGCTTGTTTTTAAAATGTTAGGTTAATACCAAAATTTATTCTTTTAACTGTAGGATAAGCACCTGTATTTGCAGATCCTCCAGACCATGCAGCCTCCCTGTCATCAGGAAGTTTTGACCAAAAAAACAAATTATCTCCATTCACATACAACCTAAGAGAGGTTATTCCCGTATTTTCAAGCCATCTATTTTCATTTCTGTTAAAAAGATAAGCCAATTCAACTGTTTTAAGACGGATATAAGAGGCATCATATAAATAATAATCTCCGATATTCTCTCCCTGCGTCTTCCATCTGGGCAGAAAAGAGGTAGCATTTTGATTCTCTTTTGACCAATAATCCCTTACATGATCAAAAACCACGTTTGTGTTTGCTGCAAAATTCATTAAAGGTATCACGCGCGATACATTTGTCACGCCATACAGCTGCGCCATTACGCTAAAATTCTTATATTCAAAACCCAGTGAACCATTAAAAGTGTTTTGAGGCACCTCGGAGTAACCATAAGGAACGGCGTCAAAACTATTGATAACTCCATCAGCGTTAAAATCGAGCAGATCATAATATCCGGGGAGCATAGCTAAATCATTTGTCTCTGTTTGAACACTCGCGTACACTTCATCCCAGTTATTGTAAAATCCGGTATTTAACTGCGTTTTTATTTGGCCTATGGGGAATCCCTGCTTTTTTTGGTAATCGGGAAACAATACCGGATCATCTGCAAATTTAATTTCATTTTTCGCATGAGTCAAAGCGAATGATGACCACAAGTACAACTCACGGAATCGTTTATTAAACTTTAGCTCCAGTTCGTAACCGCCCGAATTTACCTGTCCAACATTTGCGGGAGCAGGTGTAGCACCAAAAAAATCAGGAATGCTTCTACCGCCCCCTGCAAGTAAAATATCAGTCCTTTTTTCTTTGAAATACTCAAAGTTAACAGTAACTAGATTATCTAACAGCCCTACTTCAGCTCCGTAGTTCTGCTTTTGAGCTTTTTCCCAGTGAATATCAGGATTCCCAACGGCCAATTCTTTATACCACAAATAAGGGCTTGTACTCGATATATTATCAACCAGTCTCGAAGCTCCTCCGTATGAATACCTAGTGGAATATAACCATCTGGGGGCGTTTACCCTGTCGTCACCCACATATCCCAAGCTATAGCGTAATTTCAGCTTGTTCATCCAATCTATATCGAAAAACTTTTCACTCGAGATATTCCATCCAATACCTATCGAGGGGAAGAAATCAAATCTATATTTTGGGCCGAATTGCTCTGAACCGTTATATGCACCATTTATCTCCAGTAAATAACGGGTGTCATAATCGTAGGTAGTCCTAAATGCCCAATCTTCACGGTAATTTTTAAACATATCCCCGCTTGCATATTCGTCTCTCGTAAAAACTCCCATGGCAGTTATATTATGCAGTCCGAATTGCCGTAAGTAGTTTAATTGAATTTGGTACTTCAATCTTCGGGTTACTCTAGAGCCTATGCTTTCAGGACGAATTGTCCAGGGTTGCTGAACCCAGTCATACTTATATAATCCTCCAATAGGATAATAGGTGGTATATTCACTTGGATCCTGATCGGGTCCGGTATATAACATCGGATTGATAACTGCAAAAGGTGTATTGCTCGTATCCATAAGAGGCCATACTGAATTCGTAGAATCATATATTCCTCCTTCACCTGTGATGGCATTGTCATAGTTTAATACAGCCTTTGTACTTAATCCCTTTGTAATAAAATCGAGCTTTTGGATTAATTCAACATCAATATTCAGTTGTGTCCGCCTTAGTTTTCTAACTCCTACATTGTTAACTACCGACACAGGATTATACAGGTTTCCTACCAATGGTGTCCATCCCCAACGACCATCGGGATACTGAGGTAAAAACACATCGGGGGGCATAAAATAAATGGACTGCCACATCAGGTAGTCATGACTACCTTCTGTACCATTATAATTTGAATTTTTTTGGCTGTAATACCCGGAGAGGTTCATTTTCATATTGGTGGTTTTGGTAACCTGAAAATCGAGGTTGCTCCTGAAATTAAAACGATCAAAATTATAATTGGGATTGTATCCTTTATGATTGTCATAGTCCTTAAACATATCTCCTTCGTGAAGATATGCTAATGAACCGAAGTAGCGAACAAATTTATTTCCGCCAGAAGCACTTATTGTGGCCTTATGGGAAAATCCGACATCTTTAAACATCGCTTTTTCCCAATCTACATTCGGATATATCATCTCGTAATCCTTTGGCCGCGGTGATTTATATCGGGTTGAAATTTCATACGGAATATAATCCAACCATGAAGGTTCATTTAGTGGTGTTTCACGTTCAATAGCTAAATTTCTCATCTGTATTGCATCAAAAGATTCTAATGTTTCAGGCACTTTTGACAACATTTGAGCTGTAGTATTATATGAAAATGAGATGTTTGTTTTCCCCTCTTCTCCTCTTTTCGTAGTTATCAATATCACTCCATTAGCACCTTTTACGCCAAAAACAGCTGTGGCTGATGCATCCTTTAATATGGAAATACTTTGAACCTCGCTGACATCTACATTACTCATATCCCTTTCAACGCCATCTACCAGAATCAAAGGTTGCCCTCCGTTCCATGTGTTTTGACCGCGAATAAAAATAGAAGTGGCACTTTCTCCTTTCACTCCACCCGGTTCCCCAGAAGATGTGATTGTCACTAATCCAGGAAGTTGTCCGGATAAAGCTTGCTTAAAATCGGAGACATACCCTTTTCTTGTTAATTCTTTGGATGATGCTTGGGAAATAGCTCCCACCACGCTCTCTTTTCGTTGTACACCGTATCCCACCGCAACAACTTCTTCAAGACCTATGGCCTCTTCTTGCATCGTTACGTTGATCGTGGTTCTGTTTCCAACGGTGATCTCCTGCGGTTGCATGCCGACAAACGAAAAGATGAGAACGGGAGTACCGGGAAGATTGTGCAACATATAATTACCGTCAACATCGGTAGTTGTTCCCATTGCTGTTCCTTTTACCACGATAGTTACTCCCGGGAGAGGCTCTCCTTGCTCGTCTATCACTGTCCCTTTTATTGTTTTTCCTTGCTGCTGAGACTTTACAGTTAAAAGGGTGGGGGAGGTTGTAGTAACCTGTTTTTCCAGTCTGTTATTTACGTAAAGAGTGACCTGTTTTGCGATGATCCGGTAATCAAGGCCGGTACCTTTCAATAATTGGGATAAAATAGTCTCTATCGCTTTATTTTCAACATTAATGGTTACGCTTTTTTTGAGTCTGACCTCCACATCTTCGTTAAATATAAAAACATAACCCGCCTCTTGCTCTATCTTTGTAAATGCATCCTTCGTCGACACATTCTCCAGATCCAGAGAGATTTCGTTGTTTTGCGAATAAATGTTCTCCCCCAATGCACAAAATACACACAAAAAGAGGAATAGGGTTGAGATCTTCATGATTTTTAGAATCCGATCGTATCTTTTCGGTATAATAATTTTACAGTTAATTTTTTGTTTCATACATTTGTATTGAATTTTAGTTTACGAAATAATGAGGATTATCTTGTGAATTAATCTTTCTTTGGTCGAGCGGTGCAGCAACATCGCTCGACTTTTTTTATTCCCGTTTATCCATAGGCAGAATCTTGTTTATTTTATTACACTAATGATGTTGTTTTCTATCGTATAATCTTTTCCGGTCAAAAGGGAAATCGATGCCAGGACATCCTGCAGATTTTCCGATAAATAAAGTTTTCCCGTAATCCTTTTATCGCTTTCGACATTTTCGAAAGAGACGTTGTAGTAGCGGCCAACCTTTTTAAATAACTCCGAAACCGGGGTCCGGTTAAATATGAATACCCCTTCTACCCAACTTGTGTATAAAGAAACGTCCACACTTTCCTTATTCATGCCTCCATCGCGAAATTCAACCTTTTCGTTGGGATTCATCCGGATTGATTGATTGTCTCTGGTTTTCACTTCTACCCTTCCGTTTACCAAAACAACCGATGAGGTTTTATCGGAGGTGTAAGCCGACACGTTGAAACGGGTTCCGAAAACCTGGACATCCAGATCGGGGGTATGGACGATAAACGGTTGTTTATCCAATCGGACTACATCTATGTAGATTTCCCCGTTGACTTTGATTTCACGTGTTTTTCCCGAAAATTTTGTGGGGAATTCCAACTCCGTACCCGAATTTATCCAGACCTTGCTTCCATCGGCAAGGACAAGAAAAGAACGTTTCCCGTCAGGGACAATGAGTTTATTCGTCTGTATACTGTTTGCTTCAAATATCTTTTCGGTATTCGTGCTGTCGGTATAGGAAATATGTCCATTATTCAGTTGAACCATAACATTCTGACTTAGGACAATCTCTTTTCCTCCCGCTAACAGCTTCACCTCTTGTTCGGGAAGAGTTTTACCGATAACCTCTGCACTTATGGCTTCTTTTGAGCTACTGTCTTTCCGGATAAAGTAGAAAGTAGTCGCAAGCAATAACAGGGCGATGGCTGCGGCGCTCGAAATGGAATAAAGGAACCGTTTCTTTTTATGCTTATTGTACAAGGTGCTTTCAATAATTCGGTCATATAGAATGTCCGTATCCTTGAATCTCCTTTTATTGATTTCTATTTTATCAAATACTTCAATGGCTTTCCACAACTCTTCTTCGAGATCGGGATTTTCGTGAATATAAGAGATCCAAAAATCTTCCAGCTCTGGCGTTCGCGTTAACCTCCATTGGATAAATTTTTTGTTTTCCAAGAAATAAGGGTTGTATGTAAATCTATTCTCCTTCATTTTTTTAGTTTTACTCATTCACATGAATTAACTTATAAAACATATATGTACATACAAGAGACAATCGAGCTTTTCTTTTGTAGTCACGAACAAAAGAAAAAACAAAAATTTAACATTGAAGAAGAAGGTTTACAGATAGTGGTAATAGGTGAGGGCCACTAAAATAACAAATAAGGGTTTTTCCGAGTTTTTATTTATGGATCGTAGATGCTCGATACTCCGATGGACGAGCCTTCTTGCCGAATTATAATTTATCCCCATAAGTATGGCAATATCTTCATAATCCATCTCTTGCATATACCTTAAATAAATAACTTCTCTTTGGCGAGGTGTCAACTCATTCAATAGATTTTCAACGGTTTGTTTTAGTTTTGTAGTATCCTCTTTGTTAATTAGTGATTCTAAAGTTGTTATTTCGGTGGAAAAAGGAATATTTTCAAAACTAAAATCTGGATAATCAGATATATTACGATTTTTTTTTTGGATATTTAGAAGATAATTTCTTATAGAAATAAACAAATAAGCCGTTAAATTCTCTACTTTTATAAATTTATTTTTCTCAATAAGTATTTTATAAAATATATCGTGAACAGCATCTCTACATGTGTCTTCATTGAAGCCCAAACTCACACCATAAGACAAAAGATCATTGACGTAAAAATTGTAGATGAAAGAAAAAGCATCGTATCCATTTTTGTTTTCTAGAAACATCTTCCAATATTTATTTACTTCAATTTGTCTGTTGTTTTTCTGCACTTTTATTTAAAGTTTATGTTATTTATTTGGTGACCAAAGATATATCAAGACAAAATTACATAATTAATTTTATGCAGGTACTTTTTTTTATTTTTAACATCGCAAATTAACAGACTTTAATGGGCGCTTGAAAATAGGGGTCGAAAATGGTCTTGATTTCCTGTGCTACTTCTTTCATAGGCCTGGTCGACTGGTTATAATCTTCGTGCAGTTTTTTTTCGGTTTTAGATACACGGTTTGGCAAATTAAGTTGTTGGAACAACAGGCAAGTGTGAGTTATGTTTATTTATTATTGTAAATACAATCATTGAAACCGCAGCAAGTAATGCCATTAGAGAACCGAAATAAAACGGTGCATTTGAATTGACGTGGTCATACAACAAACCGGCTATGAGGCTGGCAGGGAGAAGCGTTATTCCGAGCACAGCGTGATAAAGCCCAAATCCGGTACCTTTCAACTCTTTACTAACAATGTCCGATATTAGGGCTTTTTGACTGCCATCTACCAATGCACTATATAATCCGTAAAATACAAATAAAACAAGAAAAACGTTTAAACTGTTGAATTTTCCAAAGAAGAAATATACGATTGAATAAACAATGAATCCCAGAATAATCAATACTTCGCGTCCTCTCTTATCGGAGATTTTCCCGACAGGTATTGCCAAAAAAACAGAAACCGTATTAAAAATCATATACACAAAGGGAACGTACGATTTGTCGATACCCGTTTCGGCAGTTTTGACAAGCAACAAGGCGTCAGCCGAATTGCCGAGCGTGAAAATAAACACAATAAACAAAAAGAAATAGAACTTTTTCGGTAATTGGTTTAAATGGAATGTGCTTTTCTTGTCATTTTTCACCACTTTTGCTTCTTTGATGAATACGGCAATTGTAACGACACCTAATATTGCAGGAATAGTGGCTATGAAAAAAATATTGGTATAGTTTAATGGGAAAAAGTATAACAGCAGGAAGGCGGCCAGAGGGCCCAATATTGCTCCGCTATTATCCATTGCCTTGTGAAATCCGAAATTTTTACCGGTTTCGCTTTTAGAAACTGAACTGCTAATAAGACTATCTCTTGGGGCAGCTCTTAAACCTTTGCCTATTCTTTCGATAAATCTGAAGAATAAAACATGAATAGGCAACCTGACCAAAGCATATAGCGGCGTTATCAATGCCGTTACCCCATAACCGATCAGCATAAACGGCTTATTCTTGCCGATTTTATCGCTCCAATGTCCTGAAAAAGCTTTAAATAGGGATGCCGTACTTTCTGCGATACCCTCAATCAGTGAAATGGACGTTTTCGATGCGCCAATCGATAACAGAAAGAGAGGCATCACGCTATAAATCATTTTTGTGGATGTATCGGTAAAAAAGCTGGTCAATCCGGTGAAAAACACATTTCTCTGTAATCCAAATATTTTTTTGTCTTCCATTACAGTATACCTTACATGTAGAGAAACAGAGTTGGAAATAAAACGAAAAATTTCAAATATCCTCCGTCCGTTCTCCCGACGAGCCGAAGGCGATGTCGGGAGAACACACAAATATACGTAACTTTCTTATCCGGATAATTGCTGTTGCGATAATAATTATTCAGAGATGACCCATGCCCGAGTGCTTTGACATTTTATTTGAATTGAAAATCTGTGCGTAGTTCACGTTTTGTCAAAAATAGGAACAGTACCAGTACCGACAGGGATTGTTCATCAGATACGCAAATCCCTTAATATATTGTCGGCAAGTATCAAAAATCATTTATAAAGGATCTTGAGCCTGTTTATCAGGCTGTAAACAAGGATCGGACAGAAAAGGAGAATGCCCTTGAAAGACCGGGACCGGACAGCCCGGCAACCGGCCATTCATTTTACGGAGAGATTTAAACTTTTCGATTAATTTGTTGACAACAATATGAATTCAATATTTTTCATTACACAGTTTAATTTACACAACCCCGGATGAACGAATATATCAAAAAGTAAAATATGAATTCACTCAAGTTGAATATAACCTCCTTGTTCAAATTCAATATAGGGAGAATTCATTACTTCTTCTTTAAACTCTTCAATGGCCTGAGGGTTAAAATCTTTCAATCCCACTCTTATTCGACTGTTTACTTCATCCAAAGCCACACTGAGGATGTTTTGAGCGATTTTGTTATTTTGTCTGTTTTCAGACGCGCATATATTAATCGTATCCATTATTTCATTGAGCTCGACAAAAGAAATATCAGTCTGTTTGAAAATAACATCTTTTCCTTTTATACGCTCTTCAATTTCGGCGCGATAATCCGAAGGATTGCCTTTTATAAGGATGACAAAATTTCCATTGTCGTCGATGTACGATCCGCCATAATAATCGGGACGGGTTGAATAGGTGCCGTATCCCGCCGCTTCAAATGATTCCATTAAATTCATATGGTAGGTCATTGAACGGTCATGATTGGCTACAAACTGACGAGGCAAATCTTTATACTCAGGAATATCCATTCCGATAAGATAGGTTGTGTCAGCAGGCGTGACTACTGTGTCATTGTATTGTGCGGACGACGATCCAGTCTCTTTGGTCTTTGTATGACAAGAGGCTGCGACCATAAAGATGAAGATTAAAATTGAAATATGTTTCATAACTTTTTTGTGCTAATATACAAATAATAAATCAGAGCTCACTTTTTTCTTTCCATCTCCAGGCATAAAGGAAAATGAAAACAGAGGTGGATATTTCAATCATGGAGAAAAAGATATAATGTAACGTGTTAGAATCTGCAAAAAGCGATCCGGCTTGTACAAGCGTTAAAACCACTCCGAAGATCATGTTTGACAATCTATTTATTTACCAGTCTACCGCACTGAATTGTTTGATAAAATCATTTTCCCGGATCTTTTCAATACTTATAAGATAACTGACCACTCTTCCTCGTTGGTCTAACACGGGAAACGTACTCTTCTCCTTTTTTGTCAAGTCTATTTCATTGTTTTCCGTGTATTCTGACCCGGTGGGAAAAGCGATTATATCGGTACCCGACTTGTAATAGGATAGTTCGATCCTATAAATATCGGGGCTGGCAAACATGCTTTGGGGTGTGTAATCCACATACTTCCACTGAAAAGGTTTTAAATCCTTGACAAGAACCATTTTCTCTTCTTTTATCGTAGAACTGCCGTCGGGATTACTTATATAAATGGATGTTTTCGCCACAATGTCAATCGCATCTTTGAATAGAGGGTCGGCCAGAAAAAAGCCCACTTTATTGGTGTTAGGGTCGGGTGCCGGGGGATTGTAGACATTTTCCCCATTCACATAGGTAAATCCGTATCGTTGCCTCAGTACGCCTTTTTTTATGGGTTGCTCCAAATATATCTTTCCGGTAGTTTTCCCTTTCAGTGTAAGCACCGGATTATCGGCAGAATAGTAGAGGTATGCAAAGGAAAAAGGGATATATTCATCCGGATAAAAGGAGGTGGGTTTTTCATAATAACGGGAATTCTTATAGATAATGGTATCAATTTGTATCTCTAATTCTTCGCCGGTATTGTTAAACCCGGTCAACCTTACTTCGGTAGCCATAAAACTTTCTTCCTCTTTGTTGCACCCGGCAAGGGAAATAAATGCCACCCCCAAAAGAAGAAGGCAAACGCGTTGGAATGATTGAATGGTTGTTATCATATTAATTGTTTCGTTTTAAATTCGGTAATTATGAGACATGCTCATGTGTCAGGTGAAAATATTATTTACAGTTGCATCCCCCTAAGACCACCATATTGCTCGTAAATAAAGAAACACCTAACACTGCCCTTGCTCCCGTCGGTAGGGAATAAAGGAGTTCCATATTCATCACCCGAGGTGAAGCTGGAATTGATGTCGCCCCCCTTATAGGGCTCTTCTGTTCCGGCTTTGTAAAATACCACATAGTAATATCCGTTAATAAGGGTGTCAAATGTAACATCTAAATATGCCCACTGATTGGGAATAATGTTTTGCCCCAGCACGCCAAGAGGTTCAAAGTTTTCGTCCACAATCGTTATGTCATATGGTTCTCCTGTATCGCTCTTCACTGGGCAGCCATCATGGCGACGTTGCCGGGTATTTTTCCCTGAAATTACAGGTTGTGCTGTTGAATTTGGGGTTTTACCAGGATTTAAATTTAAGAATACTTTATGTGTTTGTTGACCCGATGCCTAGTATACTAATTCAACTTTTACATCACAATTCTTTTTCACCCATTCCGCATCAAATTCGGAGATTTCGCGACGCTTCCCTTTATAAATATAGTAGGAAGAGGGAGCCGGTTTGGTCTTCACATTCCGATCGATAATCCGAGGCATGCGATTTTCTATCATCACATCCGGACAATCCTGTATTTTGGATAATATGGGGGTTATGTTTTTTGATTTACGGACATATACATGCTTGTAGCAATCATAACATTCTTCAGACAGGATAAGCGTATCCCTTCCGTTAAACATGTATGACATTTTTCTGTCTTTACCGGCAAGTTCTATCATGGGAAGCTTACCTTTGATGAAGATGGAAAAGTCGTTACTCAATTGGAATTTTCCTGCCGGTACCATTTTCCTGTTCTTGTAGTGTAAATAGGTACCATCTTTCTTGAAGGTATAGATCTTACTTAAACCGGTGTTTTTCAGTGCCGTCTTGCCGCCTGTGTATCCGCCCTCGGAGCTTGCCCATTCCCATGTCTGATAGAGTGCATCGTCATTTACGGCATAATTGTCTGCGGGATTACCGGCTTCCATGATTTCCCCGGCACTCCATACACGGTATTTTATTTCATAGCCCGCAGGCACATATACCACTACCGGAACCTGACTGTTGTATTCAATCATCAGAGGCCTGGCCGTCACAAACTCCTCGTGGTTGCTATTTTCCGGGCATCCCATTCGGGTAGCCCATACATCGCCGGTAGTAGTAAACGTATAATATTTAAAGCCTGATCCTTCCAATGTCTCTTCTTCTATAATCCCGTTTAGTCCGTGATGATTACAGTCCACCATCATATTTTTTCCGGCAATAAGTTCCACTTTGTAATCCCTTTCGTTTTTAGGATCTGCTTTTGCCGGTAACTTGATTACGACCTGTTTTTGATTCGACTGGGCCGCAGGAAAATCTTCTGTTGTGATTTTGTTGTTTCCGTCATTATTTCCTGACAGATTTTGTGCTGGAACTGATGTAGACAGCAAAAGGCTACAGGACAGCATGATTAAATTCCTTGTTCTCATAATTTTATGTTTTTATTGACTCTTTTTTTAAAGAAGTACGTGGTTTTAGTTAATCATATAGTTCAACGGTTTTCTTTGTAAATTGTTTCAGATATACTTTGGTTTATATTTCTAATCTATTTATTTAAAAAACCTTGCATGGATATTTGTTATGATTTGTAAAAACAAAGACTTTTGTTGACAATACTCTCGTCAACAGTCTGCCGTCTTCTCCGCCATTGTGCCGTTGCATTATCTTTATGTGGAATTATGGCTCAGAAATGATTTTGTAGTGCCGACAACAGACTTTATTGAAAATTTAAATGCGGCAGTGGGGCTGTGTCAAGGGAAGAGGAACCGATTTCGCAACGGTACAACTTTTTCCTGGCATTGCAAACTATTTATACATTTTATGGTATTGTGGCGGTTGAAAATTTATGTACATTTGGAGTTTTATATCCGAGATTATTTATGACCCCTGGTGAACTGCAGCATATCCGTCTTTATAACCAATTGCTGACCCTGCATGAATTAAAGGAACCGCGAGAAGTGGTAGCCCGCATGGGGGCGATGCAGTCGCAGGCACTGGATATGGCAAAGTGGGCCATCGGCTCACGATTGCAGGGCCATACAGCGAAAAGTATTACGGATGCCCTTAACCGGGGTGAGGTGATTCGCACCCACATCCTGCGCCCCACCTGGCATTTTGTGGCCGCGGAAGATCTATGGTGGATGTACACGCTTTCCTATCCCCGGTTGAAGCCCGTCTACCGTTCCTATGCGAAGATGTTGGGTGCCGATGAAACATTGTTGTACAGTTACATTCCCCTTATCGGGGAGCTCCTCTCCGGAGGTATGCATCTTACAAAACAGGAGATGGGCAATGCCCTGGCGGAGAGGAAGGTGATCCTCGATGACAATCATCTGTCGCTGTTGCTCTCCTTTGCGGAGCTGGAGGGGGTGATCGTGAACGGTATACTGGACGGCAACCGGCAGACCTTCACACTGCTGAAGGAGTGGGTCCCCCGTATTCGGGATATATCCCGCGAGGAAGCCCTGGAGCGACTTGCATGCCGGTACTTCTCCAGCCACGGCCCGGCCACCTTGCAGGATTTCAACTGGTGGTCCGGCTTGTCGGCTACCGAGTGCCGGCAGGCGATGGAGATGATCCGTCCCCGTTTCATCCGGGAGACAGTAAACGAAAGGGAGTACTGGATGCCCAATGATATCCGGACACCTTCTTCAGATCAGGATTCAGCCCTGCTTCTGGCGCCATTTGATGAGTTTGTGGTAAGCTATAAAGATCGCTCCGGAATAATCGAAGAGGCGCATTACAGCAAAGTGATAACCAGAAATGGTATTTTTTCTCCCACCATCATGCTGAACGGCACGGCCATTGGTTCCTGGAAAAAGAGCATGAAGAAGAACGTTCCACGGATCACACTTACTTTCTTTGGTAACGTACCGAAAAATACCATCCGCCTTTTTCAGCCGGAAGTAGCACGGCTGGAGCAATTTTATGCGTAGGGATGCAACGCTTCGCCGGTTATCAGCGGTTCTTTCAGTTTACCTGGCAACGCTGCCAATCATTTCAGCCTCTTTTTAAATCAGGCAACGTCCGGCAGGTCGCCGAGTGGTTGTTCCCGATGGACGTTGAAAATCATGAGAATGGGGGCAAAAGTGAAAGAGAGAGGCTGTCTCAAAATAAAATTTAACCTCCTGAGAAATGAATATTGGGATATGTTCTCAGATAGGTATCCGAATAAAAAGAGGGTGAAATCACATTATGATACACCCTCCTCTCGGAATGAACTCAGATCTTCTTTCCTATATAGAAGACATACCCGTAGTACTCTTTGTACCGGTCATACAACTCCCGTTCGCGTCGCTGTTCCCGAACCAGCATTTCGGCTGTGGGGTTACCCGCATGCTCCTGCAGGAAGATCTTTTCAACAGCAGCCTGCGGTGCATAGAAATGGTCCGTCCAACACTCTTCCGGTAAAATAAAGGTCGCCACGGGCAGATAGCCCGCCTGCTCCATCTTTGCCACATTTTGGGAGATGGTGCTGATCTCCGGATAGGCATCTACCCAGAAACTCTGGATCTCGGCAGGGCGTTCCACAGTGAACCATGATGCTTCCGTGACGGCAATGTATCCGCCTTTCTTCAGAAACTTACGCCACTCGCTCATTCCCTTCTCAAAGCCGATATGGTAGATGGCTCCTTCCGACCAGATCAGGTCCAGTTCCTCCTTTGTGAAGGGAAGTGCAGCCATATCACCCTGGATTCCCTTCACCCGGTCCTGCAGGTCAAGCGCTGCCGCATTCCCGTTAAAAAGGTCGATGAAATGCGGGAAGAGGTCAATGCCGGTGATCCGGCCCGGGCAGTGCTGCGCCAGTATCATGGTCTGTCCCCCCGTGCCGCAGCCGATATCGGCAATACGGGCACTGTTGGTGAGGGACTCAATAAAGCTGAGCGCCCTCAGCGTCACCTCCGCACTGCCGGGACCTTGCCGGTCCATGTGGGAGAAATATTCGCAGATAAGGTTGAAGTCGAAGTCGTGTATTGAACTGTTTTCGTTACTCATGATGTTTTTGAATAGTAAGGTGATGCAACAAGCATCTTTCGGGACTTGTTTGAAACCACCCTGTGTGAATATAATAGTAATTAGTCCCGGCAGGAAACTGCCGGAGAAAAACTGAGGGATAACCTTTGGCTACAAAGGTTATTTACTTCACCCGATCCGTACTGTTCTTATACATCCAAACTTATTAGAAGCAACAAATGTAATGTGTTTTTTATCACATTATTCAAATTAGGGTGAATTATTTCAGAATGACTGTTCCCAGGTATGAAAAACTTAAATAACTATAATGCTTTGTGTACCTACGAACAATATTTCCGACTGTCGGGTTACATAGTTGTAATTGAACCAAATCAGTTACTGGAATAAAAATCACTGACCCTGAGATAATTTATCAGACTCGATGCTGTTTTTTCGGAAAATGAAGGTATATTTGCGGATATGAACCGCAAGATCATCCATGTAGATATGGACGCCTTCTATGCCTCCATTGAACAACGCGACAACCCCGATTACCGCGGGAAGCCCCTTGCGGTAGGTTATGGTGAGAAGAGAGGCGTGGTGGCGGCTGCCAGCTATGAGGCGCGCCGCTATGGAGTCCACTCCGCCATGCCTTCGGTTACGGCGTTGCGCAAATGTCCTCACCTCATTTTCGTGACGCCCCGGTTTGATCACTATCGCAATGTTTCCAACCAGATCATGCAGATCTTCCTCGAGTATACCGACAAGGTGGAGCCACTCTCGCTCGATGAGGCCTTTCTCGATGTCACTGTCAACCACAAGGGAAATCGTTCGGCCACGCTCATTGCCAAAGAGATCAAACAAAAGATATTGAACCGCGTCGGGCTCACTGCTTCCGCAGGTGTTTCCTACAATAAGTTTCTGGCAAAGATTGCATCCGACTACAAGAAGCCCGACGGCCTTTTCGTGATTGAACCGGCCGAGGCGGAAGCTTTTCTGGAGAAGCTGCCTGTGAATAAGTTTTTTGGTGTGGGGCGGGTGACGGCTGCACGGATGGAGGAACTGGGCATCAAAACGGGGGCCGACCTCAAACAATGGTCCGAGATGGATCTGATACACGAGTTCGGCAAGGCCGGCATAGCCTATTTTCATTTTGTCAGGGGCATCGACGACCGCGAGGTCGAATCGGAACGGGTGCGTAAGTCTCTCGGTGCCGAGGAGACATTCACTGAAGACCTGGGGGAGATGGTCGACATCCTTGCGGCGCTCGATCAGATCGCTGCCGAAGTACATCGTCGTGCCGACAAGAAAAAGTTTCTGGCACGTACGCTCACGCTGAAGATAAAATATGCCGATTTCACGGTGATTACCCGCAGCCGCACTGTAGGACACTATATCCGTACTTATCGGCAGCTATTTGACCTGGGCAAGGAACTGCTCCTGCAGATCGATGACTTCCAGGAGCAAAAGATCCGCCTGATGGGGCTCACCCTCAAAAATGCCGATACCGAACAGGGTACTCTTCCCGGAGAAGGCGTACAGTTAATGCTTGAGTTCGAGGATTAAGCCCGCATCATAAGTTGCAGCATGTGTGAATAAAAGGAAACCGTGAGTCAACACGGATGTACTGCACCGCTTATGTCTGTTTTACAGGATAAAGTTTTCCGGTTTCTTTGGCTGGATATCTCTATAGTATGATTTTATCTTCACAATATCTTCCCTGTAGTTGCCCGTGGGATAAAACAACTCCAATACGCGGGCTTCCTTTCTGCCATAATCGAGCCCGATAAGAAGAATGGGCACCTTCGCCTTCACGGCAATAAAATAGAACCCCTTCTTCCATTCTTTTACCGGCTTGCGCGTACCTTCAGGGGTGATGCCCAGGTGCATCCAGTCCCTTGTCTGGAACTCCCGTGACAGGACGTCGGTCAATGATCCGCTTTTCCCTCTCTTCACCGGTATCCCTCCAATGCTGCTGAAAAAAATATTGAAAGGAAAGAAAAACCATTCCGCTTTTATCAGAAAGTTCGCCTGACGTCCCAGGGTGGAGTAGGCCAGTTTGCCCACCACAAAATCCCAATTGCTGGTGTGCGGTGCCACTGCCATTACACATTTTGGTACAACGGGAAAGGTGTTAACCACTTTCCATCCCATCATCTTGTTTAATATGAATTTGCTGAAATAACTCATCCTCTTTTATATAAAGTCTATCGTGTAAACTCCTCCAGTTCTAACGTGAATCGTTCCCAATTGTTCATGATCCGATCCAGTTTCTTTTTGATTTCCAGGTAGTTTTGTATCATTGTCGTGTTCGTTGCCCCTTCCGGTGTGGCCAGCTCCTCTTCCATGGCCGCAAGAGTAGTCTCGAGTGTTTCAATCTCACTTTCCGCCTCTTCGATCTGTTTCTCCAGCCTTCGCTGCCGACGGTTCAACTCTTTCTGTTCCTGGTATGAAAGCTTCTGTCCGGCTGCTTCATTTGCAACTTCTTCTCTCTTGTTTGGCTTCTCTTCCTTTTCTGGTGACGACGTGTTCCGCCCTGTTGTGGCCGGCGACTTTGAAAGCTCCAGCTGCTGCAGGTTATCCAGTTTCTTTGCCGACAGATAGTCGTAAATTCCGCCGATGTGTTCTGTCACCTTTCCACCGCCAAACTCGTAGACCTTGTTTACCAGCCCGTCGAGGAAATCACGGTCGTGTGAGACGATGATCGCTGTACCGTCGAACTCCCTGATTGCCTTCTTCAGCACATCCTTCGATGCCAGGTCGAGGTGGTTTGTGGGCTCATCCAGAATCAGCAGGTTCACCGGTTCCAGTAACAGCCGGATCATGGCCAGACGGCTCCGTTCACCCCCCGAGAGTACCTTTACTTTCTTCTCTGAAGCTTCACCGCCGAACATAAAGGCACCAAGAATATCGCGTATCTTCGTGCGGATATCGCCCACAGCCACATCGTCAATCGTCTCGAAAACCGATAGATTTTCATCGAGCAGCTGTGCCTGGTTCTGGGCAAAATAGCCGATTTTCACATTGTGTCCTAACGTGAGTCTGCCTTCGTGGTCAATCTCCTGCATGATGCACTTTACCAGTGTCGATTTCCCTTCGCCATTCTTACCCACGAAGGCAATCTTCTCACCCCGCTCAATGGTGAGCGTTACATCTTGAAAAACAAGATGATCGCCATACTTCTTCTGTACATCCTCCATGATTACCGGGTAGGTGCCCGAGCGCGGTGCTGGTGGGAACTTCAGGTTGAGACGCGAGGTGTCCACCTCGTCCACCTCAATGCGATCTATCTTTTCCAGCTGCTTGATGCGCGACTGCACCTGGTTCGACTTGGTTGCCTTATACCGGAACCGTTCAATAAAGTCTTCAGTATCCTTTATCTGCTTCTGTTGATTTTCATACGCCCTGAGTTGCTGCTCACGGCGTTCCTGGCGCAGGATCACATATTTTGAATAATTCACCTTGTAGTCGTGTATGCTGCCGAGCAGGATCTCAATGGTGCGGTTGGTGACCGCATCGAGGAAGGCCCGGTCGTGAGACACCAGCATCACTGCATTGGCATGTGTGGCCAGAAAGTTTTCCAGCCACTGGATCGACTCAATATCGAGGTGATTGGTCGGCTCATCCAGCAGCAACACGTCGGGAGCCTGCAACAGTATCTTCGCCAGCTCAATTCGCATGCGCCAGCCACCGCTGAACTCCCGCGTGGGGCGGTCGAAGTCGCTCCTCAGGAAACCCAGTCCCATCAACGTCTTTTCCACCTCCGCCTCAAAGTTGTGGATGCCAGACATCTGCAGCAGCTCCTGCAGGTCTGTAGCCCGCTCGATGATGGCGTGGTAGGCTCCCGACTCATAGTCGGTCCGCTCCGCCATCTCCCGGTGTAACTCCTCCAGCTCCTTTTCCATCTTCTGCAGATGATCAAAAGCTTTGGAAGCCTCCTCCTTCACCGTTCCCTGATCGTTCAGCTTCATCTGCTGCGGCAGGTAACCCACAGATACTTCCCTTGGGTAGGAGATGTTGCCGTGCGTGGGTTGCTGCAGGCCAGCCATGATTTTAAGCAGGGTGGATTTTCCGGCCCCGTTCTTGCCGACCAGTGCCACACGTTCCTTTTTGTTAAGTACGAACGATATCCGGTCGAGGAGGGTGAACCCCCCGAATTCGACGGTGATATTTTCGATAGAAACCATTTTCTCAAGTTTTGTGCATGCAAAGGAAATGCTTTTTAGGGGACTATGAAAATAAATTTATCGGTCAGCGGTCGGCAGTTATCGATCATCGATTCGGGAAGAAGCGATCAGCAGTCAGTGGTCAACTTTTTTTATCAGGGTTCGTGTGAGGGTCAGCGGTTAAGAGGAGCAGAGTGGATTTCGGGGCGGAAATAAAATGAATCAAATTTAATAGAGGAGGTAAATAGGATAATTGGAAAAATTTGATTAATTTTGTAGCCGGTAACATTTTGTGTTGGTTTATACTCGTACAGTTCTTCCCCCACCATTTGTTAAATTAAAACCGTTTTAAGCAGATATCGACAAATGATTCATGACTGTCAATGCGAAAAACGAAAAATAAACAACCGCTGCCCCGGCGAGGTGCAGCATAACTAAAATAGATGACATTTAAAGAATTAACATTGATTGAGCCCATTTTAAAGGCGCTCGATGAAAAAGGATACACCACACCCACACCCATACAGGAACAAGCCATCCTCCCTGCACTGAAAAACCGTGACATACTGGGACTGGCACAAACCGGCACCGGAAAGACCGCCGCCTTTGCACTCCCCATCATTCAACAACTCTATCAGGATAAAAGCCATGGAAAAAGAAGAGAGATCAAAGCTCTGATCCTTACGCCTACCCGTGAACTGGCCATCCAGATCGACGACAGTCTTCGGGAGTACACCACTTATACCGGCATCCGGCATTGCGTGATCTATGGCGGAGTGAAACAACATGCACAGGTAAGTGCGCTGAAGAACGGCGTAGACATCCTGGTTGCCACACCGGGCCGTCTGCTCGACCTTATTAACCAGCGTTACATCAGCCTGCATGCCATCCGCCATTTCGTGCTGGATGAGGCAGACAGAATGCTCGATATGGGATTTATTCATGATATCAAGCGGCTGTTACCACTGCTCCCCCGTGAGAAACAAACGCTCTTCTTCTCGGCAACCATGCCCGTATCAATCGCTTCCCTCTCGCGTTCTATCCTGCGTGATCCGGTGAAGGTAGAGGTTAATCCCGCCTCTTCTGTTGTGGATACCATAGAACAGTATATTTATTACGTGGAGAAGCAGGAAAAGAAAGATCTGTTGATCGACCTGCTGAAGAAGGATATACGCAAGTCGGTGCTGGTCTTCTCGCGTACGAAACATGGTGCCGAAAAGATTGCACGGGTACTCACCAAGGCAGGCATCGGCAGCGAGGCGATCCATGGCAACAAGTCACAAAACGCCCGACAGCGTGCGCTCATGAACTTTAAGTCGCACGAGACAAGGGTACTCATCGCCACCGATATTGCAGCCCGTGGCATTGACATTGATCAGCTCGACATGGTGATCAACTATGACCTGCCCGATGTGCCCGAGACTTATGTTCACCGCATCGGCCGTACAGGACGTGCGGGAAACAGTGGTATGGCACTCACCTTCTGTGCTACCGACGAACAGCCTATGCTAAAGGATATTCAGAAACTGACGGGAAGGGTGCTGAAAAAGGCGGCTGGATTTTAAGTTACATTTACGGTAGTAAGTTACCGACAGTGCTGCATCAAATTTTATAAAACTATATACATTTAAATGGCAAAATCAAATTCATTTCACAAAAAAGAGATCGAGAAGAACAAACAGCAGAAGAAAAAAGAAAAATTACAGCGCAGGGAGGAGCGCAGGCAGCAGGGTGTCAGCTCCTTTGAGGATATGATTGCCTATGTGGATGTCAATGGCGTGATCGTTGATGAGCGTCCTGTTCCCACAAAAGCCCAAGAAATTGAACTGGAGAATATTGAAGTATCGGTACCTCGCAAGGAAGTTGAAGAAGAGGTGGGAGACCCCACCGGGCGTGTCGACTTTTTCGATGAGAGCCGTGGCTTTGGTTTCATAAAGGAGCAACACAGCGTGAACAAATACTTTTTTCATAAGAGTAATGCTGAGCCGGGAATTCAGGAAGATCACATGGTTACCTTCCGGCTTGAACGAGGTCTCAAAGGAATGAATGCCGTGGATGTGAAGATCATCCGTTCATAAAACAAAAACTCCGGAAATCCCGGAGTTTTTGTTTTATACCGTTTCCTTGCGGATAATTAACGCCACCTCGTCGGGGGTGACACTTTTTTGTTCCCCCGTCTGCATATTTTTCAGAGTAATTGTTCCCTCCTTCATCTCATTCTCTCCCACCATCGCTACAAATGGAATATGATTGCTGTCTGCATAGGAGAGCTGCTTCTTCATCCTGGCCGCCTCGGGATATAATTCACAACTGATACCTGCACGCCGCAGTTGCGTAATCACCGGCAAAAGGTAGTCCGCTTCCCGCTCGCCGAAGTTCACAAAGAGCAGGTCGGTATCCTGGGCGAAACTTTCCGGGAAGAGGTTCAACTGATTCAGCACATCATGGATCCTGTCTGCCCCGAATGAGATACCCACGCCCGACACGCCGGGCAGCCCGAAGATGCCGGTGAGGTTGTCATACCTGCCGCCGCCCGTGATGCTTCCGATCTCCACATCCAGTGCCTTCACCTCAATGATGGCTCCGGTGTAGTAGTTCAGTCCGCGCGCCAGTGTCAGGTCGAGTGTCACCTCGTTGTTCAGGGCAAGCATCCTGGTCTTCCCTAAAATGAAGGCCATCTCATCCACTCCCTTGAGCCCGGTCTCAGAGGCAGCAAGCACCTCCCGCAGCCGCGACAGTTTCTCTTCCGTTGTTCCACTCAGCATCAGGATGGGTTGTAGCCTGTCGACGGCCGTCCGGGCAATCCCTTTCGCCTCCAGCTCCTCATTTACCAGCTTCAGGCCAATTTTATCCAGCTTGTCGATGGCCACGGTAATGTCGGTGATCTTGTCTGCCTCACCAATGATCTCCGCAATGCCCGAGAGTATCTTGCGGTTGTTCAGCTTTACCTGCACCCTGATGCCCAGGCGGGTGAACACCTCATCCATGATCTGTATCAGCTCCACCTCATTCAGCAGCGAATCCGATCCCACAATATCGGCATCACATTGAAAAAACTCACGATAGCGTCCTTTCTGTGGACGGTCGGCCCGCCATACAGGCTGAATCTGAAAGCGTTTGAAGGGGAAGGTGATTTCATTGCGATGCATCACCACGTAGCGCGCGAAGGGCACGGTGAGGTCGTACCGTAGTCCCTTCTCCGATATCTTGTTGGCGGTCTTCACTGAGTTCCCTTCGGCAAGGTCATCGTCATTCATGGAAGTGAGGAAGTCGCCCGAGTTCAGTATCTTGAACAGCAGCTTGTCTCCTTCCTCGCCATATTTTCCCATCAGTGTCGACAGGCTTTCCATTGCCGGTGTCTCAATCTGCCGGAAGCCATAGAGGCGGTATACCTCCCTGATAGTGTCAAATATATAGTTGCGGCGAACCATCTCCTCGGGGGAGAAGTCGCGCGTACCTTTGGGAATCGAGGGCTTTTGCATCGTTCTTCTTTTATTATTTGGGATGCAAAGGTAGTAAAAATTAGCGATCAGCGGTTAGTTTTTCAGCTTTCAGTAGTCCGCTTTCATCGGTCAGCAACATATTAAAGCAGGTTGCTTGCCAGCTCTGAGAGTTCGCTTCGTTCGCCCTTCACCAGGTTCACATGTCCGAATATCTGCTGTCCGCGCATCTTGTCGATCATGTATGCCAGGCCGTTCGACTGCATGTCGAGATAGGGAGAGTCAATTTGCTGCAGGTCGCCCGTGAATACCATCTTGGTCCCTTCGCCGGCGCGGGTGATGATTGTCTTCACTTCATGTGGCGTCAGGTTCTGTGCTTCGTCGATGATGCAGTAGGTGCCGCTGAGGCTTCGTCCACGAATAAAAGCCAGTGCTTCAATCTCCAGTTGTCCCGTTTTCTGCATCTCCTCGATTGTCCGCAGGTCGGAACTGTTCTGACCCAGATGCTGTTTAATCACATTCAGGTTGTCGAACAGCGGCTGCATGTAGGGTGCAACTTTCTGTTTCTCATCTCCGGGCAGGTAGCCCAGATCCTTGTTCGACAGGGAGACGATGGGTCTTGCCAGCAGTATCTGACTATAGATCTTGTTCTGTTTGAGAGCTGCTGCCAGTGCCAGCAGTGTCTTTCCGGTACCCGCCTTGCCCGTGAGGCCCACCAGCTTCACTTCCGGATCGTTCAGTACCTCAAAGGCAAAAGCCTGCTCCGCATTGCGCGGCTGTATGCCGAAGTTGTTCTCCTTCTCTACCTTCTTCACCTTTTGTGTGAATGGATTATACCGCGCCAGCACGCTGTTGCGTTCGCTCTTCATGATGAAGCACTGGTTGGGTTCGGGTTGCGTCTCAAAGGTGATCTCCTCCAGATCCACACCCGCCGGATGGGCATAAATTTTATCGATGAGTTCCGGGGCTACCCCTTCAATCACCACCTCGCCCTGATCGAATATATCGATGTTGGTCACCTTGTCGTTGATGTAGTCCTCCGCCGTCATCCCCAGCGAGCGGGCTTTCATCCGCAGGTTGATGTCTTTCGATACCAGTATGGTCTTCATCTCCGGATGTTTTTCCGCAATGTCGGCCACCACGGTGAGGATGCGATTGTCGGGTATCTTTTCCGGAAATGCATCGTTGATGCGTTTATTGTCGCGCGATCCGTTCACGATGTACAGTTTTCCCTTGCCCACACCCAGGTCGGCACCATGGGTGAAGAGGTCGTCATCGGTGATCAGGTCCAGCTCTCTCACGAATGCACGGGCATTGAAGTTGATCTGGTCGCTTCCTTTTTTGAACTTGTCCAACTCCTCCAGCACCATAAAGGGAATATAAATGTCATTTTCCTCGAAGTTGTCCAGGCAGTTATAATCATGAAGAATCACGTTGGTGTCGAGTATGAAGTTTTTCTTGGCCCCGGCAGCGCTGCTTTTGCGGCGTCTTGTTGTGCTTGCTTTCGGGGAACTGGCAGAAGTGCTCTTTTTGGTTTTCTCTTCGTTCTTTTCGGAAGTTGTCATATTTTTAAAATTAAGTTGTTTCAGTGGTTAGCGTCCAGCGTTCGCGTTCAGCTATCCCAAAATTTCCGTATCTTTGCAGCCATGATGTTCCTGCAAATGTAAAGAAAATTTTATGAAGACAATCCTTATAACCCTTTTTTCTGTAATGACGATGACAACTGCCACGGCGCAGGAGAATCCTTTCTTCCGGCCGTTTAATACGCCGCACGGTACGGCGCCCTTTCAAGAGATTAACATTACCCATTATGAGCCGGCCTTCGAAAAGGCCATGGTGGAACACCAGGCCGAGATTGACCGGATCACCGCCAACCCCGCCGCACCCAGCTTCGCCAATACCATCGCGGAAATGGAGTACTCCGGCGAGATGCTAAGCCGCGTAAGCAGCGTCTTCTTCAACCTGCTCAGCTCCGAGAGCAACGAGGAGATGATGGAGATCTCGCAGCAGCTTAGTCCGAAGCTGTCGGAACACAGTAACAACATCAACCTGAACGAAGATCTCTTCCGGAGGGTGAAGGCAGTCTACGACGCCCGCTACACCGCAGGGCTCACCCCTGAACAGATCCGTCTTACGGAGAAGTACTTCGAAGGATTCGAAAATAGCGGGGCCACCCTCTCGCCCGAAGGGAAGGAGAAGTATCGTACCCTCTCCACGGAGCTGAGCATGGCCACCCTCAACTTTGGGCAGAACAACCTGCGGGAGACCAACGCCTACGAGATGTTGCTCACCCGCGAGGAAGACCTGGCGGGGCTGCCCGAAAGTGTGATCGATGCCGCTGCCGCCAAGGCAAAAGCCAAGGGCCGGGAAGGGTGGCTGATCGACCTCTCCGCACCCAGCTACATCGGTTTCATGAAATATTCCACACGGCGTCCCCTGCGCGAGAAACTGTACATGGCCTACAATACCAAGGGAGTGAAGGGGGGCGAATACGACAACCGGGAGCTCGTGCAGAAGATCGTCAACCTGCGTCTGGAGATCGCCAACCTGCTGGGCTACAAGAGTTACTCCGACTATGTGCTGAAGAACCGCATGGCCAAGAATGCCGAAGGGGTGTTTGGCCTGCTCAACCGGCTCACGGATGCCTTCGGTGCCGTTGCCCGCGAAGAGGTGAAGGCTATGGAGACATTTGCCGCAGAGATGGAGGGAAAGCCTGTTGATTTACAACCGTGGGACTGGAGCTTCTATGCCGACAAGCTGAAAGACAGTCGCTTCGGGGTGAACGACGAGATGACCCGGCCCTACTTTGAACTTGAAAATGTGAAGAAGGGAGTCTTCGGACTGGCCACCTCGCTTTACGGGCTGCAGTTTGTGCCAAACCCAGGCATACAGGTCTACCATCCCGAGGTGGAGGCCTTCGATGTGCTGGACGAGAAGGGCGACTTCCTGTCCGTGTTGTATACCGACTTCCATCCGCGTGAGGGCAAGCGCTCCGGCGCATGGATGTCCTCCTTCAAGAGCCAGTATATTAAGAATGGCACAGACAGCCGCCCTCATGTCACTATCGTGATGAACTTCACCCGCCCAACGGAAACCCGTCCGGCATTGCTCACCTTCGATGAGGTGGAGACCTTCCTCCACGAGTTTGGACATGCGCTGCATGGCATGCTCTCGCGCTGCACCTACGAAACCCTCTCTGGTACTTCGGTCTACCGCGACTTCGTGGAACTGCCATCACATATCATGGAGAACTGGCTTACCGAGAAGGAATACCTCGACCGGTTTGCCTTCCATCACGAAACAGGCGAAAAAATGCCCGACACGTTGCTGCAGAAGATCATTGATGCCTCCAATTACAACGTGGGATACCTCACCCTGCGTCAGCTTTCCTTTGGTTACCTCGATATGGCCTGGCATTCGCTCACCGAGCCATATAGCGGCGATGTGCGCACCTTCGAGCAGGAAGCCATGGCACGTGTGCAGCTGTTGCCGGTGATACCCGATGCCTGCTTGTCGACCTCCTTCGCACACATCTTCTCCGGTGGATATGCGGCCGGCTACTACAGCTACAAGTGGGCCGAGGTGATGGATGCTGATGCCTTCTCGCTGTTCAAGGAGAGAGGTATCTTCGATAAGGGCACAGCCAACTCGTTTAGGCGCAACATCCTCGAACGGGGCAACACCGAAGAGCCCGTGGAACTCTACAAGCGGTTCCGCGGCCGCGAAGCATCAGTGGAGGCACTGTTGAAGAGAAGCGGGATAAATTGATACGGAATACTAAAATTTTCTGCTAAAATATTTTGAGACAATTATTTTATGTTTATCTTTGTTGCGCAAAAGTATTTTTTTAGCGGGCCGTTATTTAGTCACTTCACACACGTCAAGTTATTGCCTAACTCCTCTTATCGAAGAACTTCTGCAGAATTTATTTATTTTTTTTATTTTAATTATTTTACATGAACATTTTCGTAGCTGGCTTAAGTTATCAGATTACTGACGCCGATTTAAAAGAACTGTTTGAGGAGTATGGTGAAGTATCCTCAGCAAAAATCATTACCGACCGTGAAAGCCGCCGCTCAAAAGGGTATGGCTTTGTTGAAATGTCCAACGATGAAGAAGGACAACGTGCCATTGAAGAACTGAACGATGCAGAATACGACGGACGTACCCTTTCCGTATCTGTAGCTCGTCCTCGCGCCGAAGGCGAACGTGCACCCCGCAACAACAGTCGCGGTGGTTACGGTAACCGCGACAGAAACAGGTATTAATCGGAAAAGATTAAAAAGACAAAACTGCATCCCCGCGATGCAGTTTTTTTTATGCCCACTTTTAGGGTCATCCTTTTATTGTTACCTTTGCATTCACAATATCAATATATATATGCCCGTTATACTTTCCATAGAAACATCCACTCCCGCATGCTCCTGCGCTCTGTCACGCAATGGCGCACTGCTGGTCACCCGCGAAGACTTCCT
Organism: Proteiniphilum sp. UBA4977; assembly: GCA_002398565.1. Taxonomy (GTDB): domain Bacteria; phylum Bacteroidota; class Bacteroidia; order Bacteroidales; family Dysgonomonadaceae; genus Proteiniphilum. Next base: position 41,770 of record DGZP01000119.1, read on the forward strand.
CGGCCAATCGCATGCTTCCCTGCTGGGACGCTTCGTTCATGAGATCATGACCGCCGCCCGGGAACAAAACCTCATGCCGGATGCCATCGCCGTAAGTAGCGGCCCCGGTTCCTATACGGGACTGCGTATTGGTGTTTCGGAAGCCAAGGGGCTCAGTTACGGGCTTGGTATTCCGCTCATTGCGCTTTCCACGCCCCGTATCATGGCCTCCATGATGCAAGAAAATACAAGTGATGATCTCTTGCTCTGTCCCATGATCGATGCGAGACGTATGGAAGTCTACGCCACCTTCTACAACCGTTCGCTTCAGGTCATACGTGAAACGGCAGCCGATATTGTGGAGGAGGGAAGTTATGCCGATATCCTGGCTGCGCACAAGGTGCTTTTTTTTGGCAATGGTGCGGAGAAATGCAAGGCCCATCTCACCCATCCCCATGCACTGTTTACCGACGGAGTGCACCCCCTCGCTTCGGGTATGGTCCCCCTTGCCGAAGAGGCTTATGCCGCCGGAGACTTCGTCGACAGTGCCTACTTTGAACCTTTTTATTTGAAAGAGTTTGTGGCTACCCAGCCCAGGAATAAAATCATTCCCATTTAATAAATGCTGAAACACCTTTGCGCCGGTTCGCCGCGGAGGGATGGGTTTCAAGTTGTATTTGCCCCTTTGTCTCTAATCAAGAGATTATCTTTATGCCGGCTTGCCGCGGAGAGATGGGTTTCGAGGGTTAATGGTTTTAGGTAGCCATGCGACTTCAGGGAGCAAGCCTATGCTTACTCCATCCCTCTTCTGTTTTGTAGTAAACAATGCGGTCGTGGAGCCGGTCGGGTCTTCCCTGCCAGAACTCCATCACCGTCGGCCTGATCAGGAATCCCCCCCAGTGCGAGGGTCTTTCCACCTTTCTCCCCGCGAAACGCTGTGTCATCTCCCATTGCAGCTGTTCTATCTCGGCACGATTCTTCACGATCTTACTCTGGGGAGATGTCCATGCGCCAATCTTCGCATTTGCAGGCCGTCCATCGAAATAGGCATCCGACGCTTCTGCCGGCAGCTTCTCCGCGCGACCTTCCACCCGCACCTGACGTGCCATGTCGTGCCAGTCGAATACCAGCGCTGCATGAGGGTTGGCAAACAATTCCATGCCCTTGCGACTCAGGTAATTGGTAAAGAAGACAAACCCGTCTACCGTCGCCTCCTTCAGCAGCACCACCCGTGCCGAGGGTTTTCCTTCCAACGATGCTGTGGCTACAGTCATCGCATTGGGCTCCTTCAATCCGAAGGCAATGGCATCGTACATCCATTCGGTGAAGGTCTCCAGCGGATCTGCCGCCATCAGCCCTTCATCGAGTATATCGGCTTCATATTCTTGCCTCATCCTGCTCAGTTCATCCATAATGTCACGTTTTAGGGTTTTGGGCCGGTGAACGGTCAGTCTGCTTCGTCCTTGATCTCTCGCTTTAAGGTCCCGGACCCATGTCTTTGCAGTTATAACGGACGAGAGAGCCTTTCTTCCGACAAGGAGCTGTTAATAATATGAAACAGGCATGTACATCTTTGCACTCAAGGCGAAATTAAAAATGAGTTTCATATGATATCTCCGAATTTTTTCGACAAGTAAATACAGAGGCAAAACTTGTTTTGACTATGTTGAACGTGGAAAAAGGCCAATGAAATTGAGAATAATAGCTTTAATAATATGAAACGAGCATGAACTACGAAGTAATCGACTTTGGCAAAATCATTATCACACAAGATCATGACTAAAGCGAGTTCCATATGACACCATTGAAAATAA
>DGZP01000119.1:43759-47052 GCA_002398565.1 Proteiniphilum sp. UBA4977
TTTAATGGGACACTAGTGATATTAAAATTTCTTGTTTGTGAAAATGTGGAGTCATTATTGTATTTGGCGCCAAAATCCGCTAAAATCACCAATTTTAATTATCTTCGCACATCCTATTTTTTTTGGTGATGATTAAGGCAGAAAATATTACAAAGAGCTTCGGCTCACTTCAGGTACTCAAAGGTATCGACCTGGAAGTGGAGAAGGGAGAGATCGTCTCCATCGTGGGACCCAGCGGCGCAGGCAAGACCACGTTGCTCCTGATCATGGGCACACTGGAAGAACCCGATGGCGGTACAATCACCATCGACGGGCAGAAGCTGAGCAGGATGAGTGAAAAGAAGCTGAGCGACTTCCGGAATAAAAATATCGGTTTTGTCTTTCAGTTTCATCAGCTGCTTCCTGAATTCACTGCGCTGGAGAACGTAATGATCCCCGCACTCATCGGCAATGTGAAACACGCACGGGCCGAAGCACGGGCTCGGGATCTGCTGCAGATGATGGGTATTGGTGAACGTACTTCACACAAGCCCGGCGAACTGTCGGGGGGCGAGAAACAACGCGTGGCCGTGGCACGGGCACTCATAAATGACCCCCTTGTGGTCTTTGCCGATGAACCTTCCGGCAGCCTCGACACGGACAACAAGGAGGAACTGCACAGACTTTTCTTTGAACTGCGTGACAAGCTTAATCAGACTTTCGTGATCGTGACGCACGATGAGCATCTGGCGTCGCTCACCGATCGTACCATTCATATGAAGGATGGGAGGGTGGAAGAGTAACGCCCTGCATTGATTGGTATTTGGCACATCATACTTTAATCAGATGAAACGAGCATGAATTGCTTTGCAATCGACATAGTCAAAACTAATTATACCCCATGTGATGATTATAAGCGAGTTCCATACACCACAATGTAAAAAATATTTTAAACGTATGAAATTCAAAATAATATTTATGGCAATCGTAATAGCCGGTAGCATGCTCTCCTGTAATGAGACAGGAGAGAAGGCTGAACGTGCGAGAAACGGGAACGAGATAAATGAGCCCGCGGGGAAAGTCGCGCCTGCAATAAAAAATGGTATCATGACTCCCGAGGTGCTTTACAGCTTCGGCAGGGTGGGGGAGGCCACACTCTCGCCCGACAAGAGCCATCTTGTCTATCCGGTTACCTACGTGAGTATCCCGCAGAATAAAACCAATGCAGAGCTGTTTATCATGAAGAGTGACGGCTCAGATAAAAAGCAGCTCACCATCACCAACACGCAGGAGAGTAATCCGCAATGGATCGAGGGAGGGAAGAAAATTGCCTTCCTGAGCAATGAGACGGGCAGCTCCCAGATATGGAGCATAAATCCCGACGGGGGAGGGATGCGGCAGTTGTCGGATCTGAAGGAGGAAATTGAAGGATTTGCCTTCTCTCCCGATGGCAAAAAGGTACTTTTCATCAAAAGGGTGAAGACAGCGGTCACTGCTCCCGATCGCTATCCGGATCTGCCGGGCGCCTCCGGACGCGTAATTGATGACCTCATGTACAAGCACTGGGACCAGTGGGTGGAAAGTGTGCCCCATCCTTTTGTGGCAGATGTTGCTGGCAACAAACTCACCAATGTCAGGGACCTGCTCGGGGACGAACCTTATGAAGCGCCCCTGGCACCCTTCGGTGGCATGGAGCAGCTGGCCTGGAGCCCCGACAGTAAGATCATAGCCTACACGTCACGCAAAAAAACGGGCAAGGAATATAGTTTATCCACGAACTCCGACATCTATTTCTACGAGCTGGCTACAGGCCGCACCCGCAACATGACAGACGGCATGGAGGGATACGACACCAACCCGCAGTTCTCGCCTGATGGCACGAAGCTTGCCTGGCAGAGTATGGAGCGCGACGGATATGAATCGGATAAAAACCGCCTCTTTGTGATGGATCTTGCTACGGGCACCAAATCCTATATCACCGAAAGCTTCGATTATAATACCGATGCTTTCACCTGGGATGATGAAAATACGCTCTATCTGGTGGCATCCGTGGAGGGTACCTCGCAAATTTACGCGGCCGATGTCACTACCCGTGAACTGAAGCCCATTACACGTGGAGACTACGATTACCTTTCCGTCACCACAGGCAACGGCAATCTCATCGCCAGCCGCCAGTCGCTTTCTCAACCCACCGAACTCTACGCGGTGGATATTGCTACGGGTGATGCCACGGAGCTCTCTTTTGAGAACAGGGATATCCTTGCCCGGCTCCGCATGGGAAAGGTGGAAAGACGCCATATAGAAACCACAGACGGGAAGCAGATGCTCACCTGGGTGGTTTATCCGCCCGACTTTGATTCCACAAAAACCTATCCTGCCTTGCTCTACTGCCAGGGTGGCCCGCAGAGCATGGTAAGCCAGTTCTGGTCTTACCGCTGGAACCTGCAGATGATGGCTGCCAACGGCTATATCGTGGTCGCTCCAAACCGCCGCGGCCTCCCCGGCTTCGGCCAGGAATGGCTGGAGCAGATCAGTGGTGACTATGGTGGACAAAATATGAAAGATTATCTCTCTGCAATCGACGCACTTGCCAAAGAACCTTTTGTGGATGAGGAACATCTCGGATGCACCGGCGCAAGCTATGGCGGATTTTCGGTTTACTGGCTCGCAGGCAACCACGGTGGACGCTTCAAGGCTTTCCTTTCGCATGCCGGCATCTTCAACCTCGAAGCGCAATACCTCGAGACCGAAGAGATGTGGTTCGCCAACTGGGATATGGGAGGCCCTTACTGGGACAAGTCCAATGCCACTGCGCAGCGTACCTATGAAAATTCTCCCCATCGTTTCGTCGATAAATGGGATACCCCCATCATGATAACCCATGGTGAACTCGACTATCGCATCCTGGCTTCGCAGGGAATGATGGCATTCAACGCCGCACAGCTTCGCGATATTCCTTCCCGCATGCTCATCTTTCCGGACGAAAACCACTGGATATCCAAACCGCAGAATGGCATCCTGTTTCAACGCGAGTTCTTCCGCTGGTTCGACCACTGGCTTAAAACAGACCATGCTGCGGAGAAGTAAGAGTAGTCTCACATCATCGGGGAGCGACGGGGCGGAATAGCATGTTTCCGGAAGCGGGTGCAATGAATTTTCCCATTTTTTTTCTCAAAAATGGTTCCAAATGTTTTGCAAATTGGAAAATATGCTTACCTTTGCACTCGCTATCGGGATGTGTTATGTGAGGGAGTGGAGACTCCTGCTAAAAAAAGAAGATGGCAACAAAAAAAACGGTGTGGTAGTTCAGTTGG
>DGZP01000119.1:47272-60855 GCA_002398565.1 Proteiniphilum sp. UBA4977
GTTCGAGTCCCGTCCATACCGCAAAATATTAAAGTTCTGATAATCAATAATTTAAAAATGATTATTGGGGCTTTTTTTGTGCAATATAAAGCTGGCACGATAGTTTTAGAGCACTGAAAATTGACTTTTTTTGTCGGAATAAGCCCTATTTTGATGAGTTTAATTGCAAATTAATTGCAAACAATTAAAAAAAAATATGGCATCTGTAACGTATTATCTGGACAAGAGAAGTAGAAAAAAAGACGGAACGTATCCGCTGAAACTGACAGTATCGCACAAGCAAAAACCTTTTCACGTTCCGCTCGACGTCTCCGTCCCGGAGGCGAACTGGATCGACAACCGGATCGAGGGCGACGTTCCGAACAGGTCCTTTCTAAACAGCTACATCAGGGCAAGGTTTTCAGCGGTCGAGAACCTGCTGCTACGGTTGAAGCTTAACGGAAAACTTGACAAGACCAGTCCGGAAGAGCTGAAATCGCTGGTGAAAAACATTGATGCAGGGCAGGACGACGAGACGGAAAAAACGTCCGGAGAAAATCTCCCCTTCGCGGCCCATGCACGTAGTTTCATTGACACAAGGGTGGCAGATGGTACAAAAGAAACATACCGGTACACACTGGACGCTATCGGCAGGCACCATGATCTGGAAGCACTCACGTTCGGGGATATCGACTACGACTGGCTGGAGGAGTTCGACATGAAGCTGCGCGCCACATGCGGAGTGAATACCCGATCCATCCATCTGCGCAACATCCGGGCAATATACAAGGACGCGAACAAGAAAAAACTCGTGTCAAAGGATCTCTACCCGTTTGACGACTTCACGATCAGGACGGAGGAGACGGAGCACAGGGATCTGTCCGTCGAGGAGTTGAGGAGGCTCCGCGATTACCCGGTCGAGCCGCATCAGGAACAATATAGAGATCTGTTCATGCTGCATTTCTACCTTATCGGGATCAACACGGTGGATATCCTGCACGCCGCATCGATCCGCAACGGCCGGCTGCAGTATCGCCGTGCAAAAACGGGAAGGCTGTACAATATCAAGATACAACCCGAAGCGCTGGAGATTATTAACCGGTATTCTCCCGGCAAGAAATATCTGCTGAACTTCCTCGACGGCTACAAAAATTACAAGGACTTTCGTAGCCGGTTCAACCGGAACCTGAAGGAGATAGGGCCTTGGGAGTGGGTGAGTGCAAAAAGCAAGAACGGCCGCGGGATAAAGATTAAGCAGCGTTCGCCGCTTCTTCCGTTCCTCTCGTCCTATTATGCCCGGCATACGTGGGCAACTCTCGCCTCCGAGCTGGACATACCGGAGAAGACCATCCAGATGGCCCTGGGGCACGGCAAGAAGTCGGTAACCGACAGGTATGTCAATTTCAACATGAAAAAAGTGGACGAGGCAAACAGGAAAGTGATCGACTATGTACTGAAAAAGAAAAAGCCGGGTAATTAGCCCGGCTTAAATTCTATCTTAGGAGGTCATCGACCTTGCAGTCAAGGGCATCCGCTATCCGTTTTGCAATGTCAAGTCTGGGTACGTATTGATTGTTCTCAATCCGTGAGATGTGGTTCTGGCTTAACCCTGTCTTTTCGGCAAGTTCGGTTTGAAACATCCCCTTTGACTTTCGGATTTCTGATATTCGTGTGCCTATTTCGTTAATCATATCTGCCAATAATCTGGTTCTCTTTCCATCCAATCCTTAAGATAATCAGCAAATTCAATAATTGTTTCGTCTCCCGGCTCGAAGCCATTAACAATCCGCTCTCTGTTATCCTGAACGAATTTCACCGTGTACTTCCCAAGTTTCTCGGTTACCTCAAACGACGTTTTCCCGTCTGATAATGTTCTTTTTTCCATATCACATTAGATCAATGCTCCATTTTCTACCTTCAAATCTCTTTTCGGCGATCAAATCCTCTCTTGATAGGATTGTCGGCCCCCTGTCGTGTATCCCAATGAGTTCATACATATCCCCAACCTTCCTGAAGGTATCAAGGTCTTTTCCATCCGCCGTGAGACTTCTTCCATTATCTAACAGATCAATAGCCTCTTCAGTGCTCATTTTGTACGTCGTACCGTACCAATCATTTATTTTTTTCATTATTTCAAGTTATTAATGTAGTTTTGACGTGCTTCGTATCTAACGTCGTTTTTGTCTCTTGGTCCTTTGTATTCGATCATTGCATCAAGACCCGCGCTGTGTGCTGCTACGAGTATCTCCTTGTACACTTCTACCAACTTTTGAGAGCTGAAATTTTCGATCGATTCGATTTTTTCGGTGATGTCGATTTTCACATTATTAAGGTAGATTGATTTTTGTGCACCGCCGTAGATTTTTTCATTCCATCTGCTGTCGTTTCCCTGTGTTTCGATGATTTCGATTGCTAATTCTTTTGTTGTCATTTTGTTTAGCCGCTTATCGGTTGCCGCCCGTTCTATTGTTGTTATACAAAAATATATAGTTTTCTATATATATCCAAATGTTTTTATATGTTCTACAACATATTTTGCGATTTTAACACAATAAAAAGCCGGGAATTTCTCCCCGGCTTAAAAACAACACAACTATAAGCACACTCCTACAATTTAATTCTTATAGCTAGATAAACGACTATAATAAGAGCCAGAACGTTCAGCGCATTAAGTCTCCACCTCTGCCACTTCGTTAATACGTTCACCTCCCTTACTACCTCGACGGTGTATGGAATTGAATCGACCGTTACAACGCTCACCGTGTCGAGGCGGAACCGCTCCCGCCATTTGACTGATTGCAGATACACGGTATCATTTTTCATGTAGATGTTCACCGTGTCCCGATTATACACGCTGTCGACCCTCATGCGATCTCTGTACTCAATCTTCACCTTGTCCACTGGCACAAGTACCGTTTTGGTCTTGCATCCCGCAAAAGCGATTATAATAAGCAATAGTAAGATAATTTTTTTCATATACTTTATTAAAAAAATAAATTTCCTGCTAATGAAGCTGCATTTTCTTCACGCGTAACTCTTATGCAATTTTTCAGTTCAAAATGTCGCCTAATTGAACCTTATTCAATGTACTTCTCGACCTCAACTCTCACGTCCTGCGGCAACTTATCCAACAGTTTGCTATCAAGCTTTGCCCTTTGCGCCAATATCTTAATGTATATCTCGTTCATATTAAACCTCCGTTAATGTTCTTGTTAATACTCCGTTTGTTACCACGTCGGTTATCTTGTAAGCCTTGCCAGTCACCGTGTCGATTTTCACCACATTCGAGTCGTAGAAAGTTGCCGTAATGTTGCCGTTGGTGCTTTCCTTGTCAAATGCATAGGTAAACAGCACCAAGTCACCCTCTGTCAGATCGGGGTGGGTGAAGCTCAATCCGTCAGGTGCAACTACCGCAGTAGCAACGTTGAGATATGTGTCAACACCGTTTTCATGCTTGATGATCTCTTCGATAGCGCTGATCGGATAGTCGGTTAATAGGATAGGCATATTCGTTGAGTAAACCCCTGCATCTGCAATCACTGGTTCGTGGTAGACAGTGCCGTTTTCTGCGCTGCTCAGGATGCCGCCATAACTGATGGGAGTGATGACGGGGGTGGCTAATTCGTAATATAAGGTGGATAGTGCATAATCACTTATCAGCCCTGCTTTAACTGCATTCACATCGGCATATTTATTTTTTGCAACAATAAAATACACATTCCCTGCCTGTGATCCAGTTCCAACGTTGAACCCGCCAACCGATGAAACATTATCTCTATTTGCAATAGTGACTTCAAAACTTCCTTTTATTTTTATCCATCCCAAATAGCCGTCTATAGCTTTTACATTATCGAATGTGCCTTTAATATTCAGTAACACAAGATCAACATTAGTGAGAGTTGTCGTCAATGATATTACCATTGCAGAGGTAATCTGCTTATCATCACTTATCCTCTTCACCAACTCATAGCCGTTCGCCCCTTTCCTGATTTCGTCTTTGACAGTTCCATTTGAGCGCAGTTCGGGTGCGGTCAGATATAATGCAGTAGGGTTAAGACCGTTCTTGTCAACACTCCGCACCCTTCCTGTCGGCTCGAAGTTGGTTATCACCCCGCCAACATCTTGCGTCAAACCTTCCATCTTCACGCTCATGCCGCTGTTTGCGGCGTTTTTCGGCAATGACAGTGGACTTGTCCCAGTTACGCTTATTTTAGCCGATTGCCCTATATTGGCAGTTGAGAGAACATTCTCGATGTCCTTTATCTTTGCACCTTGTACGGCGTCCAAAAGGCTCACATCGCCCGCTAATTGAGATATGTCAGACTCTACCTGCGTAACCCTGCCATCGTAGGTGGAGAGGGTGGTGCCCATCTCCTCGATCTTGTCGTCAGCTTCCCCCATCATTTGCGCGAACGCCTGTGCCCGTTCTCCCTCAGCTGCCACTCTTTCATTCTCCGCCTTGACACGCCCCTTCGTGGCGTCTCCCTCGGCGTTCACCCGTGCCGTCTCGGCTGCTGCCCGTTCTCCTTCAGCTGCCACTCTTTCATTCTCTGCCTTGACACGCCCCTTCGTGGCGTCTCCCTCGGCGTTCACCCGTGCCGTCTCGGCTTGCACCCTTTCGCTTTCAGCTTGTGCCCTGACCTCCTCTGCCCCAATTCTGTCAGCCTCGCTATTTTGTCTTACATTCTCCTTAGAATTTCTTTCGGCTTCATCTTGAACTCTTGTAGCTTCATTCTCAATGCGATTGCCCTCATTGTTTTGCCTTATAATTTCGGCTTGTACCCTTTCATTTTCTGCCTTGACGCGCCCTTTCGTGGCGTCTCCCTCGGCGTTCACCCGTGCCGTCTCGGCTGATACTCTTAAACCCTCACTTACTTGTATTTCGCCTTCCAACTCTGAAATAGAATCTCCAGCACCAACAGCCGGTTGTCTTAAATATGCAATAAAATCTTCATAAGTGCCGACATTGCCCAAGTCAAGCCAGATTTGATAAGCATCATCTCCACCATCACCCTTATCTCCTTTAAACCCAAGCAGGACATCCGAAGACGTGTTGACTGTGTAGACATCATCTGCATCAGCTGTAAATGGCACAATCCTAAACGGCACGACATCCGTTTTACACTTTAAATCTCCGTCAGGTTGCCCAGCATCCGGTAAGGTGTACTCAAAAACAAGCCTGTAATCACCCTTGATTGTTGCAACCTCTTTGGGTATGTTGATTGACAACACATTATCCGTGACGGTAAACAGGTTGTGTTCGATGGTCGCCCCATACACAACAAGTGTCAGCTTCATGTTGGTTGCTGTCGATAAATCCTCGGGTTGCCCTGCTCTTGTTATCGCCCAAACAACATCAAAATCGTTCCCTTCCCTGATTCTTATCTTCATATCTTTATTTTATTATTGGTTTCACAAATAATATTTTTTATATTTTTCCGGCATGCTGTTTCTCAGCGCCATTTCGATTTCCTTCACCGTAATATCCAGGTCTTTGTTCAAATCAAACACCTTGTTCTGCTTTGCGACAATGTCGGGCGCGATAACAAAATTCGGATTGCCCATTGCCTTTGGATAGAAGACGGCCAGATAAACATCTATCCAGCGTTTCATCCTGCCCCTATACGGCCTTAAATAAGCCAGCACGTAGTCCAACTGCTGAACGTTGCTCATGCGCCTCAGAACGTCCGTAGTCGTGCCTAATGAGCGTGCCGTAGATGGCATGAACTGTATCAGTCCGGTTGCACCCGAAATTGAGTTTACCGCCTGCGGGTTCAGCTTGCTTTCAAACCACATCACGAACATCAGCCAGTTTGCCTCTATTCCCAGCTCATTGGAAATATTATTTACTTTTTCGGTAAACTCTTCCCTGTTTTCTTTTATGTATTCCTCGAAATTCATGCTTCTTTCTTATATGTTCCCAATCTCGGTTTTCTCAATTGGCATTCGGAAACAAAGCAGATGTTGCCTTCTGCAATTTTCCGCTCCTTAATTTCGTTGTCGATTGTCTTCTGCATTCCGCTGATCTTCCTGTCGTTCTCTCCAACCTTGAATTCGAGAGTTTTCAGCTTCTGATTTGCTTCCTCCAGCGCTGTTTTATACCCGTCAATTAAACCCTGCTGTTGTTCGATCAGCTTGTCCTTTCCCTCGATGATCTTGTTGAACCTGTCCTGCTGTGATCCTATCAGCTCCATCATCTTGTTCATCGCATCGGTGGAAGAATCCACTACATCCGCTTTAGAGCCAGCCTTGTCTTCCTTGATCTTGAATAGCCATGATACCCCTCCACCCGTGAGCAGTCCAGCCAGTGCCGAAATAATTACATCCCATCCCATTATTTGTCGCTTATGTCAAATTTAATATTCCTGCTCTTCAGCATCCTTTCTATCTCTCTTACGTCGTCGGTATCTATGTAGTAGACGTTCGATCTTGTCTGTGAAAGCACTTTTTGAAGGTATTCGCTCGAATCGAATAAGTCCTGAAACCTCGCCAGACTCCCGAATCTTATGTATAGCTTCATGATAGTACCGCTTTAATGGCGTCGATGAATTTTGGAAGGGCATATTCCGACACTTTCCTGATTATTTCGCATTCTTTGTCGCTGAATTCCTCCTCTCCTTCCGAATTGTATATCTTATAGGCCAGAGAGTGGCACTCTATGCCGTTCGTCCGGCTATATATCATATTCGCGAATGAACTTCTAACGTCCACCGTCTCCTTTTCGGTTTTCTCAATGTTGAGAAACATTTCCAGTTTTGTAAAATCTATTTTCGTCATAATTATGTGATTATTGTCCGTAGTCTCTGTGCACGTACCAATACCCCGAGTATGTCAAAACCGCCATAGTTCCAGCGTCTATCGAAAAGTCCTTGTTCTGTTGCGTCCTTATATTGCTGCCCGCGACAGAAGGACGCAACATGAGCGTGTAGCTTGAACTCACATTCACAATTATCAGTAGCTGCCCGGAGGACGGGGCCGCGCCGCCGGCATTGAGAATTCTGTATATGCCTCCGCCAGATCCGGTGCTTACCGTGAGCAATGATATGTCGCCAATGCTTACCGACACGTTTGTACCCGGGTTTATGTATAGCGGGGAGGACGCCAATTCAATTCTGCCAAGGGCGTGCAATCTTCTTACATTCGACAGGACCGAAGAATTAAAATCTATGTTATTGTTGAACGCGTCCCCCGGCGTCACCGTGATGGCATCTCCGAAAAGATCTGTCCCAATGCCAACGCCGAATGAAGACGACAATTTAAGGTACCCATCGGGATCGCAAGTGATCTGACCTGCATAGGTGCCCATGCCAGAATACCACTCGACCTTCTGTGAATTTGAACCGTCGTAGATAAGCAACAGTCCGGTATTGTCGAGCCGGCCGACCTGGTCTGAAAAACTTGGCGGCAGATCTATATATCCCCCCTCACTGATTGTCAGGCTTCCTATCTCTCCGCTTGTTGCGGTTATTTTACCCTTGTATTGTGAATTGCCCGCAGCATCCCAGGTAATGTTTCCCGACGCGAGGCTACCGCTCCCGTCCGAGCCGTCAAGCATGATTTTCCCGTCCCCGATATTCAGCAGAGCGCTGACAAGATCAAAGTATGTCTTGCCGTCCTGCGATACGATTCTGTCCGTCGTTATTCTCCCCGGCAGAATCTCTGTAAACCCGTAGAGCTGCGCAAATCTTCTTGTAGAGTTGTTCTCCGAATTCAGCAGCCCCAACAGCAGGTGGTAATAGCCGGAAACGCCGTCGATCTCGACCGGTGTCTCGCTAAGGATATACTCGCCCGTCTCGGCAGAGGCGCTGCATTTCGCATACAGGTAGTAATACTTATCCGGATCGAGTGATCCGAAGGCCGACAGAGGAACGTTCCAGAACTTGTACTCGTGTGTCGGAGAGATATCGGTGATCCCCAGCGTGATGTGCTTGATCCACCCGGCATACACGGTCAGCGTTCCAGACAGGTAGCTAACGGAATGGCTCACCCTGACAGGGTTAGCCTTGCTCTCTACGAAATAGAACTGCAGGCTTTCATCCCCCACGATCAGCTGCATCATCTGTGCGGTGATGGGGTTGATGGACTCGGAATATTTCAGCAAGCTGTTTTCGAGTGCCGTCTGTGTCTCCACCACGTCATCGAACAGCGACTCGGCATATACCTGTGCCTGTCGCTTCTGCTCCTCTCCAATCGCCTTCCTTGCCGTTTCCTCGGCAGCGATCAGCAGGGACAGCTTGGACAGGTATTCGTCGATCAGATCAGATACGGCGGAGATCTCGGATGGCGTGAGCGTGCCGGTCGAGATAATCGTATTGATCCCCGAAACGACGTTAGTATAAGCGGTATCGTAGGCCGTCTTTGCCGAAGCATATGCCGTCTTGTCCGATCCGACAAGGTATATGTTGTCATAGAATAGTGAATACACGTCATCGGCCCTCGATTTGTCCGCCTCATAAGTTCTCAGCTTTTCATAGTATCCTGCCACAAGGTTGATCGTGCTTCTCACTTTCTCCTCGTACTGCCTGTACTCCGCTATTCTCGTGTTGTACGCGTCTACATAGTACTGTGCCTGGGCCGACTCGGACGGGGTAACTGTACCGTCGGAGATATATGAGTTTATCGCGTTCACGAGCTCGCTATAAGCCGAATCGTACGCTGTCTTTGAGGACGCATACCCGGCCTTCGTCCCGCCCGTGATGTACTGGTGCCCGTGCAGGTCGGGATATACCGCTTCGATCTGAGCTTTTTCGCGCGCATACTTCGCGAGGTCGTCATTAAGAATGTTGACGACTATGAGCGTTTTGGAGATTGGTTCGGCGAAAGCCATGAACGCACCGGACGAGGAGAGATACTCGCTTTTCCTCATATTAATCCCGTCCACCTCCTCGGTCGTAAGAGTATCATCCGACAGCGCGTTATTGGTGTACGTTATGAACTCCCCGGCTTTCATGTCGAGAGTATTCTTAAGACTATCAAGTTCCGCCTTGATGATTGCCCCGATTACGGTCGAGTCGTTGATCAAGTTATAGACTCCCGTCAATCTAGCAAGGTCGGTGTTAACTAACTCGAGGTATGACTTCAACTCGATCACGAGAGGGTTGGCTGGTTCGGGCTGCGGTTTGCCGACCTGCTCACTTAGACTGCTTATTATGCGGTCATAGTTTTTTTGGGTGTCGGGTACCAGCTTTTTGTTCCTCGGTTTTGCGGGTATGTAAGTCTTCCTGATCATATCTCGATAAGATTATAGGTACAGTTCTCCATCTTCACGTCTTCCTCGCCCCCTGCGACGACAAACGTCTTGTTCAGGTGCGGCTCGACATAGAGGGTATAGGGTTTTGCGTCATTTTTCAGCGTCGGGTCAATCACGTATCTCGGAGAGTTGTACAAGTCTGTCACCCTCGCAAGCAGTATGTGCTCTGCCATCCCCGCCCCATACACGTCGGTCACGATCCCGCCGAGAAAATCCTCGTAGCCGTCGGATCCTTGGATTACGGAGCTTAGTGCCAGCTTCCCGTCAGGGTTAGTGCATATCTTAAGATCTATCTCGTCCGCCTCCTCCACATAGTCCCCCTCTATCACGTTCTCATAGATTATGTCATTTTTGCTGTCCTTGTCGACCCAGTCACTGTATATAGACGTCTCGTCGGGGATGGCGTAATCAACTCTTATATCCCTGTAATATAGATACTGCGTCCCAAACGTGGTTAGCGGGGATACCGGTGCAGCCTCGATACAATACAGTATCAATTCACATTCGCCGCGAAGCAGGAATGAAGGCGCTTTGAATACATAGCCAGTCAGATCGCCCAGACCCGTATCGAATGAATTCGTATTCTCAAGCGGCCTATACTGTCCGTATTTTTTTCCGTCCTTCTCGTAGATAACCTTCATCCCGAATGTCGACGGCGTGGTAGTCCAGGTCGTGCCGTTATAGTAATGTTCACCTACGCGGAACGCAGCCTTTTGATACGCAAACCCGTCAGATGCATAGGTTTCCTTTCTGTCATCGCTGCGTGTGTACTCATTTGTCTGCCTCTTGAATCTCAGGCTAATGCAGAAGTGTACATCCTTGTGGACAAGTATCGTTCCTGCCGACTTCATCCTGAGTACCGCCGAATTGTTGTCGAGGTGCATGCCATTAAGGGCGGCCGTCCTGTCTGTATAAGTCTTGACCTGCA
Organism: Proteiniphilum sp. UBA4977; assembly: GCA_002398565.1. Classification (GTDB taxonomy): domain Bacteria; phylum Bacteroidota; class Bacteroidia; order Bacteroidales; family Dysgonomonadaceae; genus Proteiniphilum. The sequence goes on from DGZP01000119.1 coordinate 57,430, forward strand.
GCTCGTTCAGCATCGACAGGGCCGCGGGCGGTTTTTTTGTCTCGTATTCGGCCGTCTTGACAAAAGAAGATCCTGCGTTATTCCCAAACACCGGCAGGGAACTTTCCGTTGCGTTGCCGGGATCTCCGCCAGCATAATGGAAAAAAGTAAACCGGGGTTGCACATATTTCCTTACTACCCCAGTGTAATCCCCGTCCTGAGATGTGTGCGTTCCGACGATCGTGGAATAAGTGGCTTTCTCGTCGTTGAATTCCGGCAGGATGTTTTTTATCTCATATAGCGAACAGTTAATTGTTGCTTTATTTTTTCCGGCTATCCGGCTTAGCTTCGCCCCCGTTCCGCGGTAGTTCGATACGGTTTTAGCGTCGGACAGCGTTACGGTTGTTCCGGTCAGCCCGTCCAGTTTCGTATAGCTGTTATGCCCCGCCCTGATGGCGGCATAGTCGAGCAGGTACAGATCCGCGCCATGCGGAGTGAAGCAGCATCCCAGATACTTTGCAATCTCTTCCAGCACTTCGTAGTAGGTCATCGCTTCGCCCAGCTCGTCGTAGAAGTTCGCGGACGATATCTTGAGATCCAGATAACTGCCGGTCGATGTTCTTACAGAGTTGGTAAGGTAAGCGAACTCATACCCTGCGTAGACAACCGCCTGGGCGATAATTTCCCTAAACGTCACGAAATCGTCGGTAAGATCGAATTCCTTGTATTTAAGCGTCGAGAGGGCAGCAACCACCTCCATTTCATAGATGAATTTTGGCGATGAGAAGTCCTGACTGAACGTATCGGGAGTAAGATATCCTAACCTCTTAACCAAACCGTTCTCGTACAAGGTAGCTCTTATTCCCTGTGGGCCGCTTGCGTATAAATCCTGTAGATAGTCTGATCCGAACACCTGAATTGATCCTCTCCATGACCGAATCGGCGCAAGCAGATCAAGCGTATCATCTTTTGGACGAAAAGGAGACTCCCCGGCTTTCAATTCCATTGGCTCGCCCGCGAACCCATCCACCTCGAGGTTTACCTCGCACGGCGCCTCGGAAATAGTTTTAAACGGGATTATGTATTTTAGTCCGTAACTCATAGTCGGCTGTTTCTTTTCCTTTCCTGCTCAAGTATGCCGACTAGCCGGCTGCCTTCTATCTCAAATCTCACATTGCCGTTCGAACCACTTTGTAGCGCCCCGGCAAGGTTGTTCTGCTGCGCCCTGTTGAGTATCAGCTCGCCGGAGTTGACCCGGGCGAGCATCTTGTCGCCTGAATAGGAGTTACCCGGGACGATCCCGCCAAACTCGAACTTGGGTATGTTCATCAGTGCACCCATGATCGACAGGACGGCACCTGCCGCGAGAACCGGGCCGACGATGGGGATGCCTGCCACCGCTGCCGCTCCCCCGGACGCCGCCACGGAGGCGTTGGCGTTTGCAAGCCCTATCAATGCCGGCAGGGATCTGCCTACCGTGGAGACGACGTTCGCGCCCCATTGCAGCCATTTTCCCGCGCTCTCGCCGAGTACGTCGCCAAGACCGTAGAGTACGTCGGAAACGCCGTACACCGTATCGATAAGATCCCTGTTCTTGTCGGCTATCTCGCTAAGGTAAGCGGAGTAGGAGCGACCTTCCTCCGGCACCTGGAACGACCCGGACATGTCCGTATGTTTTACGCCCTTCAACGGCGCAAGCGGATCCGCACTGGTGAGGGTGGATCCTGCCTCTATATTTTTCAGGTCCTTGTACTTGAACTGGATCTCGAGTACTGCCTTTCTGCTCTCCAGGTCTTTTATTAGCAGATCCGCCGCGGCTCTCGCCTCGTCGGTCGTTGCATTCAGAAATGATTTTCGAGCGTCCGCGATCTGTTTCTCCAGATCCGCTATCGAGCCGGTCGGAATAACCTCGACCGCTACCGTCGCGGATCCTCCACCGCCACCCGATTCCTTCTCGATGCGGGACTGCAGTCTCGGAAGCGATCTGTTAAGTTCCAGCTTGCGGGCGTTGAGTTCCGTCCCGACTTGGTCGTATGTATCGAGTTTCGTTCTTATGTCCTGCAGCTGCTCGTCGGTCATCCGTTCGAGCAGGGTATTCATCACGATCGCGTCCTTATATCTCTTCGCTGCTTCCTCCTGCAGCTTGCGTCCCTCGTCCGAGAGTATGCTTTGCGACACGGCACCATAGTTTGTGCCCTGCGTGATGGTAGTCGTGTTCTCAGCGGCGATACGTTTGAGTTCTTTCTGATACTCGTTATATTGTTCCCGCATTTTCTTTTTCACATCCTCCCGGGCGGATCCTTTTGCATCGAGCAGGACGAACCTGTCGAGCATCTCCATCGTAATGTCGCCGGGATTGAGAAGATTGTGTGAGGCCGCAATTTTCTGAGTTGCGTCCAGCACATCCTTCCGGTAGGTATTCGCGTATTCTTCCAGGTCCGTGACTGCGGTTCTCCACGCACCGATGGCCTTATACCGCTCCTCTTTCGACAGCTCCGGATCGTATGCATCCGCACGGGCTTCGGTGATGGACGCCTGCGCCATCTTCGCGGCACGGGAGTAGGAGTTCTGTGTGTTCCACAACTGGTCGAGTGCCGCCTGCGCCGCGAATGCCTTCTTATAGATCGCGTCCAGACCGTTCGTGAAGACAGAAAAATCGCCGGTGGCCAATGACTTGAAGAATTGATCGACCGTTCCCTTGGCCGCGCCTATGGAGTTTTGAAATGCGTCCGCCGTGGTCTGACTGTTCTGGATGATCTTGTTCAGCGTCGCACCGGCACCGGCGGCAAGCCCGAGCGCTCCGGCAAACTTCGTCACCATCCCGGATGCCAAGCTTCCGATCTGGTTAAAATTAGATACCTGCTGCTTACTCTTTGTAAGTGTATCGTTGAACTGCTTGTCGTTCAGTATTATCCGGGTAACTAAGTCTGCCATAATTGTCTTTTAATCGCTTCCGCTCTTTTCGCCAATTCTTCTCTTTCTTCATCCGTCACAACCGCGACCGGTTTATCATCGTCCCAGGGAAATTTAACGATGTCAGTAGATTTTATCGTCTTTTTCGAGTTGACCTGTGCGATGACCTGCGCGATCATCCTCGCCATGTCCTTATTGTCCCTGTCGCGGTATTGGATAGACCCCAGTATCTCCGTTGCCTCGTAGGTTTTCATTTTATCGAGGACGTAACCGGGGTCTATTCCGCTTTCAACAACAAGAATCCGAAAAACTTCCCGCCAGCCTACCGCTTTTTTTTTACGTCGTCACCGGTCGCCTCCGCGAGCTGGTTTTCCACATCCATCTGCTTTGTCGCCCAGCGTATCGCATCGTTCAGGTCGGGTATCGCCACACCGTCGATGAAGTCGTCCAGCTCGACTCCGCAGTCCGGCGATCCGGCCAGCAGCATCGCATAGACGAAGATCGTCCAGTCCGTCGTGCCCTGCAGGGAGAAGG
>DGZP01000119.1:61158-73717 GCA_002398565.1 Proteiniphilum sp. UBA4977
TGCTACTGCGGGGGTTAATTTTCCTTTTCCCTTCAGGGAGATACTCATCGTAGCGTTCTGTCCGTCAGCCGAGTTGAGGGTTACTCCGGTAATTGTAGCCTTGCCCTTGTAGCCTCCGGCCGTTGGGGGAAGCCATCCGCCTACCGGCATCTCACCGTTCGTGATGTTCGAAGGGATGGCCAGATACACGTCGATAGGTTCCGCCGCCATCCATGCGGCCACCAGCTTGCCGTGAGGATCCTCGACACCTATGCCTCCAACGAAGTGTTCACTCGTTGCATTCCACAGTAATTTTGTAACCTCCGAATCGTCCCAGAGCCCGGAGTCCTTGTTGCTCGTCCCCTGCGTTTCGGCTTGCAGGTCGAGGGCGTGGTTCGTCGCATACGCAACAGTCTCCAGCCCGGCGCCGCCGAGGTCGAAGAACAACATGATGTCTTTACCGTTAATAATCATAGTTTTATCAGTTTAATACGTTTATAAGAATTTCAAATGTAAGTTGCTGCACAAAGTAATTTTCGTCCGCGTCCTCGAGACTGTCCGACAGCCTGATATCGTCAATGTTCACCCCCGCGATCAATCCTCTTTTGCGCTCCACCGCGTTAATCACCGCCGTGTATATCTGCGTTGTCTTGCTGTAGCTCTCGCTTACGATCAGCACGTCAACAAAGATGGAGTCCTTCCCCCTGCTGTCCTTTTGATACGAAGGGAGAAGTCCTGTCCTGCGGTAGACGATGAAAGGCCCCGGTACGTCCGCCTGCACTACTACCGGGAAGATCTTGTCTTCCACCAGCCCGGTCACCGCCTCACTGGCAAGCAACAGGGTGCTTATAGCCGCTCCTGCCCGTTCCGTCATTTGTATTTAGCGTTAATCCGTGTAACATGTTTCGAAAAAATCTGATCCATCGAGCCAAAAACCTGTCTCTCCGACATCTCCTTCCCCTTTACGAAGAACTTCGAGGCGTCGATCCGGCCACGGAATCCACCTTTTCCCGCTCTGATCTTATAGACCCTTGCACCCTTCCAGTACTTTCCCGTTACCCTATGCCCTTTCGTGGTCCTGTCTTTCGTGCCTAATTCAAAAAATTTAAGCCGGAAGTCGCCCATTATGTGAACCTTTGCTTCTTTTGCGTTTTTTGCGACCTTGTATCTCACACCGGATTCCATCGTTTTGCCGGTTGTCCTGCCCTTACTTCCCGAGCGTAGGGTTCCCCTTTTCGTCCTCACTCCACGGAGCTGTTTTCTCGTTTCACGTACCAAAATCCGTGAGGCTTCGCCCAGCCCGCTGCGAAATACAAGCCTGCGGTGCTTCTCGTCGAATTCGGAGAACATCGCCAGTACCTTCGTTGCGTCAACCTGTACGTTACTCATTGATTTTTCGTGTTTTAAGCGTTATTAACTGCTTGTCGGGGTTCGGTAGCACCGCTTCGATCTTATACTTGCCGCCGGCGAATAACACCCGCATCGTATCGTTTACATCGTGATACTGCCGGATGAAGAAGTCGATCCGGTACTCCGTGAATGCCTCCCGGTTCTCCAACAGTGCGACGCCATCCTTGTACGTAGCGTCCGCGTTTGTAGTAATCACGGTAGTCCAGGCCTTCACCCGTTCGCCGAATTCGTTTCTGACTTCGGTGTACGCCTGAATTTCAATCCTGTGTTTCCGTAATCCTCCCGCTCTCATCGTTCGTAATTTCTAAGCAGCGACATCAGTCTGTCCGACGCCTGCCGCATCCTTGCGGATTCGCTGTTCTGTATCTCGTCCTCCCTGTTCTTGTAGTAGGAACCGATAAGAAGGAGCATCGCCCGCCTCAGCGGTCGGGGCAATGCCCCCTTCTCGGTCACTATCTCACTGATGGGCACGCATATCTCGCTCTCGACGATCTCCTCCACGTCGAGGATCAGATCCTCGATGTACTGGTCGTCGCCGGTGTAGGCAGCATCTACGACGAGATGTTCCTTAGCTTCCGATAGAGTGATATATGCGCCCATAGTTTTCAGGTCATTAAGTTGTAGGAATGAAGCTTCCCAGGCTGAACGAGTACTTCGTGAAGGACTCGGTTCTGATCGCGCCCATATCCCAGTACGAATTCACGGTTAGCCGCACCATACCGGTCGTTGCAAGTGTATAGGGATCAACTGTTATGTCCATTCCACCCCACTGCCCAAGGAAGTAGTGCGCCCAGTTACCGAATACGATACCGTACTCGTCTTCAGTCACCGCCAATTCGGTCGGAATGTTGTTCGTGCGGAAAGCATTGTAACCATTCAGGTAGCCCTTACCACCATCCCCGATGATGAATCCGCCCGCGCCGGAGGCGTCTTTCACCTTCACCTTGGCGGCTCCGACCAATGCCGGGTGCATGATATAGGCCAGATTGCCGAACTGCGCGTTCTTCAGGTCGGCAGCTGTTTCCATTGCCACTACGTTCGCCCAGGAGATATCCCCCATGGAAGTGTAAGTCTGGAACATGCCGTCAGGCACACCGTCGGCGTGAACCGCTTTTCCGAATGCCGTTTCTTCGATCTTCTGCGCGATAGCTTCGGCCAGCAGCTGGCGCACAAGCAACTCGACGGAGCGGTTCTCCTGCACGAGTAACTGCTTCGAGATATCCACGTAAGCTGTCAGACGTTTCGGTGTAAATGCCGTACCCTTCGAGATCGAAGGAGCTCCGTCCTTTGCAGCCACGTTCTCTCCCTCCCAAGTAACACTCGCGGCAGTGGTCTTCGGCCAGTAGAGGTTCCCCACCAGACCGGTCATTATTCGCGCGCCTGCCGAGGCGAGTACCAGGTTATTCCCGAGAGGAAGCAGCATCTCCATCTGATCCTCGTCGATCAGCACGCCAGTAGCGGCTTCGGTTCCGGCAGTGAGGGCAGCACGTACCTCGAAAGGCACGATCAGGTTTCCGGTCCCTTCCGCAGATACGGACCGATGAGCTTCAGCGGCCTCCGCTATCACGGCTGCCTCGGAATCTCTCTGCGCTACACCCTTCATCTGCGCCACGATCGCACGCCTCAGGGAAAACTTCTCTTGCGTGGACGGGGTGTATGTCTTGCCTCGACCTCGATTTTCTTCCTCGTGCGCGAGGATGTCGGTACTTAACTCGGCAATACGAACGTTAAGTTCGTTATGCTCTTTCATTTCTTCATCGTTCAGCGTGCGCTTTTCCGCCTTCGCCTTCTCGGTGATCTCTTTCGCGCGTTTAACGGCTTCTGCCTTGTCGGCGCGTAATTCGGCTAATGATTTTTCTTTTGCCATTTTAATTCAAAAATTTATTTAGGTTAGTATAATACGCGTCCAGCTCTCGCTCGCGCTGTTCTCTCAGTTCCTGTTCCAGTTGTTCCTTCCCCCGCATGTACACGGTAGTTCTGGAATATGCGGCATCATACACAGGTGATACGTCGTACAACTCGTCTATTTTTTTTATGGTCCTCTTCCAGGTCTCTCCCTTCTTCTCCCAGACGTCTTCCGCGACTGTGAAGGCGAAGGAGGACTCCGTTACCTCGCCTCGTTTCAGATATTCCAACAGCTCATCGCCAAGCGCCGTTCTGGGCGCGTCGAACCTGTATCGGAGTCCTTTCCCGTCGACGGTCAGCGACAACGTGCCCGCCCCCTTCTTGCTTCTTGCCAGGATGCCCCTTCGCTCGTCGTGATTCAGAAGGGCGAATACGTTACTTCTTTCGATCACACCATCCAGCGCCCTCGGCTCGATGATCTCCTCGATGTCCAGGCCGTCCGAAGGCACGTTGAAAAGCAGGGCATATCCCTCGACCTTTCGGCTCTCTTCGTCGACGGTCACTTCCGCCGCTATGTTTCTGATTTCTTTCTTATTCTGTTCCATCGTTAGTTATGTTTGTGCCGTCCGGATTGCCGGCGGCGGCTTTTTTTAAGGGTTGCACATTCACCTGAACGAATGTTTCATCTCCTCCTTCTACCCGGGAGAGGTTAACCTCGCGGCGGATCTCGTTCGGCTTTGCGGCGCCTATCTGGAACATCGTGTTCCAGTACGAAGCCTGCGATGCCTTGTCGGTTCTTAGCAGTACGGAGGTATTGAATTCAGCGATCATGTTTTTCCGTTCGGCGCGGAGAAATACCTTTCTGTTGAACTCCGTCTCGAACTTGGTCAAAACCGGCAACAGCGTGTCGTTCAAAAACTCCAACTGTGTGGCCTCGATGGTTGCGTAGCTGGATTTAGTCAGGTCGAAAGCCTTCACTGGCGATACCGAGAAGAACCTGCATATGTCGATCACATTGAATTGCCTAGATTCGAGCAGTTGGGAGTCTTTCGGGGTCACCGAGATCGGTTGATATTTCTGATTGCCTTCCAGGATCACCACCCCATTAGGATTGCCCGTAACTGGATTCGTGCGCGACTCCCACTCCCTGTAATTCTGCGCCTTCTGTTCTTTCGTGAGTCTCGCGCCCTCAATGGTCAGCACTCCAGCCATGTTGGCGCCAGATTTGAAAAATCCGGAGGCGTGGGCCTCACTGTCCGAAGCGATCTGCAATGTTTGTCTGGCATGAGTAAGCCTCGACACGCCGGTTATTCCATCATAACTGAAATCTGGAATGTGGATCATGTCCTGCGGGTCCACAAGCGCTGGCAGATCGTAATCGTCGAAGCCGGTAACCCGGTAACGCTTTCTCTTCTTCCCATCAATCTTCAGAAATTCAATGCTTACATGGTTTGACGGGATATATATCAGCTGCTGCACCCGGTTGTTCTCCCTCTCTATGTATGCATAAGCATTCCCGCGGAGCAGCATTGACGCCGCCATGACCTTGAAAAACACGAAGCGGGTCATGTCCTCGTTAGGTTCGAGGTTCAGGATATCGAATATCTCCGTATCCCGCATCGGGGTCTTGAATCCATCCGCATCGATCCGGTATGTCTCGAGCGGAAGGACAGCGATCGAATCGGAAATCAGGTCAACGCAACGGTACACCGTGCTGAGCAGCATCGGCGTACTGGTGCTCTCCAACCACGACGGGTAAAACGACGCAGTCGGCAGCACCTCGCGAACTTCTTTCTTCTTTCTCCTGAAAATTCCCATCCAGTGGCCTTTTTATTACTAACCACAAAAAGCGATATCACTTTTCGTGTCCGGGCATAAAAAAAGCCTGCATCTTTGCAGGCCTTAATATAATTTAACAAAATTTAAAATAAGTGTTGTATATATCTGCGCGGATCCGGGTGCCCTAACCGGTAGTCGTGGAACACGTACACCCCCTGCATGACGCCGAGTCTACCCCCATCCATTCTTACTTTGTCCGTGAACTCGGAATCGAACCGGATGGAATTGTCGGAAAACCGGTACTTCTCCCATGTTTTCTTTTTGAAAACCATCAGGAACCCCGCAATATTGATGTCCGTCTCAACAACATCCGTGTACCTCTCCCGTTGCAATCTCTCCGCAATGGCCTTGTGATATAACACGTCGGTGTTGTCGCAGAAATCCCCCGGTCGCTGGTGATGAGATGCGATCCGGTTCGTCAGGCATCCATACACCTGGAACTCATCGTCGTGCTCCGCGATCACATCGGTGATCTGCTTCTTCGAATCGGGAAGCAGGAACAAGACGTCCGAATCCGTCACGCATATCCAATCCTCGGGATCAGGCACCAGTGCACAATGGTCATTGTGCGACTTGCCGATGCGCTTCAACGGGTCGAATGGTGCGAAGTAGTAGATCATTTGTGTTTGAACCATGCCACGTTGTTTGCTTTTTCATCCTTGAAAACCGTATTAACCTGGGTGCCGTGTACGACGCGCCCTTCGAAATGTTTCCTTACGATATAGTTGAACAGCCCCATGTCACCATCACCGCACCCTGGTCTATCATTGTAGAACTTGGCCTCCGCGACCGAATTAAAGTAGAACAGCAGGAATCTGCCTATGAACTCGATCACCACGTCCACGCTTCCGCCACACAGCCCGGCATTAAGCAACACGTCGGTATTGTCCTTCATGAACTCCTGCAACTCCCTGTTCGGGTGATGTTTTAACATCCACTCGCAGCCTACTATCTGTGGCTCATCTCCAACATAGAGGATGCCGTCTTTCATCGAATTGAAAGGATTCCGCAACATGACCACGTCCGATCCGTCCGTTATGAAGACCTTGTCGATATCGCTCCTGTGTTCAAGTAGGTACCGGTAATAGCTCACCCATCGCTGAAAGTAGATGTTCCGGACATGCGTTTCAACCTTCACGTACTCGACATTGCCTTCTCGAGAAGGCCCGAGTGAATCCGAAACTACAACTAGCTCCTGACCCTTCATCGAATCGATAAGGGCCTTAAGGATGTTCTTGTCCGCCGGCATCGGTGCATCGCGCTGCGGGTCGTCTATGCCTGAAAACAGACAGGTCAGGATGACGTTTTTCTTCTCCATGAACGGGATGTACTCTCTCGAGTCCTTCCGCTCATCGTACAGTCGTGCATTTCTCTCGATCCATTTCCGCCTCTCGGCGCCAACAACGGTTGATCCCTCGTTGCTCGTGTGCTCGTCGCGCGAATAGATCAGATCATAACTGCCGGGAACGTCCATATACCTGAACGAAGTCAGCCCGGCATTATAGATCCTGTCGGACAGGGACGGGTGCTCGTATCCCCACAGGCCGAACACGGGATCCATGCCGCCTACCCTGTCGAGGCATATCCTCTTGTAGTAGCACATGCACCCGCGAACATGGGAGTAGGCTACGATAGAACTGTCCTGGTACAGAACCATCATGTCGTTAAGTTTTGCGGCCCCTTGTGCTTTGAATTCCGCGAAGATATAGTTCAGGTGAGGCTCCCGGCTCTCGACATAAGGCTTGTACCAGTCTGCGCACTTCGGATAGCAGTCGTCGTCGAACAGAAAAAAATGTTCGCACCCTGCCTTGTATAGCAGTTCGAAGCACTTGTTCTTCGCCCTTGCGACACCTACATTCTGCTCATACCGGAAGGTAGCCTCCGGGCATGGACTCGTACTCGCATCATCCACAATCACCAGCACCGAGTTGGCCGGTGCAAATTTTCTTATCTCCGTGTAAGTCTTCCGGAATATCTCATGCCGGTTACGCGTCGTGATCGCAATACCGATCGGCGGGGAGCCGACAGCCGAGATCTCGTCCTTCAAGGCATCCAATTTTTGTTTAATCTGTTCTACATTCATGTGTTTTGTCGTTTTAAATCGTTGCCGAATATCGTGGATTGGACAGGTACGATCCAAGCGACTCGAGCATCGCGATCACCCCGTCGATCTTTTTTTCCTCGAATTTTTTGGAGGGCTTCACGTTTCCGTTGTTGTCACGGGCCATCACGACGTTGCGGAAACAGTGCCGTGTAATAATGTTGTTGTCGATAACCGCCCTGCCTGACAGGATTATGCGCTCCAGTTCCTTCGTGGGGCGGTTGAAGTTGCCCAGATTCTGCCCGTATGGCGCCATGTTTATACCCTTTTCTGTTGCATTTATCACGAACTGCGTGGCATTCCACGGGTCATACGCGACGGAACTGAGGAATAGCAGATTATGCGCCTCCATCAGGTCGTTTAGGATGTAATCGTAGTCCGTCACGTTGCCGGGCGTGAGGGTCAGCAGTCCGAGCCGGCGCCACTCCGAATAGGTTTCCCTGAACCGTTTTTCGGTCAGCGCGGCCTGCGGAAGGTAATATTTTGTCAGAAAATGAAACTTGTCGTCCTGAGGGATCATGTAGTTCACACAGGTAAGGTCCGATGTGGCGGAAAGGTCGATACCTGCGTAAGCCTCCGCATCCTTGAAGTCCTCCAGCCTGATATCCTTCGAAGCCTCGATGATGTAGCTGTCCGGGATCCACACTTCGGACGAGTCGCACCAGATGTTCAGGTTCTTCGTCTTCACGTTCACCTCGTCAGAGGGGGTGTTGATCGCCTTGCGTATCTCTTTCTGCAAATATTGAGGCCGAACGGTAACGTTAAGGTTCGGATTGCTTTTGATCCATACCCTGGGATCCTTCCAGTCGTCGTCCTTATCCAGGGTGAACACCGCGCAGAAAAACGAATCGTCCTCTTTCAGATTGTGGAGAATATCGACCGCCGTGTCCCTCAACTCGTAGCAGGGACCCAGCTTGTCAAATCCGGCAGTCGTGATGATGATCGCGAGCGGGTTCTCCCGGTTGCCCTGCCCGGACTCGAGCACGGCCTTTACGCTGTTGTTCTTTGCCGCATGGTACTCGTCCAGGATGAACATGTGCGGGTCGGGGCCATCCAGCTTTGTGGAGTCGGATGCCAGAACTTTCAGAAACGATTTTGTGGCGTCGAATTTCACGGTATCGCGGTAGACGGTTAGAAGTTTTCCCTTCGGATCCAGGCCGGTTGCGAAGTTGGAGCACAAAGGCCAGGCGGATATTTTCACCTGGTCGCGGGAGTTGGCCGCGAAATAGATCTCCGCGCCATCCTCTCCGTCGTTGATCAGACCATCCAATCCCATGCCCGCCGCGAGTGCCGTCTTTCCGTTCTTCCTCGCGATCTCGATGTACGCCGTCTGCGTGAGCCTGGTGCCGTCGTCGTTGAAAAATCCGTACACGCTTGCAACGATCCACTGCTGCCACGGCTCCAGGAGAAAAGGCTTTCCGGAGTGCCGGGACTTGAAGTGCTTCAATATCGAATAGAACCGGATCTTGTCATCCACCACGTCCTCCCTGAATTCGTAGAGATCCATGAGGGAGAAGAACCGTTCGCAGGCAAGCCTTATCAGCTCGCATGCGACGATCTCCCCGGATATGACCTGCTGCGCGTACTGGACGTATTGTTTCATTTTTTCTTCGATGCCAAAAATTCCTCGAGTGCCGATTTTTGTTCGTCACTCCCGGTATCTTTCATCTTCGCCCGGGACTTGACGGTCAAGCCGTACTCTTTCATGATCGCCAGCACCTGGTTATAATTCTTCGAGGCGATGGTCTGCGCCGGGTTTGGCACGTCGTCACCAAGCCGGGACCTGGTGACTGGTCCCTCATCAAGTAGTTTCTCTGTCGCCTGCAGATACATCTCGTACGAGGTCATCAGCATGTTCAGCGCGCCGGAGTCGAGGACGTCCAGTTTCTGTTTTGCCCGAAGTTCCCGGATGATGGCCTTCATGAATTTTGCCGTTTCCTCGCTTACGTTGCCCGGGATCGGAAATGTAAATCTCGTTGCCATATGCTTTTTTATTACTAACCACAAAAACCGATATCACTTTTTTGAAAATATCATTTTGATACTTTTTAACTAAAAAATGGATTTTTGAAAAAATGCCGTGCGTGTGAAGTCTGGTTTGTGGGGGTTTCAGAGCCTTAATCCTCTAAAATTTTACCCCATACCCCCACTGCCGAAAAATTTCACTATCATTTTGTCAATACCGGTATGTCATTTTGTTATTCTCTGCCACCTGCATGTTTCTTCGCGTGACACTCGTCACACAGGCTCATCAGAATGTCGAAGTCGAACGCGAGTCGAAGACGTTCAAGGGGATCATCGGTCGACATGAACGATATGGTGTGATGCACATCGTCCGCCGGCGTGATCCTGCCCTGCTTCTCGCACTCCTCACATAGCGGATTACATATCATCTTCCACGCCCTGAGAGCACGCCAGCGCTGCGAGTTGTAGATCTTCATCCTCTCGCGCCGCTGACGGTCGTGATCCCGGGAACTACTGTTCTTCTTCGGCTTGTATATTGTTGGCATGCCTGTTGTGTTTCTGTCTGCTGCGATGATCGTGTATGGTCTGGAACATTATCATCTGGAACCTCTCTCGGACCCTGTCGATAACTTGCAAAGGTTCGCAGCCCTCCCGTACAACGCGCTCGATGGCGTCATGAAGGACATCCTCCGCATCCACGCCGCCATGGCATCTGGCATCTTCGCACAGCTCCCCCCTGAGTGCATCATACTCCTTGCCAATCAACTCAAGTAACTCCCGGTCGGCAGGCTTCTCAAGTAGCATCCTGTTGCGCCGCGGCCTTGGATATTGTTTCATCGCAGATCTGTGTTATTGAATTTCGCAGCAATATCCTGATAACTGCCGACTGGCTGATGCCCATCATCTCCGCCAGCTCCCTTATCCGCATGTCGTCCGATACGCTGATCCTGATTAGTCTGTTTATCCGTCTTCCCATTCTATCATTAGTTTATATATTTATCAATCAAGGCTTTGGTTGCCTGCATCAGCGCCTCCTGCCCCGTATTCTTGTTCTCTATCGCCTGTATTACCCGCTGGTCGTGCGTGTTGTGTGCCACCAGCCGGAAGATCATCACGGGCCTGGTCTGTCCTTGCCTGTGAAGTCTCGCATTCGCCTGCAGGTACAACTCGAGGCTCCAGGGCGTGGAGAACCACACGATGTTGTTGCCTCCCTTCTGCAGGTTCAACCCGTGCCCTGCACTGGCGGGGTGGGCGAGCAGTACCTGTATTTTTCCTTCATTCCAGTCCTCTATGTCCTGCCCGGTATCAAGCTGCCGGGGGTTGTACTCCTTCAGTCTCTTCATCATTCGGCTAAGTTCGTGCTTGTAGTTGTAGAAGATTAGCACTGGACTGTTCGCCGCCTCGACAATTTCCTCCAACATATCCAGCTTCTCGTCGTGCACATGGTGAACATTCCGGTCAGCATCGTACACGGCGCCGCTGGCATACTGCAGCAGCTTGTTCGTCAGTGCCGCGGCGTTCACCGCCGTTATCTCCGTGTCCTGCAGCTGCAGTACCTGCTCCTTCTCGAATTCGTCGTACTTCCGCTGCGCTTCCGCGGACAGGTGCACCGGGATATCACGGACGATCTTGTCCGGCAGCTCGAGATAATCCTCTGCCTTCATCGAGATGCAGATATCCGATATCTTCTCGTAGATCTCCTGCTCGCTGCCGGTGTTGGCCTTGTACTCGTACACCACGTACCCGTTTGATCTTCCGGGACGGAAATATCGGTTCCTGTAGCTTCCGATGGACCTTCCAAGCCGTTCGCCCATGTCAAGCAGGTACAGCTGGCTCCAGAGGTCGATCAAACCGTTCGGTGATGGCGTTCCGGTCAGTCCCACGACACGTTTAACCTTTGTCCGCACCATCCTCAGCGCCTTGAATCGCTGGGAGGCGTGGTTCTTGAAGCTGGACAGCTCGTCGATCACGACCATGTCGAAGGGAAAGGCGGATCCGTACATAGACACCAGCCATGCCACGTTCTCCCGGTTGATCACGTAGATGTCGGCGGCGCGGTGAAGCGCTTCCTTCCGCTGCTTCTCCGTGCCTAATACCAGGGAGAGTCTGAGATGCTTCACGTGCTCCCAATTTTTCACTTCGTTCATCCAGGTGTCCTCTGCCACGCGCTTCGGCGCGACAACCAGTACCCTGCAGATCTCGAAGCTGTCGTACATCAGCCTGTCTATCGCGGTCAGCGTGGTGATCGTCTTGCCGAGTCCGAGGTCTAAAAACAAAGCACATCCGGGGTGGTCGAAAATATGTTGGATCGCCTGCTTTTGGTAGTTATGTAGGTTCTTTTCGCTCAACATCCCAGTTCCTCCAGAAATTTCTGCAGTCCTGCCTCGTCGTCGATCACATCGACCCGGAACCCCAGACCCCTGAGTTCCTGGTGAACTATCTTCTGCCTCGGCGTCGGCTTCTTCCCGGTCGTCTTGATCTCCACGAACCGGATCCTCCCACCGGGCATCAGGATCATGCGATCCGGCAAACCGGTGTAATATTGCGACTGCAGTTTCACGGCGATCCCGTTCAACTTCCCGATCTCTATCCTCAATTTCTTCTCTATCTGCTTTTCGCCCATTTTCTTAAAATTTGTAAATTAAATTAAGATGTGACACTGTGACGTCTTTCGCGCGCGTAGACGTATCATGTTTAGCATGCGTTTTTTGCGTTTAGCATATGCGTTTATACGTTTTTACTATGCTAATCATCTTTTTTTTAGTTTATATATCATTTTAGGTGTCACAGCGTCACAATCTAATTTAAATATCTGTCAATCAAGTATTTAAGTGTGACACATACCCTGTCACAATGGCGTCACACCCCGTCACACCTGATTTCCGACAGGTGTCACACCCTGTCACACATGCGTCACACTATTTTTTATCTTTTTTAACAAAGCCACGTACCATAATACCCGCCCGACGGAATCTCTGATACTTCCAGTCCTTCTTCCGGTCCATAATTTTCTTGATCCGGTTCTGGCTTGTGTAGTCGATCGGCTTCCTCTCGCCGAACGCCCCCTCCCAGATCTCCCGGATGGTCACGCTGTCGCGGAGAACCGCGTTCTCGTCATCCACATCCTCGAAAAAGTCCGTCGCCGATGGCGGTAAGATTTCCCAGTTTGTCGGCACCGGCCGGCCCAGGAACTCGTCGATATCGTCCTCCCAGGCGTCGATCTCCATGTGCTCCTGCTGCTTCTGCCTTGCGATCTTCTCCAGCCTGTCGGACAGGTACGGACGCGCTCCGGCCTCGTAGTAGTGCTTTGCTTCCGCCCAGACCTGGTCCAGTTCCTCCTCCGTGTATTCCTCCCAGTCCCGGATCCTTCTTTCCTTGTTGACTTCACAGGGCCAGAACCGGCGATCCCCGCCGATCCCT
>DGZP01000119.1:73909-74800 GCA_002398565.1 Proteiniphilum sp. UBA4977
GGGATCGGCGATCCCCGCCGATCCCTTGAAGGAAGTTAAGATTGTTGCCAGAGCCGAAGAATATGCACTGCCTTGGCTGGTCCTGCGGGTATCGGTCGTATGCCGCGCGGTAGAAGTCGGAACGCTTTGACAGGAAGTTCTTCGCCTCGTCTGTGCCGCTCTTGCGAAGGCCCACAAGCTCGGCGATCTCCACGATCCACTTGCCCCGGATGTTTTCGTATGCCTCCTTGCCGGTAATCGGACAGCTGTCGACGAACCATCTCGTGTCCCTGGAGAGCCGGTCCAGCAGCTTGCTCTTGCCGATCCCCTCCTCGCCGATGAACACCATCACGTAGTCCATGTAGGATCCGGGCTCCATCACGCGCTGCACCCCGGCCACGAACATGGCCTTCGTGACGGCTCTCGAGTACTCGCTGTCCTCTATGCCCAATGCGTCGATGAACAGCGTTTCCAGCCTCTTTTCGCCGTCCCAGGCAAGGGCGTTCAGGTAGTCCCGGATAGGGTGGAATGAATGCTTCGCGCTCACCGACTTGAACACGTCCGTGATGAGGTCCTTCCCCTTGATGCCGTACCGCTTCCCGCTGAGGTACAGCCTCAGCTCCGCGTCGTCCGTGTCGTTCCAGAACGGATCCCTGTCCTCCTTCTTGCGCCAGAACGGCCGGCGGAATATGGCGATGCGCTTCGAGAGCAGGTCGTTGCCGAACACTCCCTTCAGGTTCGGATCGTTCTCCATGATCAGGCGCACGTTCTCCGGCGTGGAGAGCAGCACTCCCTTGCGGTCGTATTCCAGCCTCTCCGCCCATTCTCCTGCCTCCACGTCCTCCACGTCCTCTTCTGCGAAGTCCTCGAGCGCCGACTGCATCTTTTCCTCGAACACCTGCTTTCTCACCC
>DGZP01000119.1:74990-75507 GCA_002398565.1 Proteiniphilum sp. UBA4977
CTGCTTTCTCACCCTCTCGTCCGCGGCCGCGAAGTCCATCATCGCCTGGAAGGATGGCAGCTTCGTGATGTTCGTGCGCGGATCCGCGTCGTCGTCCTTCAGGCCGAACAGGTGGATCCTTACAAGGTCGAAGGCGTTGCACAACTTCCCGGATGCCGGGTCGGTGCCATGGTGGGAATATGCCCACTTGTCCTCGTAGGTGACAAGTCCTCCGACCGTGCTGCCGTGCCTGTACGAGTACCTGTTGTCTTCATTGTCGCACTTCTCGTAGTAGTCCGTCAGAAGTTCCTCGATGGCCTCGTGGATGTCATAGGAGCGGCAGAACGCCCCCACGATGCCGGTCTTCGCCGTCGGGTCCTCCGCTTTTTTGATCTCGCGTGAGATCACGTGCGATACCCGGGAGCTGACCGGCCATCCGGACGAGTCCCGCCAGTCGGCGTACTCCGCCAGCACCGCGTCGGGGTCGAGCCACTCGCCGTCCTGCACCTCGAACACGAACTCCGCGTCCTTGGCGGTG
>DGZP01000030.1 GCA_002398565.1 Proteiniphilum sp. UBA4977
CAGAGTTTTTAACCAATAAAACATCTTCTGCCGCATAACTGTGGAAAATCGATTGTAATCATTCGGGGTGTAGAGTTGAATATTATCTTTCGAGGAATATAATCCATAAATTTGCCCTACCTGTCCAACGCATTTTTTAATATCATCCAGGTGCGCATCTTTATCCCGTTCTGGAGCAATAAGTAAAACCGGACGGGGAGCGATACAACCTATAATTTGATCGAAATCAACAGGTATTTCACTTTCATGCCCGACGAAAAACCCCAACTTTGGGATAAGCCCATGCAAATGAGAATACGCCTTAATTCCTTCTGTCCCCCGATCCAGTGTGTTCGTACGCATGGGAGTAAAACCGGCTATGGATACAACACCGGCAATTCTCTCATCCAGCGCTGCCGATAAAAGAGCTACGGTACCTCCAAGAGAATATCCAGACACGACTATTCTCGAACGATCCACGAAATCAAGGTTTGAAATTGCATCAACAGCCCCTTTCATGTCAGCAACCATTTTCCCCATTTTCGACCATAGGGGATAACGGTCATAAAAATTGACTCCTTCCTCCAATCGATTTCCAAAACCAATCATATCGAATGCAAAAACACCATATCCCAGTTTGGTCAAATCCTCAAAAACCGATTGAATCTCGTGATCATAACTCATGGAAGAAAAACCTTTCGAATAGTCGTATTCATGAAGGTAAATCACCACAGGAAGATTTTCACCTAAGAGCTTACCCGTTTCATCCACAGGATAATAAAGATAGCCGAACAGGTTGTCACCAAATCCATCGTAAGGTGTGATAGCCATGATTTTCATCGATTTGGTTTCCCTGGGTCTGGAGAGGAAGGATCCGAATCGTTCTTCACCAATATCTCCTTTTGCTAGGCTTCGCGGTCCCGGGTTTGTAACACCCGCCGGTTCATCGCCCAACATCCATCGGAGGTTATTTTTTATGATTTGTTTACTATCCTTCCACTTATTCCTGTTGCTTGCGTATACATCCAGGTCGATAGTTGCTAGTCCGTGATCATGGGGTGTCACGGACTGATTACTTAGAGCACACCATGTTTCAAAAGAGTAATTATGCAATAATCTGTTTCCTGGCTTTCTATCGGTTCTATTAAATACAAAATCAAAAAAATCAATGTAACCTTCAATATCGTTTGCATTCACTCCATGTAACCCGTAACGTGACGTTATCGCGATATTATCACCCGCATTCAGAAATTGATATACTCTCTTACTGGAATGATAAGCTTGCTCAATTCCAAAAATATTACTTGCCGATTCAGTTGTTGCTGTACTTATCATTAACCCTCGTGGAGCAATTAATGCCATAAATGAATTTTGATCTATAGGCAATTTATTTTCTCTTCCAACAAAGAATCTTAATCTGGGATGTAACCAGGCCGGTTGTGCGCAAGAAAGCAGCGCAATATCTTCAACATCATATTTATGGGCATTATAACGCCAGGGTACTTCGGCACCCGTGCCACCACTGCTGGGAATACAAGCACCAATTCTCTCATCAAAAGCAGCAGCCATTAGCGACGTTTTCCCATTTCTGGAGTGACCGGTGATACCGATCTTATCCTTGTCCACACAGGACAACGTATATAAATAATCTACTGCCCTCGAAGCACCGTACGCTCTTCTCATCAAACGGGTAAAATCATAACACCCTGCCCAAATTTCCGAATATGCCTCCGTGTCATCTTTACTGTCAGCACCTGCATACAAGCAACCGATATAGCCTCTTCGTACAGCAATCTGAGCCCACTCCCGATGATTCCAGTTTGTAAGGAATACAGGAAATGGACCTTTGCCTGGAGGAATCATTAACTCGAGCGTGAGGGTCGCTTTTTTATCTGGGCCAAAAGATAATAGAATGGTCTGAATGGTTATCTCACCATCCTTCTTTTCCTGTAATATGTCGGATTGTAAATTAACGGGAGGGGGAGGGACTGTCCCGGTAATATAGTACTCAAGTTGTTGCTTCATCCAATCTCTTTGCATATTCCATTGATTCAGAGAGACAACCGGAGTACTACCTCTTCCTTCATCCATCACTAAGGGATTGGGCAGGAATGGCAGAGAAGACATTTTGTCAAAATCGGGAGGCAGTTCACCTGTTCTACTCAACCAGTCTTTAAATGTTTCATCAAGATATGAAACCCTGCCCCGATGGACCTCATCAGTGGGTAAAACAGACAATATCCACTCGAGTTCCTGTTTCCTTTTTAACGAATCGGAGGAAGCTGTGTAATTTTTTTTTGGTGCTGGATTTTTCTTTTTAGAATCTTTTTCACAAAGGCTATTAGCAAATATACACGGGCTAAAACAAAACAACAATAAGATGATAATACCGTTTTTTCCCCTTTTCATTGGATTTCCATATTACAGCTCCTTAATCATGATATTCCTATAGTGCACTTGGTCGCCGTGATCCTGTAAAAGTATATGACCGTCTCTTTTTTTACCGAAATCACCGTATTTTTTAAACTTTGTTCCTTGCACTCTATTTTTAAATTCTTGCGAATCAACATCAACACTTACAACCCTCTCCCCATTCAACCAATGTTCAACTTTATTCCCTTGGACTCTAATTCTTAATGAGTTCCAAGTACCTAATGGCTTTAGTTTTTTATTTTTATCAGGAGCATACAATAGATACAGAGCAGCAGTTGAACCTTTATCGTCATCGAAACCTTGTATTTCATTTTGATGAAAATCATCAATTATTTGGTATTCGAATCCAATCCACTCCATTCTTTCAGCATCATTATTAAACATTTGATGGACAAGATATTTTACTCCTGAATTGACCAGACGGGTCATTTTAAATTCTAACTTCAACTCAAAATCAGCATATTTCCTTTTGGTTATAATGTCTCCACCTTTCCTTCCGGAAAGCAGGATTAATTCTTTCTTTTTAATTTGCCACCCTTCATTTGGAAAGGGCGTATCACGGACAGATGTCCAATGTACCGTATCTTCGACTGTCTTGAAGAGTGGCTGCCATCGATTGTCCATGTTATTACTTTGGAGTGGTTTTCCCGCTGCATATTCCATAATAGACATGCAAATCAACAACAGCACGTGTGATAAGGAGATTTTCATGAGGTTATACTTTTATAAAAATGTTTTTTTTATACATGAAGTAAAGCACCAACCAAGACACAAACACAGTACAAATTCCCATAACCGGCACTTCATAAGTACCTGACAATTGCCCTATCCAGCGAAGTGAAGCTTTAGCTATATAGGAATAATTAATAAAGATTGGCGAGATATAGATGAAAATTGAATTCATGCCTATAACCCGGAAAAAGAAAGACCACTTATAGTATCCCCTAACATCAATAATGTAATAGAAAAGTGCGAACAGTAATAAGCTTATACCTCCCGTAAGTAGGGTAAACGAGCTAGACCATAAGTTCTTATTTATTGGAAAATCTAAACCCCAAAGGAGCCCCAGTAAAATCAAACCCAGTCCCCCAATACTGAACCAAAAGACTTTCTTAATTGGACTCATGGGGTACTTTTTTAAGAAATTTCCCGTTATGACTCCGAGAAGTGTGGTTGATACCCCAGTAATTGTACAGAGTAAGCCTACCGTATCGTGAATGTCACGTGAAAGTCTGCCCGGTAAAATAATACGGTCAAAGTAGGAAGCAAAATTGCCGGCTTCCGTAAGGTTCCCCGGAGGATAACCCGGAGCAGAAGTAAATTTCAACAGCAACCAATATCCGATAAGAAGTACCCAGTACCACATTGCTTGTGCTTTAGGCCTAGCATATAAATAAATTATATTTGCAAAAATATAGCTTGCACCAATCTTACCTAACACACTCGCATACCTGTAGTCAGACAAAGGCCTTAACTCAATCCCTTTTGTATTATAAATAATCCCCAGTAAGATAAGAATGAGTCCACGCCTTATAACTTTCCACAAGATTTGCTTCCTTGAACGACCATTTTTTAATTGATTGTCAATCGAAAAGGGTGACGAAATCCCAGATAAAAACATGAACAATGGAAAAATCATGTCCCAAAGCGTAAACCCATTCCAGTACGGATGCTCAAACTGTGCTGCTAATCCAGTCCAGAAAGGAGTTCCCTCAATGGCTGCTACTTGAACAACCACGCTGCCAATACCCATGATCCAGAACATATCAAATCCCCTGAGCGCATCAATGGATCGCACTCTTGTCTTGTCGGATCTTGAATTATCTATACTCATAAGTACATGGTATTTAGGTCAGACGAGAAAAGCAGGATATTATCAGACTTTTAAGTCCCAACCCTTTTCATACTCTCTTTTCCACAATTTTGAAGCTTCATTGTCTTTCAGGATAGCACCATTCCTGTGATCGATGTTTAACGCTCTTCCTACTCTGTGAGAAATATTGGACAGCTGTACCAGCTGTGTGCTGGCACATGCTTCTGTCAAACATGAGTTTAACTTCTCTCCTTCTCGGATAGCATTGAAAAAGTTTTGAAAGTGGTACGCATCAAGGCTTTGCGTTGGATTAACCAAGTTGCCTTCTTCAAATACCATCTTGCTGTCTATATGTTTGACTAATTTATTATCTAAGTCGAAAACTTTATATTCGTTTCCTCCACCTATAACTAAAGTTCCTTTATCTCCAAAAAATGCGACACCACTACCGTAGCCATAAATATCTGATTTTACGCAACTCTGGCTTTCCCAGGTTATTGCTTTACCATTAGCAAAGTTAAAATTAACCAGCTGTGTATCGGGCGTTTCCCAATCGTCTTGATGATGGTATCTTCCACCGGTAGAAGCTACTTTTATGGGATAACCTAATTGCATTCCCCAACGTAACAAATCCACAAAATGCATACCGTTATTTAAAGCTTCTCCAGTACCCCAATGCCATATCCAATGCCAATCATAATGGACAATATTGTCTTTATAGGATACCCTGGGCGCAGGACCTTGCCAGAGCTCCCAGTTTAACCAATCCGGAACCGATGTATTCTTTCCAATGCCCATCGAGGGACGCTTGCTATAATACCAGCTTTTCCCGTAATGAATATCACCAATAATGCCGGCATGTAATTCTTTTATCGCATGTGCTACGTTAGGCCAAGAGCGTCGTTGGTTACCAACCTGAACTATCTTTCCATACTTTTTTTCAGCTTCAACCAGAATCCGGTTCTCTTCGGGGTTGTGACTCGTAGGCTTCTCCAAGTAAACATGTTTGTCGGCTTTCATTGCCATCACGGCGCCTGTAGCGTGCCAGTGATCAGGTGTGGCAATAAAGACAGCATCGTAGCTGTCTGATTCCAACATTCTTCTAATGTCTTTATGTCCCCTGGGTTTATTGCCGGCAATTTCCTGAACAGTCTTAATGCATTTCTCAATAGCGCGTGAATCGACATCGCATATATCAGTCACAACACATCCCTTTTCTTTTTCATTGGCAAACCCTCTAGCCAGGGCATTACCTCTGGAGTTCACACCGATTCCAGCAATACGGATGCGGTCATTTGACCCCATGATATTCCTGTAGCTTGAAGCGCTAAAACCTGGCAGAACACCCCCAAGTGAAAGAACAGAGGCACTTACTGCTACTTTTTTAATAAATTGTCTTCTTGAAGTCATCATATCCGATTTATTTAATTACTCACAGATTTCAAACAATTTTTCTGTTTACTTCGTCCCAAAAAACCTGACGTTTTTCAAGATAGGAACGATGGGCCATTAAGCAAGCAATTCCTTCTTCGTAAGCTACTTCGATATTTGCGCTTGGAGTTTTGTTCTCACGAATACAATCCAGCCATTCGCGCAAATGTAAATGTGTTACATCGATCTGCTTACCATTAATAACGGTATTGGTCAATCCCCTATCGGCATAGTACTTCTCGGAAGCAGACGTTACTGCGTCAATCTGACCTGCACCGGGATTATAAGTAAGCATCGGGGATCCCGTATCAATTAACCCTGAGTCTATGCCTTTCTTGTACTGCGTTGAATTTCTATCAACGGTTATTTTAATATTGTTTCCGAGTTCCATTGAAGCATCATGCCCCATAAAAACTCGCCCTCGGCTCCTGCTCGATGCCAGATTTCCGCTGTATAACAAAGTCAAATCCTTGTGAGGGTATTCAAAGACACAGTGTAAGCTATCGGGAATCTCCCTGTTGTCTTTCCAGTAATAGATACCACCTGATGAGGATACCGATTGAGGGATACCAATTCGCAACAGCTGATTCACTGCATCGAATTCATGGGTAAACAATTGGCCAATCAATCCGGTATCATAAGCGAACCACTTTGTCCAGTTATAGTAACGGTCAATGGTAAAAGGTACATAAGGTGTGTTGCCTAACCACCGTTCCCAATCAATACTTTTCAGATCCCCTGGTTTGGGATTACCGTTACTGTCCAAATGCCTTATCCAAGCACCTTCTGCCGTATTGCGGTTACTGGTAGTTTCTATCAACGTAATTTTACCCAATACGTTCTTGCCGATAATCTCTTTTGCCTGTTTAAAAACCGTGCTCTGTGTTATCTGGTGGCCTAACTGGAAAACTATGGAGCTTTCTTTTACCGTACGGTAAAGTTCATTCAGTTCCTCTTCCGTATGAGCTACGCTTTTTTCCAAATAAACGTGCTTTCCTGCTTTTATGGCATCGATGGCCATAGAGGCATGGTGATGATCAGGGGTAGATATTATTACAGCATCGATGCTCTCATCAGCCAGCATGTCTTGGTACGTTCGATATTGTTTGACAGACAATTTGGACGCTCCGTGACGAACACTATTATTTGCTACGGTCAATCCGCGTTCAGCATGTAAATCGAAAACATCGCAAATTCCTGTTATGGCAACATGAAGATCCTCTTGTTCAAGCCAACTGATTAACGTATTGTTGTTTTCTCTTTTCTTCATCTCATCAGGGTGCATAAACCCTAGACCTGCAGACAATTGTTCAGCACGTCGTCCAAATCCGATAATCCCAATTCGAAGTGTGTCTCGTTTAGCGTCTTTTCCGTAATCCGATACAGGGAACTCCATTTTATCGAGACCCAGTTCACGGGCAATTCGATCTTTTTTGTTTTTATCGTAATTAATTTTTTTGAACCATTCGTAACCGAGTATCCCAGCAACAGGAATTCCGGCAAACGCTTTTAGAACAGTTCTCCGGGAGATGTCTTTGGTTGATGTATGTTCGGTACTATCTGGGGAAGATTGATTCTTCGCCGGTTCTCTCTCACCTGTATTGTTGTTATTTTCTGCCATGTTGAAGTGTTCCTTTCTGTCGGGAACTGATAAAATAATCTAATCCGAAAACTTCGTTAGTTGGGAAAAGGGCCAACCCAAAAAGTGCGACGGCCTCAATAAGTGTCCTATTAATTACAAGATTGCTCCCATCGGAGGGTAGCGTGTATTCGTAACCCACCAAAGGGGGAACGCTAAGGTAATAAATAAATATCAAAACAGATCCCGCAACGGCGGCAGGTTTAAAAAGAAATCCGAATATCAGGCCGAGTCCTATAAGTACTAATCCCCATATATTTAAAAAATCGACAATAGAAAGCAAACTGCTGTTCGATAATATCCAACCGGAAAAACCCGATAAGATTCCTTGGGACTCTTGCAAGAAATTCGCGGATGTCCATTGTGGATTCATAACCTTAGATATTCCCTCATATAATACATGCCATCCAATTACGAAACGGAGAACCAATAAAAAGATCAGTTGGGCTTTTGTATATTTCTTTTCGTTAATCATTGTTTATCTTCAATTCAGTTGCAACCTCTACTGCTTTTGTCGTAATATAATATTTTGCCAGTGTATTTGACATTTCCCACTCGGGCATATCGCGATTAACCAGGTATTTAAAGAAACATTCAGCAACATACCTGAAGTGTGACTCGTGTCCCTCCCTGTTTTCTGCCGGAATATTGATGAGATATTCACCCTCATTGGATGTAGGCAAAACAGTGACAAAGGGATATCTTTTTTGTATTTTCGTGACTACCTGTTGAATATTTTCTGCAAATTCCTTCTCACTAACACCTTCAGCTTTATACACATACAACTGTTTGATAAAGTTTTGTTCCTTATTCTGAACAGTTCTCAAAATAGCTTTTGTGCCTTTCAACGTGGAGATGAATGTGTCACCTCCACCCTCAGGTGCCTGATAGTTCCACATAACTTGTAAACTTACGTTGTGGTTTTTCACATCGAAGTTTACAGTTCCGTTGGCATAGACTTTCAGCGTTGAATTATCAAGGTATTTATGAAGATAATCAGGAAATGATGATTCTCCGGTAGACTGCATGAACTGCTGCCGAGAGATATCAGTCGGCCAGTGAGTAGATGAGATACTTCCGATGTCCCGTGTATAATCGATAGGCTGATCCGGAAAACATTTCCAGAACAGCAAGTCAATTAAGTGAGTAGTGACATCTGCAATACCCTCTCCCTGTTGTTCCACGTCGTAGTACCATGCCGGACGAATCAACGGTGATCCCGAAACCTCTTTATAGAAATGGTGCACACTTTCCATATAGACAGCAGGATCTTCCGGCGTTCCCACCTTAAGTTCTCCAAAAAAATCGGGATTGTTTATCAACTCTTTTTCGATGATGTTCAGCATATCGTAGCGTTCCGTCATCATATCATACAGTTGAACATTTTTTGACCCTGCATTCTTATACGCTTCTTCCAGCAAAAGAAAATCATTCCTGTTAATAGCCATCGGCTTGTCGGACAACACATTCAATCCGGCATCCACAGCGCGGAGAATATATTCGGTCTTGTTTTTGTTGTTACCGGCAAGTACCACAACATTACCATTTTCATCTGTCACCATCTTGTCCACAAAGTCGTCACCCGTGTATATAACCTCTTGCCAGCTCGTAGGATTCTCTGCCCTGTTGTTGAATGACTCAATAGCTGAAAGATATTGGTTTAATCCGGCATCATCAGGAGACATGGCGTAAACGTAAACTGAATCATTCACTTGGTCGATGGTACTTTTTTGAAGCAGATTGGCATGAAAATGTCCCGGCGCAAGAACGATCAATTTCACTTCGCCTGCTTTACCGGTAAATACCGTAGAATTACTTGTCTTTTCTCTACTTTGCTGCATACAAGATAGAAACATCAGACCAATGATACCGGTCAACAAAAAACTTTTCATTTCACTTTTACTTTAAATCCGAAAGTAATTTCCTGGCTTCTGCCAAACCTTTCCGATAAGTATCTTCCATCAGGATAATTTTTCCATCGTTGCGCTTGCTTTCATTGGAAGCTTCCATAAAAGTGAAGATTTCCAGTGT
Source organism: Proteiniphilum sp. UBA4977 (assembly GCA_002398565.1). Classification (GTDB taxonomy): domain Bacteria; phylum Bacteroidota; class Bacteroidia; order Bacteroidales; family Dysgonomonadaceae; genus Proteiniphilum. The sequence goes on from DGZP01000030.1 coordinate 9,327, forward strand.
TTCTTCTTCGGAAACAGGGACAACACGAGTCTTAAAAAAATTAAGTATCTCTGTGAGCAGCACTTCGTATCCCTGGTAAGGGCCAACCGGCTCTATGCTTTTGTCCGTGAAGGCTGTTCCTCCGTAATTGCTTTTCCCGGTACGAAGGCCTCTGAACGTACCTATTCTTCCATCACTCCATAATCCAGCTACTACATCAGTACCTTCAGCCGACATGCGGTTAACCGAAACGCATCCGGTTCCCATGATGGTGAAAAGGGTTTCTACCCCATGGATGCCGTACCACCCAAAATCGGGATGTGTTTTTTCGCGACTTGCGGGGGAGTAACAATCAGCTCCCAAAACTTT
>DGZP01000008.1:0-40961 GCA_002398565.1 Proteiniphilum sp. UBA4977
ACGGATGGATGGAAACGAATACCGCCCTTGTAGGGCCCGATGGCACCATTAAACTGTACGCGATAACCGATGTTAACCTGGACCTTGCCCCTGTCGTCTACCCAGGGTACCCGAAAGGTAAATATACGATCGGGTTCAACAATACGTTCAATAATGCCCGCTTTCTCAAATTCAGGATGCTGGTTATACACATCTTCAATGGAAATTAGTACCTCTCTCACTGCCTGCAGGTATTCCGATTCGCCGGGATGTTTTGCCTCAAGCTGTGTCATTATGTCATTCACTTTCATACAATAATATTTTATTAGTTTCATTAAGGTCGCAAGAAACTCGCTTTAAATCATCAATAGTGAAATATGGATTGATAATTTCAGTTCATGTAAAAAGGTTATTTTACCTCTAGACCGACAAAGATATAGAATAAATTGGAATATTGATAGTGTAAAAATGAAAAAAACAGTGTCCTCAGCCCTGAGGTTTAACCGAAAGGAGATTGACCGGAGCGAATTGAAATCCATTATAGCAATTACGTTGTTCCGAAGTTACGGTAAATGCGAGCAGTGAAAAATTTCGTTTTTTACCTTTTTAATGTCTATTTTTGCATCAGAGTTCCCGCGGTCGTGCTGGACACAACCGAAAAGATTCTTCACGGATTCACCGTGATGTAAAAATGGTCATCTTTATCGAATCATTATTTCATGGCAAAAAATAAACTGGCCAAATTTGCCGATATGGCAACCTATGAAAACGTGTTTCAGTATGCTTTCGACACATTGAAGCAGGAGGGTTTTCCCTTGAAAGGGAGATGGAATACTTATTTTCATAACAACAACCCCATCGTGTTGGAACTGGGATGCGGCAAAGGGGAGTATACGGTGGGGATGGCACGCAAGTTTCCTGGAAAGAACTTTATCGGGGTCGACATCAAGGGTGCACGCATGTGGAAAGGTGCCACGCAGGCACTGGAGGAGAAGCTGGAAAATGTAGCCTTTATCCGCACGAACATCGACTTTATTCAATACTTCTTTGCAGAAAATGAAGTATCGGAGATATGGATCACCTTTCCCGACCCCCAGATGAAAAAAGTAAACAAACGGCTTACGGGTACTTACTTTATGAAAAAATACAGTGAAATTATCCACGATGATGGCATCGTTCACCTGAAGACAGACAGTAATTTTTTATATATCTATACCCGTGCAATGATCGCGGAAAACAAACTGAAAGTCCTTTTCGAGACTGATGACCTGTACAATTCAGGCCTCCGGGATGATATCCTCGAAATCCAAACATTCTATGAACAACAATGGCGGGAAAGAGGTTTATCTATCAAGTTTATCAAATTCATCTGTTCCGGTGAACGGCGATGGATTGAGCCCGACATTGAAATAGAAAAGGACGACTATCGTAGCTTTGGCAGAAATGCAAGAATTTAAAGTGATTAAATGATGTGACGATTTAATGATGTGATGATTATGAATAGAAATGAGATAGTGGAAGTTAGTTTTGATTTCGCTCTGCAAATTATTTCTTTTTGTGAAAAATTAGAGGAAAGCAAAAAATTCATTATTGCAAACCAGCTATTAAAATCAGGGACATCTATAGGAGCCAATATTCGCGAAGCACAAAATGCTGAGAGCATCACAGATTTCTTACACAAAATTAAAATCGCTGCAAAAGAGGCCGAAGAAACGGAATACTGGCTTTTATTATGCGAAAAATCCGAAAATTATCCTTTGACAGATGAACTATTAACAAAAATAATCAGCATCAAAAAATTACTGGCAAAGATCATTTCTTCAACAAGAAAAAAAATCTGCTAATCTCTAAATCAGCAAATCAAAAAATCATTATATGGCAATATATCCCCAATTAATTATCGATGCACTGAAAAATGTACGTTACCCCGGAACAGGACAGGACATCGTCTCTGCCGGCATGGTAGCCGACGACATCCGCATTGATGGTATGAAAGTGAGTTTCTCGCTCGTTACCGAAAAGGCACACGACCCTTTCATCAAATCGGTTGTGAAGATGGCAGAACAGGCAGTCCTGACTTATGCCGGCGCGGATATCGACATCAAAGGCAATATCTCGGTGAAGTCGAAGCAGTCTCCCCGCGCCGACCTGCCCGACCTTCTGCCCGGAGTGAAGAACATCGTCGCTGTCGCATCCGGGAAGGGAGGCGTAGGGAAAAGCACTGTCTGTACCAATCTGGCCGTGGCATTGGCACAAAAGGGATATAAGGTAGGCCTGCTGGATGCCGACATTTTCGGCCCTTCCGTGCCCAAGATGTTCGACGTGGAAGATCAGGGGCCGATGATGGAACAGGTTGATGGGCGCGACATGATGGTCCCTATCGAGAATTATGGGGTGAAGATGCTCTCCATCGGCTTCTTTGTCAACAAATCGGATGCGGTGGTCTGGCGTGGCGCCATGGCCAGTAACGCTCTGAAGCAACTTATCGGGGATGCCCACTGGGGTGAACTGGATTATTTCCTCATCGACTTCCCTCCCGGCACAAGCGATATCCATCTCACACTGGTACAAACGCTGCCTATCACGGGTGCAGTGATTGTGAGTACCCCCCAGGAAGTGGCGCTGGCCGATGCTCGAAAGGGTATCAGCATGTTCACAGCCGACAAGGTAAACGTGCCTATTCTGGGACTGGTGGAAAACATGGCCTGGTTCACTCCTGCCGAGTTGCCGGAGAACAGGTATTATATTTTCGGAAGAGATGGTTGCAAGCGGTTGGCCGAAGAACAGGGATATGCCCTGCTGGGACAGATACCCATTGTGCAGAGCATCCGGGAAGGAGGCGACGACGGTCGCCCCGTAGCACTGAATGCCGACAGCATCACCGGCATGGCATTTGCCGCACTTGCTGATAATCTGGTATCAGCCGTCGATAAACGTAACCGGGAGCTTCCCGGGACAAAAATCGTGGAAGTACAGAAGCACTAACTAATTAGCAGCTTAGCAGGAATAACACAACTGCACAACTGCACAGCTGCGTATCAACAAAAAGGCATAGTTGCACATCAGCAAATCAATTCATCAGCAAATTAATCTCATGGCTCATCCCCTGCATCAGTTTCGGTTCTGCCCGAAGTGTGGTTCTTCGCAGTTCGAGGAAAACAATGAAAAATCGAAGAAGTGTGTCGCATGCGGCTTTGTCTACTACTTCAATTCCTCTGCTGCCGTGGTGGCTGTGATTGAAAATGCAAAAGGCGAAATTCTGGTCGCCCGCAGGGCAAAGGATCCGGCAAAGGGAACCCTCGACCTTCCCGGCGGTTTCGTCGACATGCATGAGACAGCCGAAGAGGCAATCCGCAGGGAAGTCGTGGAAGAAACAACCCTTCGTGTTACTTCGTCCGAATATCTTTTCTCCATTCCGAATATTTATGTATATTCGGGCTTTGAAGTCCATACCGTGGATATGTTTTTTCGCTGCCTTGTCGATGATTTTCAAGGATTACACCCTCATGACGATGTATCGGAACTGCAGTTCACTCCTCCGGACAAACTCTCTCCGGCAGACTTCGGGCTTACGTCGATCAGACAGGGAGTGGAAAAATTACTCCCGGAACTAAAACAAAAAAAGAGACCGTAAAAAATTCAATTACGGAGGAATCATAAAAATCCAGAATATGAAGAAAATCATCTTACTGTTTACCCTTACCCTTTTCACACAGATTTTACCTGCCCAGAAAACCACATACCATTCCGGGCATGAAAATATGTATAATCTCGGCAAAGAGATGTTTCTTGAAGGAAACTATACCGGCGCACAGGATCTCCTGGCTGAATTTATAAAGGTGAGCTCCGATGCAATGCTGAAAGAAGAGGCTGCTTACATGATGGCAGTGTCATCATTCCACCGTGGCCATGAAAAAAGCGGTGGAGAATTGAAATATTTTCTTGCAGCACATCCGGAAACAGTACATCGCCATGAAATAAGCTTTCTGGTTGGTTCATTCTATTTCGACCGAAAGGAATGGGAATCTGCAAGGATGTGGTTCAACCAATCCGATCTTGACTACCTGACTCTTTCAGAACAGGAAGATTACAGCTTCCGGGCAGGTTATACCGAATTGCAGCTGGACAATAAAGAGGAGGCTGCCCGCTACTTCGGGTTGCTCTCACAAAATAGCAGCAAATACCGGGATGCAGGTAATTTCTATCTGGGATACATCGACTATTCAAATAAAAACTACCAGGCCGCGCTACAACGGTTCCAGCGTCTGAAGGATCATCCCCAATATCAGGAGGAGGTGGCTTTTTACACGGCTCAGGCAGCTTTTTTTGATGGAAAACCGGATGAAGCGATCCGTCTCGCAGGTTCATTTCTGACACGATTTCCACAGAGCAATCACCTCACAGAAATGAACAGGGTGCTCGGTAACAGCCACTATCGTCTGGGAGAGCCTTCACGGGCAATTCCATATTACGAGTACTATCTTACGCACGTAGAGAAGCCGCTGCGCGGCGATGCCTATTTTCTGGGATTGTCTTATTTCGAGACAGGCAAATTCAACGAAGCGGCAGCCATGTTTCAGCAAGCCGTGGGAGAAGCGGATGCGCTCACTCAGAATGCACAACTTCAACTGGGACAAACTTATCTGAAACTCAACCAGAAACAGCCGGCCCAGATGGCTTTCGAAGCGGCTACCAGAAACAACTTCAATCCTCAAGTCAGGGAAACAGCCATGTTTAACTACGCACTGCTGGCACATCAGACCAACTTCTCAGTGTTTAGTGAATCGATCAACCTCTTCGAAAATTTCCTCCGGGAATATCCCAATTCCCCCTATACCAATCAGGTTAATGATATCCTCGCGGAGACGTTTCTTACCACCAAAGATTATCAGGCAGCCCTGAAAGCCATTGACCGGATCAATAATCCCGGTCGGCGCATCCTTGAAGCCAAGCAGATGGTACTCTTTCAGTTGGGAGCACAGGAATTCATCAACGGGAATATGAACGAAGCAGTGCAATATTTTAACAACAGTATCGGTATGGGAAACTACGATGCCAAGGCTCGCAACAATGCGTACTACTGGCGTGGGGAATCATGGTACCGAATGGGAAATTACATCAATGCCGCAAACGACTTACGTCAGTTTACACAAAACGCAGCCCCTGGTGATGAGAATTATGCCACCGGATGGTACAACCTCGGATACGCGCTCTTTAAACAACAACAGTACGGACAGGCTGTGACGGCCTTTGAGCGTTACCTTTCTACAGAAACCGACCGTAGAAAAAACGAATATGCCGATGCACTTAATCGTGTGGGCGACAGCTATTACTTCAACCGCAGCTTTGATGAAGCAGAACGTTATTACTCCCAGGCTGCCGCTGTGAATCCGGGCGCTGCCGACTATGCTGCCTATCAACGCGCTTTCGTGATGGGACTGCAACATAACTATCAGGGTAAAATAACCGCACTCGACAACCTGATGCGGCAATACCCCAACTCACAGTATTTCGATGACGCACTCTACGAAAAAAGCAGGGCTCTCACCATGCTTAACCGTGAAAATGAAGCCATTACAGTATTACAGCGGCTCGTAAACGAATTTCCGGGAAGCGTATTGGCTTCACAGGGTGGCGTGCAGCTGGGCCAGTTGTATTACAATACAGGTAATTACCAGCAGAGCATTGCCGCCTATAAAAATGTGATCTCCCGCTTCCCCGGATCGGATGATGCACGGAATGCGCTGGCTTCCCTGGAGACCGTTTATCGCGACATGAATGACGTGCAGTCCTATGTGAATTACGCAAACGCGCTTCCCGGCGGCATGCGTATTACGGTATCGCGTCAGGATTCACTTACCTACCTGGCTGCCGAAAGTGTCTTTATGCGAGGAAACCGTGCCGATGCCGCCTCGTCGATGAACCGTTACCTGCAGACTTATCCCAACGGTGCCTACAGCAGTGACGCACATTATTATCTGGGCATGATTGCCGAGGAGAAAAAAGATGAACAACAGGCTCTGTCTCATTACCGGAAGGTGATTGATGCAAGCAATGTGAAGTTCCTCGACAATGCACTTCTTTATACGGCAAGGGTGGAGTATAAAAACGGGAACTACCGACAGGCACTGGCCGACTATTCACGGCTGGCCTCCTCAGCCAGAAATATTGCAAACAAACAGAATGGACAACTGGGTGTGGCACGTACGCAAACGGCTCTGGGAGGTAATCATGAAGCAGCAAGAGCAGCCACGGAATTACTGGCAGGCAGCAACCTGTCTCCGGAAACGGTGACCGAAGCCAGGTACCTGCGCGGCAAGGCTTATCAGAAGGTGAACGAGAACGACAATGCAATGGCAGATTTTCAGTTTCTGGCAAATGATACCCGCAGCATTTATGGCGCAGAAGCGCAGTTTATTCTGGCAGACACCTATTACCGGTGGAAATCCTATGACCGGGCCGAAGCACAGGTGAAAGAGTTTATGCAAAAGGGAACACCCCATCAGTACTGGATGGCCCGTGCACTCATCGTACTCTCTGATACTTACCAGGCGAAAGGCGATGAATTTCAGGCCCGCCAGTATCTGGAAAGTCTGAAAAACAATTATAAAGGCGGTGAAGCCGACATCCAGCAAATGATCAATGAACGTCTCCGCTAAAAAACAACCGCGAAGCCGAATAACGAGAATAAAGTGAACCAAATAGTGAACATAAACTGTATGAAGAAGATATATATTATAATGGTAATCCTGGCACTTTCAGCCGGTTTATTTGCCCAAACGCAGGACTCGCTGTTGCGCAGACAGCTTGAACTGGAGCGTGATTTCAACCCCACGCTGCTCGATGCCGATAAGATCAACTCACTCCCCGCACTGCGGGAGCCGTCGGTACAAAAGGCCAACACCAACTATTCCACCTGGGCGGGACGGATTACCCCGCCGCTGGAGATTGCTTTGCCCCGCCCCGCAGGCATCATGACGGATATTCCGTTCAACCTTAAAAAAGGGTATCTCTCTTTTCATGCCGGTAATTATGCCAACATCGACGGCGCCTTCGGATATCGTCTGGTAGACCAGCCGAAGCATAACCTGGCATTTACTTTCCTGCACAACTCCACCAACGGGGATATAAACTACCTGCAGGAGGATTCGAACCCTGCAGGAAACACAGCATACTTCATGGATAACCTGGGAAAGCTGGCTTACAAACACGATGCCGACGCCATACTGCTTAACATGCACCTCTCATACCTGAACTCCGGCTTCAATTATTATGGGAACAGCTTTGAAAATGAACGCTATTTCGAAAATGAAAAACAACGCCTGGGCGTGTTCAATTCGCACCTGGGTCTGGCCTCGAAAGAATCGGACCGACTGAACTACAGGGGATCGCTCGATTTCAGTAATTTTTCCACCAAATTCGGCTACGATCTCAATGGTGACCCCATCAGGGGCAACCAGTTGAACGTGACTGCCGGATTCGACAAGCCTTTCAGGAATATCAACACCAAGGCAGGGGTAGATGGAAGCTTGTTCACCACCGTGTACAGAAATGACTTTGATAACTATTTTCTGATCAATGCCGCCCCCTACGTCCTCTTTGGAGGATTAAACCGAAGTGCCCGCCTGGGTGTGGATGTGCTCTTTCAGGATGCCGATAAGATAAGGGTACGTGTGGTTCCGAATGTGAAACTGCATCTGGGGCTGACCGATAAGACATCGCTTTATGCCAATATTCACGGCGGATTCCAACACAACACCTTCCTGGATATGATGAATGAATCGCGATACTTCCTGCATGATGCTTCTGTAAAACCGGCTTTCTCCATCGTGGATATCGATGGCGGCGTAAAAATAGGTGAAGCCAATGGATTCCGCATCGACCTGTTTGGCGGTTTCCGGAAAACAGATGATGCGCATTTTCTTATTCACCACGGTCAGGAAGTGATGGGGGGAGATATCCCGGGAAACTTCAGAGAAGTTTTGTACCCTGTTTACGGTGATCTTACTCATTCACACATCGGTGGAATAATCCAGTCGAACATATGGTCCCCATTGGATATTTCACTCCGGCTAAAAAAGAATTTCTATGATGTAACCAACATGACCATTGGCGATGTGGATGTCACAAATCCCAGGGCATATAACCAGCCGGGGTTTGAAGTCGATTTGCGTGCTTCCCTGGATATAATACAAAGTCTGAAATTTACACTCAATTATTACATGGCGGGAGACCGGTGGAGTTATTACCAGGGCATTGAACGGGAAATGGATGCCATCAACGATCTGAACCTGGGAGGCGTCTATGAAATAAGTGATGCTTTCTCGCTGAGTATACGGGTGAATAATCTGTTGTCACATAAATACGATATATGGTACGGACATCCGGCTCAGGGTCTGAATGCTTCGGGAGGTTTCTCGTTTAAATTTTAAAGGCGCCATGTGCGGATTTTGTAAAATTGAGAAGGAAACTATTTTTAATACTTCTTCCTTCTTGTTTCCAATGGTTTTGTGTAATTTTGCGGCGAACCTCTGAAAGGTTCGGGCAGCAAAACAGCGATTTTATTCACATATGGGCAAGAAAAAAAAGACGCTCCGCAAGGGATCAGCAAAAAAAAGCACAGGGAAGTATGATATTGTAAAGGCCATGTGGGGTGTCTTCGGGCTCATCGTAGCCGGGACACTGTTTTTTTTTACACTCGTTTCAACAGGAGCCCTGGGATACCTGCCCGATATTAATGAGCTGGAAAACCCGATCGACAAATATGCCTCACAGGTAATCTCTTCCGACAACGACCTGCTCTTCACCTATTCTGAGAGTGACGACAACCGTATTATGATAGATTACTCCGAGCTCTCGCCCCATCTTATCAATGCTCTTATTTCCACAGAGGACATCCGTTATTATTCCCATTCGGGCATTGACATCATAGGCCTGGGCAGGGCCATTTTTAAGACGGTAATTCTGAACCAGTCCGAGAGCGGTGGTGGCAGCACCATCACCCAGCAGCTGGCAAAACTGCTTTATTCACCCCGTGCAAGCAACAAGCTTCAACGTCTTTTCCAGAAACCGGTGGAATGGGTGATTGCCGCGAAGCTGGAGCGATACTATACAAAAGAGGAGATCGTCAATCTCTACTTGAACAAATATGACTTCAACTACAATGCCGTCGGAATTGAATCGGCTGCACGCACCTATTTCAACAAAAGGCCCGGCGAACTGAAAGTGGAGGAAGCAGCCACGCTGATCGGGATGTTGAAAAATTCATCCCTGTATAATCCTGTCCGCCGAGCCGACCTAACCCGTGACAGGCGAAACGTGGTGATATCCCAAATGCATAAGGCAAATCATCTCACCCGGCAGGAGGCCGATTCATTGAAGCAACTACCCCTGGAAATTGATTTCAACCGCTCGGATCATGTGGATATTGCCGCCCCCTACTACAGGCAGCACCTGGCTAAGATGATGATGGCCGACAAGCCCAACCGGAAGAATTATGCTTCCTGGAAACGGCAACAGTTCACGGAAGATTCACTCGCCTGGGTGGAGAATCCACTGTACGGCTGGTGCAAAAAGAACAAGAAAGCAGATGGTTCCAGTTACGATATTTATACCGACGGACTCAAGATCTATTCCACCATCAACAAGCGGATGCAGCGTCATGCAGAAGCAGCCGTAAGAGAACATCTGGGAGGTTACCTTCAGGACCAGTTCTTTCGGGAGAAAGCCGGAAAAAAATATGCGCCCTACTCCAGCGAAGTGAGCGACCAGGTGGAGAGCCTGATGACCGCCGCCATGAAGCAGACCGACCGGTATCATATATTAAAAAAAGCCGGTTTCAGTGAAGCCGACATCCTCAAAAATTTCAAGGAAAAACCGGTAGAGATGAAAGTATTTTCCTGGAATCACAGGGAGGTGGATACAGTGATGACTCCCTGGGACTCCATCCGTTACCACAAGAACTTTCTGCGCGCCGGCTTTATGGCCATGGATCCCTTGACAGGCCACGTGAAAGCCTATGTGGGAGGTCCCGATTTCAAGTTTTTCAAGTACGATATGGTCGCCACCGGCAAACGCCAGATCGGGTCAACAATCAAGCCCTATCTCTACACGCTGGCCATGGAAGAGGGGATGAGCCCCTGCGATGGCATGATACACGGACCTGTAACCCTGATCACGGAAACAGGTGAGGAATGGACTCCCCGCAACTCACGTGGAGCAAACGGTGAGTTTGTCTCCATCAAATGGGGTTTGCAGAACTCTGACAACTGGGTCACGGCCTACCTGATGAAGCAATTCTCCCCCTACGCTTTTGCACGCATGTTACAGTCGTTCGGACTGAAAACACCTGCCCCCCCTGTCGTATCACTGGCTTTGGGACCCAATGACGCATCGGTATATGAGATGGTGGGGGCCTACTCCTCCTTCATTAACCGTGGTATCCGTGTGGAACCCATGCTGGTGACCCGTATCGAGGACTCTTACGGCAACGAGGTAGCCTCCTTTGTGCCGGAGATGAAGGAGATATTCAGCGAGACCACCTCCTACAAGATGCTCGACATGCTGAAAGCTGTCGTCGATGGGGGTACCGGAGGCCGTCTGCGCAGAATTTATAACCTGAAAGGACAGATGGGGGCCAAAACCGGTACGACAAACAACAACTCCGACGGCTGGTTTATGTCATTCACACCCAACCTGGTGGCAGGTTGCTGGGTAGGCGGTGAAGAACCTTCCATCCATTTCGACAGGATGGCATACGGTCAGGGAGCCAGCATGGCGCTCCCCATTCAGGGCATCTTCTACCAGAAGATATATGCCGATTCCGAGTTGAATTATACCGACGACGGCGTATTTGAGATACCCGCCGGTTTCGATCCCTGTCACGATATGCAGCGCTACTCTCCCGATTTTTATCGCAGTAACGATCCGGTGGTGAATAACGAGGGAATAGACGACCTGTTCAATTGATGCGGACAGCTTACTTTTTTCCCTGATTAAAGAAACGGTCTCTTTGCAGTTCCGTCACTCTCTGGGCAGCTGCCCTATAGAAGAGTTCAGTAGTAGTAAGTTTTTCCAACTCACTTTTTGCCACCGGACTGCCATTCACATCCAATTGAGCCGGAGCTGTCTTTAGAAAACGCTCGTAATAGGTCAGCGCCCTCTCCGTATCCTTCATCTCGTCATAGATAGAGGCTACGTTGTACAGGATGGAATGAGTCTGTGGACGCCGACTGAATGCCGACTCATAATATCTTATGGCTCTTGGGAACTGTTTCGAACGGTGATGGGCATCGGCCAGCGACACCTCGTAATCGAAAAGCATTTCCTTCAGCTTTTCAATCTTGCTTACTCCCTCGTCAAGTATCTGTATCCCTTTTTTGCGGTCGTATGTTCTGGAGAGAGACGTACCGTAGTAATAAAGGAGGTTCACGTCAGGTTCTGGTATCGCCCGAGCATAGGCAATTCCCAACCATTTTGTGGCATCAAAATAGAGCTTTGACGCATAATAACTCATTCCAAGAAAATAGGTGGTTGTATAGGTAGAGTCACCCAATTCCACATTATGCTGCAGCCGTTTGATTGCCTGCCGGTAGTTTCCGGATGTATACTGGGCCATTCCATTCAGTTGTCCAATGGATTTATGGTCGGGGTTGATTCCCGAGAGGTACCGGTCGGTGAGTGTGACAACGGTATCATACAACTGTATAGAGTAGTAAAAATCACACAGATTACGCAATGCCAGATGATCGGCCGGGTCCTTTTCAATCGCTTTCATATAATAGACCAGTCCCATCCCGTCATTCAGGTTGATGTGGGCATCCCCGGCCATTCGCAACAGCATGGGAACTGAATCCTGTTTAAACACTTCTTCCGAAGTCCGGATGGTACCATGCCAGTCTCCTGCCCGGTAATAGGCCACTGCCAGTCTGGTCTGCAAATAAAGGTTGCCGGGTGAGCCTTCATTTATTTTTTGCCAGTAGCTAAGCGACAGATCCGGATCACCACTCTGGTAGGCACATTCTGCCCCTGCCATCAGTATGTTCCTGTTTTCGGGATAACAGACCGAAAGTGAATCGTAGATCCGTAACGCCGGATTGTAGTCGTTGACTTGCTGATAGCAATCTGCCATTAAAAGCATATTCTCCATGCTTTGGGAAGCCTCTTTGAGTAGCTGAATTGCTTCGCGGTAACGATAATTTTCAATCAGTTTCTCTACCTGGCTTGTCTGGGCATATCCACACATGATATGGGATGCAAGGAGAATAAAGATGAAAAGTCTGATTTTCATTGACCATTGATTAATGTGAAAGGGAGGTCCGATGCGTTCGCAACCTCCCTTAATAGTCTGCAAGATTTACAAAAAGATAATAATGAATTTATCTCGGATCTTTTATCTCGGGCTGCTTCTTCACGCCATATCCCACCACAATGACTGTGTTCTCAGATGCGGGCCCTGTAAACGATTTCGAAGTGTCATCCCCTTGCAATCTAAAAACAACCGGTAAGTTTGTGATAATTTCTCCACCTGATGATTTCAGGTTTGACAACAATATCTCTTCCGTTTTGTACCCCACAAAAGAGATTGCCAGGGTATTTCTTCCGGCAGGAACTTTCAGTTGAAAATGGCCGTTTGCATCCGTGATCATACCGGTACCGGTTCCTCTTATAATAACGGACGCACCTTGTAATGGCTGGGAACCGGAGTCTGTCACTCTGCCGGAAACCAACATATACTCATCCTTTTCCCATCGAGGCATCTCCCTGATCACCCGCAACACTTCGTTGTTCAAAGCTGCCATCTCATCCGAATCGCCCGTCACTTCTGCCCCGGTTATATCTCCAGCATTATTTATCCGAAACGAAGCATTCACTACTCCCTGTACACCTTTTTCCTGTGCTTCCACCGGGTATTTTATTCTTTCGGAAATAAACCTCATAAACTCCTTGTTACCGCCAGGAAACAGAAAATTATGCTGTACCTGTGCCTGTACCGACATACTTCTTTCATTCGTCTTTAACTCGTCAATGATTATCTTCGATTCATCTTTCTTTAGGCTGAAAACCACCGGTAGCGTAAATTGTACATTTACAGCCTGACCACGTTGTTTGCCAGGTTTCCAGGCAGGCATCGTCTCCAACACACGAACAGCTTCGGCATCGATGGAGGGATCTACGCCCCGGATTATTTTCACATCAGAAACAGTACCATCTTTCAGCACCACAAACTGGCAAGTAACCCTTCCCTGAATTCCATTCTCTTTCGCCACTTCCGGATATTGGATATTGTCAGCCAAGAATTGCACCATTGCTTCGTTTCCACCGGGAAACTCGGGCATATCTTCCACCACTACAAATATTTCCTGCGTAGGATCCTCTTTCTTTACAGGTGGGGGATCCTGCACGTTCTCAGTTTCACTATCGTATAAGACAGGCGATGATACGCTTTCATCCAAAAGTAGATCATGAACAGCTCCTGTTGTTTGCCCTGATTTGGTTTCCTTCCGTGCTGCATATACACTATTTGCCGCTATAAGCATAAAAACCAGAGGCAAAATAAGCAGATATTTCGCAAGTACGGGTGTGGTCGATTTCTTTTTGTTCATCATCATAATGCGTTGTTTTAATTGTGATACATTAAAGTTGTTTACTATCTGAACTGCAGTTTCATGATAAGTCAGTCGTAAAAGATGGAACTGATATTCGCGGCTGTCGATCCCTTCTCGAAGCACGCCGTTGTCGGCCAGATACTCAAGATTCATCGCCATCTCCCGCTTCATCAGCCAGACAAAAGGATTCCACCAGGAAAAGAGAGAGAGTATCTCAACAAGAATTATGTCCAGCGAATGCCACTGTCTCACGTGGGTTTGCTCGTGCAGCAGAATCTGCCTGGTCTCTGCTTCCGCATGCTTTTCGGTATGGATAAATATCCACTTGAAAAAGGAGAAGGGTGTCATATCTTCCGGCAACTGACAGACGGTGATCCCAGATATTTCCGTTACTTTACTATGGAGACGAATGCGCACGATAGAGAAAAGTTGCCAGAAAAACCGCAACACAAAAAACGACGTAACCACTACGAAGAGTCCCGTAAGGATTTGTTCCCAGGGAAACAGGAAAGAACTGGCGTCTGATGCCGCATCATCCGGCACTATCGACATATCGAGATCTTCAATAAAAACAGCTCTTTCAACGTCCACAGGGGTAGTGGAACGGAAGTTCAACACTTCTCCCAGCGCCGGAACAGAAAACAGGGGATAAAACAGCGAGAAAACAATTGCCAGCATAAAGAAGGAACGCCTAAGGCGAAGGAACGTATCTCCTTTCAGTAATAATGCGTACAGGAGATAAAACATTGCCAAGGCGATGTTGACTTGTATCAGATAAATTAAAAAGGGATACATGGCTGTCGTATTAACGGTAAAAAAACTACTTCTGATTCTTTTCTATCAGGCGTATGATCTCACTGAGTTCTTCCGTAGTGATCTTTTGCTCTTTGGCAAAGAAGGATACCAGCTCTTTATAGGAATTATCGAAATAACTTTGTACTACCCCCGAAAGAAAGTGCCTCTTATAGGCCGCTTCAGAAATGAGCGGCTTGAAAACCTTCACATTGCCGAACCTTCTTTTCTCCAGATATCTTTTACTTTCCAGATTTTTAAAGATGGAAGCCACCGTTGTATAAGGAGGGCGGGGCTCCTCCAACTTCTCAACCACATCCTTGATCGCACACTCTTTAAGCTGCCACACAAGCAACATCACATTTTCTTCCTGGGGAGTCAATCGTTCCATCGTCCATTTAGTTTATTGAATTAAAAACTGTTTTAATACCGCAAATCTACGATATTTTCGTAACATGCAAATCTATTTACCCTTTTTTATCGTTAAATAAATATAAATAAAAAAAAGGAACCCCATTGCTGAAAGCTCCTTTTTAGGGAATAATTATTCGTCAATCACCATCATCGTCAAAATCACAGTCGATCATATCATCGAGTCGTTCCCAAATTTTCTTGCCCAACTGATAGTTCGGTGACTGTTCACCGTGATCATTGTAATAAATTCTGATTACACCATCGTTATCAGGAACAGCCGTTGTGAAATCGATCCCGCTCAGTGAACTGGCAAACAACTGGTTTATGTGGAAATCAACCGCAACTCCCAAATCTTCACCCGGGATAAATGGCTTATCGAATTCAATTTCAAAATCAAATTCCTTGTCCGATGAAAAAATAAACGGGACTCCGGCTATCTCACCATCAATCAGGATGGTTTGATTGTAGAGTACTGAATTTTCATTCCTGTTTTTCTTCATTTCAAACTCGATCTCCTCAAAAGCCACGTTGGGCAGTTCGAGGCCTGAAAACAATGTTTTAGCCTGTAAGTCGCCATTTAGAATCAGATCGACTTCGAACGGACCTTTCAGTTCCAGATCATCATCGGAAGAATAGGTTTCGCCAAATTGAGTCGCTAATTTATGGTCGTCGTCAAAGTCATCATCAAAGTCAAACTCTATTTCCGCCACATTAATTTTAAAATTCAATACATTGACAACCTCGTCAAGCATCAAACGGGTTTCACCCTGAGCAGCGCTTCTGGTGGTTGTGCCATTGTCGGCCCTGAATTGCACTGTCACTTTTTTCGAATCAATTCCTTCCAGATCGTCGTTTTGCTCACAGCCAATAAATGCAGCCGGCAATAACATTATCACTGCAAAAACTTTAAAAAGATTCTGTTTCATTACATAAAGGTTTTGTTTAATGCAAACATGCATTATGTTATATATAAAGAGTAAGGCTTTGAGAATGAAAAAGGTTCATGCTGTCGAGTTAAAATAGGTAAAAATAAAAGAGGTGGAATTCAATGTTTGATCCCACCTCTTTTGATCTATAGAAAAATTTAATTTTGCTTTTCAAAATCCTGCATGCACTGAATCAGCGCCTCTACGGCTTCCCTGGGGCATGCATTATAAATAGATGCGCGGAAGCCACCTACTGACCGGTGCCCCTTGATACCCACCATGCCACGTTCTTTCGCAAAATCGAGGAAAGTAGCTTCTTTCTCTTTGTATTCTTCGTTCATCACGAAGCAGACGTTCATGATGGAACGGTCTTCCTTGGCAGCAGTACCCACAAAAAGCTTGTTTCGGTCTATTTCGTTATAGAGCAGTTCCGCTTTCTCCCTGTTCATTTTGTGCATCGCATCCACACCCCCAAGCTCTTTCACCCATTTCAGGGTTTCGTGCATGACAAATATCGGGAATACAGGGGGTGTATTGAACATGGAACGGTCTTTCTCGGCACCTCCGATATGGGTGCGGTAGTCCACCATTGTCTGTAGCGGACGATTGATCTTGCCAAGTATGTCTTCCCTTACGATCACAAAGGCAACACCGGCAGGTCCCACGTTTTTCTGTGCCCCTCCGTAGATGATGCCATATTTGGAAACATCTACCGGACGACTCATGATATCAGACGACATATCGGCCACCAAAGGCACCGGGCTGTCGATATCCTCATGCATTTCCGTCCCGTAGATGGTATTGTTTGTCGTGATGTGGAAATAATCGGCATCGACCGGAATGGTATATCCTTTGGGAATATAGGAATAGTTTTTATCTTCCGACGAAGCCACAATTTCAACCTCTCCGTAAAACTTAGCCTCTTTGATGGCCTTCTTTGCCCAGACACCGGTCTGCAGGTAGGCTGCCTTCTTTTGCATCAGGTTTGCAGGAACTTCAAAAAACTGAGTACTGGCACCACCCCCTAACAAAAGGACTTTGTAGTTATCGGGAATGTTCAGCAATTCTTTCCATAGGTCGGCTGTCTCTTTCATGATCCGTTCCCACCCGGGAGTGCGGTGTGATATCTCAAGGATGCCAATGCCGGTATTATCGAAGTCGCGTATCGCTTCAATGGCTGATTCTACTGCAGGGCGGGGTAATACACATGGTCCCGCGTTGAAATTGTATTTCTTCATATTGATTATAATTAAATTCTGATTTCCGACGTCACTATGCTGTTGTTCCGAGAATTTATTCCTCTTTTTCTATATTTATGACTCGGCTCCTAAAAGAGCTGATATACTGAAAGTTGACAGTTTATTTCTTATTCACCCTGTAACATTCGTCGCCGTTATTGAAGAAAGCGACAATCTGTTTTGCAGCAGCCAGACCCGAATTGATATTGGCATCCGTAGTCTGGGCTCCTGTCTTTTTTGGTGTTGAGAAATAACGGTTCGGGAATTTGGAAAGAAACTCATCATGTCTGTCCGGCTTCACATCGGTAGCAAATTGAAATAGCGGACGTTCCTCCATGAGCCGGATCAGGTCTTCTTCCACCAGAAGTTCTTTGCGTGCGGTGTTAAGAAGCATACCGTCCTCCGGCATATATGACATGAGTTCGTAATTCACGCAGTCACGCGTTTCATCCAGCAAGGGCATATGCAGGGAAATAAAGTCGCAGCTCTGGAACAACTCAATGTTACTATATGCTGCGATCACGCCATACTCGCCTTCTTTTCGCAGGTCGTCGTGTGTAAGCGTAGGAGAATAGGCATACACGGGCATATCGAAGCCACGTGCAATCTTGGCAACCATTTTAGCTACATTGCCAAAAGCATACAAGCCAAGCCGGCGGTCTTTGATCTCGCGTCCCACGGAACCATCGAACCGATTGCGTTGCATAAAAATCATCAACCCGAATACCAGTTCAGCCACGGCATTGGCATTCTGACCCGGCGTGTTCATTACACAGATATTATGAGCGGTGGCCTCCTCCAGATTCACATTGTCATAGCCTGCTCCGGCCCTGACCACAATTTTCAGGTTGGGAGCGGCTTGCATCACTTCCTGATCAATCAGATCGCTCCGTATGATAACAGCATCCACATCTTTTACAGCATCAAGTAATTGTGCCTTGTCAGTATAATTTTCCAGCCTGGTGAATGAATGACCCGCTGATTCAATGATTTTCTGTATTTTTTGTACAGCCTGCACGGCAAATGGTTTACTTGTTGCCAAAAGTACCTTCATATTACTCCTCTTTTTTTAAAACTTTCCTAAATTTATAGAGCCACAAAATTACAAACTTATATCAAACAAAACACGAAATCGATGTAAAAAAATGCCGCTGGATTTTAATTTAAATCAGAAACACGGATTAAACTTTAAATACCAAAGTATCTGTGAAAGCCTTCTTTTGCAATTTAAAAGAATTTGTCGGGTAAACCGATTCATCGTATCTTTGCGTAAGATAAGACAAACGATGAACAGCCCCTATCCATCTACCCTGCTTGAAAATGCAGTAAACGAATTTGCCAGGCTTCCGGGAATAGGAAGGAAATCGGCCCTGAGGCTGGTACTACACCTGTTACGCCAGGAAGAAGAAAGTGTGACACACTTCACCGAAAGTATACTCAGGCTGAAACGGGAAGTAAAATACTGCGCTTACTGTCACAACATCTCTGACACCGAAGTATGCAGCATCTGTGCCAATAAAACAAGAAACAATGGGGTCATCTGTGTGGTAGAGAACATCAGGGAGGTGATGGCCATTGAGAAGACGGCGCAGTTTAACGGTTTATATCATGTGCTGGGTGGTATCATTTCCCCTATCGACGGCATTGGCCCGTCGGACCTGGAAATTAACAGTCTGGAGGAGCGGGTGAAAACCGGTGGCATCAGGGAAGTTATTCTCGCGCTGAGCGCCACCATGGAGGGCGATACCACCAACTTTTATATCTTTCGCAAATTGCAGCCTTATCATGTGAAGGTGAGCATCATTGCCCGGGGTGTCTCCGTGGGCAATGAGATTGAATATACCGATGAGGTGACGCTGGGACGCTCCATTCTAAACAGAACCCCCTTTGATGAATCCTACAAATTACTGTCGAGATGAAAGGAACTGCCGACGCATGCATTATTCTCTACTTGAGCCGACATCTATACGGGAATATGATTTTCCTTCTCCTGTTGTTTCTCCTGGTATTGTTCCGGGGAATTCCTTTTCCTGAAAATATTTTACCGGTCGGCGTCACCATGGAACGCTATGCCATCATGATTACCATCATTGCTATTCCGGTAGCATTGAAACTGTTTGCCGACCGGTTGAAAAAGATTTCATGCCCCAGGAAGGCCATTGAAGCAGGCAAAAAATATAAAAAAATATATTTCATGCGCTTATATACCCTCAGTACTGTCACGTTAATGAACATTACGTTGTTTGGTTTTTCGCGCAACAGTAATTTTATGTGGTTCACGATTGTACTTTTCATCATATTTTTGTTTTGCAGGCCTTCTTTGGCCGAACTGACAAACTTGTGGGAACTGCCCGATTCCGATCCCGGACAGCAGATCATGCATGAATCTCAGAAGCCTTTGGAAGATGAGTAAACTGCTGAAAAATAAGGAACTCCTGCTGCGTGCGCCCGAACCGGAAGATCTGGAGCTGCTTTACAAGTGGGAAAATGACACCCGGTTGTGGGAATATGGCAATGCCAATGCTCCTTATTCCCGTTTCAGTTTCAGGCAGTATCTTGCCGAATCGAAACAGGATATTTATGCCGACAGGCAGTTACGCCTCATGGTACAGATGCAGGCATCGGGAGTGGTGATTGGCATGGCCGACCTGTACGACTTTGATCCACATCACCGGAGGGCAGGTGTGGGTATTCTCATCGACGAAAACCAGCGAAACAGGGGTTACGGGTTACAGTCATTGTTGCTGCTGGAGGAATATGCTTTCGGCTTTCTCTCCTTCCATCAGCTCTATGCCTTTGTGCCGGAAAAAAACCAGGCGAGCAGGCAATTATTCAAAAAAGCAGGCTACCTTCCAGCAGGCACATTGAAGGAATGGCTTTTCAAGGACGACCATTTTGAAGATGTACATGTATGGCAGAAAATCAGAAGAAACCCATTACTTGAAGCAGTAAACAATAAAAATGAATAATATGCAGGAGGACATCAAAAAAGCCTGTGAGATCTTGCGAAACGGCGGAATCATTCTCTATCCCACCGACACCATCTGGGGGATCGGCTGCGATGCCACCAACGAAGAAGCCGTACAACGCGTGTATGAATTAAAGCAGCGCAGTGACAGCAAATCGATGCTGGTATTACTCGATAATCCGGCCAAACTGCAAACCTATGTGAAGGAGGTGCCCGATATAGCGTGGGATCTGATAGAGTTGACAGACAAGCCGCTCACCATCATTTACGATGGTGCCAAAAATCTGGCAGCAAACCTGATAGCCTCCGATGGCAGCATCGGCATACGCATCACCGCTGAAACTTTTTCGCGGGAGTTGTGTCGTCAGTACCGTAAACCCATTGTCTCCACATCAGCCAACGTGAGCGGTGAACCGGCGCCGGCCCGATTTTCGCAGATTGCGGGGGAGATAAAAAACGGAGTCGATTATATTGTAACCTGCCGGCAAAAAGAGACAACACCTGCCAAGCCTTCGGGCATTGTGAAGTTGGGAAAAGACGGAACCATTCATATCATCCGCAAGTAAAGAATTTCATTATCTTTGGCAGCAGAAGATATAAACAATGCAATTGAAAGAAATACACGACCGGTTCCTGCTTTGGCGTGATGCACACATTAAGGAGCGCCATTTCCTGCTGTTTATCTGTTTTCTTGTGGGAATACTCACTGCCCTGGCCGCCTGGATGCTAAAGACATCCATCCATTTCCTCCAGGTCTTTCTCACCGAAAACTTCAGCCGCGACAATCTCAATTTCTCCTATCTGCTTTTGCCCATTGCAGGCATTCTTATTGCCGGGTTATATGTCAAATATCTGGTGAAAGACGACATCAGTCATGGCGTGACGAAAATACTCTTCTCCATTTCACAGCATAAGAGCCGCATCAAACCCCACAACACGTATTCATCACTCATAGCCAGCTCAATCACCATCGGATTTGGTGGTTCCGTGGGGGCGGAGGCTCCCATCGTGCTCACCGGTTCTGCCATTGGCTCCAACGTGGGAAGATTCTTCAGGCTGGAGCAACACAGCCTGATGATACTGGTCGGCTGCGGCGCAGCGGGAGCCATCGCCGGAATTTTCAAGGCTCCGGTGGCGGGCATTCTCTTTGTTATCGAGGTACTATTGCTCGACCTCACCATGTCGTCCATCCTTCCTCTGCTGGTAACTGCCGTAACTGCTACTACCGTATCATACCTTCTCAACGGTATGGATGCCATGTTTGCTTTCTCACAGGTAGAGCAATTTACGCTCAATCGCATTCCATATGTAATTTTACTGGGCATCCTCTGCGGGTTTATTTCACTTTACGTGATTCGCACCATGAGCTGGTGCGAAGATATATTCCATGGCTTACCCAACTGGAAGCGATTTATGCTGGGGGGGGTGATGCTCAGTCTGTTGATTTTCTTCTTCCCGCCGCTGTTTGGCGAAGGATACAACACCATTGAGACATTACTCGCCGGGGACAACTCTTTTCGTTCGCTCACCAACGAAAGTTTCTTTTACAACCTCGAAGGCCGTTGGGCTATTATCGTCTTTCTCTCGCTGGTACTTCTCTTCAAGGTATTCGCCACCAGTGCAACCAACGGGGGAGGTGGCACTGGCGGAGTATTTGCCCCCACCCTGTTTTTGGGTTGTATTGCGGGATTCATTTTTTCCTATACACTCAATCAGCTGGGTTACTCCACCTACCTGCCCCAGGAAAACTTTGCACTGATGGGCATGGCCGGTGTAATGGCCGGCGTGATGCATGCACCGCTCACTGGCACCTTCCTCATTGCCGAACTGACCGGGGGATATGAATTGTTTCTTCCCCTGATGATTGCGTCACTCGTATCGTACGGAACCATTCTGGTTTTTGAGAAGCACAGCATCTATGCGATACGGCTTGCCAAAAAAGGGAAACTGATTACCCACCACAAGGATAAGGCGGTTCTCACATTCCTGAAGATCGAAGAGTTACTGGAAAAAGATATCCCCACTGTGACACCGGAAATGACGCTGGGCGACGTGGTCAAAGTGATCTCCTCCTCCAGCCGGAACATCTTCCCGGTCGTAAACAATGAAGGGATGCTTCTGGGTTTAGTCATGATGAACGATATCCGTAACATCATGTTCCGACCGGAATTGTATGACCGGTTCACCGTGGATACGTTTATGGTGGGAGCTCCGGCAAAGATATCCATTGGTTCCGGCATGGAAGAGGTGATGCATAAGTTTGAAAACACCAAAGCCTGGAACCTGCCCGTTGTGAATGAAAAAGGAATTTATCTGGGTATTTTGTCCCAATCGTCGGTATTTAACTCTTACAGGGAGGTTTTGGTGGAAAATTATTCCGATACTGACGAATAACACATGAGTAAAATGGAAAAGAAAACACTGCGTATTGTCTTCATGGGCACGCCCGAGTTTGCGGTTGAGTCATTGAGAGCACTCGTCGAAAATAAATACAATGTGGTGGGTGTCATAACCATGCCCGACAAGCCGGCGGGCAGGGGATACAAGTTGCAGCCCTCGGCAGTAAAACAGTATGCCCTGCAGCATGGATTAAAAGTGCTGCAACCCGAAAAGCTGAAAGAGGAAACCTTTCTGCATGAATTGAAAATGTTACAGGCCGACATACAGGTAGTGGTGGCCTTCCGGATGCTTCCCGAGGTAGTATGGTCCATGCCTCCCGGGGGAACATTTAATCTGCATGCTTCGTTGCTCCCCCAATACCGTGGCGCTGCACCCATCAACTGGGCACTCATCAACGGAGAAGAGGAAACCGGCGTAACCACCTTCTTTCTCTCTCACGAAATTGATACCGGCCAGATTATCTTCCGCGAAAAGACTCCGGTTTATGAGGATGACAATGCGGGTATACTGCACGACAGGCTGATGGTCATGGGCGCAAAACTGGTGCTGAAGACGGTCGATGCCATCACGCAGGGCAACGTGACAACCATCCCTCAAAGAGATCTGATAGCCAATGATCCCGTATTAAAGACAGCCCCAAAGATTTTTACCGCGACATGCCGGGTAGACTGGTACAAAACGGCAGTCGAAGTGTATAATTTTATTCGCGGTCTCTCTCCCTATCCCACCGCATGGACGGAAATATATGCAGGTGAAACGGCGGAACCGCTGCGATTAAAGTTATATGGAGGAGAAGTGGTGGAAGGAGGCAATACCACCCTGGTGCCGGGCACCATTATCACCGACAATAAAACATTTCTTCATGTAGTGGTAAAGGATGGAGCCATCAGGCTCACCGACCTTCAGTTATCCGGTAAAAAAAGAATGGAAGTAACCGATTTCCTGCGTGGATATGTTTTCCCCGAAAATACCCGTCTCCACTGATCAGGATTACCACTTGTAGTTGAGCCCGAAGCTAAGTGTCTGGCTGATCTGCCAGTACTTCAGATTAGGATCGGGGGGCACGTCGTCATCATAACGCACATTCACATAGATACGTGTGGAAAATGCATTGCTCAACGCCATATTCAGGCTGTTTTCAAATTCAGACATCACCTTATCGTAGCTGGTAAAGTAAGTCAGACGTGAGTCCCAGGTAATATACCGGGTTATATCATATTTTATGATGGAAGTAATAGTGGAACCCATATCGAGTACCGACCGCCTCCCTTCGGGGATACCATATCGTTTCACATTCACAGAATCATTTCCCACGAATTTATAATTTATGGATATGGGAGAAATGGACAGATCCCACTTGAACCTGCGATGTCGTACTTTCTCCGAACGCTTGTCGAGATTGAACTTCAAACCCACACCAGCATTCACGTATAGAGGAGCGATAAAGGCCGAACGCAACACATTTGAGTTGGGAGGATAGGAGTTGAACAGTTGTGATTTTGCCTCCATATTCATCGAGTAAGACCATCCTTTCAGGAAAGCATCCACACCAAAATCACCATAATAACGAATCAGGTCATTGCCGATACGATATCTCCGCAGGGTGTCGTCAGGCGCATTAAAAATCGATAACCGCCACTCCAATGTGTTATTAAACTTTACCTTCTCCTTATTATAGTTTGCCCTAAGCACATGATAACTATTGAAATTCAGATTATTAGTCCCTCCCTTGTGCCAGTTGTCCGAGAAATAATTCTGGGCGAATTGAAAAGAGTGCTCACCGGAGCGTATCCAGTATTTCCGGTTAATGGTAGCCCCCTCCACTCCCGGTGCTTCCAGGGAGTAGGTTGTCTCCGACTTTAACAGTTCTCGAAACGGATTGAATGTTTCGCGTACGATCTCGTCACCACTTTTTACACGCGGGAGCGAATCGAAGTTCAAGACGGAATACCGGATACGATCGGGATATTGCATGTAGTAATCTCTCCTCACGCGCTGCACGAAATCGCCGTGAGCCAAAGCAGGAGCAAGTGTTTTATCGGAAGAAATAAGTGATCCGGCTACAGCTTCTTCCTTCGGAGGATAGAATGACAGATCCCGGGGAAGCATCCTGCCGTTAAAGATCATGGGCAGGAACAGTGGATTGTAGAAGAGCGTATCACGAAAGGTGAGCCCCCGCATCCTGTCGTAATTATTATGAGGAACGGGTAAATGTAAAGTACCGTTTTCTTTTCTGAAATAGAGTGAATCGAGCGGGTTTCGGAAAACCAGTGAATCACCGACTTGCAATAATGGTTTAATGCGAACAGATGTCGTATCCTGTGACAACCTGTCAGTATTCTGCAAGAGGGTGACCGACTGCTGCAGACCTTCCGGCTGTGTCTGGTCTTCCGACAGCGTTTGTCTTTCAATTTGTCTGCTGATATCGGTAATATCGCGAAAAAGTTCAAGTGAGTCGGACACCTGCGGGTTTGCCGATGAAGCATGGGCTGCGCCTGCCTTCACGCATAATGCAGTATATGCAAACAATGCCAAAATTAGGGGGAGGAGTCGTTTCATACTGATTTTTTATTCTTCTCTGAGGAAATTACAATAAATCATCTTTCATTCTTCCTAACGACAAAGGTATAAAAAAAGTTTTACTTATCGGGAATGTAAATGATCGATACCCCATTTCAACTGTTAATTATACTCAGGATTCAAAGAAAATAGATTAACTTCGCCCTGTAATGTAAAGAACAATAAAATTATTTCACGATGAAAAAGATATCATTCGTTTTACTGCTGATGATCGGAGCAATGGCTCTCACAGGCTGCCAGGGATACAATAGGATGGTAGAGAAACAGGAAGCCGTTACGGCACAATGGGGAAACGTGCAAAATTCCTATCAGAGGCGGGCAGACCTGATTCCAAACCTGGTAAACACTGTGAAAGGATACGCCACACACGAGCAGGAAACTTTTACACAGGTAACCGAAGCCAGGGCCAAGGCTACACAGACCACCATCAACCCGGAAAATCTCACCACCGAAAGCCTGCAGGAATATCAACAGGCGCAGAATCAGTTGAGCCAGGCACTTGGCAGGTTGTTGTTGATACAGGAAAACTACCCCGAGCTGAAGGCGAATCAGAATTTCCTTGCACTGCAGGATGAACTGGCAGGCACGGAAAACCGTATTTCCGTGGAACGTAATAAATTCAACCAGACGGCACAGGATTACAATGCCTACATCCGCAAGTTCCCGCAGGTGATTTATGCAAGATGGTTTAAATTTGAACCAAAAGCATACTTTGAAGCAGTACCCGAATCACAAGCAGCACCGGAAGTGGTGTTTTAATACATTATGCTGCACAAAGAAGAGCTGAATCAAATATCAGAATCGATCAGGAGTGCCGAAAGTCACACCTCGGGTGAAATACGGGTATGTGTTGCCAGACACTGTAAAGGCGACCCTCTGGATGCGGCATTACGAAAATTCCTGCAGCTGAAGATGGATACCACACAACTCAGAAACGGCGTGCTTATTTACGTGTCGCCGACCGATCAAAAAGCAGCCATTGTGGGTGATGAAGGAATAAACGATGCGGCGCGGGACGATTTCTGGGAAGATGCACTGGCAGAAATGCTCTCCTTTTTCAGGAAAGGACTTATTGTTGAGGGAATATCCAAAGGTGTGGGCAAGGTGGGCGAACTGATCAGGGTACAGTTTCCGGCGATGGAAAACAATATAAATGAACTTGGCGATGAGGTTATCCTGGAAGAGTAAAACACTGTTATTCACGGTGCTCCTGTTTTTGACTGCAGGGGTAAAGGCCCAGGATATTCCCTCACCCATGGTACCTTATCGCCTGGTCAATGATTTTGCCGGACTTTTTTCCACTGCCGAGACGACATCACTTGAACAAAAACTGCTTGCATATAACGACTCTACCTCCACACAAATTTATGTGGTCACCGTGAACGACCTGGGTGGCTACCCTGCTTCGGACTACGCCTTTCAGTTGGGCGAAGAATGGGGCATCGGACAGAAAAGTAAAAACAACGGCGCGGTCATTCTCATCAAGCCTAAAGTGGGAAACAGCCGGGGACAGGCTTTTATTGCCATAGGATATGGCCTTGAAGCACGTATAAACGATGCATTTGCCGGACGCATCGTTCGCAACGAAATGATTCCCTATTTCATTGAAGAAGACTATTTCGGCGGTGTGAATGCCGCTGTAGATGCCATGATTGCCCGCCTGTCGGGTGAGTTCACGGCGGATGAACAAGAGGGAGAAGGCATTCCGGTTATTGCAATCATCGTTCTGGTCCTTATCCTCGTCCTTCTTTTCATCTTTTTCTCGGGCGGTGGAGATCAACATATCGACAGTGAAGGACATCGTAGAGGCGGTATCCCACCCATATTTTTTCCGCCCATGACAGGAGGCAGCCGCAGAGGAGGAGGCTTTGGAGGTTTCGGCGGTGGAGGCTTCGGCGGTGGAGGAGGTGGTAGTTTTGGTGGAGGAGGTGCCGGCGGTAGCTGGTAAGCGATATGCAGAAGCAGTTAATCACCGTAGTGGGTCCCACAGCATCCGGCAAAACCGCCTTTGCCGTGAGGCTTGCGCATGCCCTCGGCGGTGAGATCATCAGTGCCGACTCCCGGCAGATCTACCGGGGCATGGACATCGGCACAGGGAAGGATCTTTCCGAATACAATGTCAATGGCTCACCCGTCCCATATCATCTGATCGATATACGGGAGGCGGGAGACAAATATACCCTTTTTGATTATCAGCACGACTTTCATCTTGCCCTGCAGGAGGTACTTTCCCGAAACAGGAGACCCGTTCTCTGCGGAGGGACAGGACTCTATATTGAGTCTGTGCTAAAAGGGTATCATCTTCCCGATGTACCTGCCAACCTGGCATTGAGAAAATCTCTGGAAGGGAAATCAATTGAGGAACTTACAAAAATCCTGCAAAACTACCGTCGCCTGCACAACACCACGGACACCGACACGGTCAAAAGAGCCATACGAGCCATAGAAATAGCTCATTTCCAGAAATATAACAAGACGTTGGCGACTGAATTTCCACCACTTGAAAGTGTGGTACTGGGACTTCATATCGATCGTGAATTGCGACGCGAAAAAATTACGGCACGCCTGAAGGCTCGTTTGCAGGAAGGGATGATCGATGAGATAAGAAGTCTTCTTGATTCGGGTGTAGACGCGGACAGTCTGATTTATTACGGGCTGGAATATAAATATGTGACGCTCCATGTGCTAGGAAAGATCAGTTACGAGGAGATGTACAATCAACTCGAAATTGCAATACACCAGTTTGCCAAAAGACAGATGACATGGTTCCGGGGAATGGAGCGGCGGGGTATCCCCATCCATTGGATAGATGCAGCACTTCCGATGGAACAAAAAATAGACATCGCACTTTCTTGCCGGAGCAGGTAAGATAATCTCCGAAAAAAACGTAAATTTGCCCCGTCAACCATGCGGCATGCGGCATGGACTGATTCTGGATATTAAAATATTATCACGCCCATGATTAAAGGTATATTCCCTTCAGATAAATTCAGTAATTTAGAAACTCCGTTTTACTGGTACGATTTGGACCTTTTACGTGAAACACTCGACATCATCAGCGATGAATGCAGGGATAAACCCTTTCACGTCCATTATGCAGTCAAAGCGAATGCCAATCCGCGCATATTAAAAGAGATAGCCGCTTACGGGTTTGGCGCCGACTGTGTGAGCGGCAACGAAATACTGAGAGCACTGGAATGCGGGTTCAGTTCCGATAAGATTGTATTCGCAGGAGTAGGGAAAACAGACGGGGAGATACTGATCGGGCTCGATCATGATATCTTTTGCTTCAATGTGGAATCGAAGCCCGAACTGGCCGTGCTTAGCGCACTAGCCGCGGAC
Organism: Proteiniphilum sp. UBA4977; assembly: GCA_002398565.1. Taxonomy (GTDB): domain Bacteria; phylum Bacteroidota; class Bacteroidia; order Bacteroidales; family Dysgonomonadaceae; genus Proteiniphilum. Next base: position 28,247 of record DGZP01000008.1, read on the forward strand.
CGCGGAAAGAAGGCACGTGTGGCACTGCGCATCAATCCCAATGTGGACGCCCACACCCATAAATATATCACCACCGGGTTAAACGAAAACAAGTTCGGCATCAACGAGCAGGATTTACCCGAAATAATGCAGATGATCAGTACATCACCGCATATTGAGCTCATCGGCATACATTTTCATATCGGCTCCCAGATCACCGATCTCTCTGCGTTTGAGGACCTTTGCGTGAAAGCTGCGGTATTGCAGGAATGGTTCAACGGTCAGGGGGTTACCTTACCGGTAATTAATGTAGGTGGCGGGCTGGGTATTAACTACCAGCATCCCAACCACTGTCCGGTAGCCGACTTTGAAGCCTACTTCCGTCTTTTTGAGAGGTATCTGAAATTACAGGAAAATCAGACACTTCACTTTGAGCTGGGCCGTTCACTGGTCGCGCCCTGCGGTTCACTGATCACACGGGTGCTCTACGTGAAAGAGGGCTTGCAGAAGAAATTCCTGATCGTGGACGCCGGCATGACCGATCTGATCCGCCCCGCCCTGTATCAAGCTTTTCATCACATTGAGAACATCAGCTCAGAAGGGGATTACATGCCCTATGACGTGGTAGGTCCCATTTGCGAGTCGAGCGACATCTTTGGTGAGGAGAGGATGCTGAATGAAGCCGTACGGGGCGATCTGATCGCAATTCGTTCCGCAGGTGCTTATGGCGAAACAATGGTATCACAGTACAACTGTCGCGAAAAACCCGCATCATATTTCTCAGATTCTCTTTAACTGCATGACAAATAATGGACGCACTCATATTTTATTTTAACTCACTCTCCCTCTTTGAGTGGATTTTGGGAGGGATCCTGTCTCTGAGCTTCCTTATTCAGCTCTGCTTTTATCTTTTCATCTACAAAAAGCCATACATCCACAAAAAAAAACAAAAAGAGAATCCTTTTCCCACTGAAGATCTTCCGGGCATCTCCGTGATTATCACATCTAAAAATAATTCGGAAGAACTGAGAAAGAATCTTCCTCTAATTCTGGAACAGGATTATCCCCTTTTTGAAGTGATCGTGGTAAACAGCGGGTCGACCGATGAAACTGACATAGTACTAAAAGCCGCCGAATTAAAATATCCCCATCTCTATCATACTTTTGTTCCGGCCGAGGCAGACAGCATTAATGAAAAGAAGCTGGCACTCACGCTGGGAATCAAAGCGGCAAAGTATGACCTGCTTCTTTTTACCGAAGATTTTTGCAAGCCCTGCAGCCCTCAATGGATTCAGGCGTATGGGAGGGAATTTGCAAAAGGATATGACATCTTATTGGGGTTTAATAAAATTAAAATTGCAAAAAATGTTCTCTCGCGTAAATTTATCCTGTATGACAACCTTATTCACCATCTGAAATTTTTATCAATGGCAATCCTGCACAGACCATTTATGGGCATAGGGCGTAACATGGCTTATAGAAAGGATATTTTTTTTGCCGGTAAAGGGTATTCCTCCATATTAAACATAGAAGGAGGAGACGACGATTTGTATATCAACAGGATTGCCCGCGAAAAAAACAGAAAAACAGGGGTGTTACTCTCAAAGGAGAGCCTGACGGAAACATCCGGTGTGAACAATTTCTTTGTATGGAGGGCATTAAAATCGAAACACCTCTATACCAAGCAGTTTTATAAAGGTTTTTCCGCACATATTTTCGGTCTGGAAACGTTTAGCAGGTATCTCTTCTATGCTGTCTTTGCCGGTTCCGTAACGTGGAGTATTCTCACAAAGGACTATCCACTGCTGACCTGTGCATCTCTGTTGTTCATTATACGCTACGGGATACAGCTTCTGGTGATCAACCGCAACAGTATGCTTTTCGATCATGTAACCTATCACATCCACCTGATTCCGTTCGATTTGTTTCAGCCTTTCAATAACCTGCGCTTTCGCCGTTATGCCAACAGAAGAAATAATCAAAGGAGATGACAAACGGAAATAAGAGACATTTTGTCCGATTGAGATAAGGTTCAGACGCCCAAACGGGTTAAATGGGGTTAATGAGCCAATCCTTCAGTTAAAAGTGTTAAAAAGCAAGTAAATATCCAAAACAGATGCACATTTTTTGCTCTATATTTGTAATAGATAGTCAGAAAAATAAAAATCAGGAATATGGATACAAGTAAAACTAAAAACATCTTTTTTATTGTGCTGGTAGCGGTATTAAGTTCTGTGATTACCCTACTGGGTTACAACGTTATCACCAGGAACGGAAAAGTATTGGGAGGGACAGCTTCCGGAACTACATCACAAACAACCGGCACCTATGCCAATTCTTTTGATCAGGACAAGAACGTGGTTCTTACCAACCTCACCACAGCTGATGGTTATCCCGATTTTACAGAAGCCGCTGCAAAATCAGTCGACGGCGTGGTACATGTCAAAACAAAGACCATCAGCCAGCAACAATACATCAATCCGTTTGACTTCTTCTTCGGATTTGGTGATCGTTCGCCTGCACAGCCCCGTGAACAGGTAGGTTTCGGATCGGGTGTCATTATTTCAAAAGACGGGTACATCATCACCAACAACCACGTCGTTGAAAATGCCAATGAGGTGTCGATCTCGCTGAATGACAACCGTGAGTTTACAGCCAAGGTTATCGGCACGGATAAGTTAAGCGACATTGCACTACTTAAGATAGAAGGGGAGAATTTCCCTTATCTTACGTTCGGCAATTCCGATGCACTGCAGGTAGGTGAATGGGTGCTGGCCGTGGGCAACCCGTTTAATCTCACCTCTACCGTAACTGCCGGCATTGTGAGTGCCAAGAACAGAGGTAATGTAATGGGGGGAGGACTCGGCATCCAGTCGTTCATTCAAATAGATGCGGCAGTGAATCCCGGTAATAGTGGCGGTGCCCTTGTAAATACACGTGGAGAGCTTGTTGGCATCAACACCGCCATCTACTCCCAGACAGGCAACTTTGCAGGGTATGCCTTTGCAGTACCCATCTCCATTGCCGGCAAGGTAGCAGCCGATTTGAAAGAATATGGCACCGTACAACGTGCAGTACTCGGCATCCAGGTGCCCAACATAGAGAATATCGGCCGTGAGAATCCCGACAGGGCACGTGAGCTCTCGCAGATAAAAGGCGTACTCGTGGAGGACTTTTCTGATCGCAGTGCCGCGAAGGCAGCGGGTATACAGAAAGGCGATATTCTCACTTCCATCAACAAGGTACCCATCCGTAACTTTGCAGAATTGCAGAGTCAGCTAAACAGATACCGTCCGGGTGACAAGATAAGCGTAACAGTTGATCGCAATGGCAACGAACGTTCTTTTAACGTGGAACTGAAGAACGACGAAGGAAATACCGACATCACACGCAGTACAGACGTAATGAGCAAGCTGGGTGCAACCTTCCGGCCAGTAAACGACGATACAAAGAGTAAACTTGGCATTTCGAGCGGCGTTGAAGTCGTAAGTGTGAATAATGGCGGTCTTTTCAGAAAGAATGGCATCAACAAGGGATTCATTATTATGCGAATTAATAATACACCTGTCGACAGCGAAGGTGATATTTCGAAAATTGTAGCTTCCACCAACAGCCGACAGGACAAAGTGCTGCTTGTGGCCGGCTTTTATCCCAATGGAAGAACGCAATACATTGCCATTGATCTGACGACCGATTAACTACAAAAGTTAATAAAGGTTATTTCGACTTTTTTTGGTAACAAAAATAACAGAAATAGTGTTTTATAGCAAAGGAATTAGGCAAATTGCCGGATTCCTTTGCTATGTGTTTGGCATAAAGTCATTTTTTCGCAGACATAACGAAATTTTTTGTACTTTTGCAGCCCCGAACAGAAAAGAGTAAAAATATATAGAGCAGAATTAGATTAAATGAGACAACTAAAAATTACAAAATCGATCACCAACCGGGAAAGTGCTTCATTAGACAAGTATCTTCAGGAGATCGGTCGTGAAGATCTGATCACCGTGGAAGAGGAAGTCGAGTTGGCACAGGCCATCAAGAAAGGTGATCGTCAGGCGCTGGAGAAACTCACCAGAGCCAACCTCCGGTTTGTCGTATCGGTTGCCAAGCAATATCAAAACCAGGGATTGAGCCTTCCTGACCTGATCAACGAAGGCAATCTGGGATTGATAAAGGCTGCCGAGAAATTCGACGAAACAAGAGGTTTTAAATTTATCAGCTATGCAGTATGGTGGATCCGTCAGTCCATCCTTCAGGCATTGGCTGAGCAATCACGTATAGTTCGGTTGCCTTTGAATCAGGTTGGATCTCTCAATAAGATAAGTAAAGCTTTCCAGAAATTTGAACAGGAGAATGAACGCAGGCCTTCTGCCGAGGAACTGGCACTGGAACTGGACCTGTCGGTAGACAAGGTGACGGACTCACTGAAGGTGTCGGGCCGTCATATCTCCATGGATGCTCCTTTTGTAGAAGGGGAAGATAACAGCTTGCTGGATGTGCTTGTAAATGATGATGCACCTATTGCAGACAGGACTCTGATCAACGAGTCACTGCAGAAAGAGATTGACAGGGCTCTTTCCACCCTTACCGAGAGAGAAAGTGACATCATCAAGATGTTCTTCGGTATAGGATGTCAGGAGATGACACTCGAAGAAATTGGTGACAAATTTCAGCTTACACGTGAGCGTGTACGTCAGATAAAGGAAAAAGCAATCAGGAGGTTAAGACAGGATTCGCGAAGTAAACTTTTAAAAAGCTATCTCGGATAATTTTCACAGAAAGCCTGTATCCTTGCCACAAGTGAGTAAATAATCCCCTGTGGAAACGGTTTTTTCTTTTTTTTACTTAAAAAAGAGGGTTATGTGAAAATTAAGTTTTACATTTGTATGTTTGGTTTATGCGTCAAGTTTGAAAGCAGATATTTTTTGGTATCTATTACAATTTTATCGTAATATTTCCGAACATTTTTAAAACGGAGCTGTTATAGTTAGAACAACAAAAGTACTTGGAGTAGTACTGATAATCACATCATAAAAAAATAATATCGAGTTATTGTAATTAAAACGTTTAATTAGAATTTAAATTTATGAAAAAGTTTAGTTTACTTTTATTTACTGCTCTTGTGGCGTTTAGCATAAGTGCGCAAGAAGTACAAAACGTTTCTCATGGTACGGTGTATCTGAAAAACAAGGCAAGTGACAATTGGTATATAGGTCTTGGCGGAGGTACCAACCTTTTCTTTAACGACACCGAGAACAATGCTGACGCAAACATCGGCGATCGTTTGGGATGGATGGGGCAACTGGAAATTGGACGCTGGAACTCTCCCAACTGGGGTGGACGTCTGGTGATCGACGGTGGTCATATCAAACTCGTTAATCCGGACGCTACACGCTTTCCCGAACTTAACTGGCTGGGTGGTCATGTAGACTTGATGTACAATGTCATCAACGCATGGGGATCCTATAATCCTGACAGGGTATACAGCCTGATCCCTTATCTGGGTATCGGTTACATGTACGGACTGGATGCAGACTGGAAAAAACCGAATCCTGACGGTGACCTGTTCAAACACCAGAACCAATCACTTACCTACAATGTTGGTTTGATCAACAACTTCCAGCTTTCAAGCAATGTAGCTCTTTTCCTTGAACTGGGATGGAGAGTGATGCAAGGCTCATTCGACGGTGCCTCTAACCCGAACTATGATTATGACAGCATGTTCACTGGTACTGCTGGTGTGAAATTCGGTTTAGGTGGAAAACAGACATTTACACCTGCTGAACTGATGGATTACAACCTGATCAACGACCTCAACAGCCAGATCAACAGGCTGCGTGCAGAAAACGAAGAGCTGAGACTCAGACCGGAATCTTGCCCCGAATGTCCTGAAGTACAGCCCACTGTAGTATCTGAAGGCGTATATGTACCCAACGTGGTATTCTTCCGCATCAACTCTGCCAAGATCGACAAGGGACAGCAGGTAAGCGTTTACAACACGGCTGAATATCTGAAAGCCAACGGAAACGCAAAAGTAAATATCGTGGCTTATGCTGACAAACAGACCGGTACTCCCGAGTACAACTTTGCACTTTCAGAAAAACGTGCAAGAGCGGTTGCCGATGCATTGACCAACGAATACGGAATCAGCAGTGATCGTATCTCCATCGACTGGAAGGGCGATACTGAACAGCCTTATGCTGAAAACGACTGGAACCGTGTTGCTATCTTCTTTGTTGAGTAATCCAACACAGTCCTGATTTAATCCAAGTAGGAAGAAAACGAAGTAGTTTTCTTCCTACTTTCGTTTTGTGACCTCTCACAACACCGTCCGTACGGCCCCTTCCTATACGGCGGTTCCTTAATATTCCACTCTGAACGCTTCGGAGTAATCCGAGAAGATAACGTGAGCCCGGCTCCGGAATCTGAAATCTGATATCTCCTCCGGAGTATTATGGGGGCCGGCCTTCGGGGTTTATTCCTTTATATATATACGCTTAACGCGGGGAGAAATAGATGTGAGTATTTCGTAGGGAATGGTACCGATGCTGTCGGCCAGATCAACCACAGAAAGTCCCTCACCAAATATGACTACCGTATCCCCCTCTCTGGCATGGATGTCGGTAACATCCACCATGCAAAGGTCCATACATACATTTCCCACAATGGGAGCGTACTGCCCGTTGATAAGAACCTTTCCCTTCCTGTTGCCAAACTGCCTGTCCAGACCGTCAGCATATCCGAAGCGTATTGTGGCAATTCGCGCATCACGTGTCAGTTTCTCCTTACGGCCATATCCGATGGTTTCATTTGAGGAAACCTCTTTTATTTGTAAAATAGTTGTCTTGAGCGTGCAGACGTTTTTCAAACCCTTCAGGCCACTGGCACTTACACCGTAGAGTCCAATCCCCAGACGGCACATATCCCAATGGGTTCCGGAAAAACGTTCCATTCCTGCTGAATTGAGAATATGTTTGTAAACATTGTATTGCAATGCTCTTTCAATTTCATCCGCAGCATGCCTGAATGTTTCCATCTGCCGCTGGGTAAATTCATCGAACAGCCAGCTTTCACTGGCCGAGAGATGCGAAAAAACAGAACGCACCTTTAATCCCTTCTGTGCATTAAGGATATGAACCAACTCGGTTATCTGCTCCGGCATGAATCCCAGGCGGTGCATTCCTGAATCTATTTTAATATGAACAGGATAATTTGTAATACCTCTTCTATCGGCTTCTTTGATGAAAGCCTCGAGAATACGGAAATTATAAACTTCCGGCTCCAGGTCGTTGGAAAACAGCTCTTCAAACCCGTTTACCTCCGGATTGAGTACGATTACTGACAAAGAGATACCCTCTTTCCGCAGCATAATTCCTTCCTCAGCCACAGCCACAGCCAGGTAATCACAACGATGATACTGCAGTGTTTTGGCAATTTCTACGGCACCTGCACCGTATCCGTTTGCCTTCACCATGCACACCAGTTTCAAATGCGGATCGAGCCTCGATTTGTAAAAATTAAAATTATGTACCACTGCATCCAGATCTACCTCAAGCATTGTTTCATGGATACGTTCCTCCAGCAGAACACTGATCTTTTCGAAATGATGCTTGCGGGCACCTTTCAAAAGAATAAGCTCCTCATGAAATCGTTTCCATTCTCCTGAACGAATAAAATCATCGGTGGAAAGGTAAAACGACTTCTCCTTCGTACTAAATAAATCGGCATGCGCAGTGATATCCGGACCAATGCCGATCATTTTATCTATCCCGCCCTGTTCCACCATACTGGCTACCTTTTTATAAAGAGAACGCGGCGATAATCCTGTCTGGAGGATATCAGAAAGAATGACTGTTTTTATCAACGGACGGTCCATCCTGCGTTGTTGTTGAAAATCGAGTGCAATTTTTATCGAGTTGATATCAGAATTGTAGGTATCATTAATGATCAGGCAGTCGTTCTTCCCTCTGCGCACATCCAGACGCATGGCCACAGGCTCCAGCTGCATCATCCTTTCAGAGATAACCGAAGGGGGCAGATGTAAATAGAGTGCTACCGCCAGACAATTGATTGCGTTCTCTATGGAAGCATCGTCGGTAAACGGTATGACGAAAGAATAATCAAAGTCGAGGAATGAATAACAAATAGAGGTTGAACTCTCCTTTTTTTCAATACTGGAAATAAACAAAGGCGCATCTCTGTTTTTTCTGGACCAGGAAAAACTTTTCTGTGAAATCACCATCATATCCACACAGCGCGAAACAAGCTCGTTATCTTCATCGTAAATAAAGACATTGCAGTTGACGAAAAGTTCCAGTTTTTCCATGCACTTCTGCTGCAGTGAAATAAAATTTTCCTGATGTGCTTCCCCTATTTTAGTAAGTACACCAATTGTCGGCCGTATTACAGGCTCCAGATATTCCATCTCATCGGGCATGGAGATACCCGCTTCAAAAATTCCCAGTTCTGCCTGCTCATCCAGTTGCCACACAGATAAGGGTACCCCTATCTGCGAGTTGTAACTCCTCGGTGAGCGTACAATGTTGAAATTTTTATCCAAAAGCTGATAGAGCCACTCCTTCACGATCGTTTTCCCGTTACTCCCTGTGATACCGATAACCGGTATGTCAAACATGCTCCTGTGATATGCGGCAATTTTCTGGAGTGCCCACAGGCTGTTTTTCACTTTCAGAAAGTTGGTATTGCTGAATTGATCCCATTCCGGCATTGTTTTGGTTACGACAAAATTCCGGACACCCCGCTCATACAGTTCTTTCACAAAAGCGTGTGCATCGTTGTTTTTTGTTTCAAGTGCAAAAAAAAGCGTTTCCTCACCATTAGAGAGCTTACGACTGTCAGTAAGCAACGTCTTAATTTGTGCCGGATACATTTTATCCGGTTTAATACCCAATATGGATGCTATTTGTTGAATAGAATAAGTCATGTTTCGATTTATTTTGATTGCAGAAGATTTATCTCCTCATCGCATGATATCTCCGGATGCCGCGCTGCAAATATTTCAATTTTTTGAGATAATAATTTTTTAAATGAACGAAATGACGGGGTATCGGGATGAAGCGGCCTGTGATTGAGTCCTTTTCTGATTTGAGCCCATTCCGCGTTTACGCTGCGTGTCTCGTCCGAAAAGAAAGTCTCTGAAAATCTCTCCCAAATATATTCGATTGCAAGTGGTGAGGGATGCATCATGTCATCCGCGTAAAAACGGTAGTCACGTAACTCGTCCATCATTAGTTCGTACGCCGGAAAATAACGTATCACCTCAGGGAAACCTTGTTGTAAAGCATCGATGACAAGATGCAGGATTGATTTGCTCAGTTGATTTTCATGAGCACCTTCTCTCAGGTGACGCACAGGACTTACAGTGAAAAGAAACCGTGCACCGGGGTTTTCATTTATAATCCGGCCGATCACCTCTTTCCATTCTTTCACTATTTCATCTACCGACAAGCGTACCCTGATAAACCTGTCTGCAGGAATCTGATGACAATTTCCTGCGATTTCGCCGTTTTCTTTCCAACGATAAACAAAGGCTGTACCAAATGTAACCAGAAAAAGAGAGGTGCGACGAATTTGGGCTGCCGCAGGCTCAAACCGGATATTTATTTTCCCAAGACATCCCTGCTTTTCTGTGTCCGAGAATTGCCCGTGATGCATCAAACTGTGGTATAACCCATTATGACGTATCAGTTCGGATTCGGTGAACGGAACGCCCGTCAACAACCTGCCGATGGCCCGTGAAATAGAAAACGGATTGTACAGGATACCGAAGGGATTCTCCTCCAGCTTGAATTTATGCTGGAGCAACCGGCTTCCTATATGGGAGGAAAAGCAGGATCCCAAAACCATAATTTGGGAAGAGTGCGTGATCAGGATATCCGACCGGGGGATTTGTATGGCTGTACTGAACTCCATTTTTTAAACAATTTCCACACAAAAATAACAATAAACGCACCATTCGTGGCAATTCTACTCATTATAATTTGTGAAAATGAAAAGGGAGGAAAGTAAAGTCTATAAAAAAGGAAAGGTTGTCTCACGACAACCAATCTTCATTGTTAACCTTAAATCTAATACCATGAAAAACACGTTGCAAATATAGCAGCTTTTGAGTTATAAAACACCATTTACGAAGAGAAAAAAAACATATTTCGTGCAATTTAACTAAAGAACCGCCCTTTAAACAGTTTTAAACATGTTTCCCCGCATTATTCAACCTGCAGAACCAATCCTTTCAGATATTCTCCCTCGGGGTGATATATGTTGACCGGATGATCGGCAGGTTGTGTCAGCTGATGCAGGATTCTTACCCGACGTCCCGAAATGGCAGCCGCAGTGAAGACAGCCAGCCTGAATTGTTCTCTTGTGATTGCCTGTGAACAGGAGAAAGTGAAAAGAAGTCCCCCCGAAGCAATCTTTTCCATTGCGGAATGGTTAAGTTTTTTGTATCCCTGCAGTGCATTGTTAATAGCACCACGATGTTTGGCAAATGCAGGCGGATCCAGCACAATGAGGTCATACTTCCCTTGCGGCATCTCTTTGAGAAATTTGAAAGCATCCTCCGCCAAGGCATGGTGCCGCGGTTCTTCGCCAAAATTCAGGCCCACATTCAGACCGGTCAGTGACACCGCTTTTGGGGAACTGTCCACGGAGTCCACAGCGGCTGCTCCGCCCCGCAGGGCATACACAGAAAAGCCACCCGTATAACAAAACATATTCAACACATGCCGGCCTCCGGCATACTGTTCAAGGAGCCAGCGATTTTCCCGTTGATCGATAAAAAAGCCGGTTTTTTGTCCCTTGAGCCAGTCAATATGAAATTTCAATCCGTTTTCCAGTACAACATCCTGTACTTGTTCACCTCCCAGAAGGTAGGTATCCAGGGCGTTGAGATTCGCCTTGTAAGGCAACGTTCCCTCCGATTTATAAAAGATATGCTTCGGCAAATCTTCTGGCAACACCTGCTTCAGGGCCTCCACAATAAGATTAAGATCCTTGTGCATTCCCACCGAATGAGCTTGAATGACAGCTGTACTTCCATATATGTCGACAATCAGCCCCGGGAGATGGTCACCCTCTCCATGAATCAGCCTGAAGGTGTTATTGCCGGGACGCAGGAGATGCAGTTGCTGCCTCAAATGATATGCCCGGGCAATATTTGTAGCATAGAATGAGGTGTCGATCGGCTCATCGTGAAATGAGAGAATACGAATGGCAATGCTGCCAATCTGAAAATGTCCCGTACCCAGAAAGTTGCCGTCGGAGGCAACTACCCGCACCACATCGCCCTCCACAAGGTGATCTGGCTTTCTGGCTATGGCCCCCGAAAAGACCCAGGGATGAAATCGTTTCAGGGACTCCTCTTTCCCCGGACGTAACACAATTAAGTTCTGTTCGCTCATCGGAATTCTTTGGTTAAATGATTGTAAATACGCAGGCATGCCCAGGCGTCGATAGCAGCGTAAGATTGCTGTGCAGGAGTGAGTAGAGGTGCCTCCCAGTTGGAAAGACGCTGGCTCTTGGAGATTTTTTTCCCAAACAGAATTGCATAAATTTTCTGAAGGCTGTTGTCTTCAATACCAAACTTATCCACAAACAGCTGAAGATCAATAAAATTCTCAGGTTTGCGGACAGAACGCCTATGAATGGCAGCAAAATCGTCACGTAATGAAAGACCTATTTTCCTGATATCAGGATTGACCATGATTGACTCCAGTCCGTCCGGGTATCCTACCCGATTCAGGCGAAACAGATAGCAGACATCCTCTGTAGCTAGCTGTAAGAGGGCCACCTTGTTCAGCTGACCGCGTTTGAAAGCCGGTTTTGTCTCAGTATCAAACCCCAAGGCTGGCTGGGAGGAAAGATAATTAAGGGCATTTGGTAATTCTTCTTCACGATCTATCACTTGAATTCTGCCACTGAATTTCTCTACAGGCAGTTCTGCTATTTGTTCTTTCGTTATTTTTAATCCCACAGATCGTCCCCGTTTAAATTAGCCTCTTCTCCTTCTTCCTCCGCTTCTCTGCTTCGAAGCGCGTGCAGCGGTCGCAGTACATTTACAAGCTTCTGGCCCCAATAGAGCAGGAAGTTATCTTTACAAACACAGATAGCATCCTGCATCTGTTCGGTCAGTTCAAACTGATAGATCGACACGAAATTGCGGATATCCTGGTAGATATCGGCAATATTTTCCGATATGGCCGCCCTCACCGGTGTGTCGCTATATTTCATATCTTCTACAAACACATCCAGATAGATGTCCTCTTCTCCCATGATGGCGGCAATACGGTCCGATACGCTTAAGTAGTCTTCTTCACTCACGAAGGTGACCGGCGGCTCTTCATTCAATGGAAAGGTCTCGGGAAGGAGAGAGGCTTTCACGTATAACAGGGGAAGCATCTTCAATGTCCTGTCAATCCATTCATCGCGCGAGATTGCCACGTCATTCTCGAGAAAAGATGAAAATTCCAACGCAATGGTAACAAAATCAAATACCGACTTGTGATAAATGGGTGTTTCGTTGTCTCTGTCTAACATAGCTGTTTATTTCTATCTGCAAATGTACTGAATTTATTTTGTACACGGAAAGGGTTCTGTTTCAATTAGACCGGAATTGCAAGAGACTTTTTTTTTTACAAAGAGCCGGCTTCCTGAAAATTATTTGCTTAAAGTTGCATGTTTCAAAAGTTTCGTCTACCTTGCATATTGTATGCGCCGT
>DGZP01000008.1:41178-47768 GCA_002398565.1 Proteiniphilum sp. UBA4977
TTGTATGCGCCGTAAACTACCGCACCTTCTTTTCAGTTGTGCGGCTCTCAGTGACCTGCAACTGCGGGATTTGGATTTGCACGGCAAAAGGGTTCGTTTGGTCCGTGCAGAAGATTGAAAATAATTATCAGGGTTAAGAACGATGGATGATAAGGATTTGGGATCCGGCATTTCCAGGACCGTTCATTTGTGGCCCATGCTGCTCGTGATTACCGGCATAGGAGGATGCTTTGCCGGGGCTGCCATATCCAGAACTTACTGGGACTTTTTCGGAATGCTGTTTATTCTCTCCCTGGCATCGTTGTTGGCAGGTACTCTCTTTGGTTTTCTGTTCGGTATACCAAAGCTAAACCGTAATTACAATCCCCGCGGAGACGAAGGCCGTGCCACGAAGTATACACCCAACACGAATCTGGAAGATATATCGGACTGGCTGACAAAGATCATCATCGGTGTCACGCTGACACAGTTGACAAAGATTCCCGGCTACCTGCAAAGCATTGCCGGCTATATCCTTGCAAACAGCGACTGCGACACACTGAATTGTAACTTTGCCGGCCCTGTAATCATTTCACTGCTAATCTATTTCTTTATTGCCGGCTTTACCGCCGGTTATTACTACACCCGGCTGTTTCTCCCCAACCTTTTTTCTGTCATGGAAGAAAACAGCATTAGGAGAGAGGAGGTTGCCATCTGGCGGGAGGGTACAAAAAAAACACAGCAGCAGGCTGTAGATACTCATCCGGGGCAGAGAAATGTTTATCTGACAGAGGCCGAGAGGGATATTCTCGAAAAAATCAGAGGACAAAACAATCTGCCTACTGACTTTCACCTTTTGAGTCACCGGGAGATTGCAGCCATGAATGTATTACGTGCCAAAGGAATTTTGGAGGAGACACCCGACAGCCCAGTTCGGGGGAGGCACGCGATGCAGATTACCGATGCAGATGTCCTGCAATCATTTGAATGAGCTGCCCGTGCTTACCCTGAAACGGCGCAACCTCCACACCGGAATATATACCAGTAAAATTTAAAAAAATGAGACCACCCATTTTAGGAGAAAAGAGAATCCTCCCCGATTCCACTTCGGCGGATAATATTCACGGTAAATCAATCAGCCCTGCACATGTGCAGGAGACATATGGAAATCCGCTTTATACGGGCAGACATTTGCTTATCATCAGAGAGGGAAACAGGAATATTGCAAAAACCACGAAACTACTTGAGAAAAAATGGGGCTTTGTGGTTGCCAACACAGCCGATTTCGTGAATGAAACCATCCATGAAAGCAAGATAAAAGATGCCGATGTCCTGTTTTATAATGAACTGGGTATTGCGCTTTTGTCGGCAGACGACGACATGGTGAAATTACTGCATGATACGGCCGACTACATTATCGAGCCAGAAAAGGTTGTTTATATTCCCGATGAAATATCTGCCGGCACGGCAACAGATAATGTATGGGGTATTGAGGCCATAAAGGCACATGAATCGGTGTATACCGGTGCGGGAATAAGAATTGCAGTGTTGGATACAGGTTTTAACATGGATCATCCCGATTTCAAAGAGAGGAATCTGACTGCCTTCTCATTTGTACCCGACGAGACCGCGGAAGATAAGCACGGACATGGCACACATTGCATAGGAATTGCCTGCGGACGTACCAATACGAAAGGCATGCGATACGGTGTGGCTACAGAAGCCGATATCTATGCAGGGAAGGTACTCAGCAACCAGGGCAGCGGTGCACAGTCGTGGGTGCTGGATGGAATGACGTGGGCGGCAAACCATGGATGCCACGTATTGTCAATGTCGCTTGGATCAAAAGTATTCCCCGGACAAAGCTATGATATTGCCTACGAAAGAGCTGCCCAGTTTGCACTTTCAAAAGGGACACTCATTGTGGCCGCAGCCGGAAATGAAAGTAAACGCTCCGAAAACCGGTTCAGTCCGGTCGGCAGCCCTGCCGACTGCCCCTCCATCCTCGCGGTGGGAGCTATTGATTCTTCCCGGCAGATAGCCGATTTCTCTAACCGGGCTATCAATAAAGACGGACAGGTTGATATCGTAGCGCCGGGTGTGTCGGTCCATTCTTCCTGGCCCATGCCTGGCAGATATCGCATCCTTTCAGGAACCAGCATGGCTACTCCACATGTAGCGGGAATAATGGCACTTCTATTTGAAAAATATCCCGATGCCACTCCTGAGATCATCAGAGAAAGATTAACCGCGATAGCAGAAAGATTAGAGATCCCTGTCGAAGATGCGGGAGCAGGCCTCGTCATTGCGCCCTGAAGAGCAAAAAAGAAAATAAAAATATGAAACAGATTGTAATCACCATTTCCGCATATTATCTCGACCGACTGAATATTGTAGCAGAGAATCTGCGTGAAGAGGGGGTCACCATTACCCGCCTCTATGAGTTCGGGGTGATCATAGGATACGCAGAGGAGGAGACGATCGACAAAATAAGACACCACGAAGAGATCGCCTCTTTGACCGACGAAAAGGATGCAATTATTCCTCCTCCCGAAGAGGATATCCAGTCGTTACCGCCCGGCTAATACAGAAAAGGGATCGTCACTCAAAAAAAAATACAAAGATTTTGATAATCCGTTTGAAAATAATATCTTTGTAGACGAAAAGAAAGAGGGAAGCAGGAAACACCGCTTCCTTTTTTATTCATGGCTGTATCAAATGATCGAAAAAAGAGTGCTTACCGACCTCACGGTGGAATTTCTGCAAGATTCGCCCAACTATCTGATTGATGTAATTGTGGGGGCCGACAATACGATTACGGTGGAGATTGACAACGACCAGGGGGTGGATATCGATGATTGCGTGGCGCTGAGCCGCTATCTGGAGTCGAAACTTGATCGTGAAACAGAAGATTTTGAGCTTACGGTCACCTCGGCGGGACTTACCTCCCCTTTCAAGACGTCGCGTCAGTACAAAAAATATGAGGGTAAAGAGGTAGAAGTCCTCAGTAAACAGGGACAAAAAATGACAGGTATACTCAAGTCGTCCGATCCCGATGGATTCACACTCACCGTCACACGAAAAGTAAAACCGGAAGGAGCAAAGCGCAGGACCGAAGTAACAGAAGACCTCCGCTACGCATTCAGTGAAGTAAAATATACAAAATATCTGATAAGATTTTAATATTATATGGGCAAGAAGAAAGAAACCATAAGTCTCATAGATACATTTTCCGAATTCAATGAACTGAAGAATATCGACAAGGCAACGTTGATCAGCGTGCTGGAAGAGTCATTCCGTAATGTGATAACGAAGACAATCGGGACTGATGAAAATTACGATATCATCATCAACCCCGACAAGGGTGACCTTGAGATCTGGCGTAACCGGACCATTGTAGAAGACGACCAGCTCGAAGACCCCAACCTGCAGATTACGCTGTCTGAAGCCCTGAAAATAGACGATGACTTTGAAGTGGGTGAAGAAGTGACCGATGAAGTATCTCTGGATCACTTTGGCCGCCGCACTATTCTTAACCTGCGTCAGACACTGGCATCCAAGATACTGGAGCTGGAGAAGGACAATCTTTACAACAAGTACAAGGAAAAGGTGGGAGAGATTGTTTCGGGAGAGGTTTATCAGGTATGGAAAAAGGAGTTATTGTTGCTCGATGACGAGCACAATGAACTGATTCTGCCCAAAACAGAACAGATACCCAGTGATTTCTTCCGCAAGGGAGAGCATGCCCGTGCGGTAGTTGCCCGTGTAGAAAATAAGAACAACAACCCCAGAATCGTTCTTTCCCGCACATCGCCCGTATTTCTGGAGCGATTGTTTGAACAGGAGATACCTGAGATTGCCGACGGACTCATTACCATCAAGGGAATTGCCCGTATTCCGGGTGAACGTGCCAAGGTGGCCGTGGAAGCCTATGACGACAGAATTGACCCGGTAGGTGCCTGTGTGGGCATGAAAGGGTTCCGCATTCATGGTATTGTACGTGAACTGCGCAATGAAAATATTGATGTAATCAACTACACCAACAACACTTCCCTTTTCATTCAACGGGCGTTAAGTCCGGCGCGGATTAACTCCATCACCGTGAAGGAGGAGGAGCGGCGTGCCGAAGTCTTTTTGAATCCCGAGGAGGTGTCGCTTGCCATCGGTAAGGGAGGAGCCAACATTAAGCTGGCATCCATGCTTACCGGGTATAATATCGAGGTATTTCGTGATATCGATGATGTGGACGAAGAAGATATCTACCTCGATGAATTCCGTGATGAGATTGATGGCTGGGTGATAGACCAGTTGAAAAAGATCGGATGCTCCACAGCCAAAAACGTACTGGCTACGAGCAGGGAAAGACTCATCAGGGAAGCTGACCTGGAAGAAAGTACTGTAGACGAAGTACTGGCTATCCTGCGCTATGAATTTGAAGAAGAAGACGATAAAGGCGTTGAGGAGTAAGGATTATCGTTGACAATACACTGTTCACAACCATAAAAAGAGAGAAAAGGATAAACGAGTTATATGCCTATCAGACTAATAAAAGTATCGAAAAATTTGAATGTGGGAATCAACAGCCTTGTTGAATTTCTGCACAAGAAAGGTATCGAAATAGAAGCAAATCCTAACGCCAAAATAGAGGATGAACAGTACGACATACTGATCGCTGAATTCGGGAAAGACAAGAATATTCGCCGCGAAGCCACTGAAACCAGGGAGAAAATGCACCGTCGCGACGAAAAGCGCGAGACTGTGGCCATCGAAGGATATGAACTTCCCGTAGAACCGGCTCCGAAGAAGAAAGTGGAAAAAGAAACCATTGAGACCGAAATACCGAAGGAACTGAAACCTCATTTCAACGTTGTAGGCAGCATCGACCTGGACAATCTCCACAAGAAGAAAACCGAGTCGAAGCAGGAAGAAATTATCACTGTCGCACAGCCGGAAACGGAGATTCTCCCTGAAACGGAAATTATTTCTGAAGAACCGGTTGAAATTACGCCGGAACCGCAGACTCCGAAGGAACAGGAGATTATACACGAGCCGGTAATGGAAGAGCCGGAAGTACCAGAGACAGTTGAAGAAAAAACACCGGTGATAGCCAAAGAACAACCCGTGACGCACGAAGTAGAAGTAGAGGAAGAGGAAGGGATTCCCGCAGTTGAACCGCAGAAGATAGAAGATATTGAACCGGAAATAACAACGGAGACAGAGGAAACTCCTCAAACAGAAGAAGACACACTGACGGAAACAGCGGAGAAGGAGATACCTCAGTCGGAACAGTCTCGCTCCGATAAAGTTTTCCGCCTGCATAAAAATAAGCTGGAGTCTAATATTGTGGTTAAGGGATCCATTGATCTGGATGCAATCAATGATCGCACCCGTCCTCCCCGAAAATCAAGGGCGCAGCGTAAGAAAGAACGGCTTGAACGTGAACAAAAGGCGATCGACAGCAAAAGGCTGAAGGAGGAAAAAGTAAAGATACTCAAGAAAGAGGCAATCGATGAGAAGAAAAAGCAGCCGGCTATTCCCGATGCTGAAGACGAAAGCAAGAAGAGAAAACGCACGCGTATTCGCAGCGCCAAAGTAAACATCGATAAACCGGGTGCTGTAGGCCAGCCTCCCCGAGGCGAGAGGAAGCCTGCGCTGAGGAAGCCGATTAAGGCAGAGGTGAGTGAAGAAGATGTACAGAAGCAAATTAAGGAAACACTTGCCCGCCTCACCGAGAAGAGAGGCAAAAAGGGTGGGGCCAAATACCGACGGGAGAAAAGGGAAGCCAGCGCACAGCGTCATCAGGAAGAACTCAAACAGCAGGAAAGAGAAAGCCGCGTACTGCAGCTCACCGAGTTTGTGACGGCCAACGACCTGGCCAACATGATGAATGTACCGGTCACCAATGTAATCTCCACTTGTATGAGCCTGGGAGTGATGGTAGCTATCAACCAGCGTCTTGATGCAGAAACCATTAACATTGTGGCAGAAGAATATGGCTTCAAGACCCAGTATGTAAGTGCCGATGTAATTGAGGCAATCGCCGAGGAGGAGGATGATCCTGAAGATCTTACATCCCGTCCTCCCATTGTCACGGTAATGGGACATGTGGACCACGGAAAGACCTCCCTACTCGACAGTATCCGCAGCACGAACGTGATTGCTGGTGAAGCCGGGGGAATCACCCAACACATAGGAGCTTACAACGTGCAGTTGAACGACGGCAGAAAGATCACCTTCCTCGACACACCAGGCCACGAGGCATTTACGGCCATGCGTGCCCGTGGAGCCAAAGTGACGGACGTAGCCATTATTATCGTGGCTGCCGATGACAATGTGATGCCACAAACGGTGGAAGCAATCAACCATGCCGGTGCGGCAGGTGTGCCCATCGTGTTTGCAATCAACAAAATTGATAAACCCGGAGCTAATCCCGAAAAGATCAAGGAACGGCTTGCCGAGATGAACTACCTGGTGGAAGACTGGGGCGGCAAATATCAGTCGCAGGATATTTCCGCAAAGAAAGGCATTGGTATTCAGGAACTGCTCGAGAAGGTATTGCTTGAGGCAGACCTTCTGGAACTGAAAGCCAACCCCAATCGGAGGGCATCGGG
>DGZP01000008.1:48019-64793 GCA_002398565.1 Proteiniphilum sp. UBA4977
GTAGAAAACGGTACCCTGCATCAGGGAGACATCGTGATTGCCGGTGCCTACTTTGGTCGTGTGAAGGCGATGTTCAACGAGCGTAACCAACGTATTGAGGAGGCCGGTCCTGCTGAACCGGCACTGATCCTCGGCCTTAATGGCGCTCCACAGGCAGGTGATACCTTTAATGTGATGGAAACGGAACAGGAAGCACGTTCCATTGCCAACCGCCGTGAACAACTGCAACGCGAACAGTCGATACGTACCCAGAAGATGCTCACCCTCGATGATATCGGTCGCAGGATCGCCATTGGCAACTTCCAGCAGTTGAACATCATTGTGAAAGGTGACGTGGACGGTTCGGTAGAGGCTCTCTCCGACTCGCTCATCCAGCTCTCAACCGAAGAGATACAGGTAAATGTGATTCACAAGGCCGTGGGTCAGATATCAGAATCAGACGTAACACTGGCAGCCGCCTCCGACGCCATCATCATTGGCTTTCAGGTGCGTCCCTCACTGGGTGCGCGTAAGGAAGCTGAAAAAGTGGGAGTGGACATCCGGCTCTACTCCATCATCTATGATGCCATTGAAGAGGTAAAAGCGGCCATGGAAGGGATGCTTTCACCCGAGATCAAGGAAGATATTACAGGAAACGTGGAAGTACTGGATGTGTTTAAAATCACGAAAGTGGGAACCGTGGCCGGTAGCATGGTGCGAGACGGGAAAATCAAGCGCTCCAGTCGTGTCCGTCTGGTAAGAGACGGTATCGTGATCTTCACTGGCGAACTGGATTCACTGAAACGATTCAAGGAAGATGTGAAAGAGGTCACATCGGGTTACGAATGCGGTATTACCATCCGTAACTTTAACGACATAAAAGTGGGCGACGTAATTGAAGCCTTCGAAGAGACTGAGATAAAGAAAACATTGTAGAGACGCCCCTTCTCTTATAAGAATCCTGCAAAACGGGATAAGGGAGCATATTTGTAACCAGTTGACATTGTTATTTTAATTCCTACCCTGACAGCGGCCGCATCCGCTTTCACAAAAGCTGATGCGGCCGCAACACACAGGGATGGATGTCAGGAGGCAATCAACAGGCGAAATGATTAAGGAAATGGTTTTATAAAATAAATGATTATGACAAAGAAGATTTTTTTCAGCCTTAGTTTGTTTATTTTGTTGATCAATACGACAGCATTTGCACAGTATACGCCGCAGGTAAGCGTGGCGTTCGTAAATACCTCTGAACTGCTGGATCAGTTTCCGGAAAAAGAGGCGGCTACACAACAGCTACTTGCTTTAAGCGACAATTACAAGAAAGAACTTGAACTGATGCAAAACGAATACAACAAGAAGTATTCTGACTATATCACCTATCAGTCATCATTGGCCGAAAATATCAAGTTGCGCAGAATGCAGGAGCTTACTGAGCTGGAAAACAGGATGCAGCAATTTATGGAGCTGGCACAGAAAGATATTGAAAATCAGGAAAAGGTTTTGCTGGAGCCACTCAGACAAAAGATCAGCCAGGCCATCCATGCTGTAGGAATTGAACGGCATTACACTGTTATTTACGACCTTGCCAATCCCGGCATTGCTTTCGTTTCGCCCTCGGCAGTCGATGCGAATCCTTTTGTAAAGCAAAGGCTGGGCATTCATTAAATAATATCTGCCACGGTGAAAAAACAGGCTGCCCCGGACACAGGTGCAATCGGCATATTTGATTCAGGCTACGGCGGACTCACCGTTCTGTCCGAAATAAAGTCACTAATGCCGGAATATGACTACATCTATCTGGGTGACAATGCCCGTGCGCCCTACGGGAGCCGTTCCTTTGAGAGTGTCTATGAATTTACCCTCGAAGCGGTAGAATGGTTTTTCTCTCATGGCTGCCCGCTGGTCATCCTGGCATGTAACACAGCCTCGGCAAAGGCATTGCGCACCATCCAACAGGTCAACCTGCCTGTTATAAATCCCTCCGGACGGGTATTGGGTGTCATCCGCCCCACAGCAGAAAGTCTTTCGGGTTTGTCCCGGACAAATCACATCGGAATTCTGGGAACCGAAGGAACCATCCAGTCGGGCTCATACGAAATAGAAATACAAAAACTTCACCCGCAACTCACGGTCACCGGTGAAGCCTGCCCCATGTGGGTGCCTCTCGTGGAGAACAGGGAGTTTGACAAGCCCGGAGCCGATTATTTTCTGAAGCAGCATATCAATCGCATACTTGAGAAGGATCCGCTGATCGACACCCTTATCCTTGGTTGTACCCACTATCCATTGCTGATGGCCGGAATAAAACGTTTCCTTCCGGCCGGCGTGAAGGTAATTGCACAGGGAAGCTATGTAGCTGCAAGCCTGAAAGAATATCTACACCGGCACCCGGAGATGGAGCAACGATGTGCCAGAAATGGTACCGTCCGTTACTTCACGACCGAATCACCAGAAAAATTTAAACAACAGGCATCCCTCTTCCTAAATGAACAGGTTGATGCCAAAAAAGCAACACTCATAAAGAAATCATGAACTGGTTCGACATACTCGTGGGCATCCTGCTGTTGATTGCTTTTGTCAACGGCTACCGCAAGGGGCTTATCATGCAGCTTGTAGGACTGGCCATCCTTGTGATGTCTGCCATCTTCGGCGGCAGGCTGGCAGAGAATATTCTCCCGCAGATCAACCGTCTGACAGAGCTTTCTCCTGATGTAGCGAGGGTACTGTCCTTCATTCTGGCTTTTGTGCTCATCGCCGTCATACTTTCACTGATTGGCCGTCTTATACAGAGATTCATTGATGTGGTTCTTCTGAGTTTCATCAATCGCATACTCGGTAGCGTGATAGCTTTGGGAACCATGATGCTATTTTTGAGCATCCTACTGAACCTGGTGCTGATGCTTGATAAAAATGAAACAGTCATCAACAAAAAAACACAGGAGGAATCATTCTTCTTCGAGCGTGTGGAGGCGGTCGTGCCTGCCATCATACCCTATATGAACAAGAAGTTTTGGGAGGAATATATTCCTGGGAACTACCGGGATGAGCTTGAACGAAAATCCGACAGTATTTACCACTATTTACCGGAAGGGGTCCGGATAGATTCAACCTACCAGCAACGACATTTTAAAGTGAATTGATGGGAAATAAAATTCAGATACATAAAGAGGGAAAGGCTCCGTTAATCAGGATATTTACAATACTTCTGCTCATTAACCTGGTTACTTTCATTTTATTGCCGGAAACGCTTTTCACAACAGTTATTTTTGGCCTGTCACTGCTTCTGTTCGCCATGACACTTAACTTTTACAAAAGGCCGGAACGGACCTATAAAGGCGATTTGCATGGCCTGGTAAATGCTCCTACCGACGGGAAAATTGTTGCCATTGAAAAGGTGAAAGAAAATGAGTTTCTGCACGACGAAAGAATAAAGATATCCATTTTCATGTCTTTTTTCAACGCCCACTCCAACTGGGTACCGGTGACAGGAAAAATCACTCATCTTTCTCATGTGGACGGAAACTTTCATGCCGCCTTTCTACCCAAATCCAGCAGTGAGAATGAACACACCAACATACTGATAGAAACGCCGGAACACGGGGTGATTCTTACCAGGCAGATTGCCGGGGCCATGGCACGACGTATCATCACCTATGTAAAGGAAGGAGAAACGGTGCACATAGGTTCACCACTGGGTTTCATCAAACTGGGTTCCAGAATGGATATTTATCTGCCACCCGACAGCGATATTCTGGTAGATTACGGCGAGGAAGTGCGGGCCAATGTCACTTTTCTGGCACGTCTGAATAAACAAAATCAATAAAAGTCATGCGGAAAAATATACCCAATATCATCACGCTGGCCAATCTGTTTTCAGGGTGCATTGCCGTCACAATGGCCTTTGAAGGAAATTTTACCGCTGTAACAGTCTGGGTGATCATGGCTGCACTTTTCGATTTTCTCGACGGAGTTTTTGCCCGGTGGTTAAACGCATATTCCAGCATTGGCAAGGAGTTGGACTCACTGGCCGATGTAGTCAGTTTTGGTGTGGCACCGGCAGCGGCCCTCTTTATTTTACTGCGCGACCACACGCAGCTTCCCGTTATGACAGGGCAACTGCAACTTTATATCCCCTACATTGCTTTTCTGATTCCGCTTTTTTCGGCATTGCGACTGGCCAAATTCAATATAGACGAACGACAAACCATCTCGTTCAGAGGACTGCCCACCCCGGCCAACGGCCTTTTCTGGGCAAGCTTCACTGTGACCCTTTCAGGTATAGCCGGCAGCAGTAACATCATTTTTCCGGTGATCGTCATTCTTGTAGCCCTCCTCTGCTGGCTGATGATTTCAGACGTACCGATGTTCTCACTGAAAATAAAAAAAATATCCTGGAAAGGTAATGAGCGGCAGTGGCTCCTGGCAACACTAATGATTGTTTCTGTTGCCCTGTGGGGCCTGACCGGTATCGCCTGGGGTATACTCGCGTACATTGTACTTTCTCTGGTTGCCCACAATCCAATCGTTAAATAATTCAAACCATTCCTGTGGGTCAGTCGATTCGTCGTATCTTTACTGTCATTTTAAATTTATACAAACCTTATGGGAATTCTAATTAAATTTTTGCTTTTCTTCACCATAGTTTATCTGCTGATGAAAGCATTTGTCGGCTTTTTAGGAGGAAAAAAACAGAAACAACCTCCCCGACCACAGCAGCGTGCAGCACAACCCAGACAACCCGAAACACAGAACGACCGTATTATCGAGTATCAAAAGAAAAACTTCGAGAAGAGTGAAGTGGAAGATGTGGAATTCGTGGAGATGAAAGACCGGGAAAAGGAAGAGTAAAAAAACAGATATACATAAAATCATTAAAATCATATACACAGATCATGACAGATATTTTTGAAAGGCTGAAAAATGTCAACGGCCCACTGGAACAGTATCGCCAGAAAGCAGAAGGTTATTTTATGTTTCCAGAACTGGAGGGAGAAATAGGACCGCGGATGCAGTTCCATGGCAGGGAGGTAATCACATGGAGTTTAAACAATTACCTGGGGCTAGCCAACCATCCTGAAGTACGTGAGGCTGATGCAAAAGCAGCAGCGGACTGGGGTATGGCTTACCCTATGGGTGCCCGCATGATGTCGGGACAGACAAAATATCACAAGGATCTGGAAGTAAAACTGGCTCGTTTTGAGAAGAAGGAGGCAGCCTACCTGCTCAACTATGGTTACCAGGGAATGGTGTCGATCCTTGATTCTTTGGTCTCGAGGAACGATGTCATTGTCTACGATTCCGAATCACATGCCTGCATCATGGACGGCATTTTCCTGCATAAGGCTAAGGGTGGCAAGAGCTTCGTATATCCGCACAACGACATGGAACGGTGTGAAAAGATGCTCGGTTTTGCCACACGGAAGGCAGAAGAAACCGGTGGTGGTATCCTGGTTATTACCGAAGGAGTCTTCGGCATGTCCGGCGATCTGGGCGATCTTCCCGGCATTGTGAAGTTGCGTGAGAAGTACAGCTTCCGCCTGATGATTGACGATGCCCACGGCTTTGGCACTATGGGTGAGACCGGCGCAGGAGCCAGCGAGTACTTCGGGCTTATGGACGAGGTGGATATTTACTTTGCCACCTTCGCCAAGTCTATGGCCGGCATTGGTGCTTTTGTCGCCTCCGAAAAGGCGATTGTGGATTCACTGAAATATAACATGCGCTCGCAGATCTTTGCCAAGTCGCTTCCCATGCCCATGGTCATTGGTGCACTGAAACGGCTGGAGATCCTGCAAACACAGCCACAACACAGGGAAAATCTGTGGAAGGTGGTCAGGTCCCTCCAGAAGGGGCTGGTAACCGAAGGATTCAACATCGGCAATACCCAGTCGCCCGTTACGCCGGTCTATGTGAAGGGAAACGTGGCAGAGGGAACCAACATCGTAGCCGACTTGCGTGAAAATCACGGTATCTTCTGCTCTATTGTGGCCTACCCCGTCGTTCCAAAAGATGTGCTGATGCTCCGCCTTATTCCTACTGCCGCCCACACGCAGAAGGAGGTAGACGAGACCATTGCTGTTTTCAAAAAAATAAAAATAAATCTCGAAGCAGGGAAATATAAAGCAGAAGAAATGCAATCGATGTCGATTGAATAATCAGAGACCTTTATTACATGTTACGTGTCAAAATACAGCACAAATACCACCTGACCTGTACACAATGTGGCCATGTGACTCCCAACTTCTGGACATGGTTCGACCAGAACCAGCAGTGTCCTCGATGCGGAAGCAAACATTCCGAAGTGTGGTACAACAGGAGATACCAGCGCCTGCCACGCATCATCCGGCGCAAGGCCGACAGCTTCTGGCATTATTTTCCTTTTCTACCCCTGCTACGACGGAGGCATATCATCTCCAAGGGTGAAGGAGCCATTCCCGTGGAACGATGGACCTTTCTGGAAGAGTTTGCCAGGAAAGAGTTTCATCTCGATATCAGTGTACATGTCTACCGCAATGATCTGAATGGCGGCACGGGGACTTTCAAGGATATTGCAGCATCCATGGCAGCCAGTCTCTTCAACGAACTTGGAATCAAGCAGTATTGCATTGCCTCTACCGGCAACTCCGCCACGGCCTATGCCAAATATCTCTCCATGGCCAACGTGAACTGTTCCGTCTTCATGCCCGAGGATGCCATTAAAACCTCGGAGGCTACCATCAGTTCATACGGACAGCAAGTCTTCCGGGTGATGGGCGATTATGCCAGGGCAAAAGAAATTGCCGCCGGGTATGCAAAAATTCACAACATTCCTATGTCCACAGGGAATATTGACCCAATCCGTGTGGAAGCCAAGAAAACCATGGTTTTTGAGTGGCTGCGACA
Source organism: Proteiniphilum sp. UBA4977 (assembly GCA_002398565.1). Lineage (GTDB taxonomy): Bacteria > Bacteroidota > Bacteroidia > Bacteroidales > Dysgonomonadaceae > Proteiniphilum. The sequence goes on from DGZP01000008.1 coordinate 54,884, forward strand.
GATGGAAAAATTTCCCGATGTCTATATCCAGGCGGTGAGTGGCGGTACGGGCCCCATTGCTATCGACAAGGGACTACGGGAGATCAAACACGTATATCCCGAGTTGAAGAATCCGCGCTTTCTGCTCGTGCAGACCGATAAGTGCGACCCCATGGTGCAGGCATGGGAAAAGGCCGAGAAAGCAGGTTTCCCTGAGGGATTCGAAAAAGAGTACCCTGTCATCGATAACCCCCAGACGGAAGTACCTACGCTGGCTACCGGCAACCCGGCATCCTATCCCATTGTGGCAAGACTGGTAAAAAATTCCGGTGGTGCCTTCCTGCGCATGCGGGAATCGAAGCTGCTGTCTATGGGAAAGCTCATGGCCTATGAGAAGAAGGTGATTCCAGGTCCCGCCTCGGCAGTGGCCATGGCCGGATTTTTTGTTGCATTGCGTAAGAACCAGATCAAAAACGGTGAGACGGTATTGATCAATCTCGGCGAGGGACCCAACAGGGCACCCTACTATCTGGAGCAGATGATCTACACCTCGCACAATGTGAGTAATGTGGACGAATGTGTTCCCCACTCCATCGACGATTTTCGTGCCCGGCTCTGGAACGAATTATTAGAGAATTGATCACTGACCGCTAAAAATATGCCAACCAACAAAACCATATGGATCACGGGCGCCTCATCGGGTATCGGAGAGGCATGTGCCTATGCATTTGCCCGTGAGAAGGCGAACCTCATTCTTACCGCCACGCGTACCGACAGGCTGGCAGAAGTGGAACAGAAGTGTCTCAGCCTGGGAGCCCAATGCAAGATACTCACTTTCGACCTGTCCAATCTGGAAGATATGGATACACTCACCGACAATGCCTTTGCCGCGTTCGGTCAAATCGACATCGCCTACCTCAATGCCGGCATCAGTCAACGTGGTAAAACCATGCAGACCGACTTTGCAGTGGACCGAAAGATCATGGATGTGAACTTCTTCGCACCGGTCAGGATCACCAAGAGGCTGCTGCCGAAAATGATAGAAAACGGCGGTGGTACAATTGCCGTCACAAGCAGCATAGCCGGCAAGTTTGGCTTTCCGCTGCGCTCGTCCTATGCCTCCTCCAAATTTGCTCTCTATGGCTTTTTCGAGACTGTACATGCCGAGTATTACGATGAAAATATCCGTGTGGTGATGGTCTGCCCCGGCAGGGTGCGCACGCAGATATCCTTCAACGCACTGGAGGCGGATGGTACAAAACACGGACGGATGGACGAAGGACAACAGAGAGGAATCACGGCAGAAAAGGCAGCCCGGAAGATTGTGAAAGCAATCAAACAGCAGAAACCGGAAGTGCTGGTAGGCGGTCCCGAGCTACTGATGGTGTACATCAAACGATTTCTCCCCGCCCTCTCGCGAAGGCTGGTGCGGCAGATCAACGCCACCTGACCGGACCATTTCTCCGGTTCCACATCTTACTTCCTCTCCGCCATTCAATTCTGTTCCACCGGATTCACACTCACTCAAACTCTCAACAAATGACACAAGACTATAACATTGCCGGCATCCAGCAGGTAGGCATCGGAGTCGAAAATCTCTACGAAGCCTGGAAGTACTATATTGAACTGTTCCAGATGGACATTCGCATCCTGGAGGATAACAAGGTGGCAGAACTGATGCTGCCCTATACGGGCGGTAGGCCACAACGGAGGCACGCCGCCATCGCAGTCAACATGCAGGGTGGCGGAGGATTTGAAGTGTGGCAATATGCCGAACGGAAGCCGCAACCTCTCACCTTCGAACTGATGATGGGCGACCTGGGGGTACTAGTCTGCAAGATCAAAAGCAGGGATGTAGCCCGTGCCTTTGATGCCTTCTCCCGTAACCCGAAGGCACAACTTGCAGGCGGACTCAATGATAATATAGACGGCAGACAGACCTTCTACCTGAAAGACCCATACGGAAATCTGTTCCAGGTGGTACAGGACGACTATCTCTTCAAGAATGAAGGCCGGCTGACCAGTGGTGTGGCAGGTGTTACCATCGGCGTGACTGATATGGAGAGGGCGATGAAGGTTTATAAAGATATTTTGGGGTACGACACCATCCTGGCCGACGAGACCGGCCTGTTCCCCGATTATGCAGCATTGCCCGGAGGAACGGGACGCTTCCGCCGGCGGCTGCTGGGTCACTCCCGACCAAGAAAAGGGAGCTTCAGCGAACTGTTCGGTCCCTCCCGCATCGAATTGGTGCAGGCACTGGAACGGACCCCGCGAAAGATTTACGAAGGCCGGTTCTGGGGAGATCCGGGCTTTATCCAGGTATGCTTCGACATCCGCAACATGGAGGCGCTTGGCAAGCACTGTGCAGCGCTGGGACATCCATTCACGGTGGACACCACACAGAAATTCAGAGAAGGCAGCTCATTTGATATGGGCGATGCAGCGGGACAGTTCGCCTATATCGAAGATCCGGACGGCACGCTGATCGAGTTCGTGGAGACCCACAAGGTGCCGCTGGTGAAAAAGCTGGGACTGAGCATCAACCTGCAAAACAGGAATCCTGAAAAGCCGCTTCCTCGATGGATGCTGAAAGCACTGAGCCTGATGCGGGTGCAACCGGAACGTTTGCAGTAACCGGCAGAGAGAGCCTTTGCTCCGGACGAACCGATAATGGAAAGCAGCGGACACCTGGCGGCCACCGACAAATGCCGCCCTGTCAGCGAACCAAAAGTGGCGCGATCAGGGCATATCCTTTTTCGTTGGGATGCAATCCATCAGTGAAGAGCGATTCATCTATCATACCATTCTTTAACAATTTCTCACCCGGATCCACAAAGTGCCAGTTGTGCTGTTCGGCCATTTTGGCGATCTGCCGGTTTAATGCTTTTACAGTCGTTTCTCTCGATCTCCGGGGAAGGATTCCTACCACTTTAATAAGTGCAGAAGGTTGTCTCTTTTCAATCTGTTTCAGGAGAAACTGCAATCCTCCCACAATCTCCTCATCGCTGTCCAGTCCGATGTTGTTTGTGCCTATCATCACCACGACCTCCTCCGCCACATAGCCATCCAGTTCACCGTGATAGATCCGCCAAAGCACATTTTCTATCCTGTCCCATCCACATCCCAAATTGAAAAAGCCCGCCGGCTGCATATGACGTTTCCAGCTCTCTGGGCCGTTCACTCTTCCCGGCTCATCGCTCCAGTAGTGTGTTATGGAGTTCCCGATGATCACTTTCCGGGGTGAAGCCGAGGCGATTGATTTCAGTTTTTCACCATGTCTTTTTTTCCATTCATAAATGTCCGGTTCCCGTCTCTGACTGACAGGTTGCATGGTACTCCACTCTCCCACGGGCATATGGAGAATGCGGCGGATCATCTTTTCATAAGCATCGGCATATGCCTGCATGCCCAGATCGTTCGGATGAACATAATCTACGCATCCGTCTTCAGGAAAATGGATTGAATCCTGATGCAGATGAAATAATTTTCCCATACCGGTGGCTTTCAGGGAGTCGTACACTTCGCGGGATGCCCTGTTCAGCCGATCGGCAGATTCTTTGGTATGGATGTTCATCTCATCGTTACGATACCCGATATGATCCGTGATCAGGATGGGAAGATCACTCTTGGCCCGTATGGCAGACACACCGTATGCGGTTCTCTTTTTCACTTCCTCTGTGGAAAGACTTCCCATATTGGGGAGGCAATCATAGATTACCATGGCAGCATCCAGTTCTCCAATCAAATCGACCAACTCCTTCTCCAGGGGGCCGTTTCCTGAGAATGCCAGGTTAATCACCGGCAGATCCAGCTTGCGCGAGAGGATGTTGGTCCATCCCATTGCGGGACGTGATGCACATCCGCCCTGTGCGATAGAGGTTCCGTATACCACGATGGGTTTTTCTTTCAACTTCGGAATAAAAGAGAAGGAGGCGGAGTCCGGCACGCCGATCTCCATCCATGTGACACTGTTGTATAAAGGCAGAAAAAGCCGGTATTCATATCCTTTTTTGTGATATTTGCTTTCCACAAGGTTCCCGTAGGTATATCTGACTGTATCGCCGAATGCGTACTTATCCGTAAGAATACGCCATCTGCCATCCGGATCAATCGCATAGAGATCCATACCCGACTTTCCTGTGGCAGGCATGTGGGACATGGCAAAATCACCTGTTACCCCGTACCGGACCTCTATTTTAGCTGCGTTCGTATAAAAATGAACCGCCAGACCGGCCGAATTTCCTGAGAGATTCCACACACTCCGTCTGACCTTATCTCTGGCCCTGTTGGGCAGCCGGTGGTAATTCTTTCCAATTTCTTCTGTCCATCCCTGATTCTGAATCACCGGAAAATCAGCTTCCAGCGGATCATACCATTTTGTTTGCCCCATTACACAGAATGCATGAAGGAGACAAAACGCACCAACAATAGCTTTTTTCATGTGAACATATGTATATTAATTTTATATTTTCTGCAGACAGCATATATGGATAAACAAATTTACACATTACCCCTTAAATTATACAATTATTCTTTTTTTTTTCCGTTATACGAACAATGAGAAAACGGCGGTTATACTGCTTTTTACTGCTTACGCTATCCTGTACCTCCATGGTACAGGCACAATGGGATATGCCACTCAGCCACTACTGGGCAGTCAGGGGTTTTTACAACCCTGCCTTTGCCGGTGCCACTGAGCAGATACGCACTGCGGCAGCTTACCGGTATGAGTGGGCCGGAATAAAAAATACACCACAAAAAGTAGTTATCACCGCCGATCTGCCGATTGAATTTCTTCATAGGAGACATGGTGCAGGCATGGTATTCTACGGCGAACAGGCGGGACCGCTCCGCAATACGCTGCTTGCCGCACAGTATAACTTCCGCGGGAAAATGGGTAACGGGGCCCTGCAGATCGGGATTCAGGCGGGAATCTACAGTCTGCAATTCGATGCAGGAAGTCGTGAAATAGTTCCCGTGTCAGCTATCGGTAAGCAGAGTACGATGCATGTGAATGCCGTCGAGGAGCAGCTGCCCGATCTGAATGCGGGCATCGTCTGGGATGACGGGCAGAGATTTGCAGGTCTCTCGGTACTGCATATCACCCAACCGCGCTTCCACACTTTTAATGATTCTGTGACTACCGACCTGCAGAGCGACTCGGCTCGCATCGCCATTCCCCGCTCTATAAATTTTATGGCGGGATACAATATCGGTCTGCTTTATCCGTTAGCAATACAGCCAATGGTATGGATACAGTCCAATCTCACCAGGACGGTGGTGCAGGCAACACTGCGCCTGGAGTACAATAAACGTTTCTCGGGCGGCTTTACCTGGTCGCCCGGTGAAGGGTATGTTGTTTTTGGGGGTACTACCTTTCAGGATCTGGAAATGGGATATGCATACAATAGACATACCACCGGCCCGGCAAGCATGAGCAAAGGCAGTCACGAACTCTACCTTCGCTATGATCTGCCATTGGATTATTTCAAACCGAAGTTGCAGCCGCATAAAAGCATAAGATTGTTGTAATTAGAAATTATGAATTAGGAGGCTAAACGATGAAAGCTGATAGCTGAACGCCAATCGCTAAATAAACATACAAATGAAACAATATCTGGTCATCATCCTGATACTGGGCAGCGTACTCTCCTGCGGCCGGCGTGGCATCGGGAGCAGTGTGGGCGGAGAGCTGACCGGAGTTCCGGTGGGAAAGGTATGGGACGAACCCACACCCTACAACATGGTACTCGTCACCCGCGGCTCCATCACCATGGGTCCCGGCAATATCGACTCGCTCTGGGGCATCACCATCCCCACAAGAGGTATCTCGGTCGACAATTTCTGGATGGACGAAACCGAGATCACCAACTCACAGTACAAGCAGTTTGTCTACTGGGTGCGCGACTCCATCATCCGCGAACGGATTGCCGACCCGCGCTATGCGGGCGACGACTTCTACAAGATTACCGAAAATGAATACGGCGATCCTGTCACACCGCGCCTCAACTGGTCCATACCCATCCCCTGGAGCCGCAATACCGAAGAGGAGGAGGCCGCCATCAACAGCCTCTATGTCGTCCACCCCATCACGGGACAGAGAATGCTCGACGCCGCGCAACTCAACTTTCGCTACGAGTGGTTCGATGCGGCAGAGGCAGCCCGCTGGCAACGACAGCTCAACAGGATACAGGAGACCGCAAACGGAAGCAATAACAGCGCCGGAGAAAAAGTAATGATTTCCAAAGACACCGCCTACATTGCCTTCAACGGGCAGATCGTCAACGAGACCATCACCCGCCCCCTGGGTAGCCTCTACGACTTCGTCCACACCCGCATCGTCAACATCTACCCCGACACCACTACCTGGGTCAACGACTTCCCCAATGCCAACAACGAGGTCTACATGCGCAACTACTTCTCCCACCCCGCCTACGCACACCATCCTGTAGTGGGAGTTACATGGGAGCAGGCGACCGCCTTCTGCGAGTGGCGGACAATGTTCCTGCGCCGGAACATCAACAGAGGAGGTATCGCCATCGAGAAGTACCGCCTCCCCACTGAAGCGGAATGGGAGCTGGCAGCACGCAACGCCAACAGCGACAGCCGCTACCCATGGGAGACGGGCGACGGGAAAAGTACCCCCGACTGCTACCAGGCCAACTTCAACCCCGGCGAAGGAGCCTATGCGGCGGACAACCACCTCATCCCGGCTCGGGTGCGCAGCTTCAAGCCCAACCAGTTCGGACTCTACGACATGGCTGGCAACGTGGCGGAGTGGACCTCCACCGCCTACAGTGGCTCCGGCCTCGAGCTGATGAACGACCTCAACCCGGAGTATCGCTACAACGCACTCACAGATGATCCCGGCATCCTGAAACGCAAGGTGGTGAAGGGGGGCTCCTGGAAAGACAACGCCACCTTCATCCGTTCCGACATGCGTGACTCGGAGCTACAACATCGGGGACGCTCCTGGATCGGATTCCGCTGCGTACGCACCCAGGTAGGCACGGGAAATTAAAACAAAAAAGTAACATAACAACAATCCTATGAATGCATACCACAGATACAAAAACCGGCTGGAACGATACCTGCAGACCGAACGAGGCAAGCGCACCATCCACTTTGCCTATAGTTTCGGCGCCGCCCTGGTAATCCTGGGCGCCATGTTCAAGCTGCTACACTTTCCCTTTGGCAACGAGATGCTCTTTATCGGGATGATGACCGAGGTATGTGTGTTTATCATCTCCGCCTTCGACACCCCCGTGCGCGACTATCCCTGGGAGCAGGTGTTTCCGGCACTCACCTCACCGAACCCCGAGGAGCAGCCTGATTTCGGGACCGATGCCCTTGCACCTCCATCCACCTCGTCCCGGGTCCCCCGGGTACAAGATATGCATACCGGAAATCAGTCCCAGCAACCCCACTCAGATACAATACCCGCAATTTCCACCCATCTCGCCAACCACACCGAAGAGTACACCAAACAAATGGAGAGTTTGAACCGCACCCTTTCCGGCCTCAATTCACTTTATGAACTACAACTGAAAGGAATCAGCGGACAGATCGACACCATCGAGCAAATCAACCGGGGACTGCAACGACTGAAGACCACCTACAGCGACACCTTGCCCGACGGCACCGTAATCGGCCGCGAGACCGAACGGATGGCAGCACAGCTGCACGAGCTGAACGAAGCCTATGCCCGCATGCTGCAGGCCATGACCCTCAACCGGGACAGCCGGAACGACCCGTCACAATCTTAAACACCTCCTCCGTATGGCCGTAAACAGTCCCAACTCACCCCGACAGAAGATGATCAACCTGATGTACCTCGTCTTCATTGCGATGCTGGCTCTCAACGTTCCGGTGGAGGTACTCGACGGCTTCGGGGTGGTGGATGAGCGACTTGGTCACTCATCACTGACCATGGAGGAGCGGAACAGGCAAATCATGGAGGAACTTGCCGCCTACCGCGACACCAACCCGGAGAAGGCAGATGCGTGGTATGACAAAGGGACGCAAGTACGCAGAATGAGCGACTCCCTCACGCAGTATATCAATAACCTGAAACAACAGATGGTGCAAGAAGCGGACGGAAAGCGGGGCAATATCCACCACATCCGGCATAAGGACGACCTCGAGGCCGCCGCCTTGGTGATGCTCTCCCCCCTGCAAGGAGAAGGCAAAAAGCTGCGAAGCGCCATCGACACCTACCGGGAGCAGCTCATGGCGTGGGTGGAAGACTCCTCGCGCAACTCCCTGATTGCCCGCTACCTTTCCACCGAGGCAGTATCCGGTGGCCGAAGCTGGGAGGCATCGCTCTTTGAGCAGATGCCGCTGGCGGCAGCCGTCACCCTGCTCACCAAGATCGAAAACGACATCCGCCTCTCGGAAGGAGAAGCGCTGTCATCCCTCCTTCAGAGCATAGACGCCAGCGACTACCGCCTCAACCGGCTCAATGCCTGGCTCATTCCCCAATCGGAGACAGTCCTCCAGGGCAGCAGCTACCACGCCCGTGTGGTCCTGGCTGCGGAAGACACCACCCGGCGTCCCCATATCGTAGTGCAGGGACAGCCCCTTGAAGTCGGCAACGACGGCTCCTTCACGCTACCCGCACCCCACAGCGGCACCTTCCCGGTAGAAGGGCATGTGGAACTGACCGGCAGCGACGGCACCGTCACACGCCACGACTTCCGCAGCAGCTATACCGTAATTGACCCCATGGCCACCGTCGCCCCCACGCTGATGAACGTACTCTATGCAGGCATCGACAACGAAGTGAGCATTTCCGTGCCCGGTGTCGCCCCGCAGGAGGTGGGCGCCGTGATGACCCACGGCACCCTCAGTCGTCGCGGCAACCTCTGGGTAGCCCGTCCCACAAAAGCCGGCACGGAGGCCGTGATCACCGTCTCAGCCCGCACAGCTGATGGAGAAGCCCGCAGGGTGGCCACCCACACCTTCCGCGTGCGCACCCTCCCCGACCCCACCCCCTATATCGAGTACCGCGATGCCGGAGGCAACCCGGTCATACGCAAGGGAGGCAGCATCCCCAAGGCAGCGCTGCTGCAGAGCGACGGGCTCAAGGCAGCCATCGACGATGGCATCCTCCACGTGCCCTTTCAAGTGAAAAGCTTCCGCACCGTCCTCTTCGATGCCATGGGCAACGCCATCCCCGAGGTATCCGATGGCAACCGCTTCTCGGAGAGGCAGCGGGAGCAGATCCGGCGGCTGACCCGTGGTAGTTATTTCTACATCTCCGGCATTCGTGCCGCCGGCCCCGACGGTACGGAGCGCGAAATCGCGGTAATGGAACTAAGAGTAAACTAGCTGATTGATAAAAGTTGATCACAAAAAATTAAAAATCAAAAGCCAAAGGCTGAAAGTTAAAAAGATATGACAACCCGAATAATATGCTTTTTCCTGTTGCTGGCACTGGCACCGGCAACTGCCCTCTACCCGCAAACCACCGCCCGGGAGCGGATTGAACAACGACGGCAACAGGCACAGCAGATACCACAGGTAGCATCTGTCCCGGCCATCCGGGGAAACCAGCCCAACCTCAATTGGGAAGAGGAGATCGCCAGTGCCCGCTGGTCGCGTATCATCTATCGCTATATCGACCTCACGAACGAGGTCAACGCACCCCTCTACCACCCCGTCACCCCCACAGCGGGCCAGCACAACCTCTTCACCCTCATCTTCCGTCTGCTGCAGGAAGATCACATCCGGGCGTATGAATATCTCGACGGACGCGAGGAGTTTACCGAGGAATACCGCGTCCGCTTTCCCGAACTGCTCACCCGCTTCGGCATCTACCATACAGCCGAAAACGGCACCATCACGGTGAACGATGCAGACCTGCCCTCCCACGAAGTACTGGGCTACTACCTGAAGGAAGCCTACTACTTCGACAGCGCCACCTCCG
>DGZP01000008.1:65074-65913 GCA_002398565.1 Proteiniphilum sp. UBA4977
CCGATACCCGCTACCCCCTTTTCTGGATTCTCTATGAGGAACTGTCACCCTACGCCCGCCGGATGCCGCTGATGGCCTCCGCCCTCAACAACAGCGTCACCGGGAGCATAGACGACTTCTTCCGGAAGAGAAGCTACAAAGGCGAGATCTACAAAACCGGCAACCCCGGTAATCGTTCCATCTCACAGTACACCTCCACCCCCGAAGAGATGAAGGCCGAACAGGAACGGATTGAGCGGGAGCTCCTCGATGTTGAACAGCTCATCCGCAAGGAAGGAGAAGTGATTGCCACCCCACCCCGCGAGGTGAAGCGTAGCAGCAACAAAAAATCTTCCGGCACCACCACCTCCGCATCCCAAACCATGCGCAACCGGAGGTACTGATACCGCAAAAAATCGTTCATTTAACCAAATAGATCGCTTTCTTATTTTTTGATGTGAATAATTGTTATATGTGCCTCACAACCCTGATACTGATGGATGACACTTGTTTCTACCACGGCATCCGGTTTTGATGAATCTTTGTAAACACCTCCTGTATGACGATTTTTACGCATGTCATAAAATTGGCATTTACGAATGTTGTCATAAACTTTCGTAAATCCTCCATTCGTGAATGGCGAGTCAAGAACAGACGTATGATAGTATATGCATGATTTTAAAATACAATATGATGAAAACTTTAAATTTTGTTTTACTGGTTCTGATTTCACTGATTAATTTTTCATATGACTAAAATATTTATTTTCAATGGTGTCATATGGAACTCGCATTAGTCATGATCTTGTATGATAATGATTTTGACAAAGTCGATTACTTCGTAATTCATGCTCGTTTCAT
>DGZP01000008.1:66085-108292 GCA_002398565.1 Proteiniphilum sp. UBA4977
TAATTCATGCTCGTTTCATATGAAAAAAATGAAGTAGATGATACAATTTCTCTAAAATGGACAATGTTTACTACCAAAGAAGGACTACCAAATAATAATATACACGCTATTGCAATTGATGCTTCAGATGATATTTGGATAGGTACTGATTATGGAGTATCTGAATTTGATGGCGTAAATTGGACAAATCATGGTACGGAGACAGAATGGCTGGTAGCAAACTCTCCTATTCTTTCGGAAGATATTGATACTAAAGGAAACCTTTGGTTTGGTTCAAATGGATGGGGTATTTCCGTTTTTGATGGAGAAAAGTGGACGACTTATACAAAAGTGAATGGATTAGACATTGACCCTGTTCGAGCAATTGCGGCAGGTTCAAAAGGGAATAAATGGTTCGGAACTTCTACCGGCTTACTTAAATTGACAGATGATAACTAGTAAAATAGAAAAATAGCCAGCCATTATACGAACTTGATACACAACACGGAGGTTATTCTATTCGGCAAGATCACCTATCAGCTGATACAGTACTGGCTGATAAACTAATATACGGTATCATTTGTTATCCTGTAAGATAACAGCAATATCGCACAAAATCCATATATTTGAATAGAATGAAAGTAGCGGTCTGGGTTACTTATATATGGCACATACATAAATTGGATGACATATGATTTATCTTGCCCTTTTCAGAGGAATCAACGTGGGTGGAAATAACAAAGTGGAGATGAAAAAACTCAAAATAACCTTTGAGTCCCTGGGATTTTCCCATGTCTCCACCTTTATCAACTCCGGCAATGTTCTGTTTGAGGACTCGTTGAAAAGGAAAGACGAGCTGACACAGATGATCGATGAAGCTGTCAGAAAGGATTTTCAACTGGATGTAAAAGTCATTGTAATCAACAGTGACCAGTTGAACGCCATTTGCCGGGAGCTACCTTCCACATGGATGAAAAATGAAAATATGCGGACAGATGTGATGTTCCTGTGGGAAAAATACGACCGGCCGGATGTGTTGGAGAAAATAAAGATCACACCTGTAGATAATGTAAAATACGTTCCTGGTGCCGTATTGTGGAATGTGAAAGGGGAGGACTACAGCCAGAGCGGAATGATGAAACTGATGGGTACAGATCTTTACAGGAATATGACCATCCGAAATGTAAATACGGTGCGTAAACTGCATCAAATAATCACGAATATGCAGGGGTAATCACTTATTCAGGAAATGAGTGCCTTTGTGTAATTTTATCACGGGGAGCACCAAATCAACATTCCGCATCACAAAGAGCATCGGTTCCGGCACATGATGATAAGCGTAAAGTTTACATAAAACGAAAAATCAGGAGAAAATATGCAAATCATCTTTTCCCGTTGTCTATCCGTATTATGTGGAGAAAGGGGAAAAGAAAGGCCGTAACAGGGCTGAGGTGGACGAAATCATCTGCTGGCTGACCGGATACGCCAAAAAGGAACGACGCTTCTTTTTATTTCACCTCCAAAATAACTACTTTTGCAAGTTCATAATTCAATAATCTAAAAAGTAGGAAATATGCTGACAGCAGAGATACATACCGCAAAAGGGATCATGGAAGTAAAGTTTTATGAGGAAGATGCCCCTAACACCGTGGCCAATTTCGTAAAACTGGCAGAGGAGGGTTTTTACAACGGATTGACTTTCCACCGTGTAATCCCAAACTTTGTGATTCAGGGCGGATGCCCCAATGGTACAGGAGCCGGGGGACCGGGCTATACAATCAAATGCGAACTCGACGGGAATAACCAGTACCACGATCGGGGCGTATTGTCCATGGCCCATGCCGGACGTGACACCGGAGGTTCGCAGTTTTTCATCTGTCACAGTCGCGAGAACACGGCTCATCTCGACCGTCACCACACCTGCTTTGGGAAAGTGTACGAAGGAGTGGAAGTAATTGACAAGATTCGCCAGGGCGACGAGATTGAGAAAATTCTGATTTTTGAAGAGTAACCCATTAAAAGCCGATCATCGAACCTGTTTGTGCCCCACCACACAGAGGAATCGATGGAGGCTACCGACCTTTCACATGCTGACATGAAAACAAAAATTGTTCTTGCATTCCTCTTTATCGGCTCATTGATACTGCCAGGATGTGATGCCACCCCCACTCCGGTGGATTCTGGAAAAATTGAAGTGGTGATCAACGATATCCCTTTTCAAACGGAGAAATATTATCGGATACCCTATACGCTACAAGCATGGGAATGGGAAAAAGAGGGACTCAGGCTTGAACAGATAGTTGTTCTGGATGATCGTTCCAAAGCTGAGTTAATGACAATCACCCAGCCGGATTTGCCATTTATCAACAAGGAACCGTTAGAACCGAATCCCTACTTCGCTTATGATCAAATCTCGAGCTATTACCTGTCCATACAACTTCCCATCCCGTTGGATCAAACCAAACCCGCCAGGATTTCACATCGCTTCATGTTTAGGGATACCATTCAGCAGAAAGAGGTTATTGTGGAAGGTGGCGTTTTTACTCCACGACTTGGTGAGACACCTGTCGCCATCTCATCTCCCGTAAAAGGAAATAACTGGCTGTTTGTGAATCAGTCCACCCTGGGATATCATTTTTTCAGGTTATTTTTTGTCGACGGTAAAATACACCGGGGAGAACGTTTTGCTTTTGACAATGCACAGCTGAATGACGAAATGGACAATCTTTTGAATGGAGATCCCAAAGTAAACGAATCATATTTTAACTACAAGGATACTTTGTATGCTGTGGCAGACGGCATCGTACATTCCATAAAGGACGGCCGGGCCGAAAACAACGGGGATGCGATGGACGTCACGCTGAATACCATAGATGAGTTGGGCGGGAATTATCTTGTTCTGAATATTGGCAACGGACAATATGCCTTCTATGCACATTGCGTTCCCCACTCGTTTATGGTGAAGGAGGGGGATAACGTAAAGGAGGGTGATCCCATTGGTTTGTTGGGTAATTCGGGCAATTCTACCGCTCCTCATTTGCATTTCGAAATTACGGACGGAGCCGATCTGCTTTTCTCAAACGGGCTCCCGTTTGTCTTCAAAAAGTATACAAAAATGGCCGATTTTGAAACAGGGCCCATTACGCCGACAGTAGTTGCCAATGCCATGATGGAACAAATCTCCATTGTCAGTTTTGAATGAACTTGAAAATGGCAGACGGGAAATACATGGATATTACGCGTGCCATGAAAGACAACGAAGGGATTTTCACAGTAAGCCTAAACTTATTTCAGGACGTGACAACCCCATTCTTAACCCGCTGAATGCACAATATCCAGCATTCTTTCAATGACAATATTATTATATTTATTTAACTTCGTTGCATAAAAAATGAATTTGCACAAAAAAACACGTCTTTCACCTTGTCTGTCAGCAGTTTAAAATTCACAAATGTATTTATAGTCCAAATTGTAAATTCCTGTGTCTGTAAAATGCAATTCTTTGCATTTTTAGTTATAACGGCGTGTCGTCATGTTGTATAGTTTTAATTATATTTTTGATTGATAACGGGATTTTATTTCGGTTAGGTCGGGTTGACTATGGCGTTGAATGGCCGTAGAAGGGAGGTGCTGTAAGGCTTCTGGATTGTTATTGCCAAGATTATAAAATTTATCGAATCATGAAAACAAAGGTTTTTCTTTCTCTAATGACTTTGGGGATGATCTTATGTAGCAGTTTTCCTCAGAAAAGTGCCATTGAGGGTGCATGGCGTTTGGTAAAGGTGGAGGATCGCATGAGCGATGTACCTTTTTGGGAACAAGACACCGGTTCAGGTGTAAAATTCTGGGCAGACGGGTGTTTCGCTTTTGCCGGTTTTTTTCAGAAGGATTCGGTGGTTTTCGATAATTATGGCTGGGGTACTTATAAAATCTCTGAAGGCAACCATTACCAAGAGTACATTTTAGAAAACCATTTACTTCCAAAAGCGAAAGAGAAGACGATCAACATGTTGATAGAGATTAAGAATGACACACTCATACAGAGTTGGCCGGCAGATGAAAACTGGAATCTTCAGCAGAAATACGTCACTGAAAAATATGTTCGTCTCAAATAATTTCTAAAATGGCCAGGCATGAGAAAATTATTGGTTCTTCTAATCATGCTTCCTGCCCTTACCTTCAGTCAGGAAAACCCGAAGGTGATTGCGTCTGATGTAGCAATTGTAAATGTAACCGTAATAGATGGAACCGGAAATGCACCGCTAGCAGACATGACGGTGTTCATTACGGGAGATTCAATTGTAAGCATTCTGCAAAGCAATGCATCAGAACCTGCACATGGCACAAAAGTGATATCCGGAAGAGGGATGTATCTGATACCCGGATTATGGGACATGCATGTACACATCTCCCATAGTGAATTATTCCTCCCTTTACTGATTGCCAACGGAGTAACCAGTGTAAGGCAAATGACTTGTAACGAGAAATATTTCAGGTATTTGTCAGAATTGAGGAGACAAATTTCCGAAAAAAAACTAATTGGACCCGACATTTATATCCCTGTTGTAATTTTTGGAAAAGATCAGCAATGGGATGGCATCATGCAGATGAATACGAAGGAAGATGCTGTCGCGGTTATAAGGAAGGTAAAAGATAGCGGCGCTGATTTCGTGAAGATATTCGATTTATACGAGCCTGAAGCTTTTAAAGCTCTACTCTACGAAGCCAAAAAACAGAACGTACCTGTAGGAGGTCACTGTCCGATTGTTTTCAACATGAGTGAAGTTGCCCAGGAGGGTATGGGTACATTCGAACATTTATTTGGAATTCTTCTGGCATGTTCTTCAAATGAAGATTCAATCAGGCAGCAGTTGATTCAGACAGTTACGCAACACAACAGATCTTTTGATGATATTGTAAGATTATTATACTGGGTTCAAACAGATGAAATTCTGAAAACGTATGATCCGGTAAAGGCTCAAAAGTTATTTTCGGATTTAAAGAAAAGTGGAAGTTATCAGTGTCCGAATTTTATATTGTGGGACGGATGGTTGAAGTTAAATGAAACGTTGGCAACTAATGATGACCGGCTTAAATATGTTCCCGATTCATATTTAAAGACCTGGAGAAAGATGAGTGCAAATCCGATGAGTGCAAAATTAAGTGATGAGGATTTTATGTACGTAAAAGAAATCATCGGAAAAAATTTTGAAATACTTCAATTGCTTTGTGAAGCAGGAGTTCCCATGATAGCTGGTACGGACGTGAGCTGGACAAATCCGTATAATTTTCCCGGTTTTGGCTTGCATGATGAACTGGATTTACTGGTAAAAGCAGGTTTGACCCCAATGGAAGCCATACAAGCTGCAACAAAAAACGCTGCAACCGTACTGGGGGTACTTGATAAGACAGGGACCGTGGAACCGGGGAAACAAGCCGATCTCGTTCTCCTGGATGCAAATCCACTGGAAAACATCAACAACACCCGAGAAATAAATGCAGTATTCAGGGCGGGTAGATATTTGTCAAGAGCTGATTTGGATACTATGCTTCAAAAGGAAGAGACAATGGTTCAGTATATGAAATAATTTGTCAAAAGATTCATTTTACATTTTACTTCTTTCAAAACATACAATCATGAAAAAAAATGCGCAACAGCGTCGGGATCTGACCCTTGTCGTTTTCATATTGACTTTTCTGTGCTGGGGTTTGATTTCATGTAATAAACCGTTGCTGGAAACGGGTGAAGGGAATCTCCCGGTTTCCGGAGGGAAAATATGGTATAAAGTATCCGGCAACGGAACTGGAATACCGGTTGTCCTGATCCATGGCGGTCCCGGTGCCTCCAGCTTTTACCTGAAACCGTTTGAAGAATTGGGAAATGATCGTCAGGTTATTCGTTATGATCAGCTTGGTAGCGGAAAATCCACCTACACGGAAGACACAACCATGTTCACTGTTGAACAAAGAGTGACAGAACTCGATTCGCTACGAAAAGCTTTGGGTCTCAACAAATGGAATCTGTTGGGGCATTCTTTCGGGACGATGGTCGCCCTTGAATATTACGCAGCCTTTCCCGATCATGTGGCTTCTCTTACCTTTGCAGGGGCCTGCTTTGATGTTCCTGCATATGAAGAGAATTGTGTACAGCTTCTCAAATCCTTGCCCGATTCATTACAAAAAGCAGTTGCTGAAGCCGACTCCTCGGGTGACTATATGAATCTCCACTATCAGGAGGCCCTGACTATGTTCAACGATCTCTATGGCTCACGAAAACCGGATATGATAGAACTGGACAGTATTATGGCCACCTTTAACGCAGTCTTGAACTATTATATGCTTGGACCAAGTGATTTTTCAATTACTGGTATATTAAAAGATTACGATAGCAGCCAGTATCTGCAGGTTATTACCGTACCCACCCTCTTTACTGTCGGCGAGTTCGATACATCGGGACCACAACTGGTCAAAAGTTTTGCAGGAGAAGTGGCCGGCAGCGAATATTATGTATTCCCCAATTCGGCTCATATAACCATGTGGGATGCAGAAGAAGAAAACGTTCGGGTAGTGCGAAATTTTTTATTATCGGTAGACTCCGGAAATTAAAAATAAAGAAATCAGCATTCATCAACAAGCGGTCCCTTTTATGATTTACAGGCTGTTATTTCGATGTACACGTGCATCCAATCAATATCCGGGTCGAACCAAAACAGGTAAATAAATGTTAGACAACAGCACCGGCACCACCTCAAACGATGTGTGCCCGGAGTGATCGATTTACAAATTTATACCCTTGGATATGAATTGGACAACTATTTCCCCTGAACAGGTCCACAGCTTGTTCACCACCCTCAAAAATCGCTTCGAACAAAACATGCATCGCCATCCCGATGTAAAATGGAGAGATGTACAACAAAGACTGGAAAAAAATCAGGACAAACTGTGGTCGCTCAACGAAATGGAGGAGACCGGCGGTGAGCCCGATGTAACCGGTTATGATGACAATACAAAGGAATACGTCTTTTGCGACTGCTCACCAGAAAGTCCCAAAGGTCGCCGTAGCCTCTGCTATGATGAGGCTGCCTTAAAATCACGCAGGGAAAACAAGCCCAAAGGCAGTGCATTGGGCATGGCACGGGAGATGGGCATCGATCTGTTGGACGAAATGCAATATACCGACCTGCAGAAACTGGGTGAGTTCGACATAAAAACCTCCAGCTGGATAGTCACACCCGATGATGTGCGTGAAAGGGGCGGTTCACTTTTTGGCGATTCCCGATATGGGCGCACCTTCATCTATCACAACGGAGCCGAATCCTACTACGCTTCACGAGGCTTCAGGGGAATTCTGAAAGTTTGAAAACACCCATGGCTCTTTCACGAAAAAAATAATTAAAGGTGAAAAAGGTTATTGCAGCGGTTAACTCTAAAGACAATCGTGGTAGTACAAGGTAGTCATGCAAATGGCCTCCAGTTTCCACCGTTATATGCCTCGAAGCCATTGCTGATAAGAAACCGGACAGCCTGGGCGCTACGGGCCCCGCTTTCGCAAACCACAATGAGGGGTAAATTCATTTGAATAGTTTTCAGTTTATTCGGAAGTGAGGTAAGGGGAATATGCACAGCACCTTTCGCATGCCCTGCATCAAATTCTTCCTTCGTGCGTACATCCAGTAGCAGAGCACCCTTGTCTATCTTTTCTTTTAATTCCTCTTTATTGGGTAATTTGAATAATCTACTTAAAAATCCCATAACCTATTGTTTATATTGACCGATGTTTCACAAACACCTCTATTTCAACAACTTGACAGCTTTACCTATAACCACGCCGGAGTGTATTTTCGTCGTGATTGAAATGATTTACAGATGTGATTTTGTGACACAAGATAAACACTCTAAAGTGGATAAAGGTTTAGTTTCCTTTATACACAGTTGAACTATGCAGCTTCATCAATTGTTATCGATCTTATAAAATCTGACGTTAAAGGAGCTATAATGGAAATTAAAACACACAAGGTAGACAATATCAAGATCGCGGAAATCACATCAGGCTCAATGCTGATTAACTCACCTGAAGAAGGATTGAATTTACTGGGTAATATCTACTACCAGGGATTTGACAAAATGATCATGCATGAGAAGGATATCACTCCTGATTTTTTTGATTTGAAAAGTGGAATTGCCGGCGAGATACTTCAAAAGTTCTCGAACTATCGGATGCCCCTTGCCATTGTGGGCGACTTCTCACAGTACGAAAGTAAAAGTATCAAAGACTTCATACGCGAAAGCAATCAACACAAACAGGTAATTTTCGTGCATTCAGTAGACGAAGCGGTCAGGATTTTTTCCGGAAATTAGCAGCATTACGATACTGATTCCACTCTGGCTTCATCTACTGACTCATATTAATAGCAAAAAGTCATAAATTCTTGTCTTGGATCAAGCAAAATCACGTTATTATTCCTTAGACTTACGTTTTAAATTTGAAGGAATTCTGTATATATTTCACAGAATAAATACAAAAAATGAAAAATCAAGAGAGAATCTGTAAATTACTATTTTCCGGGGTCTATCCTTATTATGTGGAGAAAGTAGAAAAGAAAGGTCGCAGCAAGGAAGAAGTGGACGAAATCATCTGCTGGCTAACCGGATACAGTAAGAAGGAGTTGGAAAATGTATTCATCTCTGTGTTTCTGCCACTTGTTTTATGAGCGATATCTCATTCAAAATTAACAGATTATATCCGGAAGTAAACTTAATAAAAAACTACAAGATTGAGAAAAAACTAAAAAAAGTAATGTGTTTAACTGTTCAATTCGGTATTGACGTATCCCGATTTTCTGGTGAAGATTGATGCCATTGCTTTTTTACATGTACTTTTCTTGCCACAGGCCAGATATTTGTTGCAATATTTATTAGATGCTAGAAACCAGAAAGAGGAGAATAAAAATTGGTCTCATCTCTCTGGTTTCCTAATATACTGAAATATTATTTTTCCATTGTAAGCAAAAGCTCGTTCAATTGATTCAACCCGATGGTAAAGCCTTCTCTGAAGCCCATCTGAATGTTGGTTTCAAGGTCTTCAAGACTATCAAAAGTGAATGTCAAATCAATCAGGACTTTACCGTCCGTTTCACGAAACAGTATTTCCCATAAATTCTGTGGAAGCTCCGAATTCACCGTTCCGTTTTCATCGCAGAAACTATCTTTTGCACTGAACGATTCTTCCTTATTTATACTGATGTAATCTGCTCTTCCCCAATGCTTCTCCCCATCTGGACCGACCATGGCATAAAGCCAGTGTCCGTCTTCGCGGAAATCCATTGTCTTGGTCTCTGCCCTCCAGGGTTTCGGTCCCCACCACTGGTCCAACAGCTCGGCTGTTGTCCAGGCTTGCCAAACCCTTTGAAGGGTGGCGTTGAAGTCGCGCCGTACATAGATGGTATTGTTTACCTTATCAACGAAAAAATCAAATATTCGCGCCGTTTTCAACTCCGCATATTTTTTGAAATTATCGAGAATGGCCTGCCAACCGGCCCTTTGCATCTCCTGATCGTTCTGGTTTTCCGCATCAAATATAACCTTCACCAACGTAGTGCCTTGATCACCACTGAATGTAATCAGGGCTTTTCGACCATCTTCCATCGTATAGGCTATTTTTTCAAACGCTACCACCTCATCATACTGTGCGCTGAAATCGAATCCATAACTCCCGTCTTTGGCTTCCATCCTCGCATTGTATTGGCCACCCACGCGTAAATCGTTGGTTGCACTCGGGCAATGCCAGTCGTCACTTGCAAAATTCCAACTGATAATATGTTCGGGTTGGGTGTAGTAGTCCCATACTTTTTGAATGCCGGCTTGAATAGTCGACTGAACTGTGATTTTTGTTGTTTCCATCTTTTGATTTTTTAAAATGTTACACATTGAATAAATAAAGCAGATATTGTTGTAATTATCTGATTTCAGGGTTGCTTTTCTGATCCGCAAGTAGCCTGTCGAGATACTCAAACCGCTCTTCCCAGACTCTTCGGAACCTCTCCAACCATTGGTCAATTTCTTTCATCTTTTCAATCTCGAGTTGATAATATATCTCTCTGCCCCGTTGTTCCGATTTCAAGGCTCCGCATTCTGTGAGGATACGCAGATGTTTGGAAATAGCCTGCCTGGAGGTGTCGAAATGATCGGCAATTGCGTTGGGCGTCATCGTCTGTACTGCAACCAGTGCAATGATTGCCCGTCTTGTGGGGTCTGCTATTGCTTGAAATATATCTCTTCTTGCTGTCATTTATTACTTATCTTGGGTTATTATGAAACCATATGGTTGCAAATATGCAGATAACTTTTTACATGGGCAAGTCTTGAAAAATATTTAACAAAACATCGTCAGCCACCTATATGTTGTAGAGGCAGCAACATGGACTAATCCATTCATTGAAGTATATGAACACCAATTTTTATTTCAGGGCCACACAAGATTCGTCAGGGCGACGAGATTGAAAAAATTCTGATTTTTGAAAGGTGACTCACAATCAACATCTTAATGTAACATGATGAGGCAGGAGGCGGACAAACAGGCTTGTTTCCTGCTTTTGGTATGCGGCCTGTTGAGTTTAACATATTCGTAGCAAACCAATACCACATCGAATTTGTTATTGAAACTGACCAAAGCAATGTTGCGTAAAATATTTAAAATCAAATGTGATGCAAGTAGCAGTATGGGACACCTACGTAACGAAAAAAGATGGGACAATCATGCATTTCGATATCATTGCCCCAGAGGAAATTAAAGATGCTGAAAAGATATACGCTTTTGGCAGGTCGTACCTGAAAACCAAGGGAGAAGAAGGACAACCACTTTCTTCCGAAGAGTGCACATTTTGTCATATAGAATCTCTACGGCCTGGCAATGAGGAAGAAATCATCCAAGATGGTTATTATATCGTAGAAATAGAAAACTGCAATTGATGGTATAAGGTAGTAGGAGGTATGGGCGTCAGCTTTGATATCACCCACATCAAAGTATTTGCCAGTTTTTACCAACAGCAGGTATGGGAGTTGGAAAACAAATTAAACGCAGCACCGCCTGGTTCACCTCCGGGAGGCGAAATAACCTCCACATTCGGGTATCACCGTAATCCCTTTACAGGTGGAGGCAAGGATTTTCATTCTGGCATTGATTACAGAGGTTGTGTAGGTGACAACATAAAGACCACCGGGGTGGAGTTGTCACCTTTGCTGGATTCTAGGCCGGATACGGAAGGTGCATCATCATTGAACACAAAAAAAACTACAGACACTCTACGGATATCTCAGGCAAATAGATGTAAAAAAAGGGAGCGGGTAAACAGCGGACAACTCGAAACAGGGTATCATAATGGGAGAGAAGGCAGCAGTAAACAGAACACTGGAGAGCGATCAGCTTATTATCTGCGGAAATATTACCGGCATAATCAGAAGCAAGGAGTTTATTTTAAAGTCTACCGAGTCGGCCCAGGCCGATATCTTCTCTGATTTCCTGCAAGTGGAGAAGGGAAGCAGATACAATGGGAGCCTGAAAATCGGACAACAGGAAAAACGGAACATGGAACACGCATAAGCACAAAGGGAGTGAACCGTACTGGATTCGAACCAGTGGCCTCTGCCCTGTCAAGGCAGCGCTCTAAACCAGCTGAGCTAACGATTCAGGGTTGCAAATTTACGGAAAAATATACATATTTGAAAACTATAATAAATAATCATATATCTTTGTACTTTTGAACAGACAGACTGCAATCTTTTCTATTTAAATATTAACCGATGAATAGATACATCATACTTACATTCGTTGTTCTGACACTTAGTACCCCGTTTATCGATGCACAACAGAACGACTCCATCAAAAACGAAATACTTAGCCGGCATGCCAGTGATCTCGAAATGATCTCTAAAGGTCGTTCGCTCACCCTGGAACATCTGCGGAAGGGAGATCTGCCTGCCTTAAAAGAGGTGAAAGATTATCTTGCCGGTGAAATATATAATCCTTACAAAGTTTATCTTCCTGTTGAGTACTGGTTACTTTCGTTCTGGACCGAAGATTATGCCGAATTACTGCATGAGGCTAAACAGTTTTCTGCTGACACCCACTGGAACAGTGACAGTTACTGGCAGATGGGAGAAAGGTACAGGACCACATCTATGCTGAGAATGATTTCCGATAACGATCATCTCCATGAGGAGGTAGGAAAGAAATCTGCAGAATCCTATTTGCCACTAACTGTTAATATAGACAATGCGGAACTGGGTATGGAAGAAAAGGAGTTCCTCAAATTGTGGCTCTATGCTCTTCTTTTTACACCCGAAAGAGTGGACGATGAACAGGAGATGGAGGAGGTGAATTCTATGGCAACCCGATTTCTGGATACCTACGGAGAAGGTGAGTATGCCGGCTACACACGCCGGTTTATCCGTTACCGCTTCCGGCCCGGAAACTGGGGACTCGGATATGAATTTTATCTGGGTTATAATACGCTAACAGGTGGTCTGAGTAGACATTTTAGCAACAATGTGGCCGGAGGTTTCGCGCTGGATGTGCTCTACAGGGATTTAGATCTCTCCCTGCGCTTCAACTATTCTTCCACCAAAACCAAACGGGAGGTTATAAATAAGGAAATCATCTGGCCGGTCAATGTCAAGGGATATCTGGTGGGTGCAGACCTTACACTTCAGTACCCGGTCTACCAAAGGCGTGATATCAAATTTTCACCTTTCATCGGGATCGGGGGAATGGGCATGGGTCCCACAGATACAGAGATAAAAAATCATCCCGAGCTGGGCGATTTTGATGAATTGTCGGCGCTGAACTATCTGATCGGACTGGATCTGAAGCTGAACACCTGGAGCAAAATGACAGACCTCTCCCGCTATGGAGGAACCTGTCTGGGATTACGCTATACTTTTTACATGCCCAATTACAACAGAAAACACGATCTGCTGGAAGGAAACATGCACATGATCACACTTAGTTTTGGCAGCTTCGGGCGTCCCGCGAAAAGATATTTCTAAATGCAGATAAAGTAAAGCCCACGACGTATTATTTCTGTCCTATCCCGCTGTAGCCGAAACCATAGGAAGCCAGCTCCTCCTTGCTATAGATATTGCGACCGTCGATGACCAGATGGTTGTTCATAATTTTCCTCAAAATAGACCAGTTGGGCATACGGAACTCTTTCCATTCGGTGGGCACAATCAGCGCATCGGCTTCGTTGGCCGCATCATAAATATCGGCTGCATAGTAAATCCTATCGTCCAGATACTTACGTGCTTCCTGCATGGCTGCAGGATCATATGCACGTACTGAAACTCCTGCTGCAAGGAGACTCTCTATCAGAGTGAGCGAGGGTGCATCACGCATATCGTCGGTCTCCGGTTTAAAAGCCAGTCCCCACACCGCCACGGTCTTACCTTTGATATCTCCATTGAAATATCGACTGAATTTATGAAAGAGAATAGTCTTCTGGCGGTTGTTGACCTCCTCCACTGCTTTGATCACACTCATTTCATAGCCCGCATCTTCCCCTACCTTCATGATGGCGCGGATGTCCTTGGGGAAACAGCTGCCTCCATAACCACAACCTGGATAAAGGAAACTCCTGCCAATACGGGAATCGCTGCCCATACCACGGCGCACCATGTTTACATCGGCACCCACCAGCTCACAGAGATTGGCAATATCATTCATAAAGCTGATACGGGTAGCCAGCATGGCATTGGAGGCGTACTTGGTCATCTCCGAGGACAATAGATCCATGAAGATAACCCGAAAGTTGTTCAACAGGAACGGACGGTATAATTTCGACATCAGCTCCTCCGCCTCTTTGCTTTCAACACCTACCACCACACGGTCGGGACTCATAAAGTCGTTTACAGCAGCACCTTCTTTTAAAAATTCAGGGTTGGAGGCCACATCAAAATTCAGTTTCTGAAGTCCGCGCTCATTCAGCCGTTTCCGGATCACATCCCTGATACGGTAGGATGTACGGACAGGAACCGTGCTCTTGGTCACAATTAACAATGGTTTCTCCATGTGATCGGCGATGGTGTTTACCACCTTCATCACATAAGAAAGGTCGGCATTTCCCTCTTCATCAGAGGGTGTTCCCACAGCAATGAAAATGATCTCCATATCATTCAGTACCGACGGCAGACTGGTCGTGAAATGAAGCCTGTCAGCTTCGTAATTCCGGATTACAATATTTTTCAGTCCAGGCTCGTAAATAGGAATGACCCCATGCTTTAACCCTTCAATCTTGTCGTTGTCGATATCCACACAAGTCACATCCACACCCATTTCGGCAAAACATGCGCCTGAAACCAAACCTACATAACCGGTTCCTACAATTGCAATTTTCATTATATTTTTTTCTTTAAGTTATTCACCGGATAAAGCACCGTCAACAATCCCGTCACACTTACCACCGCAAAAACGATGAGCAGATCGCTGAACTTCACGATGACCGGATAGGCATCGATGATATAAGCACCGGGCGTATCGCTTAGTTTCAGCAGGCCGAATCTCTGCTGCAAAAGGCACAATACCAGTCCCGTGACTATTCCTGTGACAATCCCAATGAACGTGATAAGCCATCCCTCATACAGGAAGATACGGGTGATGAGCCGGTGAGAAGCTCCCATGTTCTGCAGGCTTCTGATATCTTCTTTTTTCTCCACAATGAGCATTGACAAGGAGCCGACCACGTTAAATACAGCTATCAACAGTATAAATGCCAGAATCAGAAAGGTAACCCACTTCTCTATCTGTAACATCCGAAATGATTCTCGTTGCTGCTCAAAACGGTTTTCCACAAGAAAATTATCTCCCAGAATACGTTCCATCTCCCGTTTAATCCTGGAGACGGAAGCGCCCGGAGCAATTTTCACATCAAGTGATGTTACCTCCGTCTTGTAATTAAATAACTCTCTGGCCAGCTCTATGGGAACGATGGCCATCTGATCGTCGTATTCGGGCTGATTCAGAGTAAAAACCCCGCCTGTCTGAACATATCCGGTGGTGAATGCTGCTGATGGGTTGGCCAGGTTTACCTGCACATCGCGTCGGGGTACATATATTTCTACGGCATCGACAAAGCCGGGGCGTGCACCCAGGGTCACGGCCAGTCCCGCACCCAGGGTCGCATAATCCACCACATCCTCTCGCAAACGGAAGGAGCCGTCTACCATCAGCTTCTCCATGTCGGTCATCAGCCTGAAATCTTCCGACACACCTTTCATACGGACGGGCACCTGCTGTTCTTCGAACTTAAAGAGTGCATTCTCTTCGAGCGATTCGGAAATCAACTGTACACCCTGCAGCCGCAGTGCCTCCTCAAATGCCGCTGTGTGGTAGTCAAACACCTTACCCTGCTTCACCGATATTTTGAGGTCGGGATCGATGGCACTGAACATATCTTTCACAATGCCGCCAAAACCGTTGAAGACAGAGAGTACGCACACCATTGCCATGGCAGCAATACCTATGCCACACACCGAAATGGCGGAAATCACATTGATGGCATTGTGCGATTTCTTTGAAAAGAGATATCTCCGGGCAATGAAGAAGGATACGTTCATGATATCATGCGAAAATCAACGTTTTTCACTGGTCTTTCAGCAACCTGTCGATATTCTCGATATAATCGAGTGAATCATCCACATGAAACGTAAGTTCGGGTACAACACGCAACTGTTTGCCCACCCTTTTCCCGAGTTCATAACGCACCGATTTCACGTTACCATTGATGTTTTCCACAAACTCCCGGGATTTGTCGGAAGGAAATATACTCAGATAAATATGTGCCAGGCCCAGATCGGGCGACACACGCACGTTGGTGACCGACACAAAAACACCTTGCATTTTCTTTGTCTCGAGCAAAAATATCTCGCTGAGTTCTTTCTGTATCAGCCGGTTTACTTTTAATTGTCTGTTTGAGTCCATATTTTATCTCTTTCTGATGAGTGTTAACCCGTCACGCACAGGTAATATCACTTTGTCAACCCTTGAGTCTTCCGCAAGCTGTTTGTTAAAATTCAGTATACTTAGGGTGGAATGATCGTTGCTTCTTACCTTCTCCACCACTTTACCATACCAGAGCGTGTTATCTGCGAGAATGAATCCTCCTCTTCTTAGTTTCGGCAATACAGCTTCGAAATGATCCAGGTAGGATTCCTTGTCACCATCCATGAAAGCCAGATCGAAACTCTCATCGCCGAACATGGGAATGATTTCCATCACATCTCCTATATGAAGGATGATCTTATGTCCATGTTCCGATTTGGCAAAGTTTGCGCGGGCAATACTTTCTATCTCGTCATCGATCTCGATGGTATGAAGTTCTCCTCCTTCCTCAAGTCCCTCGGCAAAGCAGAGGGCTGAATAACCGACAAATGTGCCAATCTCCAGTATTCGTTTTGGGCGGATCATTTGCGTGATCATCTTCAAGAGCCTCCCCTGAAGATGACCTGCGTTCATGTTCGTCTGCAACATCTTCACATGGGTATCACGCTCTATCTTCTTCAGAAGTTCAGGCTCAATGTCGCTATGCGACAGAATATAATCCTCCAGTCTGCTGTCCGTTTGCATTATACCGTGTAATCGGGCAGGTTGTATTTTTCTTTCGCTTCCAGGATCCGCCACACTTCGGAAATTTCAAGATAGGTGGTACCACCCACTTCGCCAAAGCTGCCGCCCAGATAAGCCACCCGGTCTCTGGGTGCGATCATCTTCTTTTCAATCAGCCTCCTGATGGCTTCAGTGAAATAGGCCCTCCGGCTCTCCTTGGTGTTTCCATCGCCCTTTCCTTGCTGATGTTCTGCCATGATACCATAGGAGAGCGCCAGCTCCCGTGCAAGACGTTCTGTGGTGGTAATGGCATATACCGGGCTTTTACCGCGAAATGCCGCAAGCACGCGGGCTGTTTTCCCGGTATGGCTGTCGGTCACGATGGCTTTCACATTTAGCCGCACGGATGCCTTCACTGCCTGCTTAGCCAAAAACTCTGTTACACCACGGTCATCATCAGGATCATAGGGCACGCGGATGTCATTCTCGGTAAGCTTCGTCAGTTCAGCCTCGTAGGCTGTACTGGCCATTGTCCTCACCGCCTCCACGGGATATTTGCCATAAGCAGTCTCCCCGCTGAGCATCACCGCATCGGTACGGTAGTAGATGGCGTTGGCGATATCGGTAATTTCCGCCCGCGTGGGTCGCGGGTTCTGGATCATTGAGTGCAGCATCTGTGTGGCCACGATCACAGGTTTTTTGTGATGAATGGCTTGTCTGATAAGTACCCGTTGTATACCGGGGATCTTCTCCTGAGCTACTTCTATACCCAGGTCGCCCCGTGCGACCATAATACCATATGCAGCCTCCAGAATTTCATCGGCATTGTCCACACCTTCCTGATTTTCTATCTTGGCAATAATCTTGATGGTACTTTTCAGCTGATCGAGAATCTCCTGCACCGCAAACACATCTTCCTTGTTGCGTACAAAGGAATGGGCGATGAAATCCACCTCGTGCTTCACCGAAAGGGCAATGAAATCTCTGTCGCGGGAGGTGATGGCCGGCAGGTTAATCCGTACACCGGGGATGTTCACACTCTTGCGGCTTCCCACCACACCATCGTTCATTGCGACGCATATCAGATAATCCTTGTTTACTTCAATTACTTTCAGGTCAATCTCCCCATCATCAATCAGGATGTCGTCATCCACATGCATCTCTTCGGCAATTTTGGGATAGGAAATATAAATGGTTTCCATGGATGAGATGCCATGCGGGTCACCCACGATCTTTACTTTGTCGCCTGTCTTCAGTTCAATCAGGTCTTCGGTGACCGTGGTACGGATCTCGGGGCCTTTGGTATCCACAAGTATGGCAATATGGGGCGAGACCTGACGCACATTGTTGATGATCTTCAGAAAGCCCGCCTCATCGAGATGGGCCGAGTTAAGTCGCACCACGTTCATTCCTGCATCAAACAGTTCTTTCAGAAAGGGTACGTCGCATCGCTTATCAGAAATGGTAGCGATGATTTTGGTTTGTTTAAGCATATATTTTTTGAATATTGGTTCACTTTGTTCCTGTTATTCGTTCCGCGCTTTCATTGAATATTTGCGATAAGTGAGTACAAAACCCGCCTTATTTAGATTTTTGCCGAACGCAGCAAACATCTGAACTTACGCAGTAAATTTGAATAACTACCGAATTATAAACACTCTTCAGTGAGTTTTGTTTGCCGTTCCGATTGCTTCCACAGCCAGACGGTAAGAGTCGAGACCGAAGCCGGCGATAACACCAAGACAAACGGCTGTGAGCATAGAATGATGGCGAAACTCTTCCCGGGCGTGCACGTTAGAGATATGCACTTCCACCACCGGTACCGGGACTGCCTTGATGGCATCGCGGATCGCCACCGAAGTATGGGTATAGCCTCCGGCATTGAGGATGATTCCGTCACTGCCAAAACCGGACTCCTGTATTTTGTCGATAAGTTCGCCCTCGATGTTCGACTGGTAATATCCGATTTCGATATCCGGATAACCGGTCCGCAGACGTGTCAGAAAATCATTGAAGTTATCCTGGCCGTATACATTCGGCTCGCGCACACCGAGCAGATTGAGATTGGGTCCGTTAATGATCTGAATCTTCATATCTTTACTCTTTATATTTTATTCCGCATCTTTGTCTCACGCCTTGAAAACACAAAGATACGACAATATTTTGTAGTTTATATCTCTTGAAAATGCTGAGGGCATCACAGCATGTGACACCCTCGGCAATAAATAATGTATGTTAGTTTTTTCAGTTCTCTTCACCGGCGGCAACTGCGGAGGTTTCCGTGGCGGCAGAACCGTCGCCAAAGCTTGCATTGGCCATCCGCTGGTATGAACGGTAACGCCATTGTGCACTTTCCCTGGCAGCTTCAAAGAGCTCGTCTGCCTGTTTCGGGAATGATTTGATGAGTTGCGTATAACGTACTTCTCCCAGCAGGAAATCTTTGAATTTACTCCAGTCCGGTTCTTTGCTGTCGAGCTGGAACGGATTCCTGCCTTCGGCTTCCAGTCGGGGATCATAACGCCAGAGGTGCCAGTAACCACATTCAACGGCTTCCTTCTGCTCCGCCTGTGCGGTACCCATACCTCTCTTCAAGCCATGGCTGATGCAGGGCGAGTAGGCGATAATGAGCGACGGGCCCTGATATGATTCTGCCTCTTTTAATGCTTTGAGGTAGTGCCCCTGGTTTGCACCCATGGCGACCTGTGCCACATACACGTATCCGTAGGTAGCGGCAATCATACCCAGGTCCTTTTTGCGGATGCGTTTTCCGGCAGCTGCAAATTTGGCCACTGCAGCAATGGGTGTTGATTTGGAGGATTGCCCACCCGTATTGGAGTAGACCTCGGTATCTAACACCAACACATTGATATCCTGTCCGCTTGCCAGCACATGATCGAGTCCGCCAAAGCCAATGTCATATGCCCATCCGTCTCCGCCGAATACCCAAATCGATTTCTTGGCAAGATATTTCTCCATGGAAAGAATCTCGAGGGCTATCCTGTGACCGGAACCGCTCAAAGTGGATACAATTTGTTCGGATATGCGTTTCGATTCTTCGGCATCTTCCTTATGATTGATCCATTGCTGAAAGAGTGCTTTCTGCTCATCGGAAAAAGCATCGGACTGCAAACCCTGTTGCATCAGTTCCTGTAGATGATTACGCATGCTGGTATTGGCAATCACAAATCCGTATCCAAACTCGGCATTGTCTTCAAACAGCGAGTTAGCCCATGCCGGACCTTTGCCTTCTTCATTTTTGGTGTATGGCGTGGCAGGTGCCGAAGCGCCATAGATAGATGAGCATCCGGTGGCATTGGCAATCATCATCCGGTCGCCATACAACTGGGTAATCAACTTAATATAGGGTGTTTCTCCACAACCCGAACAGGCTCCGGAGAATTCAAAGAGCGGCGTGGCAAACTGTGAGTTCTTTACATTCATCTTCACATCCACCAGGTGTGCCTTACTTGAAATATTCTTCACCATATAATCCCAGTTCTGCTGGTTATCGAGCTGTGTGGCGATGGGCACCATCTCAAGCGCATTCACTCCTTTTTTACCCGGGCATACGTCGGCGCAATTGCCACAACCAAGACAGTCGAGCACATCTACCTGAATACGGAAGCCCATACCGGCAAACTGTTTCCCCTGAGCTTTCAGTATTTCTACCCCTTCACCCACACCTTTCACTTCCTCCTCATCGAGTACAAAAGGACGGATGGTGGCGTGGGGACAAACGTAGGCACACTGGTTACACTGGATGCAGTTTTCGGGATGCCAGACAGGTACGTTCACGGCAACCCCTCTTTTCTCGTAGGTAGTGGTTCCCGTTTCCCAGGTACCATCCTCGCGACCGCTGAAAGCAGATACAGGAAGACTGTAACCTCCCTGGGCGAGGATCGGTTTTACTACTTTCTGAATGAACTCAGGAGCATCATCTGATGTGTCGGCGGCAACCTGAAGAGTAGCCCACTCCGCGGGGACTTCAACCTGCTCCACCTCACCGCCGCGGTCGACGGCTGCATTGTTCATTTTTACCACTTCCTCCCCTTTTTTACCATAGGACTTCACAATGAATTTCTTCATCTGCTCTACAGCCAGGTCGTAAGGGATTACGTTGGAAATCTTGAAGAAAGCCGATTGCAGGATGGTGTTGGTACGATTGCCCAACCCAATTTCTTCCGCAATGGCGGTAGCATTGATGATATAGAACCTGATGCTGTTTTCAGCAAAATAACGTTTTACATGATCGGGAAGATGATTGGCTACCTCCTCCTTTGACCACAGTGAATTGAGCAGGAAGGTTCCATTCTTTTTCAGTCCGGCAGTCACATCGTAAAGATATAGATAGGCCGGCACATGACATGCCACAAAGTTGGGCGTGTTCACCAGGTAGGTCGAACGGATGGCGTTGTCGCCAAAGCGAAGGTGTGAACAGGTGAATCCTCCCGATTTCTTGGAGTCATAGGCAAAGTAAGCCTGCACATATTTATCAGTGTTGTCACCGATGATCTTGATGGAGTTTTTATTGGCTCCCACGGTACCATCGGAACCAAGACCGTAAAATTTGGCTTCATAGGTTGTTTCGTCCATGGAGACCTCTTCCTTTACCGGAAGTGATTTGAACGTCACATCGTCTACAATGCCAATAGTAAAGTCGTTCTTCGGCATCCTCATCGACAGATTGTCAAAGACGGATATAATTTGTGATGGCGTTGTATCTTTTGAAGAGAGACCATAGATACCTCCTACTATTTCAGGAGCTTCCTCCTTGCCATAATAGCAGTCCTTCACATCGAGATAAAGTGGCTGGCCGGTTGCTCCAGGTTCTTTGGTCCTGTCGAGCACGGCAACACGTTTGGCCGTGGCAGGCATGGCGGAAAGAAAAGCCGACGCCTTGAAGGGACGATAGAGGTGTACGGCTACCACGCCTACTTTCTCACCCTGCGCGGTCAGATGATCCACCACCTCACGAATGGTTTCGGTGACTGAACCCATGGCGATGATTACCCTCTCTGCCTCAGGATCGCCATAATAGTCGAATAATCCGTATTTGCGGCCAGTCACTACCGCCAGCTTCTGCAGGTATTTTTCCACGATATCGGGCACAGCCTCGTAAAACGGGTTAGAAGCCTCGCGCGCCTGGAAATAAATATCATCATTCTGTGCTGTTCCGCGGGTAACAGGGGCATCGGGACTCAACGCCCTTTCGCGGAAGGCTTTCAGAGCCTCCTGGTTGATCAGCGGTGCCAGGTCGTCGTTCGACAGTACTTCAATCTTCTGAATCTCGTGTGATGTGCGGAATCCGTCGAAGAAATGAAGAAAGGGAACGCGGCTCTCAATCGCGGCAAGATGGGCTATAGCGGCAAGATCCATCACTTCCTGCACCGAACCGGTAGCAAAGAGTGCGAATCCGGTCGGCCGGGCAGCCATGACATCCTGTTGGTCACCAAAGATAGACAAGGCATGAGAAGCAAGTGCGCGTGCCGATACATGAAATACACCCGGCAGCAGTTCTCCTGCCATCTTGTACATGTTGGGAAGCATCAGCAACAACCCCTGCGAAGCAGTAAAAGTAGAAGTGAGTGCACCTGCCTGCAATGATCCATGCATTGCTCCGGCAGCACCCGCCTCCGACTGCATTTCCTGCACTAATACAGGCTGCCCGAAAATATTTTTCCTTCCGGCAGCCGCCCATTCGTCCACATATTCAGCCATGGTGGAAGATGGTGTGATCGGGTAAATAGCAGCCACTTCACTGAACATATAGGCGATATGAGCAGCTGCCTGATTACCGTCGCAGGTTAAGTAATTCTTTTTTTTGGTCATAATTATGTAATTACTAAAAGATTGAAATTTTAGTTAATAAATTACTAAATAATAAAGGTTTGAGCCACGAAATTACAACAAAAAAGTAGAAACAACAAACGATCATATCTTTTTGTTCACAAGAGACAAAAGATAACAGAAGATATATAAAATATATTTAAAAAATGATCTTTTCACTCAAGCATGACGTTATAGAAGAGGCAATGCGCGTTGCTTTCACGTTTATAACCATCATATGAAAATCATTATCATCGCAAACAGACTTCCCGTCAGGATAGAAAGAAGGGACGAACAGTTTTCAATAGAAAGAAGCGAAGGAGGATTGGCAACCGGACTTGGTTCTCTGGAAACAGAGGCTGAAAAATACTGGATTGGCTGGCCAGGCATCTATACAGAAGATGAAAAGGAAAAAGAAGAGATAACCGACAGTTTACATACACTCAACTTTCATCCTGTTTTCTTGTCGGCCGAACAAATCGAGAATTATTACGAGGGATACAGCAACAGTACAATATGGCCTCTCTGCCATTATTTCTTCTCCTTCATAGAGTACAGAGCAGACTACTGGGAGGCCTACAGGCAGGTAAATGCATTGTTCTGTAGTGAGGCACTTTCATTTATAGGAGACGATGACATTGTGTGGGTACAGGATTATCAGCTGATGTTATTACCGGGGATGCTCCGGAAAGAAAAACCAAATGCAAGCATTGGTTACTTTCACCATATTCCTTTTCCTTCATATGAGTTATTCAGGGTATTACCAGAGAGGGAGGAAGTGTTGGAAGGTCTTCTGGGGGCCGACCTGATAGGCTTTCACACACATGACTACATGCGTCATTTTATCAGCGCCATCTACAGGGTACTCGACCTGAACTGTACGCTCGACGAAGTTACCCTGCAGGAGAGAATTGTGCATGTGGACGCCTTTCCCATGGGTATTAACTATGAGCTTTACCACAACGCACCCACATTGCCTGAAGTGAAGAAGAAAGCAGACATGCTGAAAAACAAGCTGGGCGACAAGACAGTAATCCTCTCTGTGGACCGTCTGGATTACAGCAAGGGTATTCTGCATCGCCTGACTGGCTTTGCCCAATTCTTACAAAATCATCAGGAGTATCACGAGAAGGTGTCGCTGGCCATGATTGTGGTTCCTTCGCGGGACAGCGTGGATATCTACGCCGACCTGAAAACCAAAATTGATCAGTCGATCGGAGAAATAAACGGTAAATATTCCAGACTGGGATGGACACCCATTTTTTACTTTTACCGCAGCTTTACCTTCGAAGAGCTGATAGCCATGTATGACATCTCCGATATTGCCCTGGTAACTCCCCTGCGGGATGGCATGAACCTTGTCGCCAAAGAATATCTTGCCTCCAAATGCAATGAGCCGGGCGTGCTTATTCTCAGCGAGATGGCAGGTGCGGCAATTGAATTGCAGGATGCCATCATCATCAATCCCAACGATACTGATCAGATTGAAAATGCGATTTTGCAGGCACTGACAATGACGAGTGAGGAGAAAAACAAGCGGCTGCAGAAGATGCAGAAGAAGATTTCCAGGGACAATGTGAAAAAATGGGCAAACGATTTCGTCATTGAGTTACAGTCCATCAAGGCCCAAAACAAGGATATACTACAGAAGATAGTCGGTAAAAGACAACTTAACCAAATAAAGAGTGCTTATGATGAAGCCTCATCACGTCTTCTCCTGCTTGATTATGACGGTACACTTTCTCCTTTCGTCGAAAATCCGGAAAATGCGGTTCCCTCGGAAAGATTGCTGGAGATGTTGCAAAGTATGATCGGTGACGAGAAGAACAAAGTGGTGATTAACAGCGGAAGGAATCATCAGATACTCGACAAGTGGTTCGAAGGACTCAATCTTGATTTTGCAGCCGAACATGGTATATTTTACAAGGAGAACGGGAAATGGCAAAAAAATCTGCACGAAGAGGTAGTGTGGGACGATGAGATCATTGAGATTATTCAGCACACCATTGACAAGACACCACGTTCCTATCTGGAGCAAAAGGATGCTTCACTGGTATGGCACTACCGCAAGGTGGACGTGTGGCTGGCCGAGCTACGTGCCCAGCAGCTGATCAATGCACTTATCGGACCCTGTACACGGTTAAATCTGCAGATTGTGCCCGGCAATAAAATAGTGGAGATCAAACCGCCCGATTTCAACAAGGGCAGCGAAACGTTACGCAGGCTGGAACAACGGCCTTACGACTTTGTCATGGCAATAGGGGATGACACCACCGACGAAGATATGTTCCGTGTGTTGCCGCCTGAGGGGATAAGCATAAAAGTAGGAAACTTCTCTCCGGTTGCCAAGTATCGTATTCCGTTACAATCATCGGTGATCCCCTTCCTGTCGAACCTCATCAAAAAATAACATTTCATGAATTTTATCAATACAATAGCCTCACCGGGCACTTATCTCTATTATGTTTTTATTACATTACTCTTCATCGTACTTTTCATTACAATGACAATGACTCTTAACCTCGTACTCAAACGATGGAGCCGGCGTGCCCGCAAAAGCAAAAGCCTGGTGGACGACTTCATCATCCGCATCATCAGAGGATCGGCCATCTGGGTCGTTTTTGCGTTGTTGTTGCACGTTTTCAGTGCGTACCTGAAAGAAGATGAGCGGTCGTTTTCTCTTTTTGAACAGGCAAGCCGCATCCTGCTTATCCTCACCATCGGGTGGCTCATTATACAAATCGTGCGGGCGTTGTTTCACTTCTGGCAGAGAAAATTCGATATTCAGAACCCCGACAACCTGGAAGCCAGAAAAAGGCTGACGCAGATCAGTATGATTGAAAGGATTGCCGTAATTACCGTGGCGTTTATCTTTATCTCAATAGCCCTGATGACCATTGAATCGGTCCGGCAACTGGGCGTGAGTCTGCTGGCTTCTGCCGGGGTGGCGGGAATCATCCTCGGTTTTGCGGCACAGCGAAGCTTCGGACAGATCTTCTCCGGCATCCAGATTGCTTTCACACAGCCCATCCGGCTGGACGATGTGGTTGTCATCGATGGGGAATGGGGAAGAATTGAGGAGATCAATATTACCTATGCCGTAGTAAAGATATGGGATGAGCGGCGTCTGATAGTGCCGATCGATTATTTTCTGAACAACCCCATCCAAAACTGGACACGCAACTCTTCCAACATTCTGGGTACTGCCATGCTGTATGTCTCCTACGACCTGCCGGTGGATCCTCTTCGACAGGAACTGTCCCGTTTGGTGGCTGATAATTCAAACTGGGACGGGAGGGTGCAAAACATACAGGTGACCGACAGCAAAGAGTGGTATAAAGTACTCAGGGTACTGGTCAGCAGTTCAAATTCATCCAGTAACTGGGATCTACGGGTTGAGGTCCGGGAGAAACTGATCGACTTTATCAACACAAATTATCCCGGCTCATTTGCCAGGATACATGGAGATGCACCCACCAGCGATGCGGGACAAACATCAGGGACGAATAAATTTTGACAGTTGTTTCTCCTCCGAAAAGAGCACTGCCGTATTGATAAATGCCAGATGGGAGTAGGCCTGGGGAAAGTTACCCAGTTGTCTTTTGGTTTCGAAGTCGAGATCTTCACTATATAACCCCACATGGTTTGAATATGAGATCATCTTCTCAAAAATCTCTTTCGCCTCCTCCTGCTCGCCAATCATAAACAGCGCCTCTATGAGCCAGAATGTACAAATAGTAAAGGAAGAAGTGGGTATTCCGAAGTCATCTTCCGCCTTATACCGGTACATCAGTCCATTGTGGTAAAGATTCTCCTTGATAGCCTTCACCGTTTTCACATACCGCTCGTTTTCAGGCTCTATAAAATCGTAAAACTGCATCAGCAGCAACGACGAGTCGTAATCGGTATTGTCATATGCCTGTGTGAAACACTGCATTTCTTCATTCCAGCCTTTCTCGTGTACTTCAGCCTTGATCATGGCCGCTTCATTGCGCCATTTTTCGGCATAATAATCTCTTTGCAGGAGCTCCGCGATCAGGGATGCCCTGTCGACCGCCACCCAGCTCATCACCTTTGAAAAAACAAAATGCTTTTCCCGGGTACGGTATTCCCAGATGCTTCTGTCTGGATTCTGCCACGAAGCCAGTACGGCACGTACCAGATTTTTGATAATCTCCCAGATCTCCTCCACCTCGTCGAGCGTGCCTGGAAAATAAAGATAATATTTGTATATGATATCCAGCAGGTAGCCGATGGAATCATTCTGCACCTGATAATATGCCGCGTTGCCTATTCTCACAGGATGGGAGTTGGCGTAGCCGCTTAAATGAGAAAGCACCTCTTCGGTGAGGTCCCTCTCTCCCCGTATGCCATACATAATCTGGATGGGCTCCTCGCGCGACGACTTCAGGATGCGCTTCACAAAGCCGATGAAACGCTCTGCTGCGGTTTTCTGCTTCATGAACAGCAATGTGTCAATCGACATGGAAGCGTCACGTAGCCAACAATAGCGGTAATCCCAGTTGCGTGTTTCCCCGATAGTTTCGGGGAGACTGGTAGTTACTGCCGCGAGCATGGCTCCTGAATTTTGATAGGATAGCAGTTTCAGTACAAGAAGGCTTCGCTGAATCATATCGTTATACTGCAGATAATGCCGGGAGCGATTTGTAAAGTTAAGCCAGTACACCTTGGTGCGTTCATATTCGAGCAGAATCCGCTGGATGTCTATGGTCACCAGCTTCTGGTTATACGACAAAAGAAAAAACTGATGATCGTCGAGTTCCATCTCTTCCCTGTTTATGACCTTCTCCATATCCATGCTGGTATAGAGATAAATCTTATCCTCCGAATTTTCTTCCGAATAGGTTTTAATGTAACCGCTACCGACAATTTCGTGGTGTGCCCCCCCGCGGGCATAATTGATCTGCGGATCATATATTACCTTCAGCTTAGGGCGGCCCTTTATTACACGAATGTAACGATGTATCTCGGGAGGCATGTAATACCGGAGTTCTTCAGTTCTGTATCGGGGCATATAATCGAAGACAATGAAGCCATGCTCAGGTGACTCAAACCGCGTGAGGAGAATGTTGGTATGGCCGTGGTAGTTTTGGGTAATGCGATAATCGTCCGATACTTCAAAATGAAAACTCCCCCCCTTCTCTTCGTCCAGAAGCTTTGCAAAAACTGAGGGGGAATCGAAGTCGGGCAGACAAAGCCAGTCAATGCTTCCCTTTTTTGAGACCAGCGCTGCCGTGCGGCAGTTACCGATTATTCCGTAGTCCAGATTATTCATTTGATTCTCTTTACGGGATGTCTCACTGCTCTTCCTGCATGAAATCCCCGGTTTTTTTCAACGATAAAGGCAAAGATAAAACCTTCGGATGATTTCGTCGCATTACACGAAACAAAATTCGTTAAACAGTCATTTCGCCACGGAGAGAAACCTGCATGAGGCGCCTTACTTCAGCCGGTAATTTATATTTGCCGAAGAGTAACATCAGCTTGACCAGTGCAGCTTCGGTTGTAATGTCATAGCCACTTGTCACACCCAGCTTTTCCAGTTGCTGTCCGTTCCCGTAACGGTGCATCTCCACGTTCCCGTAAAGACATTGCGTGACGTTCGTCATCACGATTCCACGATCTATTGCTTCCCTCAACAGGTTGATGAACCAGGGGATGCTGGGCGAATTGCCGGTACCGTAGGTTTCCAAAATCATGCCACGCAGGCCGGGAATATCCAGATTCGCGCTCACTGCCTCAAAGGAGATACCGGGAAATAATTTCAATACCACGACATGAGGATCCATTGCATAATTGAAGCGGACAGGTTTGCTATAGTCGGGTGTCAGAATAAACTTTTCATTGTACCGTATATTCAACCCTGCCTCGGCCAGGTAGGGATAGTTGGGACTGGCAAAGGCACTGAAGTTGTCGGCATTTACCTTGGTGGTACGATTCCCGCGCATCAACAGATTCTGCATATAAATGCAGAGTTCAGGGACAACAGGAAGGCCTGCTTCATCCTTGTCGGCCGCGATCTCAAGCGCTGTGATCAGATTTTCCTTTCCGTCGGTACGCAGCTTCCCCACAGGGAGTTGAGATCCGGTAAGGATCACCGGCTTGGTAAGGTTCTCCAGCATCAGCCCCAGTGCTGAAGCTGTGTAAGCCATGGTATCGGTACCATGCAGAATCACAAACCCGTCGTAATCGTTGTAATTGTCTTCAATCACTCTGCCAATCTGCTGCCATATGGCAGGCGACATATCCGATGAATCGATCGGCGGTTCAAAGAGATGGGTATCCACCTGAAAATTCAGTCGCTTTATTTCGGGTATATTGGAGCGAAGATGGCTAAAATTAAAAGGTTCCAGTGCGCCCGTTTCCATGTTCTCCACCATTCCGATTGTTCCGCCGGTATATATCAGTAAAACCTTCGCATTGTAATCAATCATATTTTCTTTTTTTGCAAATATAACACTTTGTAAATAACGGCATATCTTTTTGATATTATTTTTCAAACACAGGCTCATAACAATCAAAACAAGTTGCATTTTTATACTTATTGGCCGGAATAGAGCGGA
The DNA here is from genome assembly GCA_002398565.1 of Proteiniphilum sp. UBA4977. Classification (GTDB taxonomy): domain Bacteria; phylum Bacteroidota; class Bacteroidia; order Bacteroidales; family Dysgonomonadaceae; genus Proteiniphilum. The sequence continues at coordinate 95,072 of DGZP01000008.1, forward strand.
TACGAACCAAACAGGAAGTGAATTGTTTAACTGATTAACTGAAATAATTCAGTAATTTTCGGTGTATTCCAATTAAATTATTTCTTTATGGCAACACATTCTATTTTGAGTAACTGGAGAGAGAACAATATTTTTGATACTGAGATCGACGGCCATACCGTCACCATAGACATCCCCGCAGCATCGGGAGGTGACAATGCAGGCCCTGGACCAAAAAAACTGCTGTTGGTGGCAGCAGCCGGATGTACGGGACTCGACATCGTGACCATGGCACGTAAAATGCGCATCGATCTGAAGAAGTTTGATGTTCGCATCAATGCCGAGGTGGCCGAAGAGCACCCCAAACAGTATACTTCCCTCCATGTAATCTACGAATTTGGAGGAGACGAACTTCCAAGGGAGAAGCTGGAGAGAGCCTGTAAAATGTCGTTCGATACCTATTGCGGCGTACTGGCCATGTACAAAAAAGCAGTCCCTGTAACTTACGAAGTAGTCATCCGGAACGAATAATTTTCAGGGGTCATTACGGAAAAATTTCCATATATTTTCCTACCTTTGCAAACTATTTCGGATTATACTTCATAAAATTTACTGAACTATGCAAACAATGGACTCGTTTAATTTTGCCGGTAAAAAGGCATTCGTGCGTGTGGACTTCAATGTTCCACTTGATGAAAACTTTAACATTACGGACGATACGCGCATCCGTGCAGCCATCCCTACATTGAAAAAGATACTGAAAGATGGAGGAAGTCTTATCATCGGATCACACCTGGGCCGGCCAAAAGGACCGACCGATAAATTTTCACTTAACCATATTTTGCCCCGTATATCCGAACTTTTGGGGGTGGATGTCCAATTTGCGAGCGACTGCATCGGTGAAGAAACGGAAGCAAAAGCTGCCGCCTTGCGTCCGGGTGAAGCCCTGCTGCTTGAGAACCTCCGTTTTTACGCCGAGGAAGAGGGTAAGCCCCGCAACCTGGCAGAAGACGCTTCGGCCGAGGAGACGGCCGCCGCAAAGAAGGCGGTGAAGGACTCACAAAAGGAATTCACCAAAAAACTGGCTTCCTATGCCGATGTATATGTGAATGACGCCTTCGGAACAGCCCATCGGGCTCATGCATCTACTGCGCTGATTGCCGATTATTTCGATGCCGACAGTAAGCTTTTCGGCTATCTGCTGCAGAATGAGATTACCGCCGTAGAAAAGGTGATGAAAGAGACAGAACGTCCATTCACCGCCATCATGGGAGGATCAAAGGTTTCCACCAAAATTGAGATCATCCAGAACCTCCTCGACAAGGTAGATAATCTGATCCTTGCAGGCGGGATGACCTACACTTTTGCTAAAGCATTTGGCGGTAAAATAGGCAATTCCATCGTGGAAGACGACAAACTCGATCTGGCAAAAGAAATTGTGGAGATGGCCAAAGAGAAAGGTGTAAACCTGGTACTGGCGACAGATGCCAAGATCGCCGACAGTTTCAGCAATGATGCCAACACCGGCTTTGCTTCCGTGAATGAGATACCCGACGGATGGGAAGGTCTCGACATCGGTCCCGAGTCTGAAAAAGCATTCACCGAAGTGATCAAAAACTCAAAGACTATTCTTTGGAACGGACCCGTAGGTGTGTTTGAATTCGATAATTTTGCCGATGGTTCCAGGGCCGTATCCGATGCGATTGTGGAAGCTACCCGGAAAGGGGCCTTCTCCCTCGTGGGCGGCGGCGACTCTGTAGCCTGCGTGAACAAGTTCGGGCATGCAGACAAGGTATCATACGTGTCCACCGGTGGCGGTGCGCTCCTCGAAATGATTGAAGGAAAGATACTCCCGGGCGTAAAAGCGATCAGGGGATATTAACTCCGAAGTAAATAAAGACATACAATAATGCTGGGGCGGTTCATTGGTTTGAAACCGCCCTTCTTTTATTCTTAGAAATTCAATAGCCGGTTCCTGCGTATTCTCAGCATTTTTTTGTAATTTTGGCCTCAATTTCAAACAGAACAGCATCGTCTGCAGGAAACCGGACTTTTCACAGGTTCAAAGATTGTCTGAAATTGGTTTTCACGTTTCAAAGCCTTTTTGGCCAATTCCGCCGGGTTCGGTTCTGTCTGATCCATTCAGATTCAATCTTATAACAATGAATATTTCGTACAACTGGCTCAAAGAGTATCTGCAATTTGATTTATCACCGCAGGAAACTGCAGATGTCCTCACCTCCATTGGACTGGAAACAGGGGGCGTGGAGGAAATTCAAACCATCAAAGGAGGACTCGAAGGTTTGGTCATCGGGGAGGTACTTACCTGTGTGGACCATCCCAACTCCGACCACCTGCATCTGACCACCGTAAACATTGGCGGCAGCAGCGAACCGTTGAGAATTGTATGCGGCGCTCCCAACGTAACAGCCGGGCAGAAGGTGGTAGTAGCCACTGTGGGTACCAAGCTCTATGCCGGTGACGGGGAATTTACAATAAAACGTTCAAAGATACGGGGCGAGGAGTCGCTGGGTATGATCTGCGCCGAAGATGAAATAGGTATAGGTACCTCACACGATGGCATCATTGTGCTTCCCCACGATGCGCCGGTGGGCATGCCCGCAAAAGAGTATTACAATGTGAAGAGCGACTATGTGTTTGAGGTGGACATCACCCCCAACAGGGTGGACGCCGCCTCTCACTATGGCGTGGCGCGCGACCTGGCAGCATGGCTTCAGCAGGCAGGGAAAAAAGGCAGGCTTACCAGGCCATCGGTCGATGCATTTGCCACCGACAAGAAAGAAGGGGGCATAGAAGTAGTGGTTGAAAACCGGGAAGCCTGCCCCCGCTACTCAGGACTTACCATCAGGGGTGTTACCGTGAAGGAGAGTCCCGACTGGTTGAAAAACAAACTGCTGCTTATCGGCCTGCGCCCCATCAACAACATTGTGGACATCACCAACTTCGTGCTGCACGAGACCGGGCATCCCATGCATGCGTTCGATGCGGCTTATATCAAGGGAAATGAAGTGGTAGTACGCACGCTGACCGAAGGGACAAAGTTCGTCACACTCGACGGGCAGGGGAGGACGCTAAGCGGACGAGATCTGATGATCTGCAACGCCGAAGAGGGAATGTGTATTGCCGGTGTATTCGGCGGCCTCGACTCGGGTGTAACCGAAGAGACCAGAGATCTTTTTCTGGAATCAGCTTATTTCAACCCTACCTGGGTACGAAAGACCGCCCGCAGACACGGGCTGAACACCGACTCCTCCTTCCGTTTTGAGCGCGGCGCCGATCCCAACAATACGGTATATGTCCTGAAACGGGCCGCATTGCTGGTGAAAGAGCTTGCAGGCGGCGAAATTGAGGGAGAGATACGCGACATTTATCCCGAACCGGTAGCACAGCAGGAGGTGACACTCTCGTACAAGAAAACAGATGCGTTGATCGGGAAAGCCATCCCCAGAGAAACTATAAAAAATATTCTGCACAGTCTGGAGATTACCATCACACACGAAAATGAGGAAGAGCTTACGCTGCGTATCCCTACTTATCGCGTGGATGTGACCCGCGACGTGGATGTGATTGAAGATATTCTGCGCATCTACGGATACAACAACATTGAGATCAGCGATACACTGCGGGCCAACCTCTCCTGCCAGACGCCTACCGACCGCAAGCACAAACTGCAGACACTCATCTCTGAACAGCTTTCAGCAAACGGCTTTGGTGAGATCATGAACAACTCTCTCACAAAAAAATCATATTACGAAGGGCTGACAAGCTATCCTGCAGCGCACTGTGTGTCGCTGTTGAATCCTTTGAGCAACGACCTGGGCGTGATGCGTCAGACACTGCTCTTTGGCGGGCTCGAAAGCATTGCCTATAACCGCAACCGCAAGCATGGCGATCTGCGTTTTTACGAATTCGGGAACTGCTACCGCTTCAATGCGGACAAAAAAAGAGAAGATGAAATTCTTGCGGAATATACTGAGGAGACACGCATCGGATTGTGGATATGCGGAAAGCTCACCCACAAGAACTGGGCAAAGGTCGAAGAACAAAGTACCGTCTTTGAACTGAAAGCACATTTGCTAAACATCCTTAAAAGACTGGGGGCCGACAGGGACAGATTGCAGTTTGAACAGTTACAAAATGAGTTTTTCTCCACCGGAATGACCGTCCGTATCGCCAAACAGGCCATCGGCAGCTTCGGTATCGTCTCCCCTAAAATAAGTCATCTCTTCGATATTGATACTGAGGTCTACTTTGCAGAGATGAACTGGGATGCACTAATGAAGGAAACGGAGAAACAGTCGGTTCGGTTCTCCGAAATAAGCAGATTCCCGGCAGTAAGCAGGGACCTTGCATTGCTGATCGGTAAAGAGATCACCTTCGCACAAATAGAACAGATTGCCTTGCGGTCCGAAAAGAAATTACTGAAGGAGATAACCCTCTTCGATGTGTATGAAGGGAAGAACCTGCCTGAGGGAAAGAAGTCCTACGCGGTCAACTTCCTGCTCCAGGACGAAGAGAAGACACTAAACGACAAGCAGATTGATGCCGTGATGCAGAAGATCAGGCAAAACCTGGAAAAAGAGATTGGGGCACAGTTGAGATAGATTGATTGGACTATGTGCCGATAGTGGATTTGATGAGGCAAATAATTAGAAACTTAAAACAGCTCTGTAAAGCCTTGCATAAAGACTTCAGATCAGATTCATAAAAATATGGGAAGAGCATTTGAATATAGAAAAGCAACCAAGCTGAAACGATGGGGCAATATGGCCCGCGTATTCACCAAACTGGGAAAACAGATCACCATTGCCGCGCGTGAAGGGGGTCCCGACCCTTCCACCAACCCACGGTTGCGCGTGCTGGAACAGCAGGCAAAAAAGGAGAACATGCCCAAAGAGAACGTGGAGCGTGCCATCAAGAAAGCGACAGACAAGGATGTGTCAGACTATAAGGAGATGGTCTACGAAGGTTATGGACCGTTCGGCATTGCCATTGTGGTGGAGACGGCCACAGACAATCCCACACGCACCGTGGCCAACGTGCGCAGCTATTTCAACAAACATGGCGGTTCGCTGGGTACTTCAGGAAGCCTTGAGTTTTTGTTTGATCACAAATGTGTCTTCAAAATAGCGGATAAAGAGGGTGTCTCACTCGAAGATCTCGAGCTGGAGCTGATTGATTACGGAGTAGATGAAGTGATTCCGGATGAAGGTGAGATCCTGCTCTACGGTGATTTCAAATCATATGCCGACATTCAGTCCTACCTTGAGGAGAATGGCTTTGAGATTCATTCTGCTGAATTTGAACGTATACCAAACGATACCAAAACCCTTAATGAGGAACAACGAGCCCAGATTGAGAAGCTTCTTGAGAAGTTTGAAGAGGACGAAGACGTGCAGAATGTGTTTCACAATATGGACGAAGGGAATGAAGAATAATCGCCCTTCCTGTTAAAAATGAAAGCGAGGCACATAAGTCTCGCTTTTTTTGTAGCGCATAGCGGAATCGAACCGCTATTCATTGCCTGAGAAACAATTTTCCTAACCGTTAGAAGAATGCGCCTTCTGATTGGATGGTACAAAATTACGGAAAAAGTGAAACCGTTGTATCCAAACAAGCCATTTTTTTTTATTTTTTCAACTCATCATACCTGTCGAGCGCCTCCTTGGCCGCTGCATAAGAACTTTTCCGGCACATATGCAGGTCTTCCTCTAACCGCGCCAGCAGGTTTATAATATCCGGATTGTGATAAAAACTATTACGAAGATGCTCATTGATAGTCTCATACATCCTATATTTGGCCTGCTCGTTCCGTTTGCGGTAGAAATATCCATTCTTCTTCACGAAGTCGATGTACCGGTCCACCATGTTCCATATCTCCGCAATGCCAATGTTATAATAACCCGAATAAGTCAGCACCTCGGGTGTCCAGCCCGAGTCGGGAAGAGGAAAGAGATGTAAGGCGTTACGCAGTTGCCTTCGTGCCATTCTCGCCTTGTCTATATTATCTCCGTCAGCCTTGTTGATGACGATGCCATCGGCCATCTCCATGATCCCTCTTTTAATTCCCTGAAGCTCGTCTCCCGTACCGGCAAGCTGAATGAGCAGAAAAAAATCGACCATAGAATGTACGGCAATCTCCGATTGCCCTACACCCACTGTCTCGATAAACAGATAATCGAATCCGGCCGCTTCACAGAGTATGATGGTCTCCCGTGTTTTTCGGGCCACACCGCCCAGTGAACCAGCCGAAGGTGAGGGACGGATAAAGGCATTCTGTTCTACAGAGAGCCTCTCCATGCGGGTTTTATCTCCCAGGATGCTACCCATGGAACGTTCACTCGACGGATCTATTGCCAGCACTGCCAGTTTATGTCCTTTTTTCAGCAGATGCATGCCAAAGGTATCTATGGAGGTACTCTTACCTGCCCCGGGGACGCCGGTGATACCCACGCGGATAGAATTCCCGGAATAGGGAAGACATTGTTCTATGATGGCTTGCGCTTTCTCCTGATGATCGGGCCTCGCACTTTCTACAAGAGTGACGGCCTGACTGAGGATCACCCTGTTGCCGGACAGGATCCCTTCCACATAGTCAGACACGGAATGATGACTGCCCCGGATCTTTTTCTTCAGATAGGGGTTTACACTGGGAGGTTGAGTAACACCTTTATTAACAGTCAGTCCTTTGTAATGTGGTTCATTTTCGGGATGTTCCATTATCTGCTGATAAAATTAAGACCGAATGAAGTCTTTTGCAAAGATACTTCATTCGGCCTATATGTCAAATTTTGCCGGTTTATTGCTTTGGCGTTACCGTTCCCTTGATAGTGAGCACATATACCGTATCAGGGACATTGGTATAGACGGTGATGGTCTTGTTAAAGGTGCCCGGACGTCCTACCGTGGAATATTTCGCGGAGATGGTGCCCTTTTTTCCGGGCAACACCGGTTCGCGTGTGTAACTGGGTGTGGTACATCCGCACGATGCCGACACACGTTGTATGACAAGAGGGCTTTTACCGGTATTTGTAAATTCAAACCGGGTGGTTACCGCACCAAGCTCTTCCTTAATGGTGCCGAAATTATGTTCCGTGCGCGCAAAGGCCACCTCCGGCTTCTGCTGGGCAAAAAGCCCGCTGCCCAATAAAAGGGTGAACAGAAAAATAATACTCAATTTCTTCATCGTGATATCTATAGTTTTAAAACTTTTCTTTCTTCTACGTACGACACAAAAGTAACAATTAAGTTTAGTTCCGGCTTATTCTTTAACAATAATTCTGATTCCGGCAGTATGCGAGGTAAACTCAGGTGCATACATGCACTGAATTGTCGTCACACCATTGGCATAGCTGCCGCCACGAGTCACGTAGACCGCATATTCAAAGATGTAGGTCCCGCGGGGAAGCAGGTCGAAATAGAAGTTTGTGGAAGCATCTTTCGATGTTTGGTAGTAGAGAATACCACTCTGCCGCCTGATACCCGAGAGCTGATCTACCGGCTCAAAAGCAACAGCCCTCATATCTTTCAAATGCACAAACTCCAGGTCCCGGTCGGTACGTACAGTCAGTCGCATCACCACCTTATCACCCACCCTGATCGGATTCTCTCCGGTGACACGCATCAGTTTGGTTCCCGAGGCATCGGTTTGCTCTACAAACAACTGTTTTTCAATGTCGAGGGAAGCATCGTTTTTACTGATTTTGTCCAACTCCTCGTAATATTGACGATACAGTGCACCCCAGGCAGGAGCGATTCCTCGGTGAGTCACCGTGACTCTGCCCATTTCAGGAACAATCTCATTTCGGCTCCAGCTCTCCTTTATGTAACCCGTACCCTGTTCACGTTCCTTTGGCTCCACAAGGCGTTCACCTACTGTGATTACCGTCTCACCCCGTGTAGAAAACCAGTCGCCCCCCATACTCAGCAGCGCATAGACTGCATCGGCGGTGGCATGGGTGGACTCCCACATCTGGGTTTGCTTTTGTTTCAGCAGCCAGCGCTTCATATTGTCAGTCTCACCCTCCCTGGAGCCTCCTGCACGGAAGGCATCCATGATGAAGGTGTGAACAGAGACGGCCGACTGCGACATGAATACCTGCGCCCGGTTGTTGGGCCAGTACATTCCCATTTCTTCCGAGACAGATGCATGCTCACGAAAGGAGTTCAGTATCTGCTGTACAACATGGCTTTTACCCTCACGTTGCAGAAGAAGGGTAATCAGTGCACGTTCATAAAGGCCGTATGAGCTCCAATATTTCTCTACCACGGAGCGGTAGAAGGAAGTCATTCCCTTTATTTCTTCATCCATGGGATGTTGGGCATAAGCACTACGGACATACAAATATTCCAAATCGGTGCGGGGTAACGACTTAATATTCTTCCAGTCCTTGTTAAGCTTCTTCAGCTCGTTGAAGCGGCGGACGGCTTCCGCATCGATAAAACCGATCGCCTGCAGCTCCATGGAGAGTGTTTCACCGGAAAATTCCACAGCATTCAGTTCCCTCAATCGGTTGAAACCATACAATATATATTGTGTGATTCCTACATCGGGGCTGAAGCCTTTAAACCAGCTCCAGCCACCCTGGTTGGTCTGGAGTTCCTGCAGCCTGCCAAGTGCGGTCCGGGTAAGGTTGCCGCTTCGGTTCAGGTCGAAAAGCAACGACAATTTTTCTTTTTGTTCAGCTTCGGTTCCTGCTTCAAGTACCCAGGGGGTCTCTTCCAGCAGGATATTTTTCAGTTCCTGGTTTTTCTCCAGATTGGAGAGAAGCGTCTCTTTGCTTCCGTCCTGTTTTTTCCATGCTTCGAGCATGGCAGTAACCTCGGGATATGCTTTACCAATGTGCGCGCCCAGCGTGTTGGCATAAAAAGAAGCAAACCAGGATACCGCATTATCACTCACCGGTTCTCCCAGCACAGGCAGAGCCTGTAGAGCGTACCATGCCGGGTTGGAGGCAAACTCAAGCGTAAGACGGTAATCACGGGCTGATTCCGACGGGTTGTTTAGCAGGCGGTCCATGGTAAATGTCTTCGACTGGTTCCCGTTCACGTCGAGTCGCATGCTTTCGGTTACCAGCATCCGGTTGGGCAGGACAGCCAGCACATGCTGCTCACCGTCGCTGAATTGTGCAGTACGTGCCACGATACGCACGCCAAGGAGATCAATACCCGAAGGTACATCGAATATCCAGGATAAATCGGAAGAGGCTCCTTTGGCCAGCGAGAATTCCTTCATCGGGTTGGGCACTGGAATATTATCCAACACCTCATCTGTGGCAGGATCGAAAAACTCCAGCATAACTTTTCCAGTTTGGGTACTGTCTGAAAGGCTGGAAATTTTGGTGGAGAGGACCGTTCTGTCGCCATGACGCAGGAAGCGCGGCATATTTGGAGTAACCATCAGTTCTTTCTGCGAGATGGTAAATGCCTCGGTTGTTCCGCTTTTCAGGTTTTTATCGTGTGCCAGCACCCTGAAACGCCATCTGGTATTGCTTTCGGGCACGGTAAAAGAAATCTGGGTTTCTCCTTTTTCATTTGTTTTGAGACGGGGATAAAAGAAGGCTGTCTCGGCAAAGTTCCGGCGGATAGAAGGAGGTGCATCCGTTCCCTTGAGCGACGGCGATGGAGGTACGACGTTTGCATCACGACTGGTTAACCCCTTCTCTTCCTTCATTGCCATATCAAGTGACATTTCGGAAATCACTATTCCATTCTGCTGTCTGGGTTGTGCATATCCCGCAACCACGCTCTCATTCAGCTGTCCTCCTCTGAGCATCATCCTGTTATTATACAAAGAAAATCCATGCCAGTTAAAACGGTCGAATAAGAACGACATCTCATCTTTCACTGGAATAAGAAAGTTTCCCCATGCCGTCACGGAACCGAATGACTGGTCACTGTGCAGCTCCATCATGGAACGATACCGGTTGTATGAGAAGAGGGTAAGGTTCCAGGGCTGTGACGGATAAATCTGGTCCAGCGAAAAGTCATACATCGAAGCCAGTACTTCCGCCATCGACGGATTATCTGCGCTATCGGTAACCGTTATCCTCCACTCCTCCTTTTCTCCGGGACGAATCCTGTCACGGAATACATCAAGCTTCACTTTTAGATTTTTATCTTCTTTTTCAGGGTGCACATCCACATGGTGGGCATAGAATCTCTCTCCTTTCACGTAGGTAAGCATCAATGTAACACCCCCCTGGTATTGGTTGTTATAGGCTATGGAGAAAAGTCGGTTTTCATTTTTCAGTTTTATCCATTTTCTTTCCAGCAGCCTTTTCTCCTGCCACAGTTCATACAAAACATGAATCTGTTCTGATGCACCCAGGATCACCTCTGCGTTCTTGCCGGGAGAAAAAGAGGTTTCTTTTCTTATGAGCCACTCATCGGTTTTGATGGGGGGTCGCTTGTCGGCAAAGGAATAAAGAACAAAGTCATGTTCTGTCTTAACCGGATTTTTCCGGTGGTCTTCCGCCAGCAGTCTTATCCGGTATTTTCCTGACGACAGCCGGCTCAGTCTCTTTTGGAGCTGAGGCTGAAGCCCTGTTACAAAATCGCCTTCAAGTACAAGCCGGTCGGTGGAGTCATTCTCCTTCACGGAGTAGAGTTGATAAGTTCCTTTGGACTCAATATCAGCACCATCGGTATTTTTGGCAAGTATTGTGATTTGCTGGTCGCTTTCTTTCTCCAGTCGCGTCGGTATATCTATCTCCAGTATCATGGAGAGATCACCCACCGTAACGGTGTAGGTTCCTGTCTGTGTCTCCCCGTTCAGATCGGTCACGGAAACCTCCACCACAAAAGAAAACATAGATTTGAGCGAATGTTGCTCATCGGGTTTTGTGGGTGTGAAGGTGATCTCAAATGCCCCATTCTCGTCGGTAGTGACCACGCCCTCTGTGAAATGTTCCGGTGTGCCGCCCCATCGCCACCACCAGGGTTGCTGTCTGGTTATGCGCCAGTCTGCCTCCGCCTGTTGCAAGCTGATACCCGAAAAGTTTACCGCCCTGCCCTTCAAGGTAATCTCTTCGCCGAACTTGTAGGTCTTCTCTATCTTTTCAAAAGTCACTTCAAATGTGGGTCGTTTATATTCTTCTACTTGAAAACTCACATTCCCCGACTTGGTTTCTATGGTGAAACCTCCTGTCAGGATGTCCTGAGGTAGCGAAAACTCTCCCGACACCGATCCGTAATCGCTGGTTATCAACGTCTGTTTCGAAATTTCACGGTTGTTGGCATCCCGCAACACAAAGTCTACCGCTTTATTTACCACAACAGAGCTTTCCTCTTCGGTTGTGCGGGTGAGTACTGCCTTGAAGAACAGAGTCTGTCCCGGCCGGTAGAGACTTCGGTCGGTGAAGATTGTCGCCGTTTCCCCCCCGGCAGGTTCGCTGCCGGAGTAGTTTTGATATGCATAAGGAAGCCGGCTTAGCAGCGAACCGTTGTCATTTCCCGAAACAGCATGATAAAAGACATCCTGGTTGGGGATCTCTTTCCGGTATACAGCCATTCCCTGTTCATTGACAGGGAGGATCTCCACCGTAGTGAGGGCAGAATTACGCCAGTTGCCCGGCAGTTTGTATATTTTTATTTTTGCTCCTTTCACCGGCTCACCTGTCACCCTGTTTACCACAAAGAAATCATAACGATCTTTTGCGGATGAACGGGTAAAAACGGAAAGGTCGGAGACGGCGAAATAATAATCGGAACGATTGTTTCCTGATATTTCCGGTGATGTGTCGAACGTAAGCTGATATACTCCGGGAGCGTCCACGGCCACCTCAAAGAGTGTCTCTCCCTGCAAATATTCAGCCACATCAGGTAAAGAAACAGAAATATTTTTCAGAAAGGTTTTTTTATTTTCAATCATACTTCCGGCATTATATTGAGCCATAGACACATCAACCGGTGAATCGATCTTATACAACTTCGCATTCAGCGATACAATATTTTTAAAAGTAACCTTTAGCTTTTTCTCTCCTTTTACAGGGAATATCTTTTTTCCTGAAACCGAATAGTGAGGTTGTGTCAGCTGCCGGAGGCGATTCTCCAGTACCGATACCCGCCGGTACTCCGGATATCTTGCGATGTTGGCGCGTAACAGTTCATAAAGTTCCCGCGTTTTTTCCATGCGCTGGAGGCTGTCGCTCCTGGGCATTTCCCAAATCTGGCGCTGATATAATGCAGCTATTTTATCAATAACCTCTACAGATATTCCGTTTTCCTTCCATTTTTCCTGCAGCTGCTGCAGCGATGGCAGGGCATGGGTAGTATATGCTGAGTGCAGAGCCGACAAATAATCGAGTTTATCCAGTTCGGTTAACAGTACCGATTGTCGCATCCCTCTTTTCAGCAGGGAAGCCATCAGTTGCCGATAAATTTCGAGTGTCCACAATCCGTACTCCGGAGCCTGCGGACTGAATGAGAGTGAAACAAACTCATCTGCCGGTGAAAACAGCGATGCAAGTGTAATATTTTTACGTGTGAGCGTGCGGCTGAAATCCCCATCCGTCTCTATCTGTCTGAATATTTCGATGGCACGGTTAGCCAGAAAATCATAGATGGTGGGATAAAAGATGCGTGAATCTTTTCCCAATTCCACCACAGGAGCGTAGAATACCACATCCGCATTTAAAAGTTTATCCGCGGGGCCAAGTGAAGCACCTAAATGTTCAGTCACCTTATTATTAAAAATTTCCCTTGTCCACTCCTTCATGTCGGCAGGCACAAAATCACCCAGTTCCGTACGTTGATCAATCGTCCACCGGTCTCTCCTGTAATATTGCAGATACAACTCACCCAGCATGGAATGGAGTACCGACTGTTCCACTTCATCGGTACTCTTCTTCACCATCTCATTCAGATTTCTGAAAATAAGCGTATCTCTTTGCTCATCCAGAACCAGGTCATATTTTCCCTGATAAATCAGCGCTTTGATCACCTGCGGGCTATTCTTTTCCTGTATTGCCCTGCGCAGGATACTGTTTACTTCTGCCGCGGCCGATTGAGGAAGTGACTTTTCTTCAAGTTCAACAACTTTTTTCCAGGCCTGATCATACCTCATAGTGTGTGTTGTTTGTGCAGACAGAGCCAGAAGACCCACCAATGCCATCCACAATAAAAAATATCGTTTCATCGGTTTATATTTTAACGTTATGCAAGAACATAATCCAAGCAAACTTGTCTTCTGTCCTATTTATTCATTTATTGTGTAGTAAC
>DGZP01000018.1:0-11719 GCA_002398565.1 Proteiniphilum sp. UBA4977
CTAATTCAAATATTTAGAAAAATGATTTTGTTCTACAAGTTAAAATGATTTACAAATATATAAAATTAAAACGGCTAAAAAAAGTTTGCAAAACGACCAATAATTTTCCTCAAAAAGCAATCAAATTGCCTTTATTCGTTTCTCCCTTTTCAAGGGCAAAAAAACGCCACTAGTAAAATCGCAATCAGAAAGGGTAGCCGATTGCAAAGTGAAAAGCAAAGTCCCGGCCAAAATCGGGTTTGAAAATTGTCCATCTCGACCCTTCGGGCAGTGCGGGGTTGTGGGCTTTCATACCGCCATCGATACGGATAATCAGAAAGTTCAGGTCAAAGCGGATACCCAGCCCGTAGGAAGCAGCCAGCTCCTTGTAGAAATTATTGAGGGAAAACAGGCCGCCCGGCTGTTCACTGTATTCTTTGATCGTCCATATGTTGCCCGCATCCACAAATGCAGCCACCTCTATCAGTCGTGTGAACTTTCGCCGATACTCCACACTGAAATCCAGCTTGATGTCACCTACCCTGTGTCCGAAATCATGCCCCGTGGAGTCGCGACTGAAGGTGCCGGGCCCCAGTGTTCTTGTACTCCATCCCCTGACACTGTTGGCGCCACCGCCAAAATATCTTTTCTCGAACGGCAACACGGTTGAATTGCCGTAAGGATATGCCACGCCTACAGCAAAATGTGCAGCGATGGTGTTTCTGTCGTTAAGTGTAAAAAGCGGAGCAATATCGAAGTCGCCCTTCACATACTCGGCATAGGGTAAACCGAAAAATTCTTCAATACCCTCTTTATTTTGTTTGCCACCACCAAGACCGGTCACCACACGGGGAAGCCATCCTGCTACTTCAATTCCCGAACGGATACGGAATGGAATGCGGGGCATGCTTCCTCTGGAAATACGGTTGTAATTGGTAAAGGTAATATTATAGGTACTCCGCACAATCAACTGCTCATCGTAACTGTAACGCAGAATCGGATTGGCTTCCTCGCTCAGGTATAATTCCTTGAACCGGTCGGAGGACCAGGGCATTCTCACGTAGGTAATACCTACCGGCTCAAGTACATTCAGGAGTTTCCACTCCATGGATGACCATTGAAAACGGCTCGACAAGTTAAAAAACTGACGCAGGTATTCGGGCCTTTTTTGAAAATTTATGCCAGCCGAGAATTCAGTGGAGGCAGAGGGCTGATCTCTCAACTGCTTCATCAGCCAGGGTAATAACAGTTGCGGGACTGACAGGAACACTTCTCCCCCGTATTCATAATAACTGTTATCCAGAAAATCGAGACTGTCGGTAGCCCGGATAAACTCATAGGCAGCATTTAAACGCACGCGAAAAGTCTCCCCGCCCTTCAATATGTTGCGGTGTTCGTAGGTAAGGTTACTGGCCACCCCCAGGTCTCCGGCAGAATTGGTACCGTCCACTCCGAATTGCATATAATGTAAGTTACCCGGAAAGAGTGTGATCCTTGAATCGATCAGGTTTGAATCGTTGCGTACCACGGGTGTGAGATTGATGGCTGTCTGATTCACCGGCCCCATTCCGTTTAATGAAGAGTAGGTTCTCTCCACAATCCTGTCGGAGTAGAGCCTGCCGGGACGTACAAAAGTGTTGTAGTATACAGCCTGGGGAAGCAGGAACCGGTCTTTTTCGGATATTATCTGCAGATCCCGGTAGTAAACTGTATCCAGCTGGTTACTCCGGGTAGAATCCTGCAGAAGAGCTGCATCCACGCCATTGATGACAGTCACTTTTCCTATATTGTATTGTTTATGCAGGGTGGAGTCTGTGGGGTTATTCAGAGCCAGGGTCACGTCGGTCTGGTGATCGCCCACAGTCGTATCTGCCAGAAAATAAAAATTATCTTTCAGAAAATTATAATATCCTCTATTCCTCAGCGTGGTGGTCATACGTTCTCTCCCCAGTTCCAAAACAGACAAATCAAAGATATCTCCTGCCTTGATGATATCCAGCCTTTTCGATTCGTTCAGGATATTGTGGATAGTGGTATCGGCAGAGCGGATGGTGTCCCTGAAGAAGCGAATCCGGTGGGGTTCATTTCCGGTCACATCAAAAGCAAGGCTTACTTTTTTATCTTTTTTTTCCACGGTAGTGTCTACCTCCGCGTTCAAATAACCTTTGTTGTTGAGGTGTAGCCTGATCTGTTCGGCAGATATGACTGCGAGTTGTTCGTTGTACAACACGGGAGGTTCTCCATATTTGAGTAGCTGCCTGTTCATCCAGGTTGACTTGTCATTGGGTATGTTGTACATATGTAACTTCCATTTTCCGACAATGGGTATGGATGAGTTGGGCCGCTGCCGGAGAAAAGGTTCGAGCTCCGGGGATCCTATTCCCTTTACGTCTGAATCTATTTTGACTTTATTGAGCAGATAACTTCCATCCGGAACCTTTTTGGTCACGTCACATGCTGCAAACAAAAGCAGAAAGAGTATGGCAATCAGATATTTTTTCATCCGCTATTCCTCATTTTTTGGCTTGGTAAACCTGAAGTTAAAAAGCTTCCTGAATGATTTCGCCTCCTTTGTTACCACCACCCCCACGCCCTGGGTTGTGGGATTTCGGCGATAGAACCGTTCATTTGCCCTATTGAAGGCACGCAACATCAACCAGTTATTGATGTCATATTCCATCTCAAACTCTCCCATAAAGGCTTGCTGGCCAGCCAACATGCTGTTGTCGCCATAACTCAGGTTGGTGGTTATGCGCAAACGGTCGTTAAATAAACGGGTGGAGACATCAAGTCCCATCCTCACATTTTCAAAGGTTCCATCTACCGACTCCAGGTTGGTACTTACAGACCAGTTATCCTTTAATGCACTGGCAAAGAGGGCATCCAATCCACGCGACAAGGTGTTGGAGGCAAATTTGGTGAATACCGATGAGCCGAAGTTCAAATCGGGGGAACCTTCCGACGGGATAAAACTCCCGGTAGTTGCCAGATAGGCAAACTGTAAAATCTTAGTCTCCTCATTGTTTATGAAACTGTTCACCCGTTGCTGTATGTCGTTGGAACTTTCAGGCAGTTCAATATCGTACTGCAAATCCATGGCTTCGAGATCGCCTCTGATCTGCAACAGTGCATTTACCGGCACACGTGTGTTGGCCAGCTCCGTGGTAAAAGTGGGACTGAGGGCGACCAGATCGGCTCTGACCGGAAGATAGGCCGTGATATTGAACTGTGTGTTCATGGGATCTCCTTCCATGGTGAGCCTGCTGCCTTCGCGGATATTAAAGTCGATGGTTCGCAGATTCTGCAGGTTATAATGAAATTTTCCGCTGTTGATCACATAATCTCCGTATAAACGTACGGAAGGGGTAGATTTTGAGTTAAAACTGACATTCAGTTCTCCTTCACCGCTCGCTTCAAGTGCATTGCCGGTGGTGGGGTCCAGCAGTACCCCCGCTTTGAGTAAAGGATTCAGGTTTACGGTCATATTCATCACGATGGGAATACCCGACTTAGTCCGGGTGTTGGTCTCCGTAAACTCATCCTCCTTCTTGCGGAGGAAGGCCAGGGTGTCTTCCTGCGGGGTGTTGATATAAACCACACCGCTGTACTCGGTAGCCCTGGCTGTTTGTGGAATCATTACCATCACTTCCGACTGACTCTGTGTGAACAGATTGCCATTGCCAAAGATTCCGTTGGGTGAACCCGTCACCTGCAGATTACCCGATAGACGCAGGTTTCCATATACCATCAGGTCGGTACGTTCCTTATTGTTAAGCAACATGAAATCGTTTAGTCGGATTGATGCATTATATACCATTCTTCCGAAGTTACTATGCGAAAGTCTCACATTAAGATTCGCCGTGTTATTATTCTGATCGCGTATAATAAGGTTTTCCAAACCCACGTTGTCTTTTCTTATTTCAATGGTATCTGACACATAGTAGGTAACATTGGTATAAGTCACTTTCATTACTCCTTCTTCAATTCCCAGCCATCCTTCCGTCACCGGCTCAGACAACTTTCCGGTGATATGAATGTTTGAGTTCAGACGTCCGGAGAGCTGGCTGAAGGTACTGACAGTGAAGGGTTGAATGGCATTCAGGTCGAATTCATCGACGAGGAAATTCACATCCAGGGAGCGGTGGCTGTTGTCGCCGGTAGGGATAAATCCCTGAATAGCCAGATTACGTCTCCCCTTGTGGGTAAGATAAGCATTCAGATCCAGTCCGGAATAGAGATTATCCCAGTTTCCTTCGATATTCAGTGTACCAATGCTGTCGTTATTTACCGTGATGTGATCGATACGAAGATCCTCTGTTCGTATCAACGGGTTATCGAGGGCCTGTCTTATATAAATATCCCCGTTGATGGACCCGGCAAAGTCAGCGACATTGAAGGCCGCCAGAATATTGGCCAGTTCGGTATTATTGAAATAAATACGAACGTTGTCAGCTTCACTCCGGGAAGCAACACCATCGATACCGAGCAGAAGCATATTCTTTTCCTGCAGTCCGAAGTTACTGATGGTAATGTGATCCTTACGGTAGGCAATGGCTGCGTCATTAAACTTTATTTCCTTATCATTGAATAGAATGGTCGTAGGATGAATATGGATATCTGCGGCGAGCGGCATATCGCCTTCACGCAGGAATCCTGCCGTGACAAGAATCTCTCCGTTGGATTTTGTATTGCTTTGGCGCAAATCATATGAAACTATGTTTCTTACCGAATCCCCTGAAGCGTTGCTGTTCAGGCGGGCGTTGACAAACCCGTTATTCTGGACCAGATAGGTATTTACATTTAATCCCATGCCGGCAGGAATACCACTCTGCAGCTCCGCCCTCGTCTCGCGCAAGTCATTATTGCCCACCATAAGTCGTGGAATATGTGCTTTCAACTGAAAAGCGCCATCATTCGTCATTTGCACATTGCCACTTATGGTAGCCTGTTCCACATTATAAAATGGTAGGGAGAAAGCATAAGAAATATCTTCCGTATTTTTCAGCAGAATATTAAAACGGAAGTCATTGATTCCCGGAGCGGGTTCATCCTCTTCATTCAGGGGTATTACGGAAGGCAGGTGATGATGTAATGCCTGTTTCATTTCTTTTCCGATCGTGGAGAAATAATAATCGCCTTGCATCTCCGCTTCCAGAAATGAAGACATGATCTGCAATTTTTTTCCCTCTACCGAATCTGTCAATGCCTGAAGATAGATGGCCCCAGGATTATAAATAAAGTTACTGTCCGCCAATGAGATGTTGTCGGCCACCAGGGTACCGGCCATATTGTCGATGGTGGTACCGGCCAACTCAGCATCGATCCGGAGGCTTACATATGGATTCTTCCAGTCCGACATCATCAGGAAAGGTTTCAATTCAAGCCGTTCGATATCTCCATTCACCACAAAGCGCATCTCTTCTCCAAAAGTCACATCTCCATTCAGATCAAACCTGTTTTTTTCCGTTTTACTTTGGATGTTCGCCGTCACATTGTCGCCACTGTAGATGCCATTAAAATTGAGATCCTGATAATGATACCCGTGGTAGACTATCGATTCTACGCTTCCATCGGCAGTAACCGTGACTCCTTTATCCTTCAGGATGGAAACCTTCGTATTGGCACTCAGTGTGGCATTGCCCACACCCGGACCCTCGCCAATTATACTGGCCACCTCCATGTTGTGGGCACGTACGGGTCCCTCGAATTCCATTTGCTGAAATTTGTTTCTTATTCGTCCCGTACCGTTCAGCGAAACAGTACCCTGTGCTGTATTCACCGTACCGTCATACCTGAAATTAGTGAGTTTTCCGCGTGCCTTCATCTGCAAATAGAGATCACCCATGTTCAGTAATTGAATGGGTGACTGATATACGAAGGCACCCACACGGATAAAATCCTGCAGATCTTCCTGTGAAACTCTCAGTTGTCGGACATCTGCCTCCAGGTCGCTATTATCGAGGTTACTATAATCGGATATCTTTCCGGAAAGGCTGATTTTCGTATCGGAACCGTATTGAAATCCGAGGTTGTGAAGTGTGGCCTGCGGCAATTTCCCCTCCACTTCCGCGTTGAAGGAGATGGGTTTATTCAGGTGAGCAAAACGGGACGTAAAAATAGAAATATCGTTCGGGTCTATGACATCACTCCCCGCTTTCAGATAGAATTCCTTTGTCGCCCTGTCATAGCGGGCATCGGCCACTCTGATTTCTGAACGATTCAGGGTAAGGGTCAGTTTATCACTTGTAATCTGTGTTTCCTCAGTTTTAGCGCTGGCTTTCAGATCATACAGCGTAAGCCCGGCATAACGCTCCCTAAAACTCAGCAGGCTTATATCGGCCTGCATATCCTCGATACTCAGGAAGTCGAGTTTCCCTTTGAAATTCAGATTATGTATGTCGAAATGTGAGACATTAAACTGTCCCGGCGTCCGAGACACGGTATCGATGTTGTATTGCAGTCTCCCATTCTTTAAAATCACTTCGTTTGCTGTAATGCGCCAGACCGCTTTCTTCTTCACCATTGTGGTATCTTTCTCTTTGGCAAAAGCATCAATCAGGAACTGAAAGTTGAAAGGATCCTCGGGAGAATTACGATGCACCTGGGCCAAAAAGTTTTCCAGGCTCACCTTCTCCACTGACACCTTGTTCCTGAGAAGATCCATGGCATGGATACGGACAGCCATTCTGTCAATATATGCCAGAGTATCCTGTTGCTGATCTTCGAGGTATATTCCATTTAGTTCGAGGGTATTGAATAAACGAAAACGGATACCTCCGAGGGAAGCTTCGGTCTTGATTACTGGTTTTATCTTTTCGAGTGCAAGGTCGGCAGCTCTCTTTTGCACGGCAGGAATGCTGAAACCAATGAAAAGTATAATATTTAACAATATGATACTTCCCACAATGATAGCGAGTATACGGGTAATCTTTGCAATCAAATTAATGAATCAAAAACAAGTAAATGATCATAACTTTTTCAACAATGCAATATTACAAAAAAAGGAGGAATGGCTTTGGCTCAGCTTCCATTTTAACCAAAAAATAAGGTTATTTGGGCTTTTTCCACAATAACGAACTGTCGCCATAACTCAAGAACCGGTAATCGTGATGTAGCGCATAATCGTAAATTCTTTTCCAGTCGTTACCCACGAAGGCGGCAATAAGCAACAGCAACGTGCTCTGAGGTTGATGGAAATTTGTAATGATCGCATCAGCGTAATGAAAGTGATAACCCGGCACGATGATGATCTGCGTATCAGTAATCAGCCTGTCTTGTTTTTGTCTGTCGAGATAGACAAGTATATTTTGAAGCGCCCGCGTGGGAGAAATAGAGTCACCGGCCTCATCGTAAGGCTCCCACTGCTTCACGCTCAGTTCCTGTGCAGAGGCTTCGGGATGGAGATGTAGCTTCCTCCCGATATAATACAGACTCTCCACGGTACGCAGGGAGGTGGTACCCACCACAATTAGTTTGCCCTGATTATTCAGCAGTTTCTCTACTGTCTTCCGTTCTACGGTGATGAATTCGGTGTGCATGGTATGACCGGTGATTATATTTGATTTCACCGGCCGGAATGTGCCGGCACCCACGTGCAATGTCACTTCAGCCGTAGCAATTCCTTTTTTTTGGAGTTGTTCCATTACATTGGGCGTAAAATGGAGTCCTGCAGTAGGTGCAGCTACTGAGCCCTCAATGCGGGAATAGACGGTTTGGTATGTTTCATCGTCACTCGCTTCTGAGGGGCGATTGAGATAGGGAGGAACGGGTAGTTTTCCGGCAAGCTCCAGCAGTTCGGAGAAAGTAAGTCCGTCCCGGTTCCATGAGAAGAGGACAATCCACTCCCCGTCCTTTGCTTCCTTCTTCTCTGCCTTTAACGTGCACACTTCGCCGTCGCAGGTCACCTCCATAAACAAGGCCTCCTCTTTCCATTTTTTGGCATTACCGATCATGCAGTGCCATGAACATTGCTGTCGTTGTTGAAAGTTCAGTGCATAATCTGCAGGTGCGTGAGGTGAAAGACAAAATATCTCTATCTGTGCTCCTGTTTCCTTATAAAAAAGCAGGCGGGCATGGATCACACGGGTATTGTTGAAGAGAAGCAGGCTCTCTTGGGGCAGCAAGGCCGGCAATTCATTGAATGTACAGGAAGACAGTTGTGCATTCCGATAGAGCAACAACTTTGATGTGTCCCTTTGAGAAAGAGGATATCTGGCAATTTTATCGTCGGGGAGATCGTAGTTGAAATGGGATATTTGCAATTCCCCGATCTGGTACTTTTTCATTTTTTACAATCGTAAAACGATTTTTCGTAGTTATTTAATGCATTTATTCCGCAAAAATAGTCAACTTTGCAACAGGTAACAAAAATAAAACTACTGAAAAGAGACCCAAAGAGCATGAAGAAAGTGGAGACAGGCGACAAAGTGCGTTTTCTGAATACTGTAGGTGGAGGTGTTGTGAAAGGTTTTCTCAACAAACAGCTGGTGATTGTAGAGGATGAGCACGGATTTGAGGTCCCCGTACTCATTTCAGAGTGCGTGGTTGTCGAATCTGCCGGAAATGAGAAGCTGGGACAGACTCCAGAAAACAAAGAGACGGTGGCGGAGAAAGATCATTATCCTTCCCTGCCTGAAGTGAAAGTAAAAGTACCGGAGGCAGTACAGGAAACATCCGGGGGAGAAGAGATCACTGCTTGCCTGGCCTTCCTGCCCACAGATGTGAAGAATCTCTCGATTTCAGCCTACGAATGTTATTTTGTGAACGACAGCAACTATTACTTGTTTTTCAATTATATGAGTCGCGAAAACAATACATGGAAAAGTCGTTACAGCGGTTCCATAGAGCCGAATACCAAGATTTTTCTGGAAGAATTTGATAAAACGGTGCTCAATGAAATTGAAAAAGTGTCTGTCCAGTTTATCGCTTTCAAACATCAAAAACCTTTTCACTTCAAGAATCCCTGTTCCGTGGAATTACGTATTGACACGGTAAAGTTTTACAAACTACACAGTTTCAGGGAGAACGACTACTTTGAGGATGATGCACTACTCTATTTTATCGTGCAGAATGATGTCCCCGAGAGGGAGATGCTGGTCTCCGCAGGAGACCTTGAACGTGCCATCAGGGATAAGAAGTCCGGTGAAAATCGCCCTCGTATTCAACGGATCGAAAAAAAAGAAAAAGATCGGCCGATCGAGATTGACCTGCATGCCGATGCAT
This sequence comes from Proteiniphilum sp. UBA4977, assembly GCA_002398565.1. Taxonomy (GTDB): domain Bacteria; phylum Bacteroidota; class Bacteroidia; order Bacteroidales; family Dysgonomonadaceae; genus Proteiniphilum. The sequence continues at coordinate 9,202 of DGZP01000018.1, forward strand.
TACTCGACTCCACAGCAGGGATGAATAATGCCGATCTGCTGGACTACCAGCTGAATAAATTCAATGAAGTGATGACCAGCCATATCAGGAATAAAAACAAAAAAATTGTATTTATTCACGGCAAAGGCGACGGAATATTAAAAAGTGCCATCCTGAAAGAATTGAAAACCAAATATCCAAAATGTTATTACCAGGACGCATCCTTTCAGGAATACGGCTATGGAGCAACAATGGTAACAATTAAGTAAAAACTTATGATGAAGAAAAATATCACAATCCTCATTGTGGCTGTCATGCTTACAGGCTGCAACGTTATGAACCAGATTGGAGGCGCTATTCAGCTCTCTCAGAGCGAATACAGGTATCACTCCCTGAATAATATTCTACTGGCAGATATAAACCTGGGTGACGCATCCAGCATCTCCGTCTCCAACCTGGCTTCAATAGCCACGGTGCTGGCCAGGGGAGCCTCAATGCAGTCCATTCCTTTCAGCATGACCCTGAACATGGACGTGACCAATCCAAACAGTTCGGCTGCCTTTCTCGATGCCCTTGATTACGCCATTCAAATAAATGACATGGAATTTGTGGAAGGGAAAATGGATATCCCCATCCGCATTGAACCAGGGGAAACCAAGGTCGTGGGCATTCCCGTAAGCGTGGATCTGAAAAATCTGATGAACCGTTATTCACAGGAACGGGTAACCAATGAAATGAGTGCCTTTCTGGGGATTACCCCCAACGAGACGTCGGTATCGGTAAAACTATGGCCTAAATTTACGGTCGGAGGCACCCTTGTAAAGGTACCTGCTGCAATTCCCGTGGTTTTCAAGTTCGGGGGAAAATAACGCAGTACAACGCCCGTTACACCTCTTCAAATACGATGCGGGCACGGCAAACAGTTCCTTTCCCATGTGTTTCAATCTGAAAGGCATAGTCGGCCTGTCCCTTTAACTGACGAAAGACTTCTCCCGAATCGCCGAAGGTAAGTTCTTTCAGGAAGTTGATCTCAAACCGGCGGATATGATGCCTCCGATAAAAATCGGGCGTGAAACAATCGGACAACCATTCTACATAGTGCAGGCTGTTGGCATGATTGTTTACATCAATATCGCTATATTTCACCAAAAAGCTGTTTGCCACCTCTCCCGACACATTGGGAATACGTCCCGGCTCCCCGATAGGAGTACTCTCTCCCACAATGAAATGACGCATAGCTGGAAGTGTCTCCAGCAGCACACTGCGACGTGTACGCATGTCCATTACTGCCCAGGAGGAGGCTGCGTGCCCGATAAGATGGTCTCCACCATCAAGTATTCTGAAATTGCGGGTTGTGAAAGCGGTGCCTATATGCTCAATCCAGGTCTCAATAGTCAGGGAGTCGCTTTCGGTGGGCATTCTTTTCATATCGATCACCAGGCGTGACAAAACCCATGTAAAACAATCACTTTGCAGTTCAAGCAGGCCAAAGCCATTTTCATCGGCATTTTTTCCGGCGGTGATCAGTATGAAATTTGTGAGAGAGGCCAGAGAAACCCTTCTACGAAAATCTATGTCCTGCGCCTCTATGTCGTAACTATATTTTTTCTTCGCTGCCATCATTCCGAATTATAATCCGCAAAAGTACAAAATAAAAGCTTTTTATGGGACGGTATTTATGCCTATCTTTGTTCATGTAATCCATCAGGGAACTTTTCCAAACTGGCCACGGCCAATCGGGAAGTCATATCATGGATCCAAAATGGCAGCAACCCGTAGAAGCGTACCGGACAAAGGAAAGAAATTTTCAGAAAAAACAAAAAGATATACTTTTCTCCGGTTTTTATCGTTGTAAATACGGTATTACGTAATCAACACCCTGCCGTTTTCACCGTGCAAAATGAAGAGCAACGGGATAACGGTGAATTGAATACTTCGGATATGATAGATTATATTAAGGGCGATGTGGCCGAGTTGACTCCTGCAACTGTCACCATTGAATGCGGAGGTATCGGATATCAGATGAATATCTCGCTCAACACCTATGGAGCCCTCAACAACAGGCAGGCAGAAAAACTATACGTGCACGAAGTAATCCGCGAAGATGCACATATTTTGTTCGGCTTCGTGGATAAACATGAACGGGAGCTTTTCCTGCTCCTTATTACTGTCTCGGGAGTAGGTCCCGGCACTGCACGGGTCATTCTTTCCTCCCTCAGCGCCAAAGAGCTGGAGAACGTGATTGCCACGGAAAATGCTGCCGTGTTGCAGTCAGTGAAAGGCATCGGGGCAAAAACAGCACAACGTATCATTGTAGATCTGAAAGACAAGATCAAGTTTACCGACGAGAGCGGGACCATACAGCTGCCTTCCAAAGCCGATCTTTCCGAGACAGGCCATGCGGCCGTGTCCGCACTGGTAATGCTTGGCTTTGTGCAGACAGCCTCACAAAAGGTGGTGTCAAAAATAATCAAAGAATCGCCCTCACTACCAGTTGAAGGTGTCATTAAAGAAGCTTTGAAGAGATTATAAACAGCGG
>DGZP01000018.1:12028-28198 GCA_002398565.1 Proteiniphilum sp. UBA4977
AGCCTTCGTGCGCAAATAAGTTTGTCGGGCTTCAAGACAGAAGTTCGTTATGATCATCTGCTTGATCGCTATGTCTTCGAAAAAAAAATCGGTAACACCGTAGTGGGTACCCCCTACTCAATGACGCCCAAAGAATACATGACATACCGGCTGCGCCGGACGCAGACCGACCATTTCCGTGAACGCAACACGCTACAGGGCGACACCCTGCAGCCCTCTTCAAAATCCTTTTCACCTGTTGTCCTGAGAAAGAAAAGCAATCCACCGGGGACCATCTTCGGATCCGGGGGAGTATGCCTTACAACACAGGGTTATGCGGAAATATCAGCCGGAGTGAACAGGAATGTCACCAATAATCCCACTCTTCCCCAACAGGCACGTAGAAGAAGCATGTTTGACTTCGACCAGCAGATCCAGCTCCATGTAAACGCGAAGGTGGGAGATAGGATTGACTTTGACATCAATTATGACACCGAGTCGACCTTCGACTTTCAGAACAAACAGGTCAAAATGGCTTACCAGGGTAATGAAGATGATATCATCCAGAGTATAGAGGCAGGCAACGTGAACATGAACAGCAGCAACTCACTCATTCAGGCTGGATCGGCACTATTCGGAATCAAATCGGAGTTACAGTTTGGAAGATTGCGGGTCAACAGTATCTTTTCACAGCAACAATCCGAATCGCAGACCATCAATACACGGGGGGGGGTACAAACAACACCTTATGAGTTCTCTGTCGACCAATACGATGAAAACAGACACTTCTTCCTGGGCTACTGGTTTCGTGAGAAGTATGACGAAGCGCTGGAAAAGCTGCCTTACATTCAGTCTCCCGTCTCCATTACCAGGATGGAAGTATGGGTGACCAACAGGCGGGGCGATTATGCCAGGGCAAGAAATATTATTGCCTTTGCCGATCTCGGGGAAAAGGATCATATTCATAATAGTGCATGGATACCTCAGGGAATCCCTGAAGTACCGCATAACCAGGTCAACACGCTGTATGAGCAGCTCACCGGCATCTGGTCGGAAGCACGTGAGAGCAGCGTTGCGGCACAGGTTTTTCCGGCCGGTATTGTAGCCGGTGTGGATTACGAAAAACTGGAAAATGCGCGTCTTCTCACTACATCCGAGTACAGCTTTCAGTCGCAGCTGGGGTATCTGTCTCTGAACATGCCACTGCAACCCGACGAAGTGCTGGCAGTTGCCTATGAGTTTACCTATCGCGGAGAGGTATACCAGGTAGGTGAATTTTCAACTGATGTGCGTGGAGTCGCCGCAGAGGGTAACAACAATGGAGCCGGCGCTCTTTTTCTGAAGCTGCTCAAGCCGGTATCGCTGTCTCCCCGTGCCTACACCTGGGATCTGATGATGAAAAACATCTACTCCCTCGGTCATGGTGCCTATAACATACAGCGAGACCACTTCCGGCTGCAGATCACCTGGCAGAGCGACTCCAGGGGATCGTACCTGAATTATATTCCCGAAAGTGGCATCGGAGATGATTTGTTGCTACAGGTGATGCACCTCGACAGGTTAAACAGCAGAAATGATCCTTCTCCCGATGGCATCTTCGACTTTCTGGAAGGGTATACGGTAGACTCACAAAATGGACGGATTATCTTTCCGGTGGTCGAGCCTTTCGGCTCTTACCTGCGTCATAAAATAGGCAATGATGTTATCGCCGAAAAATATATTTATCAGGAGTTATATGATTCCACACTGACGATGGCACGTCAGTATCCGGAAAAGAATAAATTCCGTATCAGCGGTGAATACAAAGGTTCTTCGGGTTCGGAGATCAACCTGAATGCCATGAATTTGGACAGAGGATCGGTACGGGTGGTGGCTGCCGGTGTTCCGCTCACCGAGGGAGTCGACTATACGGTAGACTATGTATCGGGTACGGTAAATATCATCAATCAGGCTATACTGGCCACGGGAACACCCGTAAGTGTCACGCTCGAGAACCGGCAGATCTCACAGTTACAGCGAAAAATGCTGACAGGACTGGACGTGAATTACGATTTCTCCAAAAACTTATCATTTGGCGCCACGCTGATGCACTATTCCGAAAAGCCGCTCACCATGAAGTCCGCTTTTGGCGATGAATCCTCAAAGAACACATTGTGGGGAACCCATCTGAACTACAGGAAGCAGTCATATGCGCTCACCAACCTCATCGACATGCTCCCTTTTGTGGAAGCTACCGCGCCTTCTCAACTGACAGCAAATCTCGAGTTTGCGCAAATGCTTCCGGGGCATTACGAAAACAAATATACAGGCAGCTATTCCTATCTCGATGATTTTGAATCCTCCACATCGGCCATCGACCTGCGCACACCCTATGCCTGGACACTAGCTGCCACCCCTTACAGCAATACATCCACTTCACTTTTTCCGGAAGCAGCGCTCTCAAATCATACCGGGTATGGAAAAAACCGGGCTCTTCTGGCATGGTTCTATATCGACGGAATCTTTACCCGTAAGAACTCCGGTCTCACGCCCGTACACATTCAGAATGACGTCGATCAGCTCTCCGATCACAGGGTACGGGAGATCTACGAACGGGAGATATTTCCAAATCGCGATGCACTGTATGGTCAGCCGGCCACGTTGCCGGTACTGAATCTCTCCTATTATCCCGATGAACGCGGTCCCTATAACCTGGACACCGATGTCGACTCCAACGGCAGGTTACATGATCCACGCCGGCGTTGGGGCGGCATCACCCGCCGCATGGATACCCGCGATTTTGAAGCTGCCAACATCGAGTATATTGAATTCTGGCTGATGGATCCCTTCGTGAACGATACTATGGGCAGTTCACAAGGCGGGGATCTCTATTTTAATCTCGGTGAAATATCGGAAGACATTCTGAAGGATGGCAAAAAGTTCTTCGAGAACGGACTACCTGTCGATGGCGATACCACAGCTGTGGGAAAATCGGTATGGGGTAAATATCCCAAACGACAATCCACGGTCTACGGTTTCGACAACTTCCTGGGAACAGAATCGCGCAGGATGCAGGATGTGGGATTAAACGGACTAAACAGCGAGGAAGAAAAAACATATCCTGCATACGCGGCCTACCTCGACGAGCTGCGACAGCGCCTCTCTGGAGAAACGATCTCAAAGATGCAGGACGATGCCCATTCACCGTTCAACGATCCGGCGGGCGATAGCTTCCGCCATTACCGCGGGGAACAGCAGGACCGACAGCGACTAGGCATTCTTGACCGCTACAAGTATTATAACGGAACGGAAGGTAACTCACTGGCACCGGAAGAGGACAACTCCTATCACAGTGCCTCACGAACCACGCCCGATGTGGAAGATATTGACAATGACCACACGATGAATGAAAATGAATCCTATTTCCAATACAAAGTATCCCTTCGTCCCGGTATGCTGGAGGTGGGTTCCAATTTCATCACGGACAAAAGGGAAGTGAGGCTGAAGCTACGTAACGGAAAAGACGGAAAGGTAACCTGGTTTCAGTTCAGAATACCTATCCGTGAATATCAGACCCGCACCGGCAATATACAGGGGTTCCACAACATCCGGTTTATGCGGATGTTTCTCACCGGCTTTGAAGAACCGGTGTTTCTTCGTTTTGCCACCCTGGAGCTGGTACGCAGCGAATGGAGAAGCTATCGTAGCGAACTTGTCTCCGGAGGGGCACAGGCCGGGACCGGTAACCTGGAAATATCTGCCGTAAACATTGAGGAGAACGGAAGCAGAACACCGGTAAATTATCTGTTGCCACCCGGCGTAACACGTATACTCGATCCGGCCCAGCCTCAATTACGACAGGAAAACGAGCAGTCGCTCTCTCTCAGGGTGACGCATCTTGATCCGGGTGATTCCCGGGCAGTATATAAAAATTGCATGTACGACCTGCGTCGCTACAAAAGAATGCAGATGTTTGTACACGCAGAACAGTTACGGGATGATACGGATGTGCTGAAGGATGGTGACTTCTCCATCTTTTTGCGCCTGGGGTCGGATTATAGAAATAATTTTTACGAGTATGAGATCCCGCTTCGCCTCACACCCGAAGGACAATACAGTGCTCATACACTTTCAGGGCAGCAGGCCGTATGGCCAATAGAAAACATGTTTGATTTTCCGCTGGAGCTGTTCACCGGTTTGAAACTCGACCGCAATGCCAATAAGAAATCCGGCATGGAACCCGATTACTTCACACCCTACACCCAATCCGATCCCGGGAAACCGGACAACCTGATCACCATCGTGGGCAATCCGTCACTGGCAGAGGTGAAGGTATTGATGATCGGCATCCGCAATAACAGCCGTGAAGTAAGGTCAGGAGAGATATGGGTGAATGAAATGCGACTGAGTGAGTTCGACGAGGAAGGAGGTTGGGCTACCCGGGGCAATGTGAACCTGACACTCTCCGACCTGGGTGCGATTTACCTTGCGGGACAAAAGGAAACCGCAGGCTTCGGAGCACTTGATCAACACCTGCTGGCACGCCGTAACGATGAGTATACCACACTGCAGGTTACCATGAATATGGAACTGGGCCGCTTTCTCCCGAGAAAAGCAAAGATCTCCGCACCTCTCCATTACGTATGGTCCGAAGAAACAATGACCCCCCTCTACGATCCTTTTAACCGTGATATTCTGTTGAAGGAAACACTGGGACAGACTGGCAATCAGGCCATCCGCGACTCTCTAAAGAGTGTGGCACTCACCGGCAGAAGCATCCGGGGTCTCAGCCTCAACAATGTGAAGATCGATGTCAAAAGTAAAAATCCCATGCCTTACGATCCGGCAAACTTCAGCTTTGGCTATACGAGGAATAAGGAGAAACGCCATAGTCCGGACACAGAATATACTTCTGCAAAGGATTTCAGACTGGAAGCCCACTATTCATATACCTCTCTGGCAAAGCCATGGGAACCATTCAAGGGAATGGATGGTTCTACGGACTGGTCAAAGCTGGCACGATCCCTTCATATCAATTACCTGCCCAGTAACATCCGGATAAGTAGTATCATCACGCGGCACTATCAGGAAACGCAATTGAGAGACTCACAAGTCCACCTTTCTTTTGACAGCGACTTCTACTGGAATAGGGATTTCTCATTCACCTGGGACCCGACCAGAAACTTGCACACTTCGTTTCGCTCCGGTACCATCGCGGAGATTGAGGAGCCTTACCTGCAAGTAAATAAGGAGATCAACCGCAGCGACTATGATATATGGAGAGACTCGGTTGTACAAAGTATCCGCAAATTGGGTAAGCCGCTCAGCTACGCCCAAAAAGCCGATGTTACCTATACTCTTCCCTTTGCACAAATACCCGTAATGGATTGGATCAGTTCCAGTACAGCCTGCAATACAGGGTACCAATGGGAACGGGGAGCCGTAATTGAGGGAGAGAATATGGGCAATTTCCTACAAAACGACCTCTCTTTCACCTTTCAGAGTCGATTCAATTTGAATGCTCTCTATAACAAGATACCTTTTCTGCGACAAGCAAACAGAAGCTTTTCCGGCGAAGAAAAGGGAACACGGCCCGAAACAAGGCAAAAGAGCTATACCGATAGTGAAGCGGCCCGATCACTGTTCCGTGTCATGATGATGGTGCGTCAGATAAATTTAAATATTGTTCATAAGACGCGGACCGACCTTGGTGGTTACAATCCGTCAGTTGGCGACCTCTTCGGACAACAAAAGAGTACAGAGGGCCTTCTTCCCGGTCTGGGCTTTGCCTTTGGTCTGGAAGGAGGAGAGGAATTTGTCAGGAAAGCCATGGCACGCCATCATCTGGTAATGAGTGAGAATAACCTCAGGCCCGCCATTTTCAACCGGACACAGCAAATCAGGATGGATGCTTCCATAGAACCTTTACCAGGTCTCAGTATATATCTGCACGCGTTGTACGAAGACAACAAACGAACGGAAATGCAATACATGCTCCCGGGAATGCCCGATGTTCGTGGCGGAAGTTTTGCCATGAGTACGGTCACGCTCTCCTCCGCCTTTGAACAATCAGGGGCAGGTAACAATTACTATTCCCGTGCTTTTGAGAATTTTCAAAGATACCGGGAGGGGATGGCGGCACGGGTTCGCGAACAATATGTGACAAAAGACTACCCTTCCCTGGGATTTCTTGTCGGCAGCAGTCTCAGCGGGAAACCGTTCGATCCGGCTGTGGGCGACGTACAACACAATTCTGCAGATGTACTCATCCCCTCCTTTTTTGCTGCCTATACCGGAAAAGATCCCAAAAAGACCGGCCTGCGGGCTTTTCCGGACATCACTTCCATGTTGCCAAACTGGAATATTTCATATAATATGACAAACGTTCTTCCCGGTCTGAAAGATCATATTAAATCGCTTATTATCAACCATCAATACCTGTCACAATACAGGATAGGCTCATTCGCATCCTTTCTGAGCTGGGTACCTGCTGGCAACGGAAGTGAACTGGGATTTGTCCGCGATGCAATGTCTGGAGTACCCTTGCCTTCATCGCCCTTCGATATCTCGGCGGTGAGTATTGTGGAAAGCTTCAATCCCCTTATCGAAGTGAGCAGTGTATTCAATAACGAGATGAATATTGGTTTACGTTTCAACCGGACACGTGCGGTGAATCTGAATGTCACATCGCTCCAGGTCGTGGAAACCAACGACAAAGATATGGTTCTTGGATTGGGTTATCGAATAGTTAACGATATGAACACCCGACTGGATATTTCCCACAAGATCACACAGGCGTTGATCAGAAAAATAGAAAATGGATTCACACAGGCGACTGACGGCATTCAAACGACATCTGTTCGCTTTGCAGCCGACTATGCAATAAGCAGTACTTTGACACTACGTGCTTTTTTTGACAAGATCATCAACAAACCTCTTGTATCATCCGGGTCCTACGCAACCTCCAACACAAATGCAGGCATAAGCCTACGGTTCAATCTGAATCAATAAAACCATAATCTGGGTAAGAAAGGAAAAAACCGAGAAAATGAGTTTTTATATTAAATAAAAACTAAATAAACAAAATGATGAGGGACTTTTCCTTAATTTTTGTTGAATAAATCGTTTTTTTACGTTTTTTCTTAATTTTAAGAGGATATGTTAAACAAAAAAGTCGTTTATTTGTTAAATTAAAACGACAAAACGATCTTTGAAATAAAAAATGTCACTTAAAAGGAGTAAGTAAAGATGAAAAAATCGACAATTTGGTTGCTTGCCCTGGTGATGTTCACGGCATTTTTTGCATTGTTATTCCTGCAGGTCAGGTATATGAGAACAAGCATGGCCATCCGTTCACAACAGTTCGACGAACAGGTGAACAGGAGTCTCTACAATGTGATGAGAGACCTCGAGCAGGACCAGACCCGCGACTATCTCGAACAGGACATGATTGAATCGGAGAACAGATATTCGCAGTACAATCAATCACGAGGCACGCAACAAATCACCCGCGAGCGGACTACCGCTGCCATTACCAATCCCGATGGAAGTGAAACAAGAATTGCATTGGATATCACACAACGGTCCACGCGTCCACAAGAACAACCCGAACGGGTTTTTCTGTCACCCAATCAGGGTGCCAGTACGATCTCAAAGACGCAGTACGATATGCAGCAATCCTTGTCGAAACGATACCTGCATGAACGATCATTGCTTGATGAGGTTATTTTTAAAATACTGAACCGTGCAAGCAACGAGCCGATTGAGAAACGGATCGATTTCAATAAGGTGGAGCAATATATTCGTTATGAATTATCATACAACGGACTTAATGAACCGTTCAGTTTTCAGATTGTGAATTTCAACAACAAGATAGTCTACTCGTCTCCCGGCTTCTCAACAAAGTACCCGGATGCAGTATATACACAGATTCTGTTTCCAAATGATCCTCCGGCAAAGTTGAACAGGTTAAGAACCTACTTTCCGACAAAAAGGAATTATGTATACAGCGAGCTATCCTTTTTCATACCGTCACTTATATTCACGTTTATCCTGCTGATAACGTTTATATTTACGGTAGTATCGTTGTTTAGACAAAAGCGTTTGTCTGAAATGAAAAATGACTTTATTAACAACATGACGCATGAGCTGAAGACACCAGTCTCCACCATCTCGCTCGCATCGCAGATGCTCAAGGATGAGTCTATATTGAAGTCTCCCGAGGTATTTAAACATGTGACCGGTGTGATTCATGATGAGACAAAGCGATTGAGTTTTCAGGTGGAAAAAGTACTGCAGATGTCGCTCTTCGACAAGCAGAAGACAACACTGAAGATGAAAGAATTGGATGTAAACGACCTTGTGGTCAGTGTTGCCAACACGCATGTGCTCAAAGTCGAGAAACTGGGTGGTACACTCGATATAGATTTGCAAGCCGAGCATACCACGATAAGGGTAGATGAAATGCATTTCACCAATGTCCTTTTCAACATTCTCGACAACGCATTGAAATACAGGAAGAAGGAAGAAGCTCCGGAATTAATGATCCGTACCCGTAATGAAGGTAGCAAGATCATCATTTCCATAGAGGATAACGGCATCGGCATGAAAAAGGAAGATGCCAAGAAGGTATTTGAACGTTTTTATCGCGTACCCACCGGCAACCGGCATGATGTAAAAGGATTTGGACTGGGGCTGGCATATGTGAAAAAAATCGTAACTGATGTGAATGGCACCATTCGTGCTGAAAGTGAATTAGGTAAAGGAACAAAATTTATAATTAGTTTACCCGTAATAACACAAAAATGATATGGAAGAGAAATTAAAAATTTTTTTATGTGAAGATGATGAAAATCTTGGCATGTTACTGAGAGAATACCTCCAGGCAAAAGGTTTTGATACCGATCTGTTTCCCGATGGAGAAGCCGGTTTCAAAGGATTTGTGAAAACAAAATATGATCTGTGCATTGTCGATGTGATGATGCCCAAGAAAGACGGTGTAACACTGGTAAGGGAAATCAGAACCATCAATACGGAAATACCGGTGATTTTTTTGACAGCTAAGAATATGAAGGAAGATGTACTGGAAGGTTTCAAAGCCGGAGCCGACGACTACATCACCAAACCATTCAGCATGGAAGAACTGGTACTGCGTATTGAGGCCATTATCCGTCGCGTGAAAGGTAAAAAGAGCAAGGAACAGCAGGTATATAGTTTTGGTACAATGACATTCGATACACAAAAACAGATACTGATCATTGGCGACGTGCAGACGAAGCTTACCACAAAGGAATCTGAATTGCTGTCGTTGCTTTGCGCGCATGCCAACGACATTCTGGAACGCAATCATGCGCTGAAGCAAATATGGGAAGAAGATACCTATTTCAATGCACGCAGCATGGATGTCTACATTACAAAACTACGCAAATTATTGAAACCGGAGCCCAACATCGAGATCATCAACATTCACGGAAAGGGATACAAGCTGATTGTACCCACAGAAGAAGAGAATGCCGAGAAATGAGACAGGGCATTGTAGCTTTTACAAGAAGCCGCTCCGAAAAGGGCGGCTTCTTTATTGATTCACAAAACGGAATTTATTATTTTTTTGTAACAAATTTGTAACATGAAAATTTAATACTTACTTTTGCCATGAAAGATTATTATATTAAAAGAATCCGGTGATGAAAAACAGTAAAAGGAGCATGGCGAAGTCGCTTAGACTCATCGCCACTGATCGGCAGAGAACCAATATCCTGCGAGTGTGGGAACAGAAGGCCATAGCTTATCTGGTACAGAAGGTACCGGCATGGATAAGCTCGGACGGCCTTACGGCCATTGGCTTTTTAGGTAATCTGATGGTGGCGTCCAGTTTTGTGCTGGGAGCTTACCTGAACCATTACTGGCTGTTGCTGTCGCTACTTGGCTTTGTTATCAACTGGTTGGGAGATTCTCTCGACGGGCGACTGGCATACTACCGGAACAAACCGCGGAAATGGTATGGATTCTCACTCGATGTTACTGTTGACTGGGTAGGAACCATTCTCATCGGATTGGGATTTTCTATTTTTGTTTCTGGTGTCTGGAAATATGCAGGATTCATTTTCGTGGTGCTTTACGGATGGGAGATGATTACTGCCCAGCTGCGATACAAGATTGGAGGACAGTATTCTATCGACTCGGGCATTTTTGGCCCCACTGAAGTACGCCTGCTATTAGGCACAATCATCACTTTTGAGGTATTTGTCCCGGGCTCCATCCAGTTTCTTGCCTCAGCAGCCTGTTTCTTTCTGCTGATATCCAATATTGTGGAGAGCAAACGACTACTCCTTCTGGCCGATGAGCAGGACAAGGCTGAGCGATTGCTGAAAGAGACAGAGCGCGAATCTCTGCGCAAAGAAAATGCATAACCTTTTCTGAACGTTTGGTGTGATAGTGCCTGCTGAAGTTTCACCGTAAATATATGTCTGTTTCAGCCAAAAAAGCTACCTTTGTGCAAAAATGTAACAATGGCACTATCCATGACGGGATACGGCAAAGCGGTAGCTGTGCTCCCCAACAAAAGAATAACGATTGAAATAAAATCTTTGAACAGCAAGCAATTTGATCTGTTCACCCGTCTCCCTGTCATTTACCGAGAAAGAGAGATCGCTTTGCGCAATACTCTGTCACAGAGACTGGAGCGCGGAAAAGTAGATTTATCGATGAATGTGGAAGTAATATCCAAAGATGTATCCGTAAAGATAGATCACCACGTGGTAGATCAGTATTACCGGGAAATCACAGGGTTGGCCCAAGAATTGAACATTCCTCTTCCGGATGACTGGTTTTCACTGTTAATGCGTCTTCCCGAAGTCATGAAACAGGAGCCGGAAGAGTTGGATGAAGAAGAATGGGAAACCATCGAGATGGCAATAAACCGTGCAGTGGACGAAGTGACCAGCTTTCGCAAACAGGAAGGAGAGATGCTTGCAAAGGTACTGACGGAAAAGATCCAACTCATCCGCTCCCTCCTGGCAGAGGTTGACCCTTTTGAAGCGGAAAGAATGGAGAAGATTAAAAGCCGGATCTATGATGGATTAAATAATCTGGAAGGAATCGAATACGATAAAAGCCGTTTCGAACAGGAGATGATTTATTACATTGAGAAACTTGATGTAAATGAGGAAAAGACCCGGCTCGCCCATCATCTGGATTATTTTATCGAAACACTTGCCGACACCCGTTCTCAGGGAAAGAAACTAGGTTTTATAGCCCAGGAGATAGGGCGTGAAATCAATACACTCGGCTCAAAATCCAACCAATCGGGGATGCAGCGTATTGTGGTGCAAATGAAGGATGAGCTGGAACAGATCAAAGAACAGATATTAAATATATTATAGTGACTGCGGTGGTAAACCATCCGGTATGCTACTTAAAATTTAGACGCAATGGCAAAACTAATCATATTTTCGGCTCCGTCAGGTGCGGGCAAGTCCACGCTCGTCAGGTACCTGCTGGCACAGGAATTAAATCTTCAGTTTTCCATTTCGGCCACCAGCCGCCTTCCCCGGGGTGAAGAGAAAAACGGTGTGGAATACTATTTCCTCTCACCCGATGAATTCCGGGAACGAATTGGGAGAAATGAATTTCTCGAATATGAGGAGGTTTATAAGGACAAGTTCTATGGTACACTGAAAAGTGAAGTAGACCGCATCCTGGGAGAAGGTAAAAATGTAGTTTTCGATGTAGATTGCATTGGAGGGTTAAACATTAAAAAGATCTATGGCAACCGGGCCTTGAGCATCTTTGTGATGCCCCCCTCGGTGGAGGTATTGCGGGAGCGGCTTGAAAAAAGAGGCACCGACTCGTCGCAGGTGATTGAGAACCGGCTGTCAAAGGCTGAATATGAAATGAGTTTTGCTCCCCGTTTCGATGTGGTGGTGTGCAACGATGATTTCGATCGTGCCAAAGACGAAATATTGAAACTGGTGTCCGATTTTATTCAACAGTAAACGATGTCATACAAAATGATCCTCCTTTTTTGCACGGCGCTGCTCCTTTCTTTCATGCTGCAGGCCGGAACACTGCAGAAGGAGACCCGTGTCTTCGCAGAAACGGAAGGGACTCCGTTGAGACTTGACATTTACAAAACCGACTCTGCAACTATCCTTCCTCAACCTTGTCTGGTATTTGTGTTTGGCGGAGGATTCAAGGAAGGAACGCGAGATGCCAGGCACTACCTCCCCTATTTTCATTATTTTGCCACAAAAGGATTTACCGTGGTCTCCATCGATTATCGACTTGGAATGAAAGGGAAGGAGGCACCGGGCGTACTGAATCACAAACCGTTGCAACAGGCAATAGAAATGGCTGTAACCGATCTGTACGCAGCAACGAACTATCTTCTGGAACATGCCGAAGAACTGAATATTGACCCCTCGCTCATTATCCTTAGCGGATCGAGTGCGGGTGCAATTACGGTATTACAGGCAGACTATAAGGAGCGTAACAATCATCCTGCCGCAGAAATACTACCGGATGACTTCAGGTATGCCGGTGTCGTTTCTTTTGCAGGTGGTATCTTCAGCGAAGAAGGATTACCCTCATACGCGCAACGGCCCGCCCCCACCCTGTTCTTTCATGGAAGCGCCGACAAGCTGGTACCATACGACAATACCCGTTTTTTTAAACTGGGGATGTTTGGATCCAAATCACTTGCGAAACGGTTTAGAAATGAGCGGTATCCTTATATCTTCTATATCATGGAAGATATAGGTCACGAAGTGTCGGAATATCCCATGAGGGATTTTCTGCCAGAGATAGAACAGTTTATCATCCACCTGGTATTCGACCGTAAACAGTGGATGCAGGAGATCCGTTTTAAAGACATGCTTCGCGCATCAGATACATCCAACACTCCTGCAAACTATTACAACTGATATGCAAAGGTACATTGAAAAATATCTACTCCCCATCGCAATGATCCTGGGAATCACCTTTCACAAACCACTTGTTATTTTCTCACCGGTTATCCCTTACCTGCTCTCGCTCATGCTCTTTATCACCTATTGCCGGGTAAGCTGGAGCGACGTCAGGTTGACCAAATTTCACTATATACTGCTGGCCATTCAATACCTAGGCAGTGCGCTGGTTTATCTGGTATTGCGACAGTTTAACGAAGTATTGGCCCAGGCAGCTATGATTTGTGTGCTGACTGCCACAGCCACTTCGGCACCCGTGGTGGCGGGTCTCCTCGGGGGAAGCATTTCTGTGACAGCTGCCTATTCCATTATCAGCAACCTCTCCGTCGCTTTTATTGCTCCCCTTTTTCTTTCCGGCATAGGGGAAAGCAACGTAGGGGTATCTTTTACTTCCTCCTTCTGGCACATCATGCTGAAGGTGATGCCCATTCTCGTCGTTCCGTTCCTGCTGGCCTTCATCTTACAGAAAACTGCTCCCCGCGTACATAAAAGGATCCGGTCTGCCCAGATCATCTCTTTCTATCTGTGGGCAGCCGCACTCACAGTGGTAATAGGTAATGTGACACAATATGTCCGTTCGCAGAATGATGGGAATTACACCCTGGAGGTAATCATCACCATCACGTCGTTACTGATCTGCCTTTTACAGTTCTTTTTCGGCAGAAAGATCGGGAGTCAGTTTGGATGGACTGTTGCCGGCGGACAGGGGTTGGGACAGAAGAATACGGTGCTTGCCATCTGGCTTACACAGACATATCTAAATCCGCTGGCCACTCTTGGTCCAGGAACCTATGTGTTGTGGCAGAACCTGGTAAACTCGTGGCAGATATGGCGGCATGCGAAAAACCGATGAGAAATAGTGTTCGGGAGTCAGCGTTCAAATTAGATAGTGGAAACTTATAAATGACATTTTTTCTTTTAATACAACATAAAACAATTAAATAAACTATTTCAATGAAGAAATTAATCGTGGGTATATTTCTGACAGGGTTACTTTATCCGTTGCTTTTGTGTGCACAATCTGAAGAAACAGGCGGTGAATTTTCGATTGACATGAATCTGCGTCCCCGTTTTGAATACCGCAACGGGTACAACTACCCCCGTCTGGAGACAGACGATGCCTCTGCCTTTATCTCCAATCGTGCACGTGTCGGCATGAACTTCGACAATGGTTTCCTCTCGGCTCGTGTTGCAGCGCAGGATATCTCGTTGTGGGGACAGAAAACGCAGAACGACAATGACGGAAGGCGTTTCACTCTGAATGAGGCATGGGCACAAATGAGTCATAAAGGATATTTTGCGAGGATCGGGCGACAGTCACTCAACTATGACGATGGACGCATCCTTTCGGTATCTAACTGGACACCGACAGGTATCTGGCACGATGCCCTGAAACTGGGATATGAAAACGACCTCAATACGCTGCACCTGATACTGGCTTATAACCAGTCGAAGGAGTCAACCAACGCCGGCACCTATTACGATGCCGCGGGGGGGCAACCTTATCAGAATATGCAAGCTTTGTGGTATCAGTATCACAATGCTACCGGTTTCACCGCTTCTGCGCTTTTCATCAATCTCGGTTTTGAAACGGGCGATCCCGACATCGTGCCACTTGTTTCCGATAAAGTTTATATGCAGACCATGGGAACAAATGTCGGTTATAAAAGTACACTCTGGCACATTATGGGAACCGCCTATTACCAGATGGGCAGGAATGTAAACAATCAGGAAGTTAGTGCGTATATGCTGGCATTGCGGGGCGGATATACAATTAGCCCACTTTTTTCGCTCTATGGCGGCACCGAGTTCCATCCGGGACAGGATCCCGATTCGGATAAAAAATCATATATGGACCTGCTTTATCGTTCAAACCACACTTTTATGGGATCAATGGACTATTTCAAGGGAAACGATCCATATGGTGTGTTCGATAAATACCTTGGCCTGAAATGGAAGGCAAGTGAAAAGCTGATGCTGGATCTGGGATATCATCACTTTACTTCTCACAAAAACATCGTTGTAGATAATGCTGAGAGAAAGTTACTTGGATCGGAGATCGATCTCACCTTCACCTATCCTGTCCGGAAATATATCATGCTGGAGGGAGGTTATTCTTTTATGCTTGCCACCGATGCAATGCCTATTGCAAAAGGACGTCCCGGCGATCCCGGTGCCTGGCAGGACTGGGCTTATGTGAGCCTCACCATCAATCCCATCCTATTTAAAGGCAGATTTCAGTAATAATTTCATATTTTTTTTTAAAATCCGGTCCATGATATAGTTAGTACGAATGGCTGTGGCAGCCATACTAACAGGCAGTTCACTTTTACCATTCAGATAATTCACGATGCTCTGAATCAAATAAAACTGAATATTTTCGGGATTCTCTTCCCTAAACTCCTGTATTCCTTCGGATGTTTCCAAAAGGATAGGCGAAAAATCAAATGTAGAAAATGAAAGTTTTCCTTTTGTGCCGACAATATCGATCTTGTCGGTGCGTGTGTCTTTCGGAGCGACAAAACTCCAGTTTCCAGCACCCAAAACACCGGATTGGCATCTGAAAGCTGTGGTCACTGTATCCTCCGCATCATATAAACCTGCCATATTATTGGAAAAACCCTCTGCATGTTCAATCTCTCCAAAGAGAAAGTCGATCAGATCGAGTTGATGTGAAGCAAGATCGTAGAAATATCCCGCTCCCGCAATATGCTTTTTCACCCGCCAGGGCAGGTTATTCCGGTCGTAATCTGCCGCATAGGGCGGAATAGCAAACCCTATCTGCACGGTTGAGATTTTACCCAATAAACCATCGTCTATCAACTGTTTCACTCTGAGAAAATAAGGCAGTGTCCTGCGATAATAAGCAACAAAGCAGGGAATACCGGTCTCCACAGAAACGCGATTCATCTGAAGACACTCCTCATAGGAGGCAGCCATCGGCTTCTCTACATACACCGGCTTACCGGCCTTCATCGCAGCAATAGCATATTCCGCATGGGAGCCGGGAGGTGTTGCCACATACACTGCGTTTACCTGTGAGTCATTAATCAGCTCCTGCGCATTGTCATACCATTTCCCGATAGCATGCCGTTCGGCATAATCCCTTGCCTTTTCAATATTGCGCCGCATCACGGCTACAACGTCCGATGCCTCCACCTTGCTGAAGGCAGGCCCGCTTTTCTTTTCTGTGACTGATCCACAGCCGATAAATCCCCAATGTACCATGTTGATATGCTGATGTGTTGAT
>DGZP01000018.1:28438-99538 GCA_002398565.1 Proteiniphilum sp. UBA4977
TTGATGTGTTGATGTGTTGATGTACCAAGATCGCTCTACCCGACAAACTTTCACTACCAAAGCCCACCGCTGATCGCTAAAATCCAAGATCTCACTGCTTCTCTTTTCTGTATGAAACGATACCCAATATTCCCAGCGCCACAAAGGCGGCTGCAATATACAAAAAGACAGAAGATGTGTCCTCGGTATGGCCGTAGGAATGCATTCCGCTTAGGAAATAATTCACTCCCAGGAAAGTCATTAACACCGACGAGAAAGCAAATACCGACAACAGGTTGAACCCCCATACACTATACCATTTTTTTACAAGATGCAGGTGGGTGACAACGGAATAAACCACGATCGTAATCAGGGCCCAGGTCTCTTTGGGATCCCAGCCCCAATAGCGGCCCCATGATTCATTAGCCCAGACGGCGCCAAGAAAGGTACCAATGGTCATCAGCGCAAGGCCTACCAGCAATGACAGGTTGTTGATGATACTTAACTCCCTGATACGATAAGAGACAGACTCACTTTTATTTGAAAACGTCATGATAAAGAGGTTGGTGATACCCAGTAAAAAGCTAATTCCAAAAAATCCGTATGCCGCCACAATTACAGCCACATGAAACATTAGCCAGGGCGATTTCAATACAGGTACTAACGTATTGATTTGCGGATCCATCCAGTTGAGCCCCGATACAAAAAGGATTACTCCGCCGAAAAGTGTCGCAAGTGCCAGAGTGAGGCTATTTTTGCCTCCAAAGAGAAGTCCGGCCAGCACTGTTGCCCAGGCTACATAGACCATGGTCTCATAGGAATTGCTCCAAGGTGCATAACCCGAAATATACCAACGTAAGCCCATCCCGGCAGTATGATAAATAAAGAGGGCTACAATAAAAATAATACTTGTAAATATTGCGTTACGAATCCACTCACCTCTTCGCAACATCTGTATAAATGCCAGAATCAAAAGAGTACCGCCGAAAATAAAATAACCTGTTCTGGAACGGCTGAAAATATTCATTTGATTGTAGCGCAATTCGGCCTCTATCTTTCCGGGGTGAATAAGTGAAGCTTTGTCGTTCTGCTGTTGATATCGGATAATATCATTCAGCATTTCATCGGGTTTATCCCAGTCGCCACTCTGCATTGCCCTCCGTACTTCAGACAGATATTGATTGAAGATGCCGGCAATAAACAATGAATCCTGCGGCTTAAATACTGAAAGGTCTTCGCCAGGTGCATACCATGTATGGGAAGGGTCTTCGGGATTGGGAAAGATACCTGGCAGGCTATGGTTGAACAACTGTGACACAATGTTAATCTGCTCATCGAGTTTGATCAGGTCCTTCTCTGCCGCAGTTCGTCCGTTTGCGGGCCGATGATAGATATGTTGCAATTGCTCCAGTAAACGGTAGTTTCCCTTTTGATCGAAAAAATGATAATAAGATGCATAATCTTTCGGGAGATTATACTGCACACTTATTTGCTCATTGGGAATGGCGATAAAGGAAACCTGTGCCCATACCCGGGGCAGTGTCAGCAAGCTAAGCAGGAACTGATCGGAATTTATGAAGTCGAATGTCTGTTCCTTATATATTTTCCGCAATATCTCGGAAGAAAAAGTATTCATTGGCATTACCCTGCCACGAAATTGTACCGGCAAGGCACCAAAGCGGACTGCATGGTCACGAGGAACCGCAATCTCAAGGAGCACATTCTCTATGGACTTATCAGATATATTTGAACTACCTGGCTGCTCAATCCAATCTGCGTTCAAAGAATCTTCCTGTATCACCGGGTTGTCGACCGCGATCTCTCCAAAAGCAACGAACGGCATAACCATCAAAATGCCGCTGAACACCGTTGTTAAGACCTCCTTCCTTACCTCTTTGAGTTGTCGTATCAGTTTCCGGAAACGGGAATTCGGCACAAAAAACATCAACAGAAAACCGGCCAACAGTAGCGCATAACCACTGTAAGTCACATTACGGCCCGTCACATCCTTGTTCACCGAAAGAATTGTTCCCAGTTCATCTTCATCATAGGAGGCCTGAAAGAAACGATACCCCTTCAGATCCAGCACGTTGTTCATAAACACCTTCGCTTCACGAACTTCTCCATCGATGTGTACCCGTAAATTGCTCTCATAGGAAGAAGGACTTAGGGAACCCGGATACCGGTGCAATCTAAAATCGGTGAGCTCCAATACAAAAGGCAATGTTTCCGTTTTAATCCCTTTAGAAGTTTGCATTACCATCTGATTGCTTCTTTCTCCCTCGCGGATATGTACCTGTCCCTCCCTGCCAAAAAGCAGTGTGGTCAGTGCCCCCCCGAGAATCACAATCAGGGCAAAGTGAATGATGATCATTGCCCATTTTCCGCGTTTCAGATAATTATACCGGACAATTACCAGAATGAAATCAACTACCAGGAGAAACTGCAGTAGAATAAAGAGGGGGGAGTAATAGACAAGCATTTTTGCCGCCTCGGTACTCATCATCTTCTCCACAAATGTAGCCAGAGCCAGTCCCGTCGCATAGGTGAGCAACAGTATAATACCGGTTTTATAGGATGATAGGGAATGTATCAGTTTATCCATTGCAGGATCAGGCCTCTTTCCACTGTTTGCGCAGGAGTTCAAGTGCTGCGGGCACCGCTATATTACGATCACCCAGTAAGCCACACTCGAAACTGACATACTTATCGTAACCCAGCATTTTCAACCCCTTAAAACCATCAACATACCGATCCGCTTCACCGTCTTCACCCGGCATCTTACGCCGTTTCCGACTGGCCACATGCACATGCTGCAAATGTATGCCGGCTGAGATAAACGCTCCCATGTCGGAATTCTCCTCCCAGGTCATATGCCAGAAATCACCCATACATTTCACGCCGGGATTGTCAATGTCCCGGCATATGGATGCAGCATCGCCCACCTGGCGAAGGTAAAAGGCTTCCTTGCGGTTAAGCGGCTCCAGAATGACGGTCGTACCATGCTTTTGTGCCAGTGTCCCCATCTCATCGAACTGTTCACAAAGAAAATCACGTGTCTCCTGTGTGTGCGGCATTACCGGCACTTGTCTGTTGAAAGCAGGCACGATGATTACACCTGTAGAGCCAAATTCTCCAGCGGCGATGATCAGCTCAGCCATTGTATCGCGGCATTGCTTGCGGATGGCAGGATCGGTAGAAAGAATAAACCCGTCGAAGCCGGCACATACTGCACTTACTTTGATGTTTCGTCCTCTGAGGGCATCTTTGAACTCCTGTTTTCTCGCGAGCAAAGGCTTGCCATGCGGCTCGAAACCCACCACGCCGTGTGCTTCCATAAAGTCGAACTTCTCTTTCAGGGTGGTACCGGGAGCGGTACCTTCCTGAAAAGAGATATTTAATTTCGCATTGCCGGAAGCTTTATTTTTTTTCGAACTGGCAGAAGCCACAGAATTAAAGCCTCCTATTGCAAGGACAGCAGAACCGGCAATGGTCGTCTGAATAAATTTTCTTCTGTCTATTGTCATGATTTGGCTTTTTTTGCACTTCCCGGCACGGGCACGGTAAATCCGGACATGTCCATTTTGCCGATGTTCAGGTCTGCAGGCGTATAATCCAACGGTGATGCAGTCATGGTTTCCCATGTTGTCTCCTGTCCCGTATATGCGGACTCACGTCCCATGATGGCTGCCATATTGGAAACTGCTGTTTCAGAAGCCTGCTCGATGGGATTGTTGCTTCGGATGCAGTTAATAAGATTCACATGTTCCAACGTGTAGGGATTGGTCTGCTTGAAATTGGTTTTCTCTGCCTCGCCGTCATACTGCCAGATCACATTGCCTGCCATATCTTTGATTACATGCCCGCCCTTGCTCGACCAGGATCCCTTTGTTCCCTGGATAAACTCGCTCACATTGTTGGCACAGCCGTCAATCTGACGACACATGCTGTGTAGATGAATTCCATTCTCCATGGTAAAATCGATACTGAAATTATCGTACTGATCACCCGTTACACGGCGGTGTCGTGAACCAAAACCGACGGCACTGACCGGCTTCAATCCGGAGAACCACGTAAACACATCGATGTTATGCACATGCTGTTCCACAATATGGTCTCCCGAGAGCCATTTCCAGTTTACCCAGTCACGCACCATAAACTCGAAATCACTCCACTGGGGCTGGCGCTCACGAAACCAGAGCATACTTTGATTCCAATATACCGTTCCACCGGTGATCTCGCCGATAGCACCGTTCATGATCTGCTTGTAGGATTCCACATAGCTACGTTGGTGGTGACGCTGTGTTCCGGTGACCACACTCAGGTTCTTCGCCTTAGCTTGCTTGGCAGTTGCAACAATGGTGCGATATCCGGCTGCATCCACGCAGATTGGTTTTTCCAGAAAAGCATGTTTGTTTTTTTCTACGGCATATTTAAAATGCTCTGCACGAAAAAAGGGAGGGGTGCAATCTATCAACACATCAATATCACTGTCGATCACTTGCTTGTATGCATCCAGGCCCACAAAAAGCTTATCGGCTGGGATATCGATATTTTTTTCCGATTTTAGTTTCTCGGCCAGTTTATCTACTCTGTCCTGAAAGACGTCGCCCAGCGCCACAATGGTCACACCATTGGCTGCACTCAGGAAGTTCATGGCAGCTCCCGATCCTCGGCCTCCACAACCAACCACGCCCGCTTTTATTTCCTTGCCATCGGCAGCCAAATCAGGAAGCTCCGGTATATAATAGCTACCTGGTTCTTTCAAGGGTACATTGGCATCTTTACTTTTCTCCGATCCGCCACAGGAGGTCAACAGTCCTGCAGAACCCGCTCCGACTACACCGACAGCCCCTGCCAGTGCAGAAGTCTTCAGAAATGATCTTCTGGTTACATTGTTTTCTCGTTTCATACAATTGATTGTTTTAGGATATTATTTGTTTATTGATCGTATGTTATTTAATTTCAGTTGTCAACTTTTAGCTAAGATGGCAGAAACTTGTCCAAGACATCAGTTCAGTTTTTTATGATCAATGAAGTATCCACCTCACACACCACACGGAATCCAATTCCTTTTATATCGGAATACCACCAGATACTCTTGGGTTGTTGCGGATCTGTCTTCAACCAAGCATCGTGCTGTGTATAAGCCCTTGCAGCGCTTCTCACTTCAGATGCATCGGAAGCGTAACTGCCTCCCCTTATTACCCAGTCCTCTCCTTGTGTAACCAACGGATCACGGGTAACACCCGACCGTTTGCCATATGCTTCCGGATCATACTTGTCGGCAGTATATTCCATCACATTTCCCAACATGTTCTTTAAGCCATAAGGATTGGGTAATACAGCCGAAGGGGGTTGTGTGCGGCTGTCGCTATTCATGTCATACACTACATAGGCACTGATACTGTCGGTTTTCGGCTTAAAGATGTTCCGCATGAATCCGTGTGCCGAAAAATCTTTGGGGCTTCCCGGAAAGAAGTATGCAGTCTGGCTGCCCCCGCGGGCCGCATATTCCCATTCAGCCTCGGTGGGCAGACGATATTTTTTTCCTGTTTTTGCCGATAACCACTGACAGAATGTTTCTGCTGCATAATGGGTCATCGTAATGGCCGGCCTGTCACCCTGCCCCCATCCCTGATCGGGATAACCAAAAGGAGGTGTCGGACCTGAAATGGCATCCACACTCATTGCGATGAGATTATTCTCGTAAATCATCTCAGGTGGGGTACGTCCCTCACTCATGGTTTCAGCATAAAATGCCCAAAACTCATTCCAGGTAGTCTCCACTTCAGCCATGAAGAAGGGACTGATTGTGACTTGATGCTGCGGCGACTCGTCCTGATTACGGAAAGGCTCCTTTTCCGGGCTTCCCATCATGAATGTACCTCCCTGAATTGCCCTCATCTGAAATGATACGGGCGTACCGGGAATCTGTTCACGATAATCGGCAAAAGCTGTGACCGGCGTTGATTCCTTATAATAAAGCGAGGTATCTACGGCATAGGATCCCGCCATTCCAGGTATGCCTGTCATCTGACCATGTGCATAACCGGGATTATAGTGTCCCACGTCGAGATGACAACTTATACATTGAAGATCAAGCTTTTCCGCATTTTCATCGTAATAAAGATGTGCAGTGATACCCTCATCGGATATCCCTGCGGGAAAAAGGTTCTGATGACATTTCACACAGGATTTATTTGGAATATATTTTACAGCATTTTCCAGTTCCGATTTCTTATCCCAGTTGAAATCTGTGCTGTCCTTGGTGAGGTATCCCCATACATCACGTACACCCAGTGCCAGTTTGGCCGAATAATGTTCCCAGGTGTTGTCTTTGGGGGGAAGGTGACAATCTACACAATTTACCATTACCCCGCTTCCGTTGTTGACATGTGTCGACAGTTTCCAGCTCTCCTCAGCATGCGGATGTACATGGCACATCATACATGATTCATTGGTGGAAAAATAGACGGATGTCTGATACAAAGCGGCAATAAGTACAATTCCTATGATGATTCCTGCGATCAGGACAAGACCTTTTCTTCCGGATGACTTTGTTTTGGGCCTCCTGTTTTTTTTCGAAAATATTGGCATTATTATTGTTGATAAAAAATATTAAATTATAGCTTTTATTTATATATTAAGGCGTTTTGCCTATAAAAGTACGAAAATTTATAATAAATGAAAAGATAAATATATAAAATGCACCAATGCCCGCATCTCACTTCACTTACTATTTTTTAGCAGGTTTCAGCAAAATTTATTTTTGTTATCAGAATTTTTCTGACGCCAAATAAACTCACAGTGGTTAACAAGCCTTTTTCTTAATAAAATTTCGTCATCGAACCAAATTCATAATTCATTTCTTTTTTTGATCAATTCACGTGCAGCTTCAATAATGCTATCCCTGTTTTTTGCCCTGTCACTATCCTGCATACTTACATAAATATGAGGTTCCACCCCGAACTCAATATGTTCTTTCTCGGCATTAAACATGGGTGAGGCAGAAAAACGGATAGACCAGCCGTTAGGCAATTCGGAAGTAAAGGGCAGTCCGCTTCCGCCTCCGGTTTTATCGCCCATCACTGTAACATTGGGTGCATATTTCATGACACTTACAAACTCGTTTGTGGCACTGTAACAGCCTCTGTTTGTGATCACGACCACTGGTTTCTGGTAACGAACACGGTCGGAACTTTCCACGTATTTCGGATAGAACGGGGAAAAGTCGTTGTGTCCGGGTCCTACCTTGTGAGAAATATAACCGATGAGCTTTCGCTCATTAAAAAAACGACTGGTTATTTTTTCCACGTTGGTAAGACTTCCCCCGCCATTATTTCGGACATCAATAATAAGACCGCTAC
Source organism: Proteiniphilum sp. UBA4977 (assembly GCA_002398565.1). Classification (GTDB taxonomy): domain Bacteria; phylum Bacteroidota; class Bacteroidia; order Bacteroidales; family Dysgonomonadaceae; genus Proteiniphilum. The sequence goes on from DGZP01000018.1 coordinate 35,788, forward strand.
AAATAGCCATTCTGTTCAGCACCTGGTCAAGACTGCTCTCCGACAAATCGTCCGAGAAGCTGCCATAATAGATGTAACCCACGTTATCTTCCTGAATCTTATACCTCATGCCGGATGCAATTCCGAAGTCGGTTCCCAGATAATATTTCTGTACGACGGGGTCGAAGTTGGCAGGATAATTGTCCTGCCATTGCCAATAACGGGTAATATCGTGTGATGCGGCCAGATTCACATGTCCGTCCTTCAGTTCGGCAAGCATCGTCCCCATGAGTTTAAAGAGCGCATCGTTGTTCATGTCCGGTGTGATACGGACACTATAATCCCCATAAATTGAATCCCAATCTATTTTCTTGTATTCAAAGAAACAATAATTACGGTCGAGAATGGTCCACAATGCATCAAAATTGCCACGGGGATGGTTACCGAATTGCATATCAGACACCTCACAACCCTGCAACAAAATAAATAGCAGCAGAAGCAGTCCGGATTGTTTCTTCCACATCATGGAATTTATTTTATTTCCCAACTTGATAGCAGCAAACTATGCGCAGGGGATCTTATTGATTCTTTTTTCGTGACGTCCTCCTTCGAAAGGTGTATTAAGGAAGGTTACCAATATCTCATAAATTTCTTCCTCACTCAGGAAACGACCTGGAATGGAGAGAATATTAGCATCATTGTGTGTTCTGGCGTAGTAAGCTATCTCCTTGCTCCAGCATAATGCCGCCCGCACTCCCTGATGCTTGTTCACAGTCATATTAATTCCATTGCCGGTGCCGCAGATGGCAATACCCGGATAACATTCACCATTTTCCACGGCCGAGGCAAGCGGATGCGCATAGTCGGGATAATCTGTGCTCTCCTTGGAATAGGTTCCAAAATCCCTGTAAGGGATACCTTGTTCCTCCAGAATTTTTATAATGTACTGTTTGCTGTCATAGCCAGCATGATCGGAAGCTATTCCGATGGGTTTCTCTGAATAATCGAATAATGACATATCAATCTGTTTTATTTTTACAATATTCTTTTTACCTGTTCATATACATTTCTTCCCGTATACCCCAGTTTCTCGTCGAGTACATTATAGGGTGCCGAAAATCCGAAGGAGTTCATTCCCCATACCTCTCCATCGGCACCTACAAGTCCCTCAAGTGTTACAGGTAAACCGGCAGTCATTCCGAATTTTCTTTTTCCTTTTGGCAATACATATTCTTGGTAATCTGCTGTTTGACTACGAAATAGCCCTTCGGAAGGAACGGAAACGATGCGTATTTTCACCCCTTCAGCCTTTAGTAAATCCGCGCCTTCCACAAGTGTGGCTACTTCCGATCCTGAAGCCAGTAGAATCACATCGTAATCTTCTTCATCCTGTACAATATAAGCACCCCTGCTAGCCTGAAGTGCCTCTTTGAAGCGTGACTCCCTGGCAGGGAGATCTTTTATGTTCTGGCGGGAAAGGATAAGACCCGTGGGGGTATTCTTATTCTCAAACGCCATTTTCCATGCGACGGTCGTTTCGTTCGCGTCAGCCGGGCGAAGCACAAGCATGGAGTTTTGTCCATGATGGTTTTGTAGTTTTTCCAGCAGACGGATCTGAGCTTCCTGCTCAACCGGTTGATGAGTGGGTCCATCCTCACCCACACGAAATGCATCGTGTGTCCATATAAAAATAACCGGTGTTTCCATTAAGGCCGCCACACGAATGGATGGTTTCATGTAGTCGGAAAATGCGAAAAAGGTACCGCATGCAGGAATTACACCACCGTGCAAACTCATACCGATACAAAGACACGACATGGTAAATTCAGAAACACCTGTCTGCAGAAAGGCACCTGAGAAATCATCCCTTGCAAAGGCTTTTGTATATTTCAAAAAGCCATCAGTCTTGTCGGAATTGGAAAGGTCGGCCGAAGCAACCACCATGTTTTCCACCTGCTGTGCCAGTACACCCAACACTGTGGCGGAAGCTGCGCGAGTGGCGATTCCCGGTTTTTGCTGAATGACGCTCCAATCGATCTCCGGGAGTTCATGAGAGAACCATTTCATTTTCTTTGCAGCCAACTCCGGATTTACACTCTCCCACTCTCTTTCCTTTGCTTTTTTTACAGATACCATTTCCTTCAGTTCCAGCATACGTTTTTCATAGAGTTGCTTCACTTCGGGGAAGATTACAAAAGGATTTGCAGGATCACCACCCAGGTTCTTGATCGTTTGATCAAAATCGGCTCCGGCAGCACTCAGTGGTTGTCCATGGGTGGAAACCTGACATTCGAATGATGAGCAGTCAGCTGCCAGTGCACCACGTCCCATGATCGTATTACCGATGATCAGGGTGGGTTTCTCTTTTTCGGCTTTGGCTTCTGTAAGAGCCCTGCGTATCTCATCCACATTGTTGCCATCTATGGTAATCACTTTCCACTTCCAGGCCTCATATTTCTTCGCCACATCTTCACTTGTCACTTCGGAGGTGGTTGTCGACAGCTGTATTGCGTTGGAGTCGTAGAACATGATCAGATTGCTCAAACCGAGGTGCCCGGCAATTCTTCCTACTCCCTGCGATATTTCTTCCTGAATACCTCCATCCGAAATAAAGCTGTAAATGGTATGATCCATCACATCATTCCCGAGTCGCGCCTGTAGGAATTTGGCAGCAATAGCTGCACCGGCAGCAAAGGCATGTCCCTGTCCCAGCGGGCCGGAAGTATTCTCTATTCCCCGGCTCAGATCTTTTTCCGGATGTCCCGGCGTGGGACTGCCCCACTGCCGGAATTCCTTTAATTCATCCAATGAAAATTTTCCGCTTAAACAAAGCACCGAGTAGAGCATGGCAGACATGTGACCGGGGTCAAGGAAGAAACGGTCTCTCGACGCCCATGTGGGGTCCTCAGGATCATATTCCAGAAATTCTGAAAATAAGACATTGATAAAATCCGCTCCCCCCATTGCACCTCCCGGGTGTCCGGATTTTGCACGTTCCACCATCGAAGCCGAAAATATGCGGATATTATCGGCTGCTTTGTTCATAATTACTTTTTCATTCATAGATTATTAATTCTGTCATCGGTTATCGATGTAAACTGATAACCGCAAAGATAACTATTTTTTGAAATTATCACCCTTACAAGAATGATATGTTTGCACAATTTAATGACAACGAACCTTCATTCTCTTTCTTTCAATGCATCTGGTGCAAAATGTTACAATTAAATTGCTACTTTTACAGGAAAAAGTAACGCACGATGCCGAATTATGCGTGAAGTGCAACTAACAAACACTATGAGTTTAAGCAACAACAAAATAAAATATATCCGGTCCCTCAAAGAAAAAAAGTTCCGTGATGAGCACCACACCTTTGTGGCTGAAGGTATAAAACTGGTATTCGATTTACTGGAAACCTGCCGTTGTCAGTTCCTGGCGGCAACTCCGGAGATACTGGCTACGTATCCTGAGATAAGGGCTGAAGAGATTGTGGAAGCAAATATAAGTGAACTGAAGAAAGCAACTTTGCTGACCACATGCCCACCGGTTATCGCTGTTTTTCACCAACCGGAAAACAAGCTGGAGGAAATTATATTAAAGGATAAATTAACACTTGTCCTCGACGGAGTCCAGGATCCCGGCAATGTGGGTACGATCGTACGCATTGCCGACTGGTTTGGCATCGGTCACATTGTCTGTTCACCGGACACCGCCGATCTTTTTAATCCCAAAACGGTACAGGCAACGATGGGTGCTATTGCCCGTGTAAGAGTCAGTTATACAGACATTGCCTTTTTTTTAACAAAAAACAGTCACCTGCCCGTTTATGGTACGTTTTTGGACGGCGAAAATATATACACAAAGGAGTTGTCAACAGAGGGGCTGATCGTGATGGGCAGTGAAGGGAAAGGTATCAGGCCGGAGACGGCCAAACGTATCGGCCGGAAACTTTTCATACCCAATTTTCCACTGAACCGTACAACTTCCGAATCATTGAATGTGGCAGCAGCCACAGCAATTATCTGTTCCGAATTCCGCAGAAGAACTTTTTAATACTGATTTCCGGAAAGGCAAAAAAAATCACGTATTGAAGAAATACGTGATCACCTAAAACAAATCTAAAGAGAATAAACATCTCATAAATAATGAGATATGGGTGGAAAACGGGGCTCGAACCCGCGACCTTCGGAACCACAATCCGACGCTCTAACCAACTGAGCTACAACCACCGTATTGTAATCGGGTGCAAAGATAGTTTTTTTTTATCATTTTCCACCCAAATAAGCCTGTTTTTTTTAAAAAAATATTTTGAAGGCTTTCATGCATAAAAAAATTGTACATTTGAGGTAATATAGATAAAAAAACAGATCATGGGTACTAAAAGAATCAAACTATCCATCCTGGGAATCTCCTTTAGTCAGGTACAGGCAGGGGCATACGCGCTCATCTTCGCCGAAGATACAGGCATACGCCGGCTTCCCATTGTCATCGGGACTCCCGAGGCACAGTCCATCGCCATTGTGATGGAAGGTATCACACCTCCAAGGCCGCTTTCACATGACCTGATCTGTTCCATCTGGGAACAACTGGGTATAGAGCTGGTTGAAGTATTGATTTATAAATTTGAGGATGGCGCTTTTTTTGCCGAACTCTTATTACGTCAAAACGACAACGAATACCGTATCGACTCCCGCACTTCCGATGCAGTAGCACTGGCGATACGTACTCATTCACCCATATACACCACGGAAGAGATTATGCAAAATATGGCCATCGTCTTCGATGAACAATCGCCCTCCGGTTCTCCCGAACCGTTTATTCCGGATGAAGGGGTACAATCGGAAGAAGAACTGTCTGATATTCATCTCGACACGCTGAAACATCGCCTGAAAGATGCCGTGAATGAGGAGAATTACGAGCTGGCAACCCGTTTACGTGATGAAATCAACCGTAGAGAAAATAAATTCTGAAAGAGAATATGTTGAATACGCTCTTCTTCTGCCCTGCTATTGCAACACTTCCGCAACTACCTCCCCAGGAGTCCCAACATTGCGTGAAGGTCCTTCGGATGCGTGAAGGTGATAAATTGACCGTCACCGACGGACAGGGATTTCTCTATGAATGTACGCTCATGGAAGCACACCCGAAACATTGTATCGTGAGCATTGAACATAGGACTGAGATGGCTAAAAACCGGGATTTCCTGCTTCAGATAGGTTTTGCACCCACCAAACAGATGGATCGGAACGAATGGTTTGTGGAAAAAGCCGTCGAAATAGGTATTGATCGGTTTACTCCTCTTTTGAGCTGTTACTCCGAACGGAAGGAACTGAAAAAAGAGCGCCTGGAAAAGATTGCCGTATCGGCCATGAAACAGTCTCAACAGGCTTTTCTTCCAATTATTGACGAGCTGACCCGCTTTTCTGATTTTATAACCCGTCCCTTTGAAGGGAGAAAATTTATAGCCCACTGCCATAATCTTCCGAAAAAGCCGCTTGCCCAAACATACAGAAAGGGTGAAAATGTGCTGATCCTGATAGGTCCGGAAGGTGATTTTGGCGAAGAAGAGGTCGGCAGTGCCATTGCAAACGGATTTGAGTCTGTGAGTCTTGGGGAAACAAGACTTCGTACCGAGACTGCCTGTCTTGTAGCCACACATACAATTCATGTCCTCAACAACCAGTAATAAAACCGGTGTGATGAAAAGAAATTACTTACTCCTCCTCTCAATGCTTCTTTGCATGGGTTGTAACAAAAGTGTCCAAAAGAATTTGCCGCGCGTTGCCATCGCTGGTATTGCCATTGAGTCGAGCACCTTCTCTCCGGCTATATCCCATGAGGAGGCTTTCCGGTCGCGTACAGGAGAAGAAGTTTTCACTTATTACCCATTTTTTGCAGCCGATTCAGGCATTGTCAACCGTGCCGTCTGGCTTCCCACCCTGCGCGGGCATGCCATGCCAGGCGGGATTGTCACACGTGAAGCATATGAGTCGCTCGTGGCAAAAAAACTTGATATGCTAAAGGAAACACTGCCGCTTGACGGACTTTTCTTTGATATTCACGGAGCGATGAGCGTGCAGGGCCTCGACGATCCCGAAGGTGATTTTCTGATTCGTATTCGTGAGGTAGTTGGCAATCATGTACTGATATCCACTTCGATGGATCTCCATGGCAGTGTATCACCCCGGCTTGCACAGAACAGCGACCTGATTACATGCTACAGGCTGGCACCGCATGAAGATGCCATTGAATCGAAAAAACGGGCGGTAATTAATCTATTGAGCCGCCTGGAAAATGGCAAGGGGAAACCGGCGTATAAAGCCTGGATTCCTGTTCCTATCCTTCTTCCCGGTGAAAAAACAAGTACCCGCATTGAACCGGGAAAAAGTCTATATGCAGGTATCCCTGGCGTCCTGGATGGAGACAACGTGATTGATGCTGCCATCTGGATGTCCTATCCCTGGGCCGACGAACCACGGAACCACGGTGTAGTGATGGCCTATGGTGACGATAAGGAAGCAGTGGCAAAAGCGGCAGAGAAGTTGGCACGTCATTTTTGGAATGTTCGGAAGGATTTCGGATTTGTGGCTCCCACCACATATCTGGATGAAGCACTGGAGAAAGCGTTGGTCAGTAAAAACAAGCCTTTTATTATCAGCGACATGGGTGACAACCCCACCGCCGGTGGTGCCGGTGATGTAACCTGGACACTGCAGGAGTTATTTAAACATTCCGCCTTGCAAAAAAGTGGCAAGACAGTCATCTATGCCTCTATTCCCGGTGCTGACTTTGTTGAGAAGGCAATTGAAGCCGGTATAGGCGCAGAGGTGGAAGGCACTGCCGGTGCAGAAGTGGACAACCGTTTTGCACCTCCCATTCAGTTGAAGGGAATCGTTACGGCAGTAAAAGAAGATAGCACCAACAATGAAGTGGTGGTGAAGAGTGGGAATATCTACACCATTGTCACCGAAAAAAGGAATGCTTACCATTACGAGAAGCAGTTCACCGATCTGGGACTGAATCCGCGGGAAGCTGACATTCTTGTGGTTAAGATCGGGTACCTGGTGCCCGAATTATATGATATGCGGGGAGACTGGCTTATGGCACTCACCCCTGGCGGTGTGGATCAGGACCTGCTAAGGCTCCCGTATAACCGCATAATGCGTCCCATCTTCCCTCTCGATTCCGACATGGAAGATCCGAACCTGAGTGCGCGCTTCATACCTCTTTTAAAATAATATGACAAAAAAAGAACGTTACAAAAAAACTCTCGACTGGTTTAGGGTTAACGCAGAATCGGCAGAGACAGAGTTGCATTATGCAAACAATTATCAATTGCTTGTGGCCGTGATCTTATCCGCTCAATGTACCGACAAGCGGGTGAACATGACCACACCTGCACTCTTTGAAACCTATCCCACGCCGGAGGTGATGGCTGCTGCAACCCCGGAAGCGGTCTACGGATATATCCGATCCTGCTCCTACCCCAACAGCAAGGCAAAAAATCTGGTCGGCATGGCCCGGAAACTGGTTTCCGATTTTGCGGGTCAAGTCCCTACAGATATTGACTCTTTACTCACCCTCCCCGGAGTGGGCCGCAAAACGGCCAATGTAATGCTGGCTGTAGCCTTCGACATGCCGGCGATGCCGGTAGACACGCATGTGTTCCGTGTAGCCAATCGCATCGGTCTGACTGACAATTCCAAAACACCACTTGAGACCGAGCGCGAACTGGTAAAATATATTCCTCGGGAGTTGCTCTCAAAAGCGCATCACTGGCTCATTTTACATGGCCGCTATATCTGCGTGGCGCGGAAACCCAAATGCGAAATCTGCGGACTCAGGGATTGGTGCAGGTATTATGCGAAAAATATTATAAAATCATGATACCAGCTTTCCTGTTATCAAAAATCTGAATATTCTGCTGGACGAAGAAATGTGATTACACTGCGTGAAACATTGTTTTTGTATTCCTGACGTGAAGAAAGGTCTTTCCAGTCAGGATCTATCCTGAATGAGGCCCAATGTGCATCTCTGTCTGCCTTATTTTCAAATGTTGTCATATACATCAGATTAGGCATTTGTGATCCCGCAATCACTTCACTGTAAAATACTGCATTGAAGTTCAATTTAGTAAAAATATCAATTTCACCACCTTCATTGAACATATGCACTTTGTTACGGAATAGGCTTTCGCTTGCACTTTCATAACTCCTCAACTCATATACACGTTGATTTTTTGGGGAAGCAAGCTTAGGCAACTTCATGACAGGAGAAAAGGCAAAAGCCTTAAGTAAAATCGTTTCCATGCGCATGTAGGCAGGGGAATTATACTTTACATCCAGGTATTCTTTGCCGGCCAATTTAAATTTTTCATTCTTGAGCAGTTTTCCGTTAATTTTATCAGTCATGCTCAACGTTTTTATCGGAATAAAAACATAGAGGGTCTTATTCTCAGAGGTATCGTTTGCAATTGATTTAAAGACTCCTACAGATTTTATACCCATGTCGTGCAAGGCCGGAATAAGTGCACTCTGAAAATAATTATCCAGTATTTTTTCCTGACTGACTGTATTGTAATGGTACACGGTAAGCTGGTAGAACTCCTGTTTCTCCTTTTTTGGTTTTGACCAGAGCAACTGTGGAGTGATCAATAAGGCCATCACGATGGTAAGTAAAGTTTTTGTTTTCATGCAATTATTGTTTATTATTGTATTTGTGTTTAATCGACTTATCACTCGAAAAAGATATTTCACTCAGACAAATTTAAATAAAAGTTTATATATTTAAAACCGGATAATCATTATAAAATAATCCTCCAACTCGCTGCTCATTTCTTTTCTTCATGATCAGTTTTTTAATGGGTTAGAAAAGTAAAAGAGGATGAATCACATACAGGGCGCCTCATCCTCTTCGTAAGACATTACAGATGGCTGTTATCCGGCCGTTGGAAATGCTTTTTGCTTGTTCATTACCAGGTAAATGATTGGCAGTAAGCCAATGGTATTGAAAATAGCCAGACAGACAAACCAGGCCAGATGATTGTTTCGGGCTGCCTTCCAGAGTGCAATCAGCTTCATCACCGAATCGAACAAGGCCAGTATGATGATCACTATGATCAGCCAGACAGGAAGATGGGACAAGCTTTCCATACTCTTAATCAATTCAGGAATGATGGTTACTTCACCGAAAACTTGTATATACAGCGACTGGTATACTTTTCTCCTGGCTTCAGATAGGGTGATGGCCAGTCGGGCTTGTTAGGAGAATCGGGATATTTCTGTGTCTCCAGACAGATAGCATTGCGTTTGGCATACACCGCACCATTCTTTCCGGTTACGGTGCCATCGAGGAAGTTACCGGTATAAACCTGCACGCCCGGTTCATCTGTATAGACGTCCAGAACGATACCCGTTGCGGGAGAATAAACCGTAGCCGCCACCTGCGTCACGTCTCCCCGGGTATTCAGTACCCAGTTGTGATCATAACCATCTCCGTTTTTCAGCTGTGCATAGTCGTAGTTGTCAATCCTTGCGCCAATGGCTGCAGGTGTTCTGAAGTCCATCGGCGTACCTTCTACCGGGCTGATCTCACCTGTAGTCATGAAGGTGTCGTCCACCGGCGTGAACGCATCAGCATAAATTGTGAGCGAATCGTTTAGGATGGTGTTGTTGCCGTCGCCGCTCAGGTTGAAGTAGGAATGGTTAGTCAGGTTCACTACAGTCTCCTTGTCGGTTGTGGCTTCATACTGCAGATCAATGGCGTTGTCATCGGTCAATGTCATGGTTACCTTTACGTCGAGATTACCGGGAAAGTTTGCTTCACCATCTTTCGAGAGACAAGTAAACACCACGGTTTGGTCATTAATCTGCTCTGCATTAAAAACTTTCTTGTCGAACCCTTTCGGACCACCGTGCAGAGTATGACCAAAGTTATTTTTCGGCAGTTGATATTCCACACCCTCCACGGTAATCTTCCCGTTGGCAATCCGGTTACCGTAACGGCCAATGGTTGCTCCGAAGTTATTATTCACGTTCACGTAGTCATCGATCTTATCAAATCCGAGCACCACATCTTTCATATTACCTTCTCTGTCGGGGACCATCACAGACACAATGCGTCCTCCATAGTTGGTCAGTGTTACCTCTACGCCATTGGCATTCGTCAGTACATACAGATTGGTGGAATCTCCGTTAACCACTGATTGAAAATTGCTTTTTTTCAGTCCCGAGAGGGTTGCCTGCTCCGCGGGAGCCTCTTTTTGTTTGTTGACACAACCCGCCATGGCAATGACTGCCAGTAACAGGAACAATTGATTCAGTCTCATAATTTTTCAAATTTATATTTAAAGTTTGTACATTTCGTTCATTCTTTTACAAATTTACATGATTTCTTTTTTAAAAGCACATAAACAGTTAAAAATCTCTTCTCCTTGCAGGGGAGAGTTGTGCGAACGCGGAGCATGATACGTTACGAAAGCAGCGGCCGAATTCAAAAGACCGGCTTCACAGCCTCCAGTGAAGGAGTTCCTCCTTCAATATAGGGCCAGTTGTTTTTCCACCTTATCTGATCCATCATCAGCACACGTCCTTTTGGATTATCCACAGACACTGCGTGATAAAAAATCCAGTCTGTGCCCTTTTTATCCTTCACAATTTCAGAATTATGTCCGGTTCCCACAAATTTGGCATTTTTTTGAATCACAATCTCATGATGATTCTCCATCATGGTTCGTCCCAGTTTGTCAGTATAAGGCCCGAAAAGATCTTTTGACCGCCCTACAACAGTGGTATAGGTACTGTTCAGGCCCTTGCAGCAGGATCCGATGGAGGCGAACATATAGTAATAACCATTTCGCTTATGGATATAAACCCCCTCATAAGCTGTACCTGCTACCTGACGCTTTTCAGCTCCCGGCTTCAGAGAAAGGCCATCGGATGAAAGCTCGATAGCGTAAATGCCCCTGAAGCTTCCCCAAAAAAGATATTTCCTGCCTTTCTCTTCAATATAAAACTGATCGATGGAATTTTGCACATCAATTTCATTGCTGCGAAAAAGTTTACCCTGGTCGGTGAAAGGTCCCCCGGGATCGTCTGCGGTAGCCACGCCTATACCACAGGTCCATTCTCCGCCCCAGGCCGACATGGAGTAGTAGAGCACATACTGGCCGTTGATATAATTGATGTCGGGAGCCCATAGTCCGCCACGAGGTTCGAATGTGGGACGCGTTTCATTGGTGAAAGCTTTTCCCACCATTTCCCAGTTAACCAGATCTTTTGAACGATGAATAGGTGTATTCCTCATATCTTCGGTAGCATAGAGATAAAAATAACCATCTCCCGATTTTATGATTGTCGGATCAGGCAGACTATAGTTTATGACAGGATTATTATAGATATTTTCCGTTTCATAAGATTTCTCTTTCGCCGTTTTCTGCGTTTTGCACGAGAAAAGGAGTGTAGTGAGGATAAGTAGCAAACAGGCTCCCTCACCTGTCTTGCAGATGAGAGAGCTTTTAAAAAATGTCTTCATTGTAAACAGTGAAAAGGTTAGTCGTTCAAGATATTGCATATCTCCTGATTTACTTTTCTCACTCTTGCTTCCTCAACCTTCACCAGTTTACGGTCATAGGTCATCAGTCCGTTTACTTCTATTTCCACATCGGTTGTCTGGGTATAGACTGCAGCAGAAAATCCCTGGCGGATCAATTGCTTCAGTTCTTCGGCATATTTTACATATTCATCCGTCACCTCCTTAGCGCTGTTGAACTGTACATAACCCCAGTTACGGTTGGGTTCCCAGAGGTGCTCCTTATTGGCCCAGCCTATACCACCATACTCGCCTAACACTGTAGCTCGTTGTGCATCATACAAATAGAGCCGGGGAGCAGGATATTGATGCAGATCGAGCATATCACCCACAGTATAATGGTTTCCACCACTAGCAGGATTTACCAGACGGGATGGATCATATTGTTTTGTCCATTCGGTTATTTCCCGGGTTTTAAATTGTCCCCAGGCCTCGTTAAACGGAACCCATACCCCGATGGAAGGATAAGAGTAAAGATAATCGATGATCTCTTTCCATTCTTTCCGGTAATTGGCTTCCGATTCAGCCGAGCGCACCCGTTCCGTACCCGTGAAATACTGACGCATCTGCCATTCCGGACCTCTGTCACCATTGGGCATGTCCTGCCACACAATCATCCCGTGACGATCACAATGGGTGTACCAGCGTGCCGGTTCCACCTTTACGTGCTTCCGGATCATATTGTATCCAAGTTCTTTTGTTTTGACCACATCATACTCCAATGCTTCATCGGTTGGAGCAGTATAGAGCCCGTCGGGCCACCATCCCTGATCGAGGGGACCAAACTGAAACAGATCCTTGTTATTGAGCTGAAGGCGTACAATCCCTTTGTCGTCACGACTGACAGAGTACTTACGCATGGCAGCGTAACTGTCGACCTTGTCAAGCTGTTTGGATCCACTCCAGAGCAGCACCTCCACATCATACAGGTAAGGGCTGTCGGGCGACCAGAGCTTCACATTCTCCGGCATGATAATCTCCACGGGCTCATTGTTGATAGATTGAGACGAAGCTACCACTTTATCTCCCTCCTTAATTTTCACTTCCACCTTTTGTGCCGGTGCAACCACGCTTGTGAACGCTTCTACTTTCAGTACATTCTTATCAATATCGGGTGTTATTTTAAGGTTCTCTATATATGTTTCGGGAACTGGTTCCAACCAGACCGTCTGCCAGATACCCGTTACAGGTGTATACCAGATACCTTCAGGCTTGTTCACCTGCTTTCCGCGGGGCTGGTATCCCTGGTCAGTAGAATCCCATACTTTCACCATGACGGTATTTTTACCATTGACCAGTGCCGGGGTGATATCAAAGGAAAACGGAGTATAACCGCCGGTGTGTTGTCCGACTTTCACATCGTTTACCCATACGTCGGCTTTCCAGTCTACAGCACCGAAGTGCAGCAGGATTTTGTTATTTTTCCATTTGGAGGGTACAGAAAAATCACGTTGATACCACAGTTCATTGTCACTACCCACACGTTTTTGAACACCTGAAAGACTCGACTCAATAGCGAAAGGTACCAATATGTCTCCTTCAAAACCAGTCGGTTTTTGTTTGCCTACCGGCTGGATGGCATATTTCCAGAGTCCGTTAAGATTCTGCCACTCTGCTCGCTCCATGATTGGTCTTGGATATTCAGGCAACACGTTATTCACGTCAATTTCTGTTGCCCAGCGGGTTTTGATTTTGTCACCTGCCGGCTGCCATTGCGCCGTAAGATTGAAAGTCAAAAGTAGTGTAAATAATAAAGTAACAATTGTTCTCATAAAAAATATTATAGGGTTTATATCTTTTCGTGCGATTATTATTTTTTTATTATGGGTGTATGAAACTCGCAATAATCATGTCCTTTGGTATAACTGTTTACACGCTTGTTTCGAATTACGAAAATACCGGTAATTCAAAATCTTTTTCACTAAATATTCGTCAAAAGGTAGCAATTTCTTCTCAAAACTATTTTTGTTCCTGAAAATCTTTCGGAAGAATACCGAATTGCTGCTGAAAGCACTTTGCAAAATAAGAAGGAGAGTTGAATCCTACCATGTAACAAATCTCATTTATTTTGTAGTCATCCTGTTTTAACAGCTGCGCCGCTTTTTTTAGCCGTTCCAACCGGATGTATTCGTTCGGGGTTAAATCCAGTACCCCTTTTACCTTACGGTAAAAGCTGGCCCTGCTCATGTTGAATCGTTCCGCCATGTCTTCCACATTGAAATCTGAGTCGGAGAGGTTATCCTGTATCACTTCATTTAATTTTTTAATAAACGCTTCGTCTGATTTGTTTAAAGCGACGGTAGTTGCGCCAATAAAGGGGTTTTTCCGAAAAGACTCCCTAAGTTTTTCCCTGCTCTGAAGTAAATTTTCTATTCTGGCCAGCAATACTTCCACAGAAAAAGGTTTTTCGAGATAAGCATCAGCACCCAACTCATACCCCTGCACCTTGGATTGAGCCATCACCTTGGCGGTAAGCAGGATAACCGGGATATGACTGAATTCAACATCCGCTTTCACATTTTGTGTGAATTCAAAACCGTCCATCTCCGGCATCATCACATCCGTAACAATAAGATTCACTGTGGATTTTCGGAGTTGTTCCAAGGCCTGCACACCATTTTCTGCTGTCAATACATGATAATGGTCCGAGAGAAATCTTGCTTCAAACTGGAGCAGCTCCACATCATCGTCCACTATTAACAGGGTTGCTTCTTTATTTTGAATTCTGGCCGGCGTACCGATTCTGATTTCACTATTTTCCTTTTCCGGACTTAGTATCTCTTCATGTTTTACATCTCTTACCGGCAGTTTCAGTAGAAAGCGGTTGTAACTTTCATCATTTTCAAGTGAAAGGGAACCACCGTGAAGTTCGGCCAACGAACTTGCCAGCGCCAGCCCTATTCCTGTTCCAGTGGCTTTCTTATCCTGGTTGGTACCAATCTGCACAAAGGGCTTGAAGATTTCTTTTTTGTATATCTGGGGAATCACCTCTCCATCATTCTCAATAAGCAAATAAAACTCTCTTTTTTCATTCTCTTTTATCGTTGCCTCCAGTCGGACAAACCGGTCACAATACTTCAGGGCATTGTTTAACAGATTGCTGACGATCTTCAGGAACGCTTCTTTATCCAATTGAACAAATATATCCTGTTCTGGCAGTTCTGTTTCAAGAGTTATCTTATTATGATTTGCCATCGGCTTGAAGAGGAGGATGGTTTCCCTGATCAGTTCCGACACGTTTTGTGTTTGAAGATTTAACAGATATGCCTCAGACTCAGTTTTACGAAAGTCCAAAAGCTGATTGGTCAGATTAAGGAGCCGGGCCGTATTTTTACTCATTATCTGCAAATTTTCTTTCATGTTGTCCGACACTTTTTCTCTCATTAATACATGATCGAGCGGTGCCTTAATCAGCGTAAGAGGTGTACGGATTTCATGAGCTACATTGGTAAAGAAATTTATTTTTGACTGATATAGTTCCCGTTCTTTCTGTTGTTCAAATAGTTGCATTTTATTTTGTTGGATCCTATGGTTCCGTATTTTAAAAAAACGGAAAATTGCCCAACCACTCAATAAGAATAAAACAATATATATAAAATATGCCCAGCTACTCATCCAGAATGGAGGTCGAATTTTAATAACAAGTGTTTTTATATTTTCCGCCTGTTCATTTTCTTCGACGCTAAGTTTCACGGTAAGCTGATATTTTCCGGGGTTCAAGTTAGAATAAACGATGTCTTGTTTACCTTTACCGTCAATCCACTCTTTATCAAACCCCTCAAGCCTGTACAAAATATGGCTGCCGTTCAGATTAGAATAATTCAGTAATGCATATTCCAGTCTAAAAGAGTTTTTATTATAAGGCAAAGTCAGTTCATCTTCGTAAAGGATACTTTTTTCCAATATTGATTTTTCCCCTCCCGGACCTATCAGTTCATTGTTAATATACAATTCCGTGAACACAATAGGTGTATCAAGTTTAGGTTCTCTAAAAGTTGAAGGATTAAAACGGACCATACCATCTATTGAACCAAAATAAATTGTTCCGTCGGAGGTTTTATAACTGGATTTATAATTGAATTGATTGGTTCTCAAACCACTATCAACGGTATAATTCCTAAACATTCCAGACTGTGGATTATATCGTACCAGTCCGTAGTTGGTCGAAAGCCATAAATTATTTTCATCATCTTCCACGATCTGGTACACTACATTGTTGGGCATCCCATGGGTGGTGTCAAATGTAGTAAATGTTTCATCATTTTTATTAAAAAGACAGAATCCACCACCTTGCGTTGTAATCCACAACCTTCTTTTACTATCTTCAAAAACACTGGTTACCGTATTATACGGCAGGGAGTTTGAATCATCCGGCTTGTTCATATAAATAGTCCATTCCGATGTACCAGGTTCATATCTGAAAAGTCCATCCGAAAAAGTGGCTATCCATATATTTCCGTCGCTGTCTTCAAAAATATCATGTATGGCAATACCTTTCAATTCATCAATCCTTGTAAAGTCATTCGATTGATAATTATAGATATTTAATCCTGATAAAGTTCCAATCCATAATATATTCCGACTACTTTTACAGATGGCAAAAGTGCTATTATGACTGATAGAGTTTGTATCATTGGTAAATGTATATGTTACCAGTTTCCCTGTTTTGAGATTGTATCTGTTCAACCCTTTTGAGAAGGTACTTATCCACAAAAAATCACCATCCTGATATAAGGCATGAATGTTAGTATAGAGCGATTGTAAAGGCCCGGGGAGTGGCTGAAAGGAACTTGTGGACGGATTGAACAAGTGAAGGCCGTTATCTTCCGTTCCAATCCAGATATTCTCATCATCTGCAGGAAAAAACTCCCTCACCCTTGATCCTTTCATATCATTTGCCTGAGGAATCGGATAAAACAATTCAAATTTGTTTAATTGCTCCGAATAATAATCTACACCTCCGAAATATGATCCCACCCATACACCTCCTTCCCGATCCTTACATATGGAATATATTGCATTGTCGGATAATGAAGTAGCGATTAAATTGTCGTGACGCAGATTAACTACCGTTCCTTCAAGCGTATTTAATATATACACACCCGATTCAGTCCCCACCCAGAAGGTCTGGCTATCAATCCTTTTCACTGTACGTGCAAAGATAGGTTCACCTGAAGAATCGGTGTCCAGCAAAATACGACAAGTCTTGTTAATCGTATTTATACTTATCAGTCCTTTATTGGATGTGGGCACAATCAACTGGTTGTTTTCATCGGAAATTACATTTCGTATTTCGCCCAATCCATAAAAAAAGTCCGGGTCATCCTTTATTTGAAATTCCGATGTTTGCTTAGATTCCTTATCGATACGAATCATGGGAAGTCCGTAAGGGAAAACCCATATATCATTATTCTTTCCCACACATAAACCTATCATTCTCATTCCACCGGGAACAGTTTTGACAGGATATAAGATGAGGTCTTTCGTTTCGAAGTTATAATGAAAAACACCTTTTTCTTCAACCGATATCCATATATCTCCCTCAGAATCGGACACGAGATCACTAATCCATCCATCTATGGATTCATTATTTCCGGTAACAACGCGGAACCGTTCAAATTTCTCCATGAGGGGGTTATAAATATAGATTCCTCCCTCTGTTGCAACCCAGATATTGCCATTTTTATCTTCGAGAATATGATGAAAAACATTATTTTTAAGATCTCCATCGGGTGAAAATTTAAATATCTTAAATGCCTTACCATCAAAACGGCTTAATCCATCCTTGGTGCCAAACCACATAAACCCCGTTTTATCCTGGAGTATGCAACGAACTGTATTCTGAGACAATCCGTTATTGATATTATAGTGTTTAAAAGAGTAGTTGGGATAGGAATATAAATTAACATACCCTAAGAGCAATATTGCTGACAGGAGTAAGTATCTGAATTGTCCCATTCTATTTTTCATTCAATTTGTCTTCAAGCATCTTCAGGAAATAGCCTCCCACAACAGAACGGGCTTTGAAACCCACCCGTTTGCCTTCGACAGTATCGTGCCAATCGCTCAAAGGTACACGAGACGGTGTTTCATCTGCATATTTGTAAACCAAATCGGCCAAAGCTTCAAAGTCATTGCTGTTCCCGGTAAGTGTCGCAGTCCATAAAATCCAGTCGGACTTTGTATAAGTAGCACGATTGTCAAGAGGCAGTCCAAACTCGTTTTGTCTGGTTTTATAAAAAGCCATCTCTTTTGTCGCTATTTCCGGATCAAAGATATTAAATTTTAGCAATTTATCCCAAACTAAATTGTATTTCTGACTCCAGGTGCCCGATCTATCAAAAGTAAGTTTATAATGATCGCCATCATCTGCCATTTTTTCCCACTTTGCAGCCATTTCTTCTGCAACCTTCATGTATCTGCCGGAGACATCTGTTTTTCCCAACATCGCTGCCAGCTTCCCATAGGAAGCTATACCCATGATTGCCTTAATAGAGAGATTGGCATTGTGGGCAAAGTGTCCGGCAAAATCGTCGGTACATAACTGGTTGGCAGGATCGAGCCCTTCCTTCACCAGATAATCGGTCCATGTAGTCAGTACTTCCCAATGTTTTTCAGCATACCCGGCATTGCCTTCTACCTCAGCGAGTGCCGCTGTCAGGATCAGCATATTCCCGGATTCCTCCACGGGCATATCGCCTCCGTAAGTTTGACCATTAGCCAGGGGGTAAGTTCCCACATCGTGTGCTGCAAAAGGCTTGGTCCATTTTCCACTTTCACTGTAATAAAAGATATGGTTCATCAATCCTTTTACCAGCTCCGGATTATAAATAAGGAAAAGCGGTGATGAGGGATAGGTTATATCCACTGTTCCTATGGAACCGTTGCTGTTATTCTCTTTCGAGAAAAACAACAGGGTTCCATCTTCTTCTTTCACCAATTTATGGGCTGATATCGCCTGACGATAAGCCAGGGCACACAACTCTGCGTATTTTACACCTCCCGCTTTTTCTGCATCCGCCATCATGGTCCGGTTAAAATTGTCGCAACGTTCCATAATCAGGGAATAGTCGGTCTCTGCGCTTTGAAATGTCTGAAGGATGTCGGTTTTACCATCGTGAGTCCAGTAGGCTTTCAGATTTTTCTCAAAATACTGAATCGAATAGATATCATCGTAACCTAGCATAATAAAACCGGATTTCTTATCAGAGCCAACCTTTCCCAGGTTTCTACTATACCCAAGAGCTGTCATCTTTTTTGTCATATCTCCGGAAAGCTTTTCGGCCGGTGTTTCAGAAATTTGTCCTGTGGTCTGAAATTCCTTCTTGATAGTCCAGTAATCGCCGAAGCTCAAAGTAGAATTTTCGTCACGATGGCCTGCAAGATAAAAATACCCCCAATCGATACGAACATTGTCGCCTTTCTTTTCCAGGACAGGTTGTTGCGTGGTGCCTGTCTTAAGAAAAAGAAGTTTCTCTTTTTCAATTTTTTCGAAACCAACGGGCTGACTATCATCATTTACTGCCCATTGTGGCGTAGCTTCCAAATATATCTGCACTTCGTGCGACATATTGTCTTTAGACTTTACCTGATATGAAACGTAGCTCACAGGGCGTGAAAGCAAATCCAGATCGTCCATCAGCAAGGGGGTCGTGAAGATCACATCCAGTTCAACCGGACCACAATCAAAGGTATATATGGTTTGCGTGGGCAGCACGCTGGCTGTTTTCTGAACAGCTGTCTGAATAAATGAAGTTTTATTATCTTCTTTTTCATAAAGGCCAAAGTCAACATATCCCCCTCCGGTTCTATTATGACAGTGAGCTGTGATGATATTTTTTCCTTTTTTCAGCGTAGCCTTCACTTCTTCTGAAAGCTCTTCCACTACGTTATATTTCCAGGAATAACCGGTTTTCACAACCTGAACTCCGTTAATATACAACTCAAAAATATCATCATGAGAATAATGTAAAATGATGGTCTTGCCGGCCACATCCTCTTCAAGATCGAATGTACGTCTCACCCAGATATCCTTGGTTTGCCACAGGGTAGACAAAGAGGGTTCGTTGGGCGTACCAAACGCAGAAGTTCCGGTTTTCCATCCGGTATCATTAAAATCGATGTTTTTCCATTCCTCCCCATTTGGTTGTTCGAATGTATATTTACCCGTCCACTTTTCTTCTCGAACAGTTGAAAGAAATGGTTTTAGGGGCAAGTTTTCTTTTCCCAGGAAACGATAGGTCTCTCCATCTACCCTTAGAGCACCCAGCAAAGGGAACTCTTTTCCGGTCCAGTGACGGACCTGATCGTCGTACAAGTTGTTTGTATACGACCAGCCGCTGAAATAAGGGTCTACAGTTACCAACGGGTAGGCCGGTGCCCTGAGTCCGGTGGTGAGATCTGCAGGAATCACGGGAATCTCTTTATTCTTACTGGTACAAGAGATTGCAAATAAGCATATCAACAGTATAGAAAAAACGGGTAAATTAATTTTAGTCATTTTTTGATCATTAAAAGTATATCAATTTTCTGTGTCACTTTCTCTATTTCTGGAATTCAATAAAATTATCCATAAAAGAATAATTAAACTGGGTTTGTTTTAATAGCGTATCTTGTTCGATGGTCCGGTTTGCAAACAAGCCATTTAGTATCCAGGGATCACTGGTACTCTTAAAATCCTGATTATAGGGAAAACTTTGCCGAATAGCATATGTCGCTACCAGGAACCGGGGATTTCCAGTCATCAAAGTATATGCCTCGTGCAGGTAATGTTTTCTCGATTCAAACCAGTGACTATTCTTTAAAAAAGCATACCACTCACTCATTGGGCGGGGATGTTTCAATGCATAATCAATGTACTGGTAATTTTTCCATGCCGGATCAATTTGCCACGCCATGGCAAAGGTTTCTGAAACAGCATCTGTCAGATGAGATTTCCAATATTTCATCAAAGAAAATTCAGTTACGATAATCTTTTGGTTCTCCCGAATCCTGTTGCTCACAAAACTTAACGCCGCTGGTATATGTTCCATTTCAGAATGATGGATATGTATATCGATACCCGCAATACCCGGCTCTTCTTCAACAAAGGAAAGCAAGCTGTTTACAGCTGCGGTTTGCCAGGTTTCCTCATACAAATTATTGAAAGCACCAACAAAAATCGGAACATCCCGATCGGGATGACCGTCACGAAACTGCATCACCACTCGGGCTACCG
Organism: Proteiniphilum sp. UBA4977; assembly: GCA_002398565.1. GTDB lineage: Bacteria > Bacteroidota > Bacteroidia > Bacteroidales > Dysgonomonadaceae > Proteiniphilum. The sequence goes on from DGZP01000018.1 coordinate 56,573, forward strand.
CTTTATAAAAATCAACCACACGCTGGTCACGTTCGGCAACTTTTGTTTCAATGAACGGTTCATTTCCAATCACCAACAAGTCGGTACTATACCAAACCTGTTCCAAAAGCTTATTCAAAAAAATCATATAAGCCTTAAAATCCGTACTATTCTCTGCCGGTAGGGACTCATTACGTTCCCGGAAGTTCCATTTGATGTTCAGGATGGTTTTGTATCCTTCCTTTTGGAGTGAAAGATAATCCTTGATCCTTTCATCTGAATGCAGTCCCTTGGTCGAATCGTATAATTGAAAGAAGTCGATAAATCCTCTCACCCAGGTGGTCTTCGTTCGTCTCAAATCATTGAAATTGATAAACTGCAATTGCTCATTGTAGTTTACCCCAAGTGCCATGGACCAGGTCGAAAGGTCCACCGTATCAAACGGAATATTCCGGGCCGGTTTTTCCGAAAGAGCCTGTTCTTCCGTTACCGGAAGCATATCATTGCCTGAACAGGAAATTACAAATAACAAGACAACGACAAAAATGGAAATCCTTTTCTTAATACAGTGCCTTATTTTCATTTTATTAAAATTTCTGATTCTCATCAGGACCGGGAACGGCATAGGCAGGATCCTTTGCCCGTATATAGAGTTCTCCGTTTTTAAGAAACTTCACCTCTAAAGGGACAATGGTTGTTCCCTGCAGATTAACTGTTTGCGCTGTTGCTGAAAGATCGACATCTTGAATCCCCTTGCTGCTAACAGGAGGAACATCTCCATTATAAAATGCCGTACACCACCATTTTCCATCCTTTGTCTGAAAAGGGGTGCCATGTCCGAGAAATCTGCCTGCAAACCGTCTTGGACCGTAAGGTCCTACTATTTTATCGGCTACAGTATAATAGAGGTTATAAGATCCCTTTCTACCAGTATCGGTGGACCAGGCCGTTCCAAACAAAACATATTTACCTCCGATTTTTTTAATAGTACATCCCTCATGCCCTATACGACTTATTGTACTTCCGGGATTCTTCGGATCCGGGCGGCTCCCGGACGGCTCAATAAAGACGGGCTCTGTCTCAAAACGAGTTAAATCGCTGCTTATCTGAGCGATATATGCATTTGCCCAAATGGCATACCATGTTCCATCATCATCCCTGAATAAGGAAGGATCATGCTTTTTATCAAAATTTTTGCCCATTGTATGAATCCATGGTCCTTTTACATCGCTACCATCGGAGAGTACAAAACTGCTATTTACCTGAGGGCAATGAACAAGTATCCATTTATTCCGGTTTTCATCCCAATGTATTTCAGGAGCCCATATAAAATTCTTGTTTGGACTCTTTACTCCTGCTCTATTTTCATCATCATAATGATACGTATCCTTTGTCGTAAAAGATACGCCCTGGTATTCCCAGTCGATGAGACTACGGCTACGCCAGATCTGAACGGTTGCACCAACAATACTTCCTTCAAAAAGACCCTTATTGTATGGATCTCTGTTCTCACGGGGATCCCCGGGATTGGGCGTGGTGCCGGTCAAATAATAAAAACCATCTGGCGCATAAACGATATAAGGGTCGCGGATCCAGTGCTTTTTAATATAAAGAGCGCGGTCATGTGACATGAGACCCGATTCTATTTCGGACCCGGACATTACCTGGGGTGTCTGGGCTTCAGCTTTTACAAATGAAACTGTCAAGAATACGAATAAAAACAGCTTCGATAATCTTATTGGGTTTAGTTTATACATACTTTTCTTATTTTTTAAAGAATACGAACCTACTTATAATAAGATTACTTCATAAAGTGATAATATTTTTTTTTGTAAGCTGATTGTGTGTCTACGGAAATTCCCGGATCATTTTGTTTTTTCATCCATTTTTCAAGTTCCCGGTAAAGTTTCTTCCTGATTCTGGCATATTCCCGACTGTTAGCCAGATTATTGAATTGATCCGGGTCATCTTTGACAGAATAAAGTTCATCGGCTGGCCTGTGATAAAACCGATCGACCAGAAAACGTTCCCTCTCACTTCTCCCTCCTGCACTTTTCCATGATTGCCACCAATTTTCATTATGTGCCGCAGCCTCTAGATGCTTTTCAAAGTATGTGCTGTCGGGAAGTAAATTCCTGATATAATGATACTCTTCGCTGATAATAGTTCTTATAGGATAGGGCTTTCCTTCGGGTACATTATTGTGCATACAGTAAACATATTCCCGGTGATTATCCTTTTTGCCGAGTAAAACCTTTAGAAAGCTTTTACCCGACAAATTCTTTTTTGCTTTTCCTCCGGCAACATCTATCAAAGTAGGCGTAATATCGGCATATTGAACCAGTGCATCTGTCTTTGCACCACCATCAATTACTCCAGGCCATTTAACGATTAATCCCGTGTGTACGCCTATATCCCAATTGGTCCACTTTCCCCCGCTAAATTGCCAGCCTTGCTCCGTAGATAGCATCACGATTGTATTTTCAGCTAATCCTGTCTCCTCAAGCGTTTTAAGAACCTCCCCTACTTGCCTGTCGAAATACGTTATTTCTGCCAGATAGCGCGAATATGCCTCCCGCACCTCAGGCGTATCTCCCAATGTAGGAGGAAGAATCAATTTTTCGGGCGGATATGCAGACGCATCACCTAAAGTCCAGGGAGCGTGCGGGCTTGTTGAGCATACGAAAAGACAGAAAGGCTGGTTTCTGTCTTTTTCCATAAATGATTTTATTCCTGAAAGATCTTCTTTTTTCTCCTTGGCCAATACACAATTCTCTTCAAATCCCGGAACAGCAATATAAGGGAAAACATCCCGTGGCTGTACATGCTTTTTCCCTGTCAAACCCACTCTGTATCCCAGATCGTTCAGGTAATGAAAAACACTCTTCGTCCCGGGTCTCGACTGAGAATGGTTCCATACACATCCACTTTCCAGGGGATATAATCCTGTATACAACTCATGCCGGCAAGGTACGGACATGGACATCCCCACATAAGCCCTGTTAAACATGATGCCCTCTTCCGACAATTTATCAATATTGGGAGTCCGGGCATTTTTACCTCCATAGCATCCGATTTCATTATAGGTACAGTCGTCAGCCATAATAAACAGAACGTTTGGCCTGTTACTTTTCACATTTCCAGGGGCTGAAGATAAAAAAAAGACATTACTCAAATAACTCAATAACGTAAAAAAAATTAATCTTACTTTTTTCATAGCTTCGCTTATTTAGTCATTTCATGGTCTCGGAATAACCTTGCAACGTTTCTCCCAATTGAGATAACGTTGTTCCATTTCCACTACTTTCCTTGGATACTTATCAGAGAGGTCAAACATTTCACTTCTATCCTTATTCAAATCATATAACTCCCATTTCTCACTTTTTGCGGGCATTACAATTTTCCACCCTGACTGGTCAATTAAAGCTTTTTCATTGAAATGCTCAAAACATATTTCACGATGTGGACGTGCTCTTTTCCCGGTTTTAAAAACAGACAATAAACTTTTCCCCTCGTAAGGAATAATCTGATTTTCATTATATACCGCCAGATATTTTGCATTGGAGATATCCAAACAGGTTGCCATAATATCAATAATATGACCATAACTCCCGTTGATTGTACCCTGTTCCTCTTTTATCATTTTCGGCCAGTGTGCAATGAAAGGTGTACAAATACCCCCTTCATACGTTTTAGCTTTCCAGAAACGGAAGGGAGTATTTACTACATTTGCCCACGCTGGCCCAATGGATGCAAATGTATTTTGAGGCCCCGGAAATACATTTTTTTCCCTCGGGTAAATGATTGGCTCGCCATTGCGCATTTCTGCAGGTCGATCATTTTCTCCTGGTGAATAGTTCTCGCACTTTTCATTACTGGCCCCGTTATCAGACAGGAAGAGTATTAATGTATTTTCGATTTCTCCGGTTTTTTGCAGGGCATCCAATACTTTTCCAATTTCCTTATCCATTCTGTCAACCATTGCTGCATGTACCGCCATAGCGCGCGCATCCCAATCTTTTTCCGGATTTTCAGACCAGCTATCATTAAATTGACGGGGAGAAAGAAAATTCTCCAGCTTCCCAAAAAGTTTCATTTTTTTCATACGATCGAAGCGGTCATTTCTGATAGCTTCCCAACCCGCCTTATACTTATCCTCATACTTGGCTATATCTTCAGGTAAAGCATGAAGTGGCCAATGTGGAGCGTGGAAGGATAAATAAAGGAAAAAAGGCTTCTCATTCTTCGCGTATCTGTTGACATATGACACGGCACTATCAGCCATGGCAATGGTTGCATAATAATTATCAGGAACAGTCTTCACGGCTTTGTCTCCATTGACCAGGCTAAAAGGATCAAAGTAATTAATCACGCCATAAATTGTTCCATAAAAGTCCTGAAAACCTCTATTTACCGGATAGTTATTTTTGGGAGCAAATTCATCATAATAGACCTGATGCGATAGCCACTGCCGTTGATCCTCCCTCAATGGTGTTTCAGCCACATGCCACTTCCCCACCATGCCTGTTTGATATCCTGATTCTTTTAACATTTCAGCAATAGTAACGCCATTATGAGTCATAGTACCTCTATACCCTGGTTTATGGCTGTCAAATGTCATTCTGCCAATGCCTGCCTGATGTGGATATAACCCGGTCAATAAGGAAGCACGCGTTGGGCAGCTACGGCCGGCATTATAAAAATGAGTAAATCGAATTCCCTTCATGGCTAAACGGTCCAAGTTTGGTGTTTCAATTTCACTCCCGTAACAGCCGAGATCTGAATAGCCAAGATCATCAGCTAATATGAGAATAATATTAGGCCTGGAATCATTCTTCGCCTGACTTTTTCCGGAACATGCGAATAAAACGCCACCCAACAATAAAATGTGTTTGGGTTTTATTTCGGGTAAATTAAATATAATCTTTTGCATAAGTTTTTAATTCTTTTTTCTTTGTGCACTCTCTAATTCCTGTATCCTTGACCAATCCGTTTCTACCATAGAATTTTGTGCCCATTTATACCACATTTTTTTCATTTCTTCCACTTTGTCGGGCATTTGTTTTGAGAGATCGAGCATTTCTGTCCTGTCTCTCCTCACGTTATATAACTCCCAATTTTCAGGTTTTTTGTCATCCCATGCCATTACCAGTTTATAATCTCCTAACCGAACAGCCCTGTTACCCTCATGTTCCCAAAAAACAGGTTCTTTATGCACAGGCTTATCCTTTCCCCTTAACTGGCTCATAAAGCTTTTTCCCTGCAACGGATGAATACTGTTCCCCTTATATTTCCTTGGGTAGCGGGTTTTTGCGAGGTCAACACAGGTAGCCATAATGTCGGGAAGGTAAGCAAATTCCCCGAGTATACTTCCCTCATTTTTTTCAGGGATACCACCAGGCCATGAAACTATACAAGGTGTAGATATTCCCCCTTCATGCACCCAGTGCTTGTACCTTCTTAAGGGAGTATTTGAAGCATTGGCCCAGGCTTGTCCATAGGTAAGGAAATAACCTTCTTTGGTTTCAAGTTGAGTAGCCGGTCCTCCTCCCAGCATACCTCCTTCTGCACATGCTCCGTTATCGTTAAGAAAAATGATGATTGTATTCTCTGCCAAATTATTTGATTCCAGATAGTTCATCAATCTTCCGATATTCGTATCCATCTGTTCAACCTGGGCAGCATAGATAGCCATACGCAAATCCATCTCTTTTTTCTTATCTTCATCCAGACTTTCCCAACTTTTTGAATCGTCAGGTGAAAACAAGTCGCCTGGTTTTACCAACCCCATATCCACCATCCGGCGATATCTTTCTTGTCTCAACACACTCCACCCTTTCATATATTTGCCTTTGTATTTATCTACAATTTCCTGCGGCGCCTGTATAGGCCAATGAGGAGCATTATAGGCCAAATAAAGGAAAAAAGGCCGGTCACTATCCGTTTCACGGGCTTCCCTGATAAAATCTACAGCATAATCTGTAAAAGCATTTGTGGTATAATAATCCGGATCGCTTATGGTCATCTCCTTATTGTTAAGAGTAATACCCCTTGGGTGTGTCGGCTTGAAAAAGTTGGTAGCTCCCGCCAGAATTCCGTAAAACCGGTCGAATCCCCTTTGTAATGGCCATTGTTCTTTCTTATGCATGCCAAGGTGCCATTTTCCAGTCATCAAGGTAGTATATCCGGCTTCTTTCAATACCTCCGCGATGGTTACACTGTTCCTGTTCAGAAAGCCGCGATAACCGGGAAGGTTAATATCGAAAGCGACAGGATTCTCCGGATCATTTGTCATATGCCCTATTCCCGTCTGATGAGGATGAAGTCCCGTCATCAGAGAGGCCCGTGTAGGGCAGCTCCGGCCCGAATTGTAAAACTGAGAGAATCTCACCCCTTTACGGGCCAACGCATCGAGATGGGGTGTACTGATCTCTCCTCCGTAACATCCAAGATCAGAATATCCCATGTCGTCCGACATGATCAGAATAATATTGGGTCTTTGGGAAAACCCGTTCATTGAACAGGTCACCGCAATTGAAATTGTTGATATTTTTGTAATATTCATCTTATGTTGAATGTAAAATCTATTCTTCTCCTATCTGTCCCCTGGAATTCCGGAACTGATGCTCGGTGGCTTTCATTTCTGTCGGCTGCCCCTCATCTCCACACGCCTTCATCCACTGCTTCAGAACCTGATCCATTCTTTTGACAATAGAAGCATTTTCGGGCAAATCAGCAATATTCTCCATACAATAACTGTCATTCTCTATATCATATAACTCAATGGCCGGCCTATGCTGATACCTATGGGTTATCATCGCTGCAAACGGATCGTTTTCAGCCACCTCTTTCCATCGCTTGAATAATTTACCTGCAGTCTCCGTATTCTGGAAAGTCATTTCCGGTGTAAGATTTACGATATAGCGATATTTCTTGTCTGCAACCGCGCGGATACCGAAATACTCACTCCCGCCGAAAATTCCACGTGTGGTATGAATAGAGAATGTATACTGCTTATGTTCGGTCTTTTTGTTGGTCAGTACGCCAAGGAAGCTTTTCCCGTCCAGTTCACCTTGCGCCTTTGCTCCTGCCATTTCCAGGAATGTAGGTAAAATATCCACATACTCCACAATGGCATCGGAGGTTGTACTGGATTGAACAACTCCGGGCCACCTTACGATACAGGCCGATTTCACTCCTGGTTCGTAAAGAGTCCATTTGGCAAATGGCAGACTATTTCCCTGTTCACTTAAAAAAACTACCGCGGAATTATCCCTGACCTTTTTTTCATCCAAAATTTTAAGCAATTTACCGAATTCAGCATCCATATAATTTATTTCAGCCAAATAATCACAGAACTTTTCTCTCGTTTCCGGAATATCGACATAAAATGGAGGTAATTTAATTTTTTCCGGATTAAACTGACTGGGATTTCCCTTATTCCATGGCGTATGCGGTTGCCTCGACATGACAAACAGGCAAAAGGGAGTACCTTCCGACCGACATTCACTGATAAAGTTGTCAATTGCGTCGAAGTTCAGGTCACCTCCTTTCGAGGTATCCACATACAAATCCCAATCAAAAACAGAAGAAGGTGCTACATGTGATTTTCCTATTAGTGCTACTTTATAACCTGCGGGCTTTAAATGCTGAACGATGCTTAAGGTTCCCTCTTTTGCCATTGTATGATTGGGATATGCACCTGTTTTCACCGGCCACAAGCCGGTTAGCAGGTTATGCCTGGTTGGAGAACTCATCGGAGCCGCCTCGTACGCTTTCGTAAATCGCATTCCTTCACTGGCAAAGTTATCGATGTGGGGCGTTTTGGAATCAACACTCCCGTAACAGCCTATGTCGTAATGAGAGCAATCATCCGCCATAAACAATACCAGATTGGGTTTATGGGATTTTTGTGCAGACAATGAAAATATCGATAGTCCGGTGATAGCTACAGTATAAACAGATTTTCGTATCATAAGGGAAGAAATCAGAATTAATAAATCACATTAAAGAATTCTTTATTAGGCGTATCTATCAGTTATCTTTACCTGCCGAATAGCCCGGATTCTGTACACATAGTGAATTGGCATTTATCTCAGTCTGCGGGATCGGAAAAAGCTTATGATGATCGGCGGCATGTGCAATACCCCTTGCTTTGGCTGAACTTATAAACTTATCCATCGGGATAAGATTCCGACGACGAATCTTTCTCCCGATGAATTCTAATTTAAAGTGCCCACGATGATATCGCAAGCAATAAAGATTGCAACATCGATCTCACATTTTTACGGGTAAGGATTTTATACTTACTTTAAATTTGGCAGACTATTTCTCCACCCTATGGCCTGATTTTGTAAATCTTCAGTAATCTCCGGATATTTATCTTTGACATTGTTTCTTTCGAACTGATCTTCTTTTAAATTAAATAACATAACATCAGATCCGTTTTGATTCACCAAAAGTTTCCAATCCCCGTTACGAATTGCCACATTTGGACTCGCATCGGCACCCATTGCTTTCGGGAACGCCTGGCTGTCATTCCTTTTATATTCCCAAAATATTGATTTCTCCCTGTCTTGTGGTGCACCTAACATAGCTTTGCTCATATCTTCACCATCACTGTCGAATTGTTTTGGAACATGAGTATCCGTGATAGCACAAAGGCTGTGAAACATATCAAGGGCACTAATTACGGTTGTGGTGTCTATTTTTCCAACGGGTACATTGGCTTTTGGTCCCCATACAATAAACGGCATCCTGATTCCTCCTTCAAATAAGGAAGCTTTTTGACCTCTCAACCCATTATTTCTTATGTGTTGAAAGCTCGGGGCTGCTCCGTTATCGCTCGTAAAAATAACGATCGTATTTTTGTCGAGCCCTTCATCCTTTAAAGAACTCAACAAGCGTCCTATCTGATAATCATATTCTTTCAGTACGGTTTTTAAATTCTCTTTACTGTTTGTACCTTTAGGAGCTAAATCCATTTCCTCTTTATTCCCAATCCATGGGGTATGTACATCATCAGGCCATAAATTTATAAAGCATGGTTTCCCTTTATTTTCCTTTAAAAATTCCAGAGTTTTATCAACAAAATAGGCAGTCCTGTTCCATCTCTTCACGCTATCTTCTTTTGACCATATCCAATCGGTAGCCGTTAATAAAGGATCAGGATCGGGACTTTCATATGTACTTGAATAGGTGTCATATCCATACTCTTTTATGGAAGGGGCATCATATACATCACGTCCTCCACCTAAATGCCATTTACCAAAGTGAGCAGTCTTATATCCTCCTTCTTTCAATGCTCGCGGCAAGGTGGGTGCTTTCACTGTAAGATAATCTACCATCTCTGCATCTTTATTTCCAGCCCTAGTCTGGAGATAACTTGTAATATTCCAGTTTGCAGGATGTTTTCCGGTAAGCAAACCGGCTCGGGAAGGGGAACTGACTGGCGAAGCAGAATAATATTGAGTAAAAAAGATACCTTCCTGTGCCATTTTGTCAATGTGGGGAGTCGGGAGTATTTGTCCGCCGTAAATACTCAAATCTCCTATTCCCATATCATCAGAAAGAATGAAAATTATATTGGGCCGTTCGTAATTAATATTTTCTCCTGTAGTACAGGCCGAAGTAACAAATGAGGCCCCTAACAGATAAAACAAGGATCTATTTTTCATACGATTAAAATATCTTTTTACATTATGGTGTATGAAACATTTGCGTTAAGCTAAATGAGCAAAGTCAAGTTTACTTGATCTTTGCCATAGCGAGCAAATGACTAACTTTAGTGAATTGAGCGAAGCGAAATCGCCGACTTCCATTGAAAATGATAGCCGGAAGCAACCTTTCGCTTTTAATCATCACATTGGATGTAATTAGTTTTGACTATGTCGATTGCAAAGCAATTCATGCTCGTTTCATATGACTTAAAATTGTTAATCTTCAATGGTATCATATGGGAACTCGTATTAATCATGATCTTGCATGATTAATACGAGTTTCATATGATCTCAAATTAATTCGTCATTATAGTTTTTGTTGATAATGTAATTTGATGGTAACTTGTGTTTTCGATCCACTTTTCATTTACGTCCTCAATGGTTCCGCTTGTTTTTGTTAATGAAGAAGGATGAATAAGTCCCTTTTTTCCATTTGCAGTTTTAAAAAGATATATTTTATCTTTCTCGATCTTGATTACATCTTTTTGAGGATCTGGCAATGAGTTAATTAACTCAGCATTTACCTGCGTTATATTCATATACTGATCTTTGGTTAAATCAGTCAGTTCAAATTTGGCAGACTGCAGTCCACTCATCGTTAATAGTTTGTAATCTTGTCTTTTGGAAGGATTGACGAATGAAGGAATAATGGTTTGGCTTGCATCATCGACAATATCACCCAGGGAAAAATCAATTTCATCTTTGTACTTACCATCTTTTCTCATATAAACCCTTCCGGAATACCAGGATGCAAAGTAAGGTCCGTAATAATTTTCTACGGTCTCTATATTCACCGGTTTCGAAAAAATCACACTTGGTGTTATCTTCACAAGCAAATTTTTCTCAAATACATTGCCTGAAATATCTGTTACAATAATTTTTATACATTTGTTTTCCGTCAAATTATCAATTGTATATTCTTTCTCATAATTGGTAACTCCATCCTCAAAAAATTTAGACTCTTCTTCTATCAACGTTCCGGCAGCACCTGTTTCGGCATTTGCATCATAAATTTCAAAAGAACTGATTTTTGCTTCATTACTTGCTCTCACGCCGATCGTTGTAGTGTATGACATCACTCCCTTATCCACAGTGTGAATATTGCTTTCATCGACTCCCTTAAACTGAATAACCACTTCAGGAGTATAATCGACAGTAAAATTGTCATCGCTGCACGAAACACCAAAAAAGATAATAGCAAATATTGATAAAACTATTTTTTTCATGATTGTATATTATTTATTATATTAATAACCTGGATTTTGAAATATTAAAGGGCTGTTGTTGACTTCATTATTTGGGAGTGGAGCCAAATTCATACGCTCGTTGTAATTTCTTTTATCAAGAACTTTACGTGTGAAATTACCATTTTCAATTGCAATCCCTATTGCCGGTTTGTTCATCACATCGTTGGCAATTTTCCATCTTCTTATATCAAAGAAGCGATGTTCTTCAAAACACAATTCAACTCGACGTTCTTTACGAATTCTCTCTCTTAGTGTATTCTGAGTATAGTCAGAAGCATTTATCGGATTTATTATGCCGGCTCTTTTTCTTATACGGTTTAACTGTTCCACAGCTTTTGTTCTCGCGGCCTGCGTATCTGAAGCTTCATTAACTGCTTCTGCATAATTAAGGAGGACTTCCGCATATCTCATCATGATAAAATTCATAGAAGTTTGGCCTCCGGTACGATGATCTATTCTATCATCCAGAAATTTTACCAAAAAATATCCGCTACCCCAGTTGTTTGGAGTTGTAATATCAACTTTAGCGGGTTTATTATTCACTTTTGGCCATGTCATCCCGTGATGCAGAATGGTTTGATAAAACCTTGGGTCTCTGTTTTTGTAAGGATCCTGTTCGTTGTAACCGGAATTCGGGTTTATGACAGGACTATAATCTGAATTATATCCTACAATAGGCTCTGAGCCATCGGCCATATCGTAACTATCTACAAGCCACTGTGTGGGGACAGTTGTAAGTTCTTTATTCACATTCCAGGGATTAAATGCCGGAAATAAATTGTAAAGATCATTATCAGGAGCACGAAGGTAAACTAAAATATTTTCGGGATTACTCCTTTCATTAAAATATCTCGTATAACTTTTTTCCGGTTCATCAGAATGAATATACAATGAATGAAGACCTTTGGCCTCTGAATAATTAATAACATCCATCGCCGCCTCGGCAGCCTCTTCCCATTTAACGCCCGACGATTCATATAACGAACTGGCAGCGTATAGCAAGGTACGTGCCTTGTAAGCCATGGCTGCTGTTCTCGTAGCACGACCATAGTCACTACCTTCCCATTTATCGGGCAACTTGCCTTCCATTGATAACGTATCAAATTCGTTCACTATGAATTCTACAGTATTCGCCAGTGATTCGCGTCTGGTATCTTCAAATGCAAAAGGATCTGACGGTTCTGTTGATATCACAAGTGGCCCAAACCAACGAAATAATTCATGATAATAGTAAGCCCTTAAAAAGCGGGCTTGATTGGCACTACTTGTTTTTTCCGAATCTGTTAATGGTGATTTGTTCACGTTTGCCAAGAATATATTGGCATTGCGAATTGCAGTATAATAAAATGTCCACGGATGAGTACCAACTACGGGATTCGTAGTTCCGGTAATAGCTCCGGCAATATAACGCTGGATTCCCGGCACAAGTCCTGCATTTCTTGTAGTATTGCCGGCTCCGTCATCGGTGGCATTATCAAGCATTGCAACCTGAACGTTCATGGACATTAAACGAGAAAAACTACCACTGTTATTATTTTCAACTTCTCTCATTCTTCCATACAGGTCATATAGTGCACTGCGCGTATTTTCAGTATCACTAAAAACCTTCTCCAGTGTTAACTCATCAAGATCCGTGTCATCGAGCAAACCTTCGTTGCTACATCCTATAACCAAGATAAGTGAAAGTATATAAAATATTTTCTTAATCATATTTGCGAAATTAAAAATTAATTTTCAATCCAAAATTAATAATGTTCTGTTGAGGATAAAATTGTCCAACATTCCTGTTGGGATTTGACTCAGGATCAATTCTTTTTACATTATCCCACGTAAACAAGTTATATGCATTTGCATAAAGATAGATTGAATTCATCGGAGTACGTGATACTGTACGCTTTGGAACATTATATCCGATCTGGATATTTTTCAATCTTAGATATTTACCATCTCTAAGCCAGAAATCCGAAAGATAATAATTCTGATTGTTGCCGTCAGATTTTTGTAAAAAACGCGGATAAGTAGCAGTAGAAGCAGTTTCAGGTGTCCATCTGAAAAGATGTTCCTCAAAATAATTTCCCCAGCTGTTGTCCCAACCTACATCACCTGCCATATAAACGGAACTGTGCGATGCACCCTGAAACAAGACACTTAAGTCAAATCCCTTATAATTCAATCCGGTCGACAAAGAATATGTTCTTTGAGGTAAATTACTGTATCCGATTGGAGTCTGATCATTTTGATCAATGATACCATCTCCATTTATATCTTTATACTTAATGTCTCCGGGAGCTAAATTGGACAATCCAAACTGCTGGGGTGAAGCGGCTATTTCCTCATAAGAATTAAAAAAACCATCAAAATTATATCCCATAAACTGACCCACTGATTGTCCCGTCAGATACATATAATCAAACGGTTTTCTGGCTTCACTCATCTCAATAATCTTGTTCTTGGCGTAAGAATAGGTAACTTTAGCAAAATAATTAAAATCTTTTTTCCTGTTGCTTTGCCATCCTAATTCAAGTTCATAACCGCTGTTAGTTACCTCACCTAAATTTTCCGGGGCCAGATTTGTTACACCCGAGGCTATGATGTAGCGGGCAGGTTCTGTTAATATATCTTTGCGTTGCTCCTTAAAAATATCTGCTGAAAAAGACAATTTAGAATCAAGCCATTTGGTATCCACGCCTACATTATATTTTGTAGCCGTTTCCCATGTAATATTTTCGTTTGCCATTCTCCCCTCTCTTAATCCGACAACTTTAGGATTGGGTGTTTCTCCAAATGAGTAGGATTCTCCATTCACATATGTTGATTTATAATAATATGAAAAACCACCAAGCCGGTCGTTTCCTACCTGCCCTAATGAGGTTCTTAATTTCATGAAATTAAGAACTTCAGATTGTGGCATAAAACTTTCATTTGTTATAACCCAACCTAATGACGCAGCAGGGAAAAGATGGTATCTCCTGCCTTTGGCAAAGCGATTGGAACCGTTATAGCCCATGTTGATTTCAGCAAGATATCTGTTGTCATAATCATAATTAATACGCCCTATCAATGCCTGATAGACATGTGGAACATAGGAATACTGTCCTCCCGGAGATGATGTGGAAGTAAAATTAGTTAACACCACACCGGAAAGGCTGTGGACATCCTCTATGATTCCTGAATATCTGAGTGCCACCTCCATATATTGATCGTATATAGCTGCCGCATTCCCTGAACCCTGAAATGGCAATACTCCAGCAAGGCCCTGCAAATATGAATTGTCTACCGGATTATAGGAATAAAGATAAGGTCTCTGTTGCATACCCCGCCAATTGCTCCAATTCACATCAAATGCATATCTCCCATCCAGAGACAATCCTTTGAAAATCTTACGAAGATTATAATCAAAATTAAGGGTGGTTTCTAACTGGTTGTCATAATCGGAACGAAAACCTGTATGAGCTATGGTGACCAGTGGATTCTGTCTCCATACACCAATAGCAGCAGCAAAACTACCATTGGGATTCATAAGAGGAAAAGCCTGGGGAGCATTTCTGTAAAAAGAGGCAAACAGTCGCAATCCTTCCGCATTACTATCCAGTCCGTCATACGTAGCCGGCCGGTTTTGCTTTCTGTAGAGGTAAGAGATATTTACTCCCACTTTCAGATCCTCAGATAATGAAATATCGATGTTAGAGCGTGCAGTCAACCGGTTATAATAATAGGAAGCATCATAACCCTGGTCTTTTAATGCTGCGTCGACCTGGGGTGACAGTTCCAGTAAATTTTTTATAACAGGCCTTTTTCTCAATTCGCTTACTCTGGATTCAAACATGCCCTGTTGGGTGAAATAACCAACGGAAACAAAATATTTGGTTATATTGTTACCACCCGAAATATTGATGTTATATTTTTGCTGGGTACCAGGTTTTGTAAATGTTTCTATAAAATCATTATCAGGATGAGTAAAAGGGCTTAATTGCGTTCTATATAAATAGTTATCATATTCAGACACTGGAAAATTACTGGTGTTGGATAACTTCGAAGGATCGAGTCCCATATTTATCGTACCCTCCCGTTGGAAAAGAGAGGTAGTTTCCGCATTCAATGCCTTTGTTAATCTGTTGTAATTTGTAATTCCATATTCAGCGGTAAATCCAATCTTAGACTTTCCTACAGCCCCTCTTTTGGTAGTAATAAGAATAACTCCGTTGGCGCCCCTTACTCCATAAACTGCTGTTGCGGAGGCATCTTTCAATACGGATACACTTTCAATGTCTTCCGCGTTAATTTGATTAAAAGCACGTTCAACACCATCAACCAACGTCAAAGGTTCAGAATTATTAAATGTCGCTGTTCCTCTGATAAATAGCTGTGAACCATCGTCGCCCGGGCGGCCGCTTACCTGGCGTGTTACCAGACCGGGAATACGGCCAGCCAAAGAGTTTGTAACACTCGAAACAGGGGTATTGCTTATCTCTTCTGATGTTACATTTGAAATAGCACCAGTTACAGAAACCTTTTTTTGAGTTCCATAGCCAATAACAACGACTTCCTCTAACCCTATGGTCTCTTCTCTTAAGGTAACATCAATATTTACCTTACCTGCCACATTTATTTCTTCGGTAATAAATCCGATCATGGATAACTGAAGAACGGGTTCTTTGGTGTTATCTATCTTTAGCTCAAAATGGCCATCTAAATCTGTTACCGTACCATTCAACGTATTTTTCTGCATGACCGTTACACCAATTAGTACGTCCCCGGTTGCATCTTTCACCACCCCGTTTATCTTGGTTTGTGAAAATATAACTGTTGAACAGCAAATAAAAACTAAAATTAAAACTATATTTCTCATATATTAAAAATTATCATATTTTACCATCCGGGATTTTGAACAATTTGTGGTGAAATCTTTATTTCATTCAAAGGAATTGGATGCAAATACATATGAGGGCTGAATTTGCGTAAATCATCAACTGTGAAATTGCTATAATCCAAGGTATTACCATTTTGTATTATTCTGATTCCAGTAACAGGCTGATTCAATCTATCTCCATCCATCCAACGTCTTACGTCGAAATAACGCTGTTCCTCAAAAGATAATTCTATTCTGCGTTCATTTTTGATTTTCTCACGCATCGATTCTTTTGTAGTTACACCATTCAGGAACTGGTCATCTGACTTGAATCCTGCACGGGAACGAACAGTAAGAACCGCATCTTTTGCTGTAAGCCCAAAATTATTCGGATCGGTATCCGGTCCATAAGCTTCGTTCATAGCTTCTGCGTATAATAAAAGAACGTCGGCCAAACGAATAATGGGGAAAAGATGAAATGTATTACCCGGATTAGCCAGAGAGAAATTAATATTAAAGTCTAAAAACTTTTTCAGATAATATCCTGTATTGGTAGATCTGTCAATGACTGCATTAAGGGCATCAGATGTTGCATCCTCTCCAAGTTTTGTATATATTTTCCCTAATTTACCATATGTAGAACCATTATAGCCGACGATAACGTTAAAACGAGGATCTCTGTTGTTATACTGGACTGACAAATCATCCCTTACATATGCTGACCCGTTGACCATAGTAAATGCATCCACAAACTCCTGTGTAGGTACTGTACCACCTCCCAAATTTCTGGATAGACTGGGAGGATATTGC
Organism: Proteiniphilum sp. UBA4977; assembly: GCA_002398565.1. Taxonomy (GTDB): domain Bacteria; phylum Bacteroidota; class Bacteroidia; order Bacteroidales; family Dysgonomonadaceae; genus Proteiniphilum. Next base: position 73,177 of record DGZP01000018.1, read on the forward strand.
CGGTTTTCCAGACCATTTGATTTAGAGGCACCCACAAATACTATATATTCACTGTTTGGCGAAGTAGTAAATAACTTTTCATAATTGGCATGTAACGAATAAACATTTGAACCACTTTGATTCTTGAGGTTTATGACCTCTGCACAGGCAGCCGCAGCAATAGCCCAACGATTGGACACTTCTGCTTCGTTACTGTTTACATGTCCGATTAACTTGTTTGAATTTCCTGACTGATTAAAAAGAGGGCTCGCTGAAAAAATAAGCGTTTTTGCTTTAATAGCCAGTGCCGCACCTTTTGTCATTCTTCCATATCCCCCACTTCCGCCAATTGGAGTCACATCCAAATACTTTATTGCAGAATCACACAGGTTGACAATATGAGCAACACAATCTGAATATGAGCTCCTCTCAATGACATTTAATTCCGGATCACCCAATGCATAATATTTATCAATAATAGGATACCCGCCGTAGTGCTTCAAAAGGTCAAATTCAAACAATGCCCTTAAACCATACATCTCTCCAATATAGGTGTTTTTGATTCCAATAACCTCTTCTGGCGTTGTTTTGTTAAGTACCAATTCTATCTCGGTAAGATATTTTTGCGCGAATATGGCTTGTCTTATACCCTGGTAAGAATTATTCCAGGAGCTCTGAACCGGGCTGTTCGATCTTACATATCCTCTCGACAATCTATGAATTGACGAACTATTTATAGTGGACATTCCGTCATCCGTTGCAGCATCAAGAAACGAACCTGAAATTGAATTAAATCCACCTCTTATATAACTATAAGCCTGATTTACCGGTCTGACATAATTGGCTTCCATCGAAAAAACATCCTCCGGTTGTGACCAGTCATAAGGAGTCTCATCCAGATAATTACATCCGGTGAACAAAGATGAAGTTATCGCCAATAAAAATATCTTATGTATAATATTAAATTTCATGTGTTTATTTTTTATTTTTTACATTATAGTCACGTGGAACTCGCAATAATCATGTACTTTGTGTGTAACTGATTTACATGCTCGTTTCATATGCTGTTTTTTAAAATTTTACAGATAAACCAAAACTTATATTTCTTGTTAGTGGCATGGTATCAGAATTGCCTCTGTCTTCCGGATCAAGAGGTAAATCATCATTATACCAAGCATATAGATTATATCCATTGACGAACAAACGCAAACCGGATATGGAAGATCGTCCCAGCAAGTGCGTCGGCAGGTCGTAATAAACTTCCACATTTTTAAGACGGAGATACTTTGAATCTCTAATCCAGAATGAAGAACTCTGTGAATTATTCACATTGGAATACAACCTTGAAATATTTGGCAGTGGGTTTGATTGATCTTCCGCGGTCCAGTAATCCAATTGATGTTCGTAAATTGTTCCGTTTGAGAAGAAGGGATAGGCCACTTTCCCACTCAGATAGGTCGTCACATCCCCAGCTCCCTGAAATAAAATATTGAAACCGATATTTTTATAGGTTAACCCGGCATTAATACCATAAAAAATTCGAGGGACATCGCCATATCCAATTACAACTTGATCATTTCTGTCGATAATACCATCCCCGTTGATATCTTCATAACGAATATCACCCGGTTGCACATCAGAAAAGGTTTGAGTTGGAGAAGCTGCAATCTCTTCATAAGATTCAAATAATCCAATGGCATTGTATCCCCTTCTTATTCCACGTGGGTATCCGGCACTCAGGAGCCATGGGTATTGTTCATCCACCTCTCCGGTCTTGTCAATCATATTCTCGTAGAATGAATATGTTGCACCTAAGTTATAACCGATATCTCCAAAATTTGAATTCCAGGAAAGCGCCATTTCGTATCCGCTGGAATGCATTTTGCCAATATTTTCTTCTATGGTGGCTACAGTTCCCAAAAGTGAAGTCACCTTATTATTCGGCATATACATGTCATCTCTGTCATCATAGAAATAATCGAAAGTAAAGTGTAGGCGATTATTAAATAGTGCAAGACTGGTTCCAGCGTTAAATTGCCTTGCTTTCTCCCAGGTCAGATTAGGGTTTGCAATAATGTCTTCAACATATCCACCCTGGTTTTGCATATTATTTCCGAAATTGTAGATATTATTGGTGGAATTTAATCGTCCCATATAATAAAACTCAGATATACCCTTCTGATTTCCTACAATACCGTAAGAACTTCTTAACTTGAAAAATGAAACATACTCTTGTAATGACTCGAAGAATTCTTCATTTGAAATAGTCCAACCTGCAGCAACAGAAGGGAAAAAGCCAAATCTGTTGTCAGGGGCAAATTTATAAACACCTTGATAGGAGCCAATTAAATCTATTGAATACTTATTGCTGTAATCATAATTCAACCAAGCACCTATTGTTTGATAACGACTGGGAATGGATTTTTGATTTGTAAACTCGTATTGATTATAAAAAGCAAAAGCAGAAATAGCATGATCATCGATCTTTTTGTCATATGACAATTGCAGGTCTAAAGATGTTTTACTTTGACTGTTTTGGTTTGTAACCGAGTTTCTCATACGCTGATCGTTACCGGTGCGACGTAAAACATCAGGATTATTTAAATCTACAAGTTGATAATAAGCATAATCTTTAGTTCTGTTTGTCAATGCAGAAGTATAACTATCCATTGACAAAACAGCGCTGGCCTTTAATCCTTTAGCAATAAAAGGGAGATCCTGAGTTAATTTTACTCTAAAAGATCCGTAGACCTGATTAAACAGAGCATATCCATTTCTGTTCAGCATTGCCCATGGGTTAGATACCAATCCATTACCTGCTGGAAGTTTTTTATTGATACTTTGTATTAAATTTCCATCTTGATCGATATATTCCCCATTATCAAAATAATATGGAGGAAAAGCATTGGCCGGTGTCGTAATCAGTGAATTGTACAGACCATAAGAATCTCCACCAGGACGATTCTGTTTATCATACCATCCATACAAATCCAGGTTCAATAATGTAGTTGGAGTAACATCAACCTGCAGGTTTGATCTTAAATTAAATCTGTTGGTTGTATTATTTGTATTATAGGTGAATTCATTATCCGGAATGAACATCCCGTTTTGCGTTAAAAAACCACCATTAATAAAATATTTGGTTTTATTGGTGCCACCCGTTACATTCAAATTATATTTCTGCACCCAGGAAGATGATTTAAAATAATCGTCCAACCAATTTACATCAGGATAAATTTCATCATTTACTCCATTCCTGTTTCGGTATTGTTCAATATAATACAGAGAATACATATTTGATTCTCCGGAGCCGTCATATTTTAAGGCCTCGTTGTAGTGCCTGGCATACTCGAGTGCACCAAGGGGTTTCAAAAGACCGATTGGTTTTTGATTAATTAATTGCACAGTCAAATCCACAACAGTTTTTCCTTGTCTCCCCTTTTTAGTATTGACAAGAATAATCCCGTTTGCAGCTCTGGTTCCATATAATGCACTTGCCAGTGCATCTTTCAAAACTGTAACGCTCTCTATTTCGTGAGAGGATAAAACGCCAAAATCTCTTTCCTGCCCATCAACCAATACAAGCACCCCTTCTGCATTGGTACGGATTCCCCTGAGCCAGAAATTTGAACTTTCATTGACTGTTCCCCCTGAGGTCTGATAGGAAAAATAACCAGGAACAAGTCCGGATAACAGATTAGTCAAATTGGTTACGGGCAAGTTCTTATAATCATCCATTTTTATTGTAAAAGAAGCACCGTTAAAATTGGCGAAAGGAACATCTTTAAATGGAAGATTCAATGTATCCTTGTCCTGTTGAGCGCTTATTACAAAAGAAGAATTAATTAATAATATCAAAAGCCCGAATAATACTCTTTTTTTTCTCATTATTATCAATGTTTTATTCCAGTATAGAAATATTTCTTTATGAATCTCATTAAATATCAAAGTTGCACGATAATTCACACCTTTTCCTTTATTTTCCCTGCTTACAAAAAGGCACTGATGTGATTATCAATAGTAAATACAAGTTTAAGTGAACATATTTTAAAATATTTATTTAATCATTGTTAGTGGATAGAACAGGGACGAAGGAAGTGAAAATTTCATAAAATAAATGCCAGAAAGATCTCAAAAAATGCCACAATCTATTCAGATCTTAACTTTAGTAAACATTTTCACCAATTATCGTTACAAATTACAAAATACTTTTCCTCTAACTTATCAAATCTGCAACAGGATCAAATTAAAATTCAATATCCATAGCTACACCCTTATCACCCTGTTGCGCCATCCATTTTTCAAGTTCACTCTTCATGACAGAGATCCTGCTAGCATATTCTTTATTGTCCGCAAGATTGTTCATCTCCCAGGAATCATTTTTCAAATCATAAAATTCTACGGCAGGACGTTTCATATATCGCTCCGTTAATTCTTTTGCGACCACACTTGTTTTAGCACTTTCAAGCCAGCTTGCCCATGCCGAACGCTTATTTTTCACATTCATCAGATGTTTCTCAAAATAGTCCACATCCGGAGTAAGATTTATAATTAATTTGTACCTTTTATCCTGAATACTTCTGATTGGATATGCTGTTCCTTCGGGAATATTATTGTGAATACCGTAAGTCCAGTTCCGATGATCGTCATGTTCCCCATACAATACTTTCAGAAAGCTGCGTCCGTCAATATCATCAACAGCTTCGCCTCCACCAAAATCTATTAATGTTGGTAAAATATCCTCATATTGAACGAGTGCATCGCTGGTAGTTTTTGATTTTATCTTATGGGGATAGCGGGCTATAAAGGCACTATTCTGACCATACCGATAACAAGTCCACTTTCCAAACGGGAATTGTGGTCCCTGTTCTCCCAGAAAGATAACAAGTGTATTATCAAGTGTATTGGTTTTTTCAAGAACCTGCAAAACAGCACCAACCTCTTCATCCAACGCTTTAACTTCAGCAAGATAATTCCGGAATAAATTGCGGGTTATTGCATTATCCACAGTATTGGGTGGTAACACAATTTTATCAGCATCTATTTCTTCAGGATTCCCCCATGTCCATGGAGCATGAGGATGAATGCTGCATACAAAAAGACAAAAGGGTTTATTATCACGTTCGATAAACTCTTCAATCCCGTCAGTAGAATAATTTGCCGTACTGGAAACACAATTCACCTCAAAACCAGGTATTTCTTCAAAGTCATAAACTGATTTAGGCGTGGTGTGTTGCTTACCGGTTCTGCCCACTCTGTATCCTATATCTGGTAAATAGTGCGTCACACTTTTGATATTGGAATACGACGTCTTATGATTCTGAAAAGAACCATGTCTGGCAGGATATAGTCCGGTATATAGTGATGCACGTATGGGCACACTCATTGTTGCAGAGGCATAATTATTTCCCAACAAAATACCCTCGTTGGCAAGCCTGTCAATATTTGTAGTTTTAACATTCTTCCCGCCATAGCAACTCAACTCATTTGTAGCCAGGTCATCGGCCATGATTACTACAATATTGGGTTTCTTTTGAATATCATTTTCCGCTTTGGTCACCTCACACGAAAAAGTCAAAGGAACGCCTGGTATTAACAGAGATAAAAATTTTATTGACTTCATTGTACTTTTATTTAAGGGATTATACACCTATTAATTATAAAATTTTAAATTTGCAGATAAGCAATATAAGTTGCCTATCTGCAAATTAAAAATCCAGTTATCTTAAATAGATAATACTAGGCTATCTGCTAATAGCCAAATAATCCATAATCAAATACGGCATTTTGTTCAAAAGGACCACACTCTACCGCAAGAGTATTCTCTCCCTGTCTCAACAACGAGACAAATTCACTTATATTGATATCTTCATAGTGTCTTTTGCCTATTATCTTTTTATCTACCACCAGGCTACCGTTGAGATAAACCTTTACATCACCATAGGCAAGAATATGAAGGTAAATTCCTTCAGGGAGGTCATTCAGAGTAAAATGGCTTAGCGAGTATACCGGTTTCTCTTTGAGCACACTTACAGGACCATTTACTTTTTGAAACTTATTTGCATTTCGGCTCGTTTGCCAGTTATCTTCGGGTTGAACATGAGAAATATAGAGCTGTTGAGCATCAATTTCCGAATCAGCAATAAGTTTCTTCACGTCTCTTGTATCTGTTCCGTACAAAGGATGATGCAATATTCTTAATAGCTCAGGATCTATTTTGATCACTTTTCTGTCGTAAGTTAAAAGTCCGTTTACCTCACCTTCCACGTCTGTAGTCTGAGTATATACGGCGGCTGACAATCCATTATATCTTAATGGATACAGATTATGCATTAATTTTGTATACTCTTTTATCAGATCCGGAGAATTTGTATATGTCCGGTATCCCCAGTTTCGCATGGAAGGATCCCACAAATGATTTTCCACAGGAAGTCCTAATCCTCCGAATTCACCCAGCACAACCACACGACCGGGGTTCTGGGCAGCAGGTTCCATACCGGGACCCGGATATTGATGAGAGTCGATCATATGACCGCATTTTCTGTCTGTCCAGCCGCTAACGCCGTTAATTATTCGTGTTTTATCATATTGCATACTCCAGTCCACAACCCGTTTTGTATCGTATTGTCCCCATCCTTCATTGAAAATTACCCAGGTAACAATACTTGGAAAAAATTTCAACTGGTCGATCATTGTTTTCAATTCGTACTCGAACTGCACGGCAGATTCATGAGGTCGGTTCCAATCGTGCGGGGCATCCCAGTTTACATGTTGCTCCGATCTTTTGGCTGTTTCAAAACCTGAGACCATATCTTGCCAGAGAAGTATTCCAAGAGAATCGGCATAATAATAATAAAGCCATGGCTCTACTTTTATGTGTTTCCTCAACATATTGAAGCCCATATCCTTTAGTACTTCCATATCATAACGCATGGCTTCTGCAGAAGGTGGAGTCAGTAATCCATCAGGCCACCAGCCCTGATCCAGTGTTCCATATTGAAATAATGTCTTATTGTTAAGCTGTATTCTTTGATATCCTTGTTGATCTTTTACAATTGAAACCTTACGCATGGCAAAATATGAATCCACCACATCAAAGATCTTGTTATTTTTCTGTAATGACACCTCTAACCTGTAAAGGTCGGGTGATTCTGGTGTCCACAATTTCGGTTCCGCAATATTTAGTACAATTTCCTCAGAAGCAGAATAATTCTTATTCAACACCAACCGGTCACCGTCAAAAACTTTTACAGAGAGCATCTCACCCCCTTTTGTCCCGATCAGGTCAGTATTTAATATAACCTGGCTTTTATCAATATCCGAGACAGGATATAAAGAATTTATACGGATTTTATTCACAGGTTCAAGCCAAACAGTTTGCCAGATTCCACTAACAGGCGTATACCAGATTCCACGTGGGTCGAGCACCTGTTTTCCTCTTGCCTGACTATCCGTATCTGTAGGATCCCAGACCGATACAACTACTTCCTGTACACCCTTTCCCAGGTATTTTGTAATATCATATGAAAAAGCAGTGGAGCCTCCTTTGTGTATGCCAATTTGCTTTCCATTGACCCATACCGTTGTTTCCCAGTCTACAGCCTGAAAATGCAATAAAATATTTTGTCCGTTCCACTCTTTGGGTAACTCAAAAGTTTTTCTATACCATATCTTCTGATCGGGCTGAAGAATTTTCCCTACGCCGGACAAGGCGGATTCAACTGCAAAAGGAACTAATATTTCCCCCTGGAAATCCTTAGGTCTTGCCGCCTCTTTAGAAACGATAGCATAGTCCCACATACCGTTTAGATTTTTCCACTCACCTCTTTTTAATTGTGGGCGGGGGTATTCGGTCCATGCATTTTCAGGGGTAACCTTTTCTCCCCAGGTTGTCATAATTTTACCTTTTACAGGCTCATAAGACCGGGCCTCAAGATGAGCACTTATACCCAGTACTATTCCTAACAAAATTAGAGTAACTCTTCTATACATTTTAATAATTTATTTTGAATTGTTTAATTTCTTTCAACAATCTATATCGAATTTCACTTTCTTTATTCAGGATTTGTTATCCTGACCCTTCTAATTTTAAAGGGTAGCTGAGGTAAAAAATCTCTGAGTTTCACCACCGCCATTCATTTATATATAATCCATTGTCCTGTACATCACGAATTCTGTTCCGGAAAATGAGGTCTTCCAATACTTCACATACCGTTCCATCGGGCAAAGTATACTTGTATGACAGATGAAAAGTTCTGTTTTCAGCATCGTAGGTACAGTCGCCATTAGAGTGTACTGCAACGGGCGAATCCGGATGTGGCGAAATTGTTACGGCACCACTGCCGTTCGTCGGGACTTGCAGTAAAAAGATAAAATCTTTTGCCGGATCCGCACTATTCTTTTGGTCGTAGCGCACTGCGAAAGAGGTAGGCCCGTATGTCTGTAAAAAGCGAATACTATTTGTTTCAGTAGAAATGTTTTTGTAATTCACCACGTCATCTGTTGTACCATTTTTCCGCTTGGTAACACTCCCTGAGTAGTTGTAATATCCATGCTGTTTGGCAAAGTAGCTGACAGAGATACGAATATGGTTGGTAGCTTCAGGAATTGAATCCACATCGGGAGATGAAATGATTCGGAGTGGTAATATATATTCCCCTGTCAGCGATTTAGGATCTTTCAGAAAGGCAGTCGAGTCAATGATAATAGGCAGGTAACCTTTTAATTTACCTTTGGGTATCACAATTTGCGAAGCATGTCCAAGAGTGTAATATGAAGGGGGCAATACCGATTTATTGCTTGAGGTTACCAGCGAAGGGTCTACTACATATTCCACAATCCGGTCTTTCTTATTGTCGATCATACCAGCAAAAGTAATGCCTGCTTCAATTTGCAAACCTTCCCCTACTACTATGTTCCGGTTATAGTCCTGATAGACGAACAATGCCGAAGTATATGGGTAAATATCTTCTCCATCCTCAAAGCTGCAGGATACCAGAAATAAAATGGCAAAAGTGACAGCAATACCGTAAAGGGCTGAAAAATAAAGATTTTTCATATTTCTCATCTGTTTATATTTATTCAATTTTCAAGTAATTCAAATCGTAAACTTATTCCCATCCCGCATTTTGTACCAGCGAGGCATTGTATAACTCCATGTATGGGATTGGTTGCCAAGGGGACTTGAAATCTCTCTTTTCAAGTAAAATACGTTCATAAGAGAAAGTTCCGTCATTATTTTTTGTTATTTTCGTGCCATATATCTCTACATTGAGGGCATCAGGTTTTCCGTCGGGTATCCAGCGACGCAGATCATAATATCGATGTTCTTCAAAACTCAGATCCAACCGCCTCTCGTTGCGTATATAATCCCGGAACTTATTCTGATCGTTTCCGATAACATTATTTAAATATTGATTGCCAGCCCCATATTTCAGATGTAGTTTCTCGAGTACTGCTTTGGCTGTGAAACCAAATTGATGAGGATCTCCAGTCACTCCCCATGCTTCATTGGCTGCTTCCGCAAAGTTGAGATACAACTCAGGTTTGCCAAGGATAATGCGTGTCCGCTGGGTGGCTGCCGCCGTTGCTCCAGGTATCAGTGATACAGTTTTCGGACGCAATAACTTACGCAGGTAATACGAAGTGCGGGATGTATTTCTCAAGGGACTGTAAGCATCAGTCCCGCTTGTATGGCTTTCTATAGTATAATAATTGCCAGGTCCCATTTTAGAACCATTAAAAGCAACATACAGCGCCAATCTGGGATCTCTGTTGTCATAAGGTTTATTTTCATCATAGACTGAACTTTCTGTGATTGGATAACCATTTTTATCTGGAAAAGCATCTACAAAGTTCTGAGAAGGATTGTTAAGTGCGGCGCCATACATAGATGGAGGATAGTTCTCGTTTTCATATAGTTTGTTTCCGGTCAATACAGCGGCCCGGAAAAATAAATCTCGTCCGTTACTATTCCAGTCCTTATTTTGTAACTGACTAAAATAATATGCATTACCAATATCTTCCGTAGCACTGGAGACAGGTGCATTCACAAGATTCTGAAAACCTCCCTCTACTGATCTGATGGCTTCACCAGCAGCAATAGCAGCATCTTCCCACAGTTTGACATCGTTTACCGGATTAAAAGCAGGGCTGGCTGCATACAGCAATACCCTAGCCTTTAACGCCCGTGCACTGATGCCAGAGGCTCGTCCATTCATACTGGCACCAATTACGCGATCGGTACCTTTGTATTCAACCGGCAGATATTTTATCGCGGTGTCGCAGTCATTGATAATGGCTTTAACGCAATCGGCATATGACGCACGAGGAATTTTCAAATCATCGGTCACTTCCAACACACGGTCACCTACAAGAGGAATACCAAGTATCTCGTTATTCGCGGTTGTTCCTCCGAAATTTCTCAATAATTCAGAATAATAATAGGCACGCAGAAAAAAAGTTTCCCCATAGAGTCTCCAATATTCCCGTACATTGTCAATACTATCTTGTCTGGTAGCAATTTTGTAGAAGCGCACAGGCGTGGGGATAGCAGCTTCAGGATTAAACTCCATTTTTGAAAGGAATTGGTTCAAACGACGGATCTGTCTATAACCATCCACCCAATTATTTAATGGATTACGATCAGGGCTTAGAGCACCTGTCGCGCAGAGATAGTAATCACCGGAAAGATTACGGGACACTGAATTGTCGGTCATATTGTCCATTGCAATATCATAACTGTCCGTCAACGCATCATAAGCGTCCATCAGCGGTCCGCAAAAATAGGCGGCATTAGCAAACACAGCGTCTTCACTCATCGTATTGTCTGTCTGAGGTTCCAAAAAGTCGGAACAGGAATACAAACAGATCATCATTGCCGATAAAACTGATAAATATCTATTTTTCATCATTCTGCTTTTAAAAGATTAAAAAGATACGGATACTCCTCCGGTTATTGTTTTTCCCAGGGGAAAATTTCCTACTCCAGCGTCCAGGTTTTCAGGGTCAAGATCTTTTATTCTCGAGATGGTAAAAAGGTTGGTACCTCTGACAAACACTTTCACCTTCCCGATATTGATTCTTTCCGTAAGCATGTAAGGCAGGGTATAACCCAATTCCACATTTCTCAATTTGAAGTAACTTCCATCCACTACCCAATAGTCAGAGGTAATAAAATTATTGTTCCTGTATTCAGGACTAAGTACCGGGTGGGGATTTCCGTTAGGTAATCCGTCAATCAACACATTGGAGTATTTTCGATCACCATAAATTTGATAATATTTATTGTCCAATATACGATCGAAACCACTCAAGCCGTACCCTAACACATCTAGATTGAAGCCTTTATATTCAACACCGAAAGTAATACCATATTCCATAGATGGCGTAGTATTTCCAATCACTTCTCGGTCACCGCTATTCACCGTGCCATCTTTATTTGTGTCAACATATTTGAGGTCTCCGACATTCACACGACCAAAACTCTGTCTTGGCGAATTACTAATATCCGAGGGATCTGTGAAAACTCCAGAATACCGATATCCAAGCACATCTCCCACTCTCTTGATTTTACGCAATCCCTTCAATTCTTCAGGATAATCGGGTTCGGCTTCGATTAGTATTTCGCTTGTTCCATAAGTGAGATTGGCGCCGGCAGAAAATTTTAAATCTCCCACTCTTCTTTCATACATCGCTTCGGCCTCCCATCCCGTACTTTTATATTTCTTAAAATTTTGCATCATCAGTACGGTGTTTTTTCCGCTAACACCCGGCGTCATGTCGGAAAGATTTGACAATACGCCATCGAGCGTTTTTGCAAAATAACCCACAGATGCCCTGACTGAACGAAATAACAGAAAATCAATACCGGCGTTCAGTTCATATGTTTTTTGAAAACCTACATTTGGATTACCTGTTTGGATTTCTCTGGCAATATTATTGAAGCCAGATACTCCATTATATGATCCTCCTGGTTCCCACAAATCGCGGTAAAGATAGGTGGAAAACAAACCATCAGAGTTATAAGAGGTAGAGCCCAAAATACCATAGGAAGTCCTTAATTTCAAATAATCCAGCCAGGTTATTTCACGCATAAACGGTTCTTCACTCATAATCCAACCAGCTCCGAAGGTTGGGAAAATACCAAATCGTTTTGATGGAGCAAACGAAGCAACGCCCACACGGTTTAAACTGACTTCGGCTGTATACCGATCATTGTACATATAGTTCACCATTCCACCCAAATTCAACCGTTTCAGATCCTGGGCCTGCGTATTGTATTCTTTCCGTTGCTGGAAATACACCAAATGCGAATTGATGTCATGTTTTCCGAATATCCTGTTGTAAGTAGCCACCACATTGAAAGCATAGTTTCGGTTCGTGTTAGCGCCACTCCGCGACATGCTTGTAGCCCGTGTTTCCTGCCCCCAGGAGGTATAGGATACCGGATAATCAGAATTTCCGGTCGCCAGCGGCTCCCATACCACATACGTTGCGTCCTGTGTGGATGTGAAGTAATTATACATGTCAAATGTAAACATGGGTTTTATAGACAATCCTTGTATCCATTTATTCAGATCGATGTTCAACATGAAATCGCTTTGGATATAAGAATATTCACGTTCAGCATAACCACCATTCATTAATGCTCCGTAGGGATTGTTGCGATTAATGGAGGTGCCGCCCAGCACATATTCTTTTTCAGGTTGTCCAATATTTTCACCCGGAATAAAAATGGGAAATTCATTCGGACGTGTATCGGACAGCATATTAAAAAATCTCTGGGTAGACAGATTGGGCCATGATTTATTTTGTAAGGCAGCATTAAATCCGGCAGAGAAAGTGATAAAATTCAAAATCTCATTATCCACGTTGCCTCTGATGGTGAACACCCTGTCGCGGTTAGGATAATTGGTATATTTTTCCAGGCCGCCATTGGTCTGGTAACCTACATGTGTAAAAAATCTCGTTTTTTCATTTCCTCCTGAATACTGCATGTTGGCACGAGTAATGGTCATTTGTCGGTTGAGGAACATGTCATAAAAATCAATGTTGGGATAAAGAATCGCATCCTCGCCAGTTCTGTATTTTTCTATGTCATGAAACAGAGGATCCATTCCGTTAGCCACTGCTGCAGCATTGTACATGGTTGCATAGTCGTACGCATCAAGATATTTAGGCAGACGGGACGGTTGTTGAATACCAGATTGAACATTAACGCGAGCGCTGTTCTCAAAGGCTTTTCCCCGGCGTGTGCGAATCATGAGTATACCACTGGCATCTATACCTCCATAAAGTGATTTCAGCGAGGCATCTTTCAACAGCTCTACACTTTCAATTGTCTCAGGTTCAATATAGTCCAATGAACGTTCTACCCCATCCACCATGACTAACAGATCACCTTGTTGACTTCTGAGCCATGTGTTGGCATTCGTAAAACCTGGTACCAACGTGTTGTCCATAGTGAATAAACCGTTGAGTCTCCCGCCGAGTGAATTAAGAAGAAACATGGTAGGGTTTTTTTCCAAATCGCTACCATCTACTTTTGACCATGAACCCACGGTGCGACGCTCCGTTGTCTTTCCAAAGAGAGTATAAAGGGTATTTTCTTCTCCGTTGAAATCTAACTCCTTTCTGAGAGTGACTTTACTGGCCTTATCAACGGAGCGAATCTCTGTTGCGTAACCTTTGGCCGACACTTTCAACATGTCGTCAGAAGGCAATTGCAAAGTGATCCGTCCGTTTTTTCCGGTTGTGTATATATTCCGTTTTTTTGAGGACGAGACAACAGCAAACGGTATGGCGTTACCTGATTCGTCAATGACTTCTATCTCTACTGTTGCGTAAGAATTACTTTTTTGTGCAACAGCAGGTATTGATCCCAACGTAATAAGAAAGAGGAGAATTAACAATATTTTTGATTCATTCATTTTCTATCAATTTTAGATATTATACTCATGTTACCAACCAGGGTTCTGTTTAAAGTTTGGTCCGATACGGGTATCGTCGAGTTTAATAACAAACAGGTTGTGTCGGTTTTCATAAATCCGTCTCATATACAATTGTTTTTCGAATTTGAATCCCGTGGGATAGAGAGTTGTACTGTAACCGGGTGCCAATTTGGTAATTTTCATCATCCAAATGTCCCTATTTTCAGGTTGCGTTCCGATAAGCCAACGTCTCAGATCGAAAAGCCGATGCTCTTCAAAGCAAAATTCTACACGACGCTCATTGCGAACCCTTGTCCTGAAATCATTCTGATTCAAGAATTTTGCATTCACATCGGGCATTTTGGCCCGGGAACGCACCACGTTGACCGCTCCTGCAGCAGAATATCGGCTTTGCCCGTGTATTGAGCCTGGACTGCCCCAGGCTTCGTTGGCAGCTTCTGCAAAGTTCAGGTATACCTCAGCTAACCGTATATAGGACCACACCTGCGGCAATACTGCATTCCATGTCTTACCCATCCATTTCCGGGCGTAGTATCCGGTCTGGGTATAACCCATATCGGGAATCCCTTGAGCAGTAATTTTACAGTCGGTACTACCTGTTATGCCCTTTCCTTCTTCTTCCTGCCATATCTTTAATGTTCGGTTCATTACGCTGGCGTTGTTGTACAGGATATTGAAATAAAAACGCGGATCACGACCGACATAAGGATTCTGTTCCAAATGTCCTGATGCAGGATCACTGATGGGCAAACCAGTAGATTGCATTTCGAAACAGTCTACCAGTTGCTGACTGGCGGCTACACCGTATTTTCCCGACAAAGTTCCGGGAGGACGAACAGTGTTAGTATAGGCATCGGAACCCCAGTTTATTTGTGCCCTCCGTCCCAAAAGAATTTCGGTAAGATATTTAGTGGGATCATTGTCTTTGAAGAGGTAATGATAACCATCATCACCATTTAGGGATGCACCCCATTCCACCAACGAGTACCCTGCATCTTCAGCCGCCTTAAGTGCTTCATCAGAAGCGATAGCTGCTTCTTCCCAAAGGTTTTTACCATTACCGTTTTCAGTTCGGGCCTGGTCACTGGCCGCATAAAGAAGAATACGTGACTTGAGAGATAGTGCGGCTATGCGCGTAGGATGTTGGAATTCTGTTTCGGGAATGACATTTTTTAAAAACATAGCCGCTGAATCACAATCCTTTGCTGCCAAAATATAGGTTTCTTGCATGGAAGGTCGTGGCAGGTCCATATTGGCGGAAGCATCGAGGGGTTCAAAGAGATAAGGCATCCCACCCCAACGGCGCGTCAAATCCATATAGGCCAAAGCGCGATAGAAATAACACATTCCAAGTATTTTATTTCTGCTCGTCTCACTCCCCGGATAATGGCTGATATTCCGAATACCGGTGTTGGCCACACGGATGTGTTTCCACATCTGTTCCCACGTAGCATTGTTAGCCATGGGTGCATCACCGTTATTACGCAGAGAATAATAATTGCCCTGTTGTGCCTGTACTGAAGGTACACCCGAAAAAGTGGGTGTCGATATTGAATTATCGGTAATATCGTCCCAACTACCAAAAGGCTTTACTCCGTTCTGCAAGTGGAGAAAAAACGGGTTAACGACCAAATACTCACAATAGTTCAGATAGTTAGTAGAATCCTTAAACACCTTGTCAAAATCGTACCCGTCAGCCTCGGGCATCTTATCAAGATAGTTGCTCTCGCATGCCGTGATGATTAACATCAATACAGCAAGCATCTTCGTATATTGTCCTTTCATAAAATTTTCTCAATTTATATTTGATTAGAAAGAAATTTGTAATCCCAATGAAAATCTCCTCAGGAGAGGATAATATCCGTACACAAGCCGTCCATTGCTTCCATCGCTTCCCTCCGGATCTGCCAACGGATAATTGGGAGCCCATGTGAAAATATTGTTTCCGCGTAGATAAACAGACAGTTTATCAAGACTCATTTCACTTACCCATTTTTTCGGCACAGTATATGTCAAACCTATTGATTTTAGACGGATGTAGGAAGCGTCAAATATATTGGTACTTCTGGTCGCTCCGTCACTTATATTATTGTGTGTTCGATTGGCATCGAAATGATAGGCAGGAAAAAAGGCGTCCCGATTGCCAGGAGACCAAACATCGGTCTGGTATTCAAAAACGTGATTGGTTAGCCTATGAAGTGGCCATGAGTACGCATCTACCACTACCTTACTGAAATGGCTGACACCCTGGAGAAGAAAATCGAAATCGAAGTTATGAAAACTGAAACCACCGCCCAAACTATAATTGTATAACGGATAGTTGGTAGAGTAACCCAATGCCACTCTGTCATTTTCGTCAATAACTCCATCACCGTTGAAATCTACCCACTGAGAATCACCCAATCCCATTAATCCTCCACCGAAGCGGGCACTGTTCATTTGTTCATTCACATTTTGTATCATGCCGGTGGAAACGTATCCAAATTCCGTAAAAATACGATGTCCGGCCTGTTTTTGGTAGCTTGGCTTGTAGATAGGTTCGTCACGTGAAATTATGCGGTTGTCACTGAAACTCACAGATGGTTTCACCCAATAGAAGAAATCACCCGTAGTACGCTGATATTTCAATTCTACCTCATACCCATGAGTTTTGGTTTGACCAAGGTTCTGTTGTTTCATTCCCACACCAAACCAAGCCGGCACCGACTGTCTGTCCAACAATATCTGGTCACGGTTTTCCTTAAAAAAATCGACAGTAAGGACAAACATATTGTTTTTCAAAAAAGACATTTCCATGCCAATATCCTGTTTGACTGCTCTTTCCCACTTTGCGTTAATATTGGCTGCATTTTCCTCAATAATTGGAGTATTGTACGCATTGTTGGTATTCAGACCAGGCCAGTATTTATCATTGCCGTAAACGGATTTTTGATTGACGTAAGAGGAAGTATACAGCCAGCGATTGGAAGAAGCGTCGCTACCTACTTCGCCATACGAAGCTCTTATTTTGAATCTGTTCATCACCGGTTTGAAAAAAGTGAAAAAATCCTCATTGTGTAGATTCCATCCCAAGGCATAGGATGGAAAGAGACCATAACGGTTTTCGGGTGCGAACTGTTCCGAGCCATTATAGGCAAGGTTTACCTCCATCAGATAACGGGAGGCATAGTCGTAAGTAACACGGCCAATAAGGCCTTCTTCGAAACGGGGATACTCCACATTGCCCTGTCTTTTTCGGCGCTGTCCCAACACCAGTCCAGTCACGGAATGTTTGTCGAAAGTGCGCGCATAGTCGACCGACGCCTCAAAGTACCAACTTCTGAAGGGGGTACCATTGACTGATTCTCCCAAATAATTGACTGGCGTAGCGGCCTCTTCCGAATCAATCGTGCCTCCACGACCCTTGTAGCGTGTCCACGTGGCATCGGTGTTCAGATACCAGGTAATCGCATCATACGACCATTCCCTAACATATGCCATGTTATGTGTATAAGCTACTTTTGCATTTGCCGAAAGTCCTTTTGTAAGGAAGTCCAACTTCTGTTTCAGGTGAATCGTAGCATTCAGGTCTGTTTGTTTCACGGTACGTTGTCCGCTGTAATTATTGGCTACCATTGGGTTCTCGGAATTAGGGAAACCTGTTCCGGCTATTCTGTAACCCACTTCATCAGGACGGGCAAAATCGGGATATTGTTCTAAAACTTCAGCTGGATATTCGGCAGGTGACACCATTGGGCCCAACATATAAATGGGTCTGTACAAACGTTGAGCACTTGTTTCATAGGGACTGTTCCTAACGCCTATAAAGCCTCCTGCATCTAACGAAAGAACTGTAGATTTTGTCAGATCCGTATCAATATTGAAACGATAGTTATATCGGTTAAATCTCCATGTCGGATCATAAGTTGGCTGTTTTTTTGTCTTGATAATATCGTCATCATATAAATAACTTATTGATGCGAAGACTCTTGCAAAATCGGTACCACCCGTGATATTTACGTTATATTTATTGGAAAACCCAACATCTTTAAGCATCAATTCCTGCCAGTTGGTATTTGGATAAATATACGGCATATCCTGTGTACGGTAATGCTCGGTTATTTCGTTGGAAAGCAGATTTCCCCAATTGTTGTCGTTTTTATAGGCTTCGTTCATTACCAATGCAGTTGCATAACTACTCAACGGCGCAATGACATTGATCGGCTGTTTTGCAATTACTTCAGCGCTTGCACTCACTTTGACATCTCCCTTTGTACCTCGCTTGGTAGTAATGAGGATTACTCCGTTTGCACCTCTCACTCCGAAGACCGCCGTGGCTGAGGCATCTTTTAATACCGAAAGGGTCTCAATTTCATTTGGATCAATATTATTGAAATCCCTTTCAACACCATCGACCAACACCAAAGGGTCACTCTGTACCCAGGAGGATATGCCCCGAATGTATATTTTCCCGGCTTCCGCTCCGGGCTGACCCGAATTTTGCACGATACTGACACCCGGAACCTGCCCTGCCAGCGCATTGGTAACATTCGAAGAAGTCATCTTCAACATATCGTCGCCTTTCACCTGCGAGATCGCAGCTACCGCACTTTCCTTCGTTTGAATACCATACCCCACCACAACTACTTCTTCCAGTAAATTTTCATTTTCAGACATTACCACATCAACAACTTTTCTGTTGCCGACAGCAATTTCCTGTGTTACAAATCCTATATAGGAAAATACCAGCGTTGAATTTGGAGGTATATTACTCAGAGAAAAACCGCCATTGATATCCGTCACCGTACCGGCCGAAATTCCCTTGATTTGGATAGTAACCCCGATAAGAGGTTCTCCTTTATCGTCTCTCACAGTTCCGCTCACAGCAATACTCTGAGCAAAAATTCCAATGGAAAATACCCATAGACAAACGGGTAATAATCCTTTCCAAAATTTAAATAAAATTTTACTTTTCATTCTTAAGTATACATTTAAAGGACATTGCGGTTGATTTTTTTAAAAAAAGTCGTTCATTTTTCTCTTCTTTCAATATACTTACCAACATCCTTCATTTTTTTCAATTGTGTTTTTAATTCTCCGTTTGTTGACAAGAATATCATAATTTTCATATTTAAGACTATTTCTATTATTTTTAATTGTTTGTTAAATTTATAATGATCATTGGTTTTTTCAGGAATACAAATAAAATCAAAAACTATAATGCGATTAATTCAAAAATAAAACTGATCCATGATTATTATACGTAGTTTTTCTTAATAATAATTAGTTCAAAGTAATTGAATTTAGTCCGCAAGAAATACTATTTTCATCTCAAAATATAATAAAAATTTATCAAATTATTTTCATATTCACTTATCTATTCGTCTTCCAATTTTAAAGAGTCTCCAAGCAATAATATTCCAACTTATTATACCAAATAAGACATTTCATTTATGAATCCGACATATCTATCTAAGCCATTATTTCCACTTAATCAGAAATAATAGGAAACAGATACAAATATGGTCATACAATTTACCTTACAGGTGGTCTTTTGGCTTCCGGATGTCTTGCAAGGATCTTTTTAAGTTGTTCAACAATTTTGGGTTGGGTGTTGGCAATATTTTTTGTTTCGAGCGGATCCACGTCATAATCATACAACTCATACACTACATCGGCATTATCATTCCAGTTTTTCCACTCTACCAACCTGTATCTTTCTGTTCGGATAGCTCGTCCGATATATCCTCCATGGGGGTAGGTGTGATATGCATGGTCCCTGATTTTTTTGTCGGGATCTTTCAAAACAGGCAATAAACTTATTCCATCGATAGGTTGAGAAACTGCTGGTTCACCAAGCCCTGCCAGTGCTGTCAGAGTGGGATAAATATCTACCGTCTCTGTCAATTGACCGGTAGAGCTGCCCGGTTTACCAATTCCCGGTGCAACAACGATAAGAGGTATGGTGTTGGCTTGTTCATAGTTCGTATGTTTCGTCCAGTATCCATGATCTCCCAAATGCCATCCATGATCTCCCCAAAGGACAATGATTGTGTTTTCAAACATATCCAATCGTTTCAGTTCATCAATTACTCTTCCCAACTGAGCATCCATGTAGCTCATTGAGGCATAATAACCATGAATGAGTTTACGGGTCAATGAATCGGGGAAAACATACTGTCCTGCCGGTATAGGTTTGAATTGATCTATTTCTCCTCCTCTCTTAATAGCCATCTTTGGTGCATTTTCGGGATCTTTTTCATACTGAGGCATAGGAAGGTTATCCGGATTGTACATATCCCAATATTTTTTTGGAGCACAAAATGGAAGATGCGGCCTTGCAAATCCCAAAGCCATAAAAAAGGGCTGATTCGGATTCTTATTCAGTTCCCGTAATCTGTCGATCGCATGCGTAGCGATTCTTCCATCACCATATGCCTCGTCGAGGACATCGGGTGATTCCCATGCTGCACCCCGGGGTAACTCTCTGTTAGGTGGCAGCTGGGGAACATGCATTCGGGTATTTTCAAAAAAAGCTTCCTCACGGGTTAACTCACGACCGGTACTTTCAGGCAAAAGGTATTCCACAATTTTTTCTGCATGATGGGGAATACTCCATGAAGCCTTATCATTTGTATTGCCGTGTCCCACATGAAAAACCTTACCGATGGCTTCTGTGTGATAGCCTGCATTCATAAAAAACTGCGGCAAAGTTGTTGCGTCAGGATACACATCCCGAAATTCAAATCCAAAGTTATATAATCCTGAAGTAGTGGAACGTACACCGGTCAATAGATTGTAACGTGAAGCGACACTCACAGCCTGATTACAATAGGCTCTACTAAATCTGACTCCTTCATCGGCCAATCTGTCAATATTCGGACTTATGGCAACATTGTCTCCATAACATCCCAGATTAGGTTTTAAATCGTCAACTAAAATCATCAGGATATTTTTCGGCTTTTCCTGACTGTTCTGTTGTGCCTTTAGCATGCCTGAACTTATTCCTACCCCACTGATGAGGAATGCAACATTGATTCGTTTTAAATAATTCATTATATCTAAAAATGTGGTTTATATGAATTTAGCAGTTAAATATCGCTTCATATTCAACAATTTTTCACATGTCGTTAAACATATAATTGTGTTCATTCTTCTTAAAATGATATCTCCTGCGTGGAAGAGGCAAAGGATCTCCTGTTGCAATCTCCCATTTCAGCAACTCCTGAAGCAGATTGGTCTTTGTTTGACTATATTTCTTTATTTCAAATAGATTTTTCAGTTCCAGAGGATCTCTTCTTAAATTGTAAAGCTGACCGTTACCTTCCATATCAAAAATAAGCTTCCAATCTCCTTTACGTACCATTTTAGTAAACCCGCTTTGAGTCCAGCTGTTCAGCTCATCAAAAAAATACTTGTTTTTTGTAATCGCTCCTTCAGTCAGGTAATCCGTGTCATCTTTTTTTGTATAGAACTGCCCCCCATATCCATGCTCCACATAAATACTTTCAAACTCCTTTTCAGGATAGGGTTTACCCTGTAACAGGGGCCACAAGCTCCTGCCCTGTGCTCCTGCGGGGATAGGCACATTAATAATCTCGCAAATTGTCGGAAAAATATCCACCATGGAGACGTGTGCATTGTGAGGTCTGCCCGAGGTTTTTATACCCGGGCCACTCCACTGCATAGGAATGCGGGAAGCTATTTCATCTAATCCGGCTCCTTTTTTCATGAGGCCATATTCACCCACATAGTCTCCATGATCGGAAATAAAAATAAATATCGTATTATCATACAAATCCTGGTTTTTCAGGTTGTCCGTAAAACGTCTTATCTGATCATCAATCATGCGCATCATTCCCAGATAAATTGAATGTAGTTCGTCCAGCTGCTGCGAATAACCCACGTGACCAAGCTCCATCATTTCGGCAAGTGTTTCATAACGTTCTCCCTTCATTCTGCGATCTTTTGCAGATGTTTGAAGTGACGGCAACTTATCTCTGAACATAGAAAAATAGGGTTCACAGGTCTGGTAAGGATTATGAGGTTCGGCAAACGACAACCAGAGCATGAAAGGCTGGCCTTTTACATGCTTAATCCATTCAGTGGCTTCATCCACCATACGGTAAACCGGTTGGCTCTCTATTCCACCCGGTGCAGGTTCGAAAGAGGCATACAGTTGTGTTTCCTTCAGGAATCTGTCAAATGCATCCCCTTTTTCAGTTCCCGAGCTGCCCACCTTTCCTCCGTGATTGTATTCAGACCAATAGTCAAGCCTGTCACTTCTCAGATAAGAGTGATTTTTGCCGACAAGTGCCGTAGCATAGCCCTTCTCTTCAAGAACATGAAACATATCTTTTTCAAAGTAGGCATCCACTTCGTTCTGATTGTTCCTCACATGGGTGGCTTTAGGAAACCTTCCCGTCAGTAAAGAGGTACGTGCCGGTACGCTTGCAGGACTGGATGTGTAAGCCTTATTAAACCATGTTCCGTTTGAAGCCAGTTCATCAACAAAAGGCATTGTATCAATCGGATATCCTTCTCTAGCGAGAAAATCGGCTCTTTGCTGATCGGTCATGATAAGCACAATATTGGGACTCTTTTCTTTTGCCTGGAGAGATGAGATTGCTATACAGGTACCTACACAATAGGGAAAAATAGTTCTGTGTTTCATTCTTTATTAATTTTTCAGTTCTGCTCCTGTGGAACAACAGCGCCTACGTCTTCACGCCATGCATCCAGCTTCTTTAAAAGCTGGTCTGTAATATCGGGATATTGAGTAACAAGATTGTCAGACTCCCCTATATCTTTTTTTAAATTATACAATTCAAGTGTGCGCGAATCATAAAATTGAATGAGTTTCCAATCACCTGAACGTATTGCAGCCGAAGACCGTCCACCCAGAAAATGGGGTTTATCGAGTGGATAATGCCAATATAATGCACGTTCTTGCACCCTGTTCGTTTTACCGGTCCAGAGAGACCAGAGCGAGACTCCGTCAGGTTTCTGGAAAAGTTCATTTTCATCTGCATTCAGCATTTCACAAAAGGTGGGAAGATAGTCGTAGGTGACCACACTCTCATCAATTACCTTACCTCTTGGGATTTCAGGAGGATAATAAACGATCTTGGCAATTCGCAGGCCGCCTTCGTATTGTGAGCTCTTTCCATCACGCAAGGGAGCGTTCGAAGTAACATTGGTTTCACCCCCATTATCACTGGTGAAGACAATCAGTGTATTGTTCAACAATCCCTTTTCTTTTAATTTCCTGATAATATTGCCTACACCCTCATCCACTTCACGCAATTGTGCTGCCAGATGCGGATTATTGCTGTTTGCCCGGTAATCGGCAGGCCATTTTTTATAGGGATCATTATCAGGGTTATCTTTTGATGGAGCACTTGTCCCTGCTCCCGGTTTACTTCTGAAATAGTCCACATCCTCCGGTTTACCTTGCAACTGGGTGTGCACCGCATAATGGCTCAGATATAAGAAAAAGGGCTCATTATCGTTCTGCCTGTCTATAAAACGTATTGCTTCTTCGTTCATTCGGTCTACAAGGAACTCTCTGTCTCCTTCAAGTAACTTTTCAATATCCTTATTAAAATGATATGGATGAAACCAGGTTCCATTGGCAATTCCTTCATTTTCCGACATGATCACTTCGTCAAAGCCATGCTTGTCGGGTGATGACTCGTATGGTGCGCCTGCCCGGCTATATCCTGTCTGGTGCCACTTTCCGATGATGGCTGTGTGATATCCCTGACTTTTGAACATTTCAGCCATAGTTGTATATTCTTCATTGAGATGCTTTGTATCATCGGGCCTCAAATAATCGATGATACCGGTACGTGGCGGATACAATCCTGTCATAAGCGCTGCACGCGTAGGAGAACTAACTGTTTGTGCTGCATAGGCATTCGTAAACCGTATACCATTTCTTGCAAGCTCATCAATATTGGGTGTTTCATTGAAGGTGTTCCCGTAACACCCCAATTCAGAATACCCCAGGTCATCTGCCAATATAAAAATAACATTCGGTTTTTTCTGATCAGTCTCACAGGATGTCATTAAAATGGAACCCATGCTGAATACAGTAAATGACATCATTAATTCTTTCGTCGAAACTTTCATAATTATATAGATATTTTATTTATGAATTTCGGAAGAAGGTACCACAAGATCTTCAGAGACAGCTTCCGGCCGACCAAACACAGGAAAACCATCAGATGTCCATACAAATTTCTGAATTCTTGGACTTCTTTTTCCACCACAACCATCTCCGGAATTATCATTGGCATGATAAAGCAACCAATCTTCCTTCCCATCGGGAGATTTAAAAAAACCATTATACCCTGGGGCATAAACCCCATTCTCTATGTTTTTTGTAAACACAGGGGTGTTATGCTTTGTCCATGCGTCGGGATTCAACGGATTGGCATTCTCTTTAAGGGTCAGCAGTCCAAGCTTGTATTCATCCGTCCAGCATCCGCTTGCAGAATAAACCAGAAAAATCTTTCCTTGTTTGTTCTTTAAAATTACGGGTCCTTCATTCACCAACCCATTTTTCTCCCATTCATATGTGGGTTCTGAAATCATGACCCGTTCTCCTTCCAATGACCATGGATTCACCATTTTTGCAATATACAACTGCTGCCTCCCTGTATTGGACTTGTGATCAAAGGTGCGCCATCCGGACCAGATAAAATACTTGTTTTCACCCATATCAAGTACCGTACCATCAATAGCCCAATGATCGGTTGCATCGGCAATTTTACCTTTCAGTACCCAGTTTTGATTCATTGGTGATGAAGATTTATTCTCCAACACAAACATACGCCGATTCTCATTCAGGCTATTTTCTTTTCCAGAATCAAATGTGGCAGCAAAATAGAGATACCACTTTCCATCAAGAAAATGCAGCTCAGGAGCCCATATTTGTTTGGAGTAGTCCTGATTCTCCACAGGTTGCCAAACTATGAGCGGATTGGATGAAGAGAGATCTTCCATCTTTTGTGTCGACCGCAGTTCAATATTTCTCCCATTTGTTTGTGTATAGTAATAAAATCCATCTTTTTGTAAAACCCACGGATCCGCACCTTTTGAGAGAATCGGATTATTAAATGTTTTTGCTTCTTCAGGCTGTTTTGCCTCTTCAGTGGCGGGTGTGTTTTGCACACAGGCAAGCAATGAAAGTGAGATCAAATAAAGAAATGTAGACATACTCTTCATTATAAAAAATCGCAATTGAATTTCGGTTTATTTTACTATTTGTGGCGTGGTTGTTGGCCCATAAACTACAAATTTATCAGATTTATCTTTGCCGTCACTTTCAAATCCGCACCTGTCGAGGCATGTTGTTCTTGGTTGCACTGATTCGCCACTTTTATGCGAATGATACACGATATACATTTGTCCCGATGCAGCTTTAAAAAAGGAATGATGCCCCGTGCCAAATATATTTTTCCCATCTCCTACCAGCACTGGATTCCCTTTATGCTTCTGGAATGGCCCCAAAGGAGATTTGGATAGAGCATAACCCACTGCATAATCTTTGCTCTGGTAATGGTTGGCCGAATAAAACAGATAATACATACCATTGTGTTTGAGCATAAAAGGTCCTTCCGCTACTCTGGCAACAGGTTCGCTTTTAGTTTTTTCCCAATCTTCGGTAACACCAAAACATTTCACAAGAGTCTCTTCCTTTATTCCTGAAAGATCATCCTTCATTTCGGCAGCCCATATCTCATTTCCTCCTGTAAAACGGACAAAAAAAAGATATTTCCTCCCATCTTCATCGATAAACAGGTGCGGATCTATTTCCGGCGTAGCGGGATGCAACGGTTTCTTCTCCTTCTGAATAAAAGGACCGAGAGGCGAATCACTTTCCGCGATGGCTATCCGGCTTTCAACTGTATAAAACATTACAAATTTACCATCGAGAAAATAAACCTCCGGAGCCCAGAAACCCTTATTCCCCCATACATTAGACGAGTCAAGCGCAAATCCACCGGTTGCGCCTACAGCCTTTGACCATTCCGCCAGATTATCTGACTGATAAACCCTTATACCTCTGTTTGCCCCTCCTGTACCATATAAATAGTAAGTATCGTTGTGAAACAATATATAAGGATCCGCACAATCGGGCACCAAACCTTTGGAATTATCAAAGTACAATTGCCGGGAATCATCCTTCATTGATACCTGGTTATTATACACAGCCGGTTCAGCGGAAACTCCATGATTACCACATCGAGCAGTCAGCAAAAATATGAATATGCAAGTCAAATATTTTATCAAATTATTCATATGATTATTTTATTGTTTTATTTCGGTATATGGAACCTTTGATGTTAAAAAAATCATTCCCTTCGAATTTTTAATGATCACTTTAATCATGTCGGTCTCATATGATTAAAATGTTTTTTCCAATGGTGTCATATGAAACTCGC
>DGZP01000018.1:99787-109490 GCA_002398565.1 Proteiniphilum sp. UBA4977
TCATGCTCGTTTCATACAATTATTTTGTTTTCTTTTTATCTATGCAGAGAACTCGCTTTAATCGTGATTTTTGTGTGTAAATGGATCTCGGACACATATCATTGTTTATCTTTTTAATGTTTTACCTAAACAGTAAAACAAAATAGGATTCAAGGAAGAGCTATCCGATATGCACTCTTTCCGTAATGAAGATTTCCAAACATATCTTTAACTTTAATTTCAACAGAATGCTCCCCAATATCTAAGTCAGAAGGTAAAAGAGCTTTCCACAAATGACTACATTGCCTTGCTTCAACCGGGCGCCTTCCCGGAATTACTTTATTTGTAAAATCCCATTGATGTAGCAGATGCAAGTAACTGGGATCAAACTCGATGGTATAGCTCATTGGAATCCATTCATTTTTATCCACACGAAACATAACCTCGTCATTTTCATTACCCATAAAAAAATTAACGTATATATTTGAAAGTGACTTTTTTGCATGCCCCATAACTTTTGGATGGTAAATATTCATTTGATAATCCATATCATGCCCTGCGGCTTTATATGTAATATTGTATCGATTATTATCAATCCGGAGTAAAGCATAACCTTGAGGAGTTCCATCTGCCATAACTGAGAAGGGTATGCCCAAGCTATCTAACTCTCCCCGATACCAAGAGCCACACGTTGTACCAATATTAAAATGATGGTGGGGCTTGTCTTGAGTCCATCCATGCTCTTTATTCATTAACTTATTATTCTGAATATGAGAATGTGCTGATATGCTTAACGTATAAGGATAATCCTCTAGTAATGAAAAAAGTCGTTCTCTGTCCGCATCACGAAAGATATCCCGGTCAACATATCCCTCCCAGATAGGAATATGAAAGGATAAAACTATCAAATGATCTTCAGGTACATATTTTAAATCATTTTCAACAAAAGTGAACTGTTTTTCGGTGAAACCTCCCCAGTAGCCTTTGTTCGCAGGATTACGCGGATCAGGTCTGAGGATATTCTTGAGTATAATAAAATGTGCCTTCCCCATGTTAAACGAATAGGAAGAAGGACCAAAAACGCGTTCAAAAGATTCATCGGAAAGTGAATCTGCGCTCACATCAAAATTCATATCGTGATTGCCAATCACATTATACCATGGAATACCCACATTACGAATGATTTCGTTATATGGTTCAAACAAATCGGGATTATCTCCCGATAAATCTCCCATACTTATTCCAAACGAAAAGTTTGTAGCACTAGAAAGTTCCGAGACTATTCGTTGGTCAAAAAACTCCAGTTCTTCTTTACTATATGGCTGAGGATCACCGAAT
This sequence comes from Proteiniphilum sp. UBA4977, assembly GCA_002398565.1. Classification (GTDB taxonomy): domain Bacteria; phylum Bacteroidota; class Bacteroidia; order Bacteroidales; family Dysgonomonadaceae; genus Proteiniphilum. The sequence goes on from DGZP01000018.1 coordinate 101,105, forward strand.
AATAAAACATCAAATTGGTTAACTCTAGGCACAGGGTATAATGCAAAGTCGACTGATTCAGGAATCATACCCGTAGGATCAACCCCTCTGTAATTTAATCCCGGCGATCCCAAAGGTTTATGAATATAGTAAAATAAGGGAAGATTCTGTTCATTAAATGGTGTAGAATAGCCTGCAGGTTTTATTACAAAGATTATATCATCTTGCGAAAGAGGTAATGTATATTCTCCATTCTCATCTGTAAGAACAACATCTGCTCCATTGGAGACAGGAACCTGAAAAATACCCGGTTCATCTTTGTCTCTCATTTGATTTCCATTCAGATCATTATATACAACCCCTTTTACGAAATCCTGAGAGGAAATAGATATTCCTGCGGAAAAGAATAAAAATAAAATTAACAGCGACTTCATATTTTTTATATTTATTGCTAATCCAATCAATCCTCGGTCACTTTCCACTCTTTGGGTGTAACAAAGCCTTCCTGTCCATAACCATAATCCGGCAATGGACGTGGGGGTTGAATGGTATCATATGCCTGCACAAAACTTTTAAGTCCCGCTGCTTTTTCCTTGTTTGCATCTATTACATTCGTTTGCTCAAAAGGGTCCGTATCAATTCTGAAAAGCATATCCGAGTCCATTTTCATTTTAGGATTATGCCCTTTTTCAATAAATTTCCACTCGTTAGATACCACGGCACCCAATCCCAGATATAAATTTCTCTCGATAGTCTTTTTCTCCCCCGTTAAAACAGGTAGCATGCTTATACCATCAAATTCTGCCGTGGACTGTTGCTTCAAAATATCCATAATGGTCGGCATTACATCCACGTAACCCATTGCCTGATCAATGGTTCTCTGTCCTGTCAGTTTTGCAGGCCAGCTCAAAAGAGCAGGTACCCGGACTCCACCTTCAAATTCTAGAAACTTTCTTCCTCTCAATTCCCCGCTAGACCCAACATCCGGACCATTGTCACTAAAGAACAGAAAAAGAGTGTTATCAAATTCACCTGTATCTTTCAGCGTTTGAATTATTTGTCCTATACCTCTGTCCAAAGCCGTAACCATGGCAGCGAAGGTCTGTTCCTGGTTGTTTCCCCGTCCTGTTTTGTCACCTTTTCCAAAGCGCGGTTTCGACGGATCAAAACCATATAGCAATAAATCCTCATCTTTGGCTTGTAAAGGTGCATGAGGCGCATTAAACGCCACGTACATAAAAAAGGGATTGTCTTCACTGGCATAATCCTTTATACACTCAACAGCATGTCCTGCGATCAGATCCGTACTGTATCCCTTGTCATAGGAAGACTCCCAGTCGTTATGCCAATCGAGCTCCCCTTCTCTTTCATGTGAAAAATAATCAATGGCACCATTCAGATGACCATAGAAATGCGTAAAACCTTTATTCAGCGGGTAATATTTTTTCCGGGAATGTCCAAGATGCCATTTACCAATGACTGTACGATGCTTATATCCGGCTCTTTCCAATTCCTGCGGTAAAAATATTTCGTTTGGTTCAATACCATAATCCCGCCAGGGAGGAATTACCACATGCCGCACTCCCATTCTGTTCGGATATCTGCCCGTTAGCGTCCCTGCCCGGGTAGGCGTTGAAACAGGAGCAACGTAAAATCTGTTTAATGTAATAGCTGCATCTGCCAACTTATCCAGATTGGGCGTCTTGATGGAGCTTCCATGAAATCCTACATCTCCCCAACCCAAATCATCAGCAAGAATAATTACAATGTTGGGATGCTTGATGCTATCTGTCGTCTTTCCCGAGCAACTCACTGTCACAGTTGTAAAAAGCGCCACAGATGCGGATATTTTCAATGAGCTATTCAAACATGTATTTAAAATCATAAGTTATATAAATTACTAAAGTTTGAAGTATGATATTTATTCTACTGTTTAGATTGCAGCTTCTGATTGTCGATCCTTCTCTTTTGCCAGATATGTTCCTCATTCTTTCTGCTGGCTCGTGCACGGACACCATACTCACGGGCATCCAAAGGAAATACCTGAATTCGATTTGCCCATACCATCCATTGATCAAACATTTTCTTTGTCAATTCAGGATATTGTGCCGAAAGGTCATTGGTTTCAGAACGATCGGCTTCGATATCATACAATTCCAATTTTCCAATAGAGGGGTCGTTGCCTTCTTTTGTCTTCGCGACCAATTTCCATTTCCCATCACGCATTCCTATATTTGCCTCATGTTCCCAATAAATAGGTTTCCTCCGGTTATCCAACAGCTGAAAAGTAGGTACCAGACTTTGTCCCTCCAACGGTTGTATCTTTTTATTCCTGTTTATCAATTTGGCATAATCAGCCTTACCCAATTCCACCGCCGTAGCCATCACGTCGACAAGATGAGCCGGTTTACGGTAAAATTTACCATTATACTTACTATCGATACCATTGGGCCAGTGTACCACAAAGGGGGTGGCTATTCCTCCTTCATGAATCCAGTGTTTAAACATTTGAAAAGGAGTATTGCTTGCGTTTGCCCAGGCCAGTCCGTAAGACTCAAAGGAAGCATCGGTACCCCCTATTTCTCCAGTCTTGTCGTCATGGGATATCATTTCGGCACAAGCCCCATTGTCAGATAAAAACATGATTACTGTATTTTCCAACTGATGGGTCCTTTCAAGCTCTGCAATGATTCTACCAATACCCTGATCCATTATATCAATTTGAGCAGCATACACCTCCATGCGGCGGGCTAATTCCGGCCTCAACCTTTTCGGTATGGTATACCAGGCAGCTGCGTCTTCATTGCGTTCTGTTAAAACCGTGTTTTCCGGAATGATTCCCAACTTTTTCATTCGCTCGTATCTCTCCTGTCGCAGTGCATCCCAACCTTTATCATATTTACCCTTATATTTGGCAATATCTTTCTCTAAAGCGTGTAGAGGCCAGTGCGGGGCAGTATAGGCAACATACAAAAAGAAAGGTCGGCCCTCTTTCTCCGTTTGATTTTCGCGGATAAAATTTACTGCCGAGTCACTGATTGCATTCGTATAATAGAAGGGTTGTTCGGGTTTAATAATTTTATTTCCTACAGTCAGACCATGCGTGGTAAAAAAGCTTCCTCCACCCGGTATGGTACCGAAAAAACGATCGAATCCGCGTTGCAATGGCCAGTTATGTTTATCAGCGCTCTGCGTTTCATCATAATCCCTCGTCAAATGCCACTTTCCACTCATATAGGTATTATATCCGGCTGTCTTCAATACTTCGGCGATTGTGAGGCTACGGTCATTCAACTCTCCCTGATATTGGGGAGTACCCAAGTTGGCCACGGTCATCCATCCCATTCCTGCCTGATGAGGGTAAAGACCTGTCATTAAAGACGCCCTTGTTGGACAACTCCTACCCGCGTTATAGAACTGGGTATACCTGATTCCATGATTGGCCAGACGGTCGATGTTCGGGGTTTCGATCTCTCCACCGTAACAACCGATATCGGAGTAACCCATATCGTCTGCCATAATGAGGATTATATTGGGTTTTTCACCCGATTGGGCCAGCATGGGTAATGTACAGATGCCGGAGAGGGTGATCGGTATGTATCTGCTGATTTTCATATTATTACACTGTTATATTTCAATTTCATTTGTTTATATTGGCGAATTCTCTAAAGGAATGGCTAAACCATCTCAAAGCTTCAAATTTAAGCCGCTCTGCCGTGTTTTTATATTGATCTGCAACATTATTTTGTTCCAGAGGATCGTCTTCCATGTTATACAATTCAACCTCCGATCCATCAATAAATACCAGTAGTTTCCATTCCTGCCAGCGGACAGCAACCTGCGGCATAGGACCATTCTCCTTGCCGGTGGCTGTTTGTTTTCTGCGTGAAAATTCCCAGAAAACCGGCTTATTTCTTTCTGAATTTTTATTTTTCAGAATCACATCGCTCCTATCCTCTCCATCTTGCGGAAAATCAGTAGAGATTCTTGATTTCGTAATGCTGCAGAGAGTCGGGAATATATCTACGGAAGCGAGCACTGAATTCTCATTTACCTGATTGGGAGTAATCACCGATGGCCAGCGAACAATGAATGGCATTCGTATTCCTCCTTCATACAAAGTTCCTTTCTTTCCCCTTAGACCTTTTGTCCGTTCTACGCCGTAGCTGGGATTTGGTCCGTTGTCGCTTGAAAATATGATCAAAGTATTGTTATCCACGCCCAATGATTTCAGTCCTTGCATCAAACGGCCTATTTGCTTGTCATACTCTTTCAGGACAAACCGGAATGATTCAACTTTCTCCCAATCGTTCTTATCCGTACTCAATTGTTGAGGGTTTGGAACAAAAGGGGTGTGTACATCATCGGGCCATAAATTTATATAACAAGGTTTATCTCTGTTCTTTTTGAGGAATTCGAGTGTTTTATCGACATAATATGCAGTTCTGTTCCATCGCTTTATGCTGTCCTGATCGCTCCATATCCAGTTGGATGCCGTGATCATTTTATCCGGATCGGGACTCTCCCAGGTAGATACGTACTCATCGAAACCGTAATTATAAATGGATGGGGCATTGTCCACATCGCGTCCACCTCCCATGTGCCATTTTCCAAAATGGGCAGTCCTGTATCCGTTGTCACGTAAAGTTCTTGCCAAAGATGGGGCACGATCCGATAAAAAATCATTTTGAATATTCTTTCGGTTTCCCTCTCTTGTCTGCAAAAAGGAACGTATTCCCCAACGAGTGGGATACATGCCCGTAGTGATGCCTACCCGTGAGGGGGAACTTATGGGCGCCGCAGTATAATATTGGGTAAATCTGATTCCTTCTTCGGCAAGCCTGTCTATATTTTCGGTTTTTACAAAATCTCCTCCGTAGCACGACAAATCTGCATATCCCATATCATCCGTATATATAATGATGATATTGGGCTTCTCCTGTGCCATCGATAAAAAAGTCCCTCCCAGCAAAAGCGACATTGTAACCGGGTAATGCTTCATGATTGAATTTCTTATTAAATTACTGACAATTATAATCTACGCTCCTAAAGGGGAGTCAGTGCATACGATTTAAAATAACCATACTGCAAATTAATAAAAAAGTATCAAAGATGAGTACCAAAAACATGTCAAAAAATAACACGAATTACTCAAAAGTCATTCCTTGATAAAATGAAAACTCATTTTCGTTTAACAGGTAGCGGCGTTTATTTTTTGACAGGCATCTGGGCATTCACACGCAATTTCCACGCTTCAAGATTTTTAATGAGTTTCTTTGTCAACGCTGGATGAATGGCCGACAAATTATTACTTTCACCGAGATCGTCTTTTAAATTGTAAAGTTCATATGTATTCGATTCAATAATATGAACCAGCTTCCAGTCACCCTGACGCACAGCGCTATAAGGGGTCGCACCTTCCGAATGATAGTGTGGATAATGCCAATATAACGACCTGGGTTTTAGCTTTTTCTTGTTATTCACCAGAATGGGTTTCAAACTCGCTCCGTCGAAAGATTTCGAGACAGATTTTTCGACTTTCACTCCTGCCAGTTCGGTCAAAGTAGGGAAAAGATCAATCGACATGATGGGAGTGTCATTTGTTGTACCGGAAAGTTGCTGTTTCAGATTTTTGATGATAAAGGGCACCCTGACCCCACCTTCATACATATTGCCCTTGCCTTTGCGTAAGGGACTGTTATTCGTGATTTTTCGGAGACCCTTTCCTATCAATCCGCCATTATCAGAAGTAAAAACAACGATTGTATTGTCGTAAAGGCCCAATTGTTTCAACTTATTTATTATCTTCCCCACAGCATCATCCACATGTTCCACCATTGCAGCGTATACAGGATTATTTTGTAATCTGGTACTGTCGGCCAGGGACTGATACCTGTTCACTTTTTCCTGTTTTGCCATAAGAGGCGTGTGCACATTATAAAACCAGAGATTCAGGAAAAAGGGTTTACTCTCATTTTCTGCAATAAAATTACAAGCTTCCTCAGCCAGCCGTTCTGTGAGATATTCACCCTCAGGACCGTCTTTTAAACGGGGATTTCCGTAAGGTGAAAAGTATCCGTTCGAACCTTTTGAGCTTTTAGCTTTATTCAGATTGGGTGATCCTTTTGCCCATCCGCCTACATTTATATCGAATCCCTGATTTTCTGGCCAGTATTTTTCATCCTCGCCCAGATGCCATTTCCCGACGTGCGCAGTTGCATAACCTGCATTTTTGAACACCTCCGCCATTGTTGTCTCTTCCAAAGGCAAAAACATCTTCCAGTCGGGGATCTGTAACTTTGCATCCGGAAACTTCCAACCTTCAATCCAGTCAGTCAAGTGCAGCCGTGCCGGATACTTGCCAGTCATGATACTTGCCCTGGTAGGCGACGAAACGGTGCAGGCTGCATAGCCATTGGTGAAGCGTATCCCGTCTTGTGCGAAGCGATCGATTTGAGGCGTTTGATAATAATCGCTACCATACACACCCAGGTCCTTCCATCCCATGTCATCAATTAAAATTAAAACTATGTTGGGATGAGATACTGTCTGAGCAGGCGAAGGGATTGCCAATGCTGAAAGCAGAGGCAGTGAAAACCGGTTTATTTTATTCATAATGTTTGCTTTTTTGTCAAAGATAGACGACTGACTGACGAGGAATAATGGACAAATGACTATTGACTGTAAAGTGTAGATTATTTAACGGTAATGCGTTTTGGCAGTTCAACTTTCTTTCCATCGGCAACATAATACATCGGAAGTGGATTTGTACTGCTGATCCATCGATTCAGATCCGTCAACAACCTATTCCCGATCTTAAGATCCTGTCTGGAAGGTTTTCCGGCAAGCAGATTCACTTTCTCGCCAATATCATCCGTGAGGTTATACAACTCATGGGTATCGTATTCGTAGCAATAACGGTATTTATAACGTGCATTACCCACGCGTTTATTAATCACGGAAGCAGGAATACCTCTTTCGTCCATATAACCCGGAAAATGCCAGAAAAGCCGGTCACGTTTCAGGGTCTTGATTTTACCTGTCAGCAAAGGGAACAATGATTCTCCATCCAGCACATGTGTATGGCCGGAATATTTGATTCCTGCCAAATCAAGGAAGGTCGGCAATAAATCGATCACGTGAACCGGTTCATTCGTCACGCTGTTTGGTTTCACCATTTTCGGATAACGTACCAGCATCGGAACACGTATACCACCTTCGTACAGTGTGCCTTTTGCATGACGCAGAGGAGCATTCGAGTGATTCCCTCCATGTACACCGCCATTGTCGGACATAAAAATCACCACGGTATTGTCGCTTATCGAATCTGAATTGTCACCATCGCCATTCGGATCTTCCAGTGCAGCAAGTATTCTTCCTACAGTCTGGTCCAATTGTTCCGTCAATGCGGCATACTTGAAATTCTCATGCCGTTCATCTATGTCCCCACGGTTTTTATATTTTGCATTCAGGTCGTCCCGTCCCACGATAGCCGAATGGATGGCATGAAAAGCCACCCACATGGAAAAAGGTTTTTCCTTATCCGCTTTTCCGATCTGATCGATTACCATATCACCGATAGCGTCGGTGAAATGTTTCTTTGTCCCGACCAGCATCATTGGATTGTTTCCATTTGCAAAAGGAAGGAGATTTCTCCGGACGTATTTTTCGGTATAGGGTTGAGCAAAATGATTATACAACGGATTATCAAATATCCAATTTCCATCGCCTGTTTTCAAGGCAAAATAATTTGAATCATCTTTATTATCTCCTTTTACTCTTTTGCTGCATTCGAAATTGTACGTGAAACCGCAATCATCTTCGTTCGTAAGACGAAAACCGTGCACCTTTCCAAAGATATACGTTTGGTAACCTGCATCTTTTAAGAGCCGGGCATAGGTGAGGGTACCAGGCTCAATCGATTCCTTTTTCTGGTTCGCCGGAATAATGCGTGCATCTTCTTTCCTGATTCCCGCTTTTTCATCCGTCGCAAACCGATCCAGGCCAAAAACGTTGTACACATGGGTACGATTGGCATACTGTCCGGTGAGCAGTGCAGCCCTGGTGGGAGCACTGTTCTGTTGTGTGTAGGCGCTCGTAAAAGCCATTCCCTGTGTAGCCAGCTTGTCAATATGGGGCGTTTGGTGGTTTTTTGATCCATTTCCCAAAGTGGTAATCGGCGAGGAAATATCGTTCCAACCCAAATCATCTGCAAAAAGCAAGATGATATTGGGTTGTTTGTTGATTTGTGCTGATAGGGAAGGAATCAGAAAACTTGTACTACATAAAGAAATAAATAAATTACATTTCATACGATTAAAATTATTTATTTTCAAATGTATCGTATGGAACTCGCTTTAATCATCTACTTGTATGATAATGATTTTGACAAAGTCGATTACTTCGT
>DGZP01000018.1:109673-141024 GCA_002398565.1 Proteiniphilum sp. UBA4977
ATTTTGACAAAGTCGATTACTTCGTAATTCGTGCTCGTTTTATACTACAATACGATCAATTGTTCGCTAAGTATAATCCAATCCATCCCCAGGAAGAGGATGTGGGGTGTATTACTTTTAGACTTTTCAAAATCGTCTTCCTATTCACTGTTGTACGATTGTTAGTTTATAACTGAAATCATAATCCTTATTTTGGTAGCGATATTTCTCAAGCGGTAATTGTCCCCAGGAATTGGTGCCGCCAATACCGCGCTGAAACAGATCGATGCTCAGAACTACCTCTTTACGTGGATAGATATCGTTGAAGTGCTGATGTTTTTTTGTCATTCCCGGATCGAAATCTTCGGAAGCATTATGTAAAGCCGTCACACCTACTGGTTGAAATGCTTCTATCTTCAGACCAAACCCCACATCATCCGTAAGTGTCAACCAGCGTACATCTGTCTTGTTACCGTTTTCCTGCGGACGCAGGTAAGCCACATATTGATCCTTCACCTTACTTTGGTAAATACCCAGCATGGCTCCGGCACAACGGTCTATATAATTTTCCTGCGGTCCGCGGCCGTAATACTGATAATTATCCAATTCAACAGGAAGTGTAATCACATTCCCGAACCGTGGTATTTCCGTGATATCATTATTTGCTGTTTTGTACTGAACATGTACAGTAATAGCTCCATCACCATCCATCAGGTAGGATTGAATGTAGTCTGCCGACACGTCGGTCAACCGATATTGATAAATTACCGCTACGGAATTATTTTCTTCTTTTACCTCTACAGATTTGAGAAGTCGATTATCCCCTGCAGCCCGCCACACATTGAGTTTTCTTTGTATGTCAGCCCCGAAATCATTGTCGATGGGAGCCCTCCAGAAATTAGGTTTCACCGGCTGCTTGAGCACCTCTTTTCCTTCTTTCTGATAACTCTTTAATCCGGTCTCTTTTGAACGATGGTTGGCCGCATCAAAAATAGCAACCACATCGCCTGCTTTCACCACAATCTCATTGTTTTTCCTTGTCACGGAAGGCTTCACCGATGATTTATCCAATGCTCCGGTTGCAAAATAATCATTCTTATCAAATGCCAGCTGTTCATAGGCAGCGATGTGTCCGGCCGGGACCAGATCCGTACTTTCCCCGGTGATGGCATACAAGTTCAGCAAATACTCCTCCCCCTCTTTCACATCCACTTTCGGAAGATTCAACAGCACATCCTTTTTGCTCAAAGGAGCCAATGTGACGGAAAATACACCTTCGCCTGTTTTCATACCATTTTTCAACAACTCCCAACGGAACTGGTAAGCATCCAGATTCGTGAAGGTAAACTCATTGACAATCGTTATCATACCTTTCTCCAGATCCTTTTTTTGAAAAAGAATATCCTGATATACTTTTTTCACTTCAAAAAGCTGCGGATTAGGAGTTCTGTCGGGCCACACGACACCGTTCATACAGAAATTTTCCTGATGTGGATAATGTTTGGCACCAAAATCACCTCCATAGGCATAATATTTATTCCCATTTTCGTCCCGTGTAAGAATACCCTGGTCTACCCAATCCCAGATGAATCCGCCCTGCAGAGCACGATGTTCCCTGATAGTTTCCCAGTATTCCTTAATGTTTCCGGAACTGTTACCCATTGCGTGCGAATACTCACATAAAATCAATGGTCGGTAAATATCTGATTTCCGGGCATATTCAGCTATATTATCAATGGTTGCATACATGGGACAAACAATATCCGTTGCCTCTGTTTCTTTTGCCTGCTCGTATTGTACCGGGCGGGTTTTATCTCTCTCCTTGATCCATTTATAGGTCTTTTGGAACACGTCACCGTTGCTCGACTCATTTCCTAACGACCAGATAATAACGGAGGGATGGTTCTTATCTCTTTCCACCAAACTATAGGTTCTTTCCAAGTGGGCTGCATCCCACGCCGGATCGAAAGCCATATTTTCTTTTCCATAACCCATTCCGTGTGATTCGATGTTGGCTTCATCCACCAGATAGATGCCGTATTCATCGCACAACTTATACCACAATGTGGATTGGGGATAATGGCTTGTACGGACAGCATTCACATTGAATTGCTTCATCAGTTTCAAATCGGAAATCATTGTTTCCCTATCAACCACATGGCCGTTTATCGGATGATGCTCATGAAGATTCACTCCTTTCAAATACACATACTTGCCATTAACCAGCAGCACACCGTCTTTAATCTCCACGCTTCTGAAGCCTATGCGATGTGACACATATTCGATGGTGTTCTTCTGATCGTCGGACAAGCTCAGTAACAATGTGTAAAGATTCGGATGCTCGGCACTCCAGAGAGCCGGGCTATTTATCTTTTGCGTGATCACCTGTTGATTGGCCTGATTGGCTTTCAGGTTCACCCAAAGTCCTTTTGAAACTACTGTTTTTCCCGAGTGGTCCAGTAATTCCATTTCCAGGAATGTATTGCGGTCTTTGTTTTCGAAATTATCCAGTTTTATTTCCACCTTTAATTCACCGCTTTTGTAATTTGCATCCAGTTGGGGTTGAGCAAAAAAATCTGTAATTCGCACCTTATCGGTACTGTAAAGATAAATACCCCTGTCAAAACCGGACAATCTCCAGAAATCCTGATCTTCCAGATAAGAACCGTCGCTCCAGCGATAACCTTCAATGGCAATTTTATTTTTCCCTTTGCGGACGAAAGGTGTAATATCAAACTCTACAGGATTTTTCATTCCCTCACTATAACCCACCTTTTCACCATTTACCCATAGATACATCGCAGCCATGCCAGCCTCAAAATGAATGAAGGTCTTGCGGTTTTCCCACCCATCGGGCAATTGAAATTCTTTTATATAAGAACCCACCGGATTATCAAGATGAGGGATAAAAGGTGGATTTTTGGGGAACGGATACACTATGTTGGAATAAATGGGGGTTCCATGTCCCTGAATTTCCCAGTTACCCGGAACGGATATTTCTCCCCAGAGGCTATGATCATAACCGGTTTTATAAAAATCCACAGGGCGATCGGCAGGTTTCGGCACCCATTTAAACTTCCACTTACCCGATAAATTGAAATAATAGGGCGAGCGGTAATAATTATCCTGAATGGCCGCATCCCTTTCCGGATAGTTCATAAAGGTAGCCCGGGCCGGTAACCTGTTAATCTGAAAAACTGCCGGATCCTCCCAGTCATTTGCTATTACCTCAACGAGGAAAGACGAGAGCACACATAGCACAAAGGACAAAATACTTCTATACATGTTATTTTAATTTTTATTGATAATATTTTCAGGTAAAACAAACCTCCTTCAGGAAGATTCCCCAATTCATTGCCGGAAACATTGCGCTTTGGCTTGGTATTGAGATATGCAAAAATAACTGTTATTATTTAAAAAAAAATGAATATCTCTTTTCAATAAGGGATGAAATTAATAAACAATGTGAAAATACATCATTACATTATTTTTTCTTAGGAAAATGGATACTTATAATGGGACATGAAGTAAGATTTACATTTTTAACTCTATCTCGAATTCCGGTTTGTTTTCTTCATTGAGTGATTTTACAACCAAACCTTTATCGGAAACATCTACCCTTGTTTTATTTTTGTAAGTATTAATCAACACCGGGAAGTCTGTACCACCTGTTCCATCTTTATAATAAGCATGCCGGTGTATATGCCCGCATAGCATCAGGTCGATACCAGTACCGTTTAATACAGGAACAAAAAGTTCTTTGATATGCCACGGGCCGTGCCACGCATTTTCATTTCCCGGTGGTATATGCATAATCACAATCTTATGTCTTGCTGCTTTGAAGGGCTCGCTTTGCACTACTTTTTTCAACCATTGTTGTTCTTCTATTCTGAACTGATCATAGGCTGCCAGTCCTCCATATTCAATATCGCTGTCAGGTTTATCTTCTCCTCCATCCATTACGATAAAAAATGTATTCCCGTGTTCCAGAGTAAAATAAGGCTTTCCTGTGGGAGTAGGAAAATAATCCATAAATCTCCCTGCAGTCAGTCCCCTTGTCTCATGATTTCCACGGGCAATATAAAAAGGGATTTCGGAAGCAAACATTTCAACGGATAAATTCAAAAAGCCATTTAAAATCTTTTCTGGTGTTTGCATATTATTAACCATGTCACCATTGAAGAAAACAAAATCAACATTCTCATTTTTGACATTTCTCAAAAGTGATTTCAGCAAATCATTGTTTTCATGAATATCATTTACCGTCAGAAATGAAAAGGAGGTTTTGTCCTTGTCCAGTGTTTGAAAAAGGAAAGGATTGGCTTTGAATATTTTACTGGCGGCAATTTTTCCATACAGCACATCGGAAGCATTTTCTTCCAGAACTTCCTGAGAATAAATCCTGTAACGGTATTTTATTCCAGGCTCCAGATTCTGAATTCGAACAGCATGAATCGTTCCGATAAGTTTTTTCCCAAGGGAAAGGTTATAATAACGAGGTCGGGGTGCATGGTAAAAATGAGTAGAATCATCGGGTGCCAGTTCTACCCACGACACTGCCTGCCTGTTTGTCGTCCAGACAACGGTAGCTTCAGTGTCGGTGACACTTTGCAGATAAGGGCCGCTGACAATCTGAAAGCTTTCCTGCGAAAAAGCTTGCAATGAAAAAACTAGAATTAAAAATAGGAATATTTTCTTCATGATTTATTATTATTTTGTATTTGTCTCAACCATCTCCCGGTTATGCTACGACAATCAAACGGAGTCTCTTTTTTTGTAAGCCTGGCGATGTAATACCCACCTCGATAAATCCGGTTTTATCCGTGGCCTGCAACATCAACAAGCACTTTCCTCTGAATGCCTTCTTTGATTTTACCCTATAGGGTGATAGTTCGATCGGATCACCATTGTCGATGGCTAAAATTCTTGCCGCGCCGCTTAATTCTACCTGAATCAGATTATCAGCCATGGGACAGAAGTTTCCTGCCGCATCGACGATATCAATTTCCACATGAATCACATCTTTCTGGTTGGCTTTTATTCTTTGCTTATCGGAAGTAACTTTAAAACCGGCTGCTTTACCTGCTGTTTTATAGCTTTTTTCAGCCATTGATTGACTTCCATTATACGCAATAACTTTTAAATCGCCTGCCTGATAAGGTACATGCCACACCAACTGTTCCCCCACATATGCTTTTTTCCCGAGTGACTGACCATTCAGGAATAACTCGGCAGATTCGCAGTTTGTATATACCACCACCGGAATTTCAATCCCTTCTTTTCCAGGATGTGTCCAGTGCGGCAACAGATGGACCATTGGTTTATCACTCCATAAACTTTGGTAAAGATAGTAATGATCTTTCGGGAAACCGCAGATATCGATAATTCCAAAATTACCGCAACGTTGTGGCCATTCTGCTTCTCCCAGATAATCAAAACTTCCCCACCGGTACTCACCCATCAGGAAGGGGAAAGAGCTTGTTCTCCGCCAGGAATGACGGGCGCTAATACGTACCGAAGCATTGTCGTAGGATGACTGATAGTACTTGTTTTCACTTTCTTCGGGAAAAACCTCTGTTTCTGAAAGATCTGGGATATCGAAAACCCTACTTTTGAATTTATCCCAGGGAATAAAGTTCTTCAATTCCCATGGAGCAGGGAAGTCACGGCGGCGCCAGGTTGTTTTTGTACGATACACACCCCGTGTCTGATAGGTATGAGGAACTTCCGTTCCCACTGCAGGGCGACCCGGATTCATTTCTTGAAATCTCTCAAATTCTCCCACCTCTTCTCCGTTACCGTTAAACCCTACAACATCCAGATATTGAAAATTCTTTTCATAATCGGCTGTCATGCCTCTGGTAGGATCAGTACCTCCCTGTGTCACAAGCCGGGTGGGGTCCAGTGCATGGATAAAATCAACCAATTTCTTTTGAGTGGCGGGAGTGGCAGCGCTCACTTCGTTACCAATACTCCACATATACACCGACGGGTGATTCCTGTCTCTTTTGATGAAGGCAGTAAGGTCGGTTTTCCACCATTCTTCAAAATAATTACCGTAATCATCCCTGGCTTTTGCTTTCTCCCACCCGTCAAAAGCTTCGTTCATCACCAAAAAACCCAAAGTATCACACATGGCATAAAAGCTGGGTGCATAAGGATTATGGGCAGTCCGTATAGAATTGCAACCCATCTCTTTCAGAATTTTCAGCCGGCGGTACATCACATCATCGGGAACGGCAGCACCTACCGCCCCGGCCGAATGGTGATCGCAAACACCTTTGATCTTCATGGGCACATCATTGAGCTTGAATCCTTCTGAAGCTGAAAATTCCAGCTTGCGAAACCCCACGAGCTGGGAAAACTCGTCGATAATCCTTCCTTCTGCCTCTATTGCACATATCAGACGATACACATAAGGAGTGTCTGTAGACCATAAATTGGGATTCGCAACCGTACCTGTTAATGTCACTGATTGTTTTCCCCGTTCAGTGTGGCTTGTCTTCTGTTCACTCCGCGCTACGGTTTTTCCCTTATGATCCACCAGCCTGGCTGAGACGACCACCGATTTTTTCTGCATGAGCTGATACTCAATATCAACTTTAAAATCAGCCTTTTTCCTATTTACTTCAGGTGTCTGGAAAAATACCCCCCAGGGCTCGATATATGTTTTCGGGTGCACCACCAGATGAACCGAACGATATAGTCCTGACCCGGTATACCATCTCCCCGAAAGAGGTTTGCTGTGATCAATCTTTACGGCTATGACGTTGTTCTTCTCCTTCAGATAGGGAGTCAGGTCATAATAGAAACTCACATATCCATTGGGGCGATGTCCCAGATGATGCCCATTGATCCATACATCACTGTTCAGGTATGCACCTTCAAATAATACCTGAACTTGCTTGTTTTTCCAGGATGTATTCAAATCAAAAGTTTTTCGATACCAACCGATCCCGGCAGGTAAATAACCACTCTGCCAGTCCGTTCCGTTTTCCCTCTCCTTATATTCTCCTTCTATACTCCAGTCGTGTGGAAGGTTCAGTACCCGCCAGGCTTTATCGTTATATGCAGGATCTTCTGCATCCCTGTCATCCTGTAACGTAAACTTCCAGTTTAAATCAAAGTTAATTTTCTCTGACGTGTTTGTTTCTTTCACTTTCCATCCTGTATTTTCAAAAACAGATTTGGCAAAGGCATACATCTTCACCATCACATCTTCATACTTATCTGATTTTCCTTTGTTAAAAAAACCATGCACGTAATAATTATAAATGTACTTTTCCGCATGCCCGCCTTTACTTGATATCGAATCGCATAATGCTGCGGATTGCAGATAAGAAATGGTATAATCGGCAGTACCGTGAAAAACAGCCACCGAGGGGATGTTGACCGGATCCCCGGGAATATGATTGATAGCCGATATCACACGTCGGCTGGCTGTAGTGGGATAATTCAATAAGTAATTTGAGGATCCGCTTGCGAACGTACCCGCAAGGTTGTGTTGAAAATCATATATGCCATTACAACCCATGTACAATTTACAGCCATTTCCATTGTGTTTCATCGCAGCCAGAGAAGCCAACGGTGTTCCGGCAGAACCCGCGGCATATCCGAAACGGGTTGTATCGAGATTCCATTCTGTGGCGTGTTTCTGAATAAATTCCAAAGCATCCGCCAGCTCCTGCATTCCCAAATCGAAATTTCCTTTTTGTGAGATCAACGAATAAGTAATCCGTACTCCGGCAATTCCACGTGACGCTAAATATCGGGACTGATTCAAAAAAGCCGATGTTCCCCCCTTTGCCCATCCGCCACCATGCACCCAAATAATAAAAGGATGGGGTGCGGTGGATAGTTTGGGGATATCAACTTCCAGGGTCAACGAATGGGTCGGATATGTTTTGAAGGTATATTTCAGGGTGTTACACTGTTGATAATCATTGTCGCTGATGATCTCGGGCTGATAACCGGCATATGCTTCATAAGCATCGGCAGGTAAAATGGTGCAACCGCCAGGAATAATAGGGCAGATACTGGAAGCGTCTGTCAATGTATAGCTGCCAACTTCACCAGATAATGCCATGCCATATTTGTTATTTTGGGCAGAAAGAGTAGAGACACAGCCACAGCATGAAATTATGGCAATTACCAGTAATTGTGAGTATAGCGTTTGAAAATCATGTTTCATCATTCCCTCCGTATATTTAGATATGAGAGTAATATTTAATAGACAATAACAATTAAAGCACGTATATGTGAAATGACCCGTATTGCAAAATTACAATTAATTTCAATCACCGGGCAGGCATACATTGATTTGAATAATATGCAACCACCATTTGAATAATATGTGATACAATGAACAAATGAAATATCCATTCACCCGTAGTCTGGTCAACAGCACAAACAAGAAGAATTACAGACAACAATTGTAGGAGAGATTGTCACTTCGTACTTATACCCGTTATAAATAGGTGACCACTATAAATGAATCCGGCAAAAGGGTGACCCTGACAATATCATTATTCACACTGGGTGTAAGAACCTCACTTTGTATGGTAACTGTCCGTTTATCTGTTGATTTACTGGTGTAACGGGTGGCCGATACTTTTTTCGTGCCATAGAGATTCGGTATTTCAATCATCACATCGGTTTCATTTTCCAATGAGCTACCGGTCAATACAACGGTTATCTGGTTCTCCGAAACGGAAGCAAATGTATTGAAGTTTTCAGTGACGCTACAGCTCACCATGTTACCTCTGAGTTGTTTACTCAACAGTTGCAAGATTTGATAAGGATACTGTGGCTCAATGGATTGGAGAGAGAACATGGAACGATGTTCCATCCCACCGATACGCGTGGGCCAGAAGTTTGTCACATCAAACCCGAAATTCAGGAATTTACAGACTCCTTCAGCAAATCCCAACACTCTCTCAGCATCATTATCAGTATTACAGTTATATTCGGTCATGCCCCACTTGTATTGCTTTCCCTGCATCTTTTCTGTAACAAATCCTTTCAGCTCATTTAATTTCAAATCAATATTTTTGGTGATATTTTTATGAAAGTACCAATGAATGGAAATCATGTCGATATGATTGCCACACACATCCAACACATCATTCCACCATTTCTCCTCCCCTTTGGTGATATTTTTTTCCACGAGCATTTCCTTGCCTTCTTTCATCAGCTTTGCCTGTTCTTTCTCATCGGCAGTTTTGATGAGTTCAAAGAATTTTGCAAGAAATTGCTTGTCGGTCCTTTCTTTTGTTCCCACCATATTGACGTCCCAATGACCATTGGCACTGATGATGATATCCGGATCCACTTTTTTCATTGCTTCAGAATATTTCACCACCAAAGCCCCATATTCACGTGCCGTCATCACAGGGTGCCAATAAGTTTCATTGCCAATTTCCCAATAACGTACAGTGTAACCTTTCTCCTTACAGTATTTCACCCAGTCGGCAGCGTACTTTGCACCCTCATCCACTTTTCCCTTCAGGAACCAGGATTGTGTGTTCACTACCAGCATCGGTTCTGCACCCGCTTTTTTACAAAAAGCCATAAACTCTTCGAAATTCGATTCAGACTCTCCACTTTCGAATGGAAACATGTTCACATTATCCAGCGTTGCTGTTTTCCAATGGAAATTATCGGCAACCGTTCCTCCGGGATAACGGAGAATGGCGCAGGGCATTTCTTTCAGAAGGTAAGCCAGCTTGTCATTTGCCAGCGACTTATCATCCTCTATCCAATAAAGAAAGTTGGAACCCCAGAAATCATGGCTGATCTTTGATAAAGGTTTACTTGTATCAACAATCACTTTTTCTTGCGAAAACAGTGAGAGGGAAATCAGCATAAACAGTTTTATCCATAGTATTTTCTTCATCTTGTTTATTTATTCAGCAGATCCTCATATTGTAATTCCTTTTCCCTTGTTTCCGGCAGCTCATAAAACAGCATTCCATTAAAAACAGCTTGTTGGTTGCCGGTGAACAGACCCACTTTTGATTTACTCCAGTTTCCATTTAAAGCCCCCAGATAGGTATCATTCACGAGCAGATGCAATGCACTATGCTCTCTCCTGCAACGCAAGAAATATCCTGCGGTTACATCTTCGGTAAACCAGGCCGAAAAAGCCCTTGAAAACTTACCGGAATGGTTTTCCACTACCATCTTAATCGCAGTAGTCTTGACAGGGGGGAATGAGTACTTATTGAGGCAGGAAAACTTTAATTCGCCTTCCAACTCTGCATCAAGCAACTTCCACACCCCTTCTTGCAAGGCAAAAAAACGAACAGTGCGCGGCAAATCAAACGTCTGCTCCAGATAAGGATAATCTCCTTCAAACCAGAGAATGTCTATTCCTGATATGATCGATTCATTTCTAAGATCATATTGAAAAACAGAGGAAGGATGAGCAGAAAAGGTATAATGTCTCAGCACTTTCTTCTGGAGAGGAAAAAACTGCTTGTCAATCGGTCTTCCCTCCTCTTTGCCTTCAACTACAATTGCTTTTGTTGCATAATCAACAGAAGCCTTTACGAAGTTATCCTCGTCCACGTATAACGGATAATACCCTGCTTCCCCCTTATCCGGTAGACGATCATTCCTGAAATAGGTAGAGAACTCATAGTTCCACGCCGGATCTCCTTTAAATATGGTTGCATTTTCAACAGAGGGATCCAATTGCGTAAGTCCCTCTCCGGAAACCAACCATTCGCCGGTTTTTTTCTGCCATCCGGAAATATACTCATCGTATTCATCCCACCCCGCTGTATATTGCACTGCATCGAAATCCACCTCATCGGAAGATGCCAGCAGTCCGACATGCCCCCGGCCCGAAAACGGTGTAGCAATATCTCCGTGAAGCGTCAGATTAAACTGATCAAGCTCTACCCTGAACCTGTTTGCGTTCTTATATATGGTAAAAACATGCCAGGGATGCTCATAATGAGCCACCAGGGAATTGTTCTCTAAAAAAGCGAATTTATCGGGAAGCTTCATTGTTTTTATTTCACTCACACCCTCGATACAGGTAGTCGTTTGCCACGTATTATCTTTTCCAATATCAATCTTGAGCCAGTTTTTCCGATCCTGATAAAAAGCGTATACTCCCGCACGAGCAGCATCTGATTTTAACCTGAATGGCATTTCAAACCGATAATGGGTGTCATCTTTTGCACGGATAAGCAGTTCTCCTCCTTTTTTCTCCAATGGAGATAAGACACCTTCGGAGATCTTCCATTTGCTGTTATGTAACAGTTGCAAGGGAGTAAAATCCGGTTTATCGAAATCAAGAAACAACTCAGGAAGGGAAGGGCTTCTTCTGAAGCCCGTACTGTTCTTTACCGTGCTACTTTCCACAACCACCTCCTTGTTGTAGAAATGAATCCTGTCGATCCCCTGTTCCTGTCTGTTGTCAAAATACGCTTTATACATCATCCATCTTTCAAATCCGTTCGGCCCCACTACAAAATTGGGTTGAGCCGGCCCAACCACTATATCCTCAGCGTCCCTATTACCTGTATCATATAAGCCAAAATCTATAAACTGCTGACAAGAGGCATTGTTACACGGGCTTGTTGCTTCTATGGCAATGATGTTCTCCCCTATCACAAACAAACCGGGATCAAGTTGAAGAAACCCGTAGGTATTGTTACGGGCATTGAGATTTATCTTATTTCCATTTATATAGAAAGCTGCATCAGCAAATATCCAATATTTCAAGGCAATTTTCTGTGGGATCTCCTTTAAACTAAATCTCCTCCGAATAAATATTTTTTCAGAATTCCAGACAGTTTTCCTTGATCTTATCTTCGCATTGGTAAAACGGGTACCGGCAAACAAATCGTATTCCTGCCGTCCGAATCCACCCTGACCTGTCGTCCAGGCGTTATCATCATACGATTTTCCAGTCCAATCTCCTGAAGGGGAGAGTATGAGGTATTTAGCATTCCATCCTCCGTGTTCGGCACTATGAAGGATAACTTTGTACTCCTGCAGGTGCTGCTCGGTGTTTCTGCCCAACACGGGATGGGGATATTTCTTGGAATTATCAAAATTCATGGGTTTGTCACTCTCGGCCACACCAATCTGATACATGCCTGAGCGGGGACCCATCCTGTTGGATGCATAGAAAAGATAGTATCGGCCCCGATATTTGGCCAGTTCGGGTCCTTCAAAGTTGTGGTGATTGACACTGGTGGGGTGTCCGCGTTGATTTGTCAACTGTACACTTCCTTCCGTAATATCCCATCTTGTGAACGGAGATACCATTCTGAATATCCAGAGCTCCGGGCCATCAATCGTGGATTTTTCATTTGTAAGGGGATGCGGATCTCCTTCGTTGCGTTTTTTCACCCAGTAAATTTCACCATCCTCATCTTGAAAAGCTTGCACGTCGATACCATAATCATCAAAAGGTTCGGTAATGGAACCCTCTTTATATGGTCCTAAAGGAAACGGGGAATAGGCATGCCCTACCCCATTCCAGTAGGTATGAAAAACACCATTCCGATAGATCAAATCAGCGGCCTGGAAATCGTTATATGTGTATGATTGTGCCCATTTGGGGTCATTCAGCCAGGTAGCTTCATGCATGGTAACTCCCAAAACCGGCTTCGACCAGTTTATTAAATCTTTTGAACTGTAAATATTACCGCCGGTGGCCTCGCCGGTAGCATAATACTTTCCCATAAACCTTTCAACCGCTCCGTCGCGCATAGGCAAAATTGGATTTGTCCATACAACAGCAGCTTCGTTGTCGGTGATACTTTGCAGATAAGGACCGTTGATAATCTGAGAGCTTCCCTGCAAAAATGCCTGCAATGAAAAAACGAGAATTAGAAGCAGGAATATTTTCTTCATTATATATTATTTTGTGTTTACCGTACATGTCATGAAAACCACGTGATTCGGCAAATCCGTATGGAGCGGCAACTCATTGTTGCTTCTATAATACATATGGAAAATAAAATGTCAATTTAAAATTGTTCTTTTCCGAAGGTACTGTCTAACTTTTTAGCACTTTTCCCCTTGTTGTTAAAGGTATAGTTTATCCCTGCCTCAAAAATACCACCTTTTCTGAAATAATCTGTTTCCTGATAGAATATTTCGTCGCCGTTTTTATTGAAAGCCCTGGTATCCAAACCCTCTACATTTGATCCAAGTATATCGAGTACACGAAGGGAAAAATCCCATCCTTTCCATTTTCTCGGAACATAATTCAATGCTGCATTAGTTAAGTAGAGCAGATCATTCTGCCCCTGGGCAGTAATTGTAGCAGATTTAAGATTAAAATCGAGATTAAATTTAAGCTCGCTCGATAAATTCAGATTCATATTTGATTTTACACTCCAGTTTAAACTGCTGTTATCCACCATATACCCAAAAATATCTCCCTGGACCATATAATTATAGAGAGAACCTCCAATAAAGAATTTCGCATATTTGCCCGCATCAATATTAAAGTTTAACTCCGCACCCAAAGATTTAGAGTTTCCGGCATTGGTATAACTTCGAATGAGCACATCTTCCCCTATCACATCAAAGACTGCCGGATTTTCATTGGTTACCGTGTTGACCCTGAATACAGCATTGTCTACTCCACGATAAAATCCTGTTAAAGAAATATTTTGTTTACCTATCCTTCTACCGTAAGAAAGCTCAAAATTCATCAGATACTCGGGTTGTAGTTCCGGATCACCCACCTCATATACCTCCAGATGACGGCGATAAAGAAATGGCGTCATATTCTTCAGCGGCGGACGACTTACTCTTCTGCTTGTTGCAAAAGTAAATTTATCCTTGTCGGTGGGTTCCCAACTCAGGTGAAGGGTATGAAACAAATCCATCTTGTTGCTGTGATAGTTTGATTGTTTATCTCCGTCGAACAATGAAAAGTAATCAGCAGAGAGGATGTCTACATTCTGGTCGGTATATTCCATCCGTAAACCCACAATATAATTCAATCGATTGATACTACCGGCATAACTTGCATAACCGGCAAGAATGCCACGCGCCAGTTCAATTTCATTTTCGAGAGCAGAATACGGAAGAAGATTTCCGGTTGAAACGTTTAATGTATCATAATTGAAAGCACCTTGAATACCCATATATTGCGGCTGGAAACCCACCGATAATTTTGAGCCGTCAGCAAACTGACTGGAATAGTCTACCGATAAACGGAAGCCATCTAAAGGAGTATCATCATATTGCCGGTATTTGAGTTCTATATCCCCAACATCACTTGTTTGCTTGTTGTAGCTGTAGTTTTCATTGACTAATTGACGCTCAAGATTTGAATGCTCATAGAGTGCCGAAACCCTCAATTCGGATGTTTTACTGAAATTATGTACAAAATCGATATTTGCATTTTGAAATTGGCCCAAGCGATCATCAGTGTTGGGATTATAAATCCATCTGTCTTCACGATCCACACCATTGACGGTTTGTCTATTTTTATCAGCAAAAAAATTATTATAAAGATAGAATGCAGACCGGCCTTCTTTTCTGGTCCCATAAAAATAGGAACCTGACAAGACCGACTTATCCGACAATAAAAATTCAACACCCAGATTGGCTGTTCCACTTTGGTACCATTCGGGCCGCTCCCCGGTTGCTATCATATGCCGATAGACGTTGTCTCCGACCAGAATGCGTGCATCTCCTGTCCGGCTGCCATTCACGTTCCTTCGGTTAAAATTTATTCCTCCAAATAACGAAATCCTATCCTTGAAATAGATTGCATTCACACCCGCCCCGTACCGATTGTCATTTTGATTGAATCCACTGAACTCGTCTTTCAGGTTGTTCCATGGGCCCCCACCAATCAATCCGTTGGCAGTCACAGTTAATCCTTGCATTCCTGTCCTTTTTGTGATGATATTGATAATACCACCTTTTCCCTGTGCGTCAAAATCGGAAGTAGGAATAGATATTACCTCCACATTGTCAATCTGATTGCTGGAAATTTGTCCGAGTAAAACAGTAGGATCAATCTGGGTAGGTTTACCATTCAAGTAAACCATAAAGTCCGATGTGCCCCGCACGTTTACTGTCCCGTCCGGGTCTACCGATACCGATGGAAGTTTACTCAATAAATCAGTGGCAGAGCCTCCTTCAGCGGTTTGAAAATCAGATGCGCGATAAGTGAAACGATCTATTTTTTGAGATGACGTTCGATAATTAGCATTCACCAATACCTCTTCCAATTCCATTGACATGGGAGTCAACGATATGACATTCAATTGAATATTTTCATTTTTAAATTCATGTAACGGTATATTCTTCTCGGCATAACCTAAATAACTTATTCTCAAATGCTTATTTCCTTCGGGCACATTTAACACAAAAGAGCCGTCAAGGTCACTGACGACACCTTCTTTTGTTTCCTGGGCAAAAATTGTTGCACCGATTAAGGGTTCATCAGTTATTGCATCTACCACAGTGCCGGTTATACTGATTTGTGCAAACAGAGAGTATGAATTAACCGCTATAAATAAAAGTAAAATATGATATTTCATTGCTGGATTTTTAAAATGAATCTGAACTGATTATATCAAACTATCTTTGTTTCACCCATTCCATCACATTGGCTGGTGGCCTTTTGGCAAGAAGTTCTTTTTTCATGAAATCCATGTAAGGCATTACATGATGAAAAAATTTGTAATATCCCTTACACAGATAATTCAAACCATCGTTACCATATTTGTCTTTAATAAACCGGTTCTTCGGACATTCACCATAACAGGCAAACAGCACATCACATTCACGGCATTGTTGTGGCAGTTTATCGAATTTATCGTTTCCGAACTTAAGTTGTTCCTCGGAATACATCATGGATGTTAACGGTTTGGAGTATATATTTCCCAGGCGGTATTCAGGGAATACGAAATGGTCGCATGAATAAACATCACCGTTGAACTCCATTACTCCGGCATGTCCGCATGTTTTGGCCATGGTACAGACACTCGGCTGTTCACCTACCCAGTTGGCCAATGTAGAGTCAAATATCTGAATATACATCTTCCCCACATCCTGCTTGACCCACTCATCGAAAATAGCACATAGAAAACTACCCCACTTCTCGGCAGAAACAGAAAAGGGAGCCAATTCCACCTCCTGTTCAGTTTCCTTCGCCGTGGCCAATTTTAAAGGAGATTTATTCTTGCGGAGACGTTCAACGATGGGAGTAAACTGTACATACTGGCAATCTATTTCTTTGAAGAAACGGTAAAATTCCAACGGATAATCCGCATTGTAATCATTTACTACCGCCATACAATTGAATTCTACACCGTGCTTCTTCAAAAGTTCAATACCCTTCATTACACGATGAAACGAAGGCCTTCCCATTTTGTCACGCCGGTATTCGTCGTGAAATTCCTGCGGTCCGTCAATTGAAATACCTACAAGAAAATTATTTTCCTTGAAGAAGGCACACCACTCATCGTTCAGGAGTGTTCCGTTTGTTTGTATAGAGTTATCTATCTGTCTCCCCCGGGCATACTTCTTCTGCAATTCCAATGCTTTTTTATAAAATGAGATTGGACGCATAAGCGTTTCGCCACCATGCCAGGTGAACATCACCTGTGGCATTGTCTGTGAATTTATGTATTGTTCGATAAATCTTTCAAGGAGCTCATCGCTCATTACTTGATTTTTATTGCTATATAGATTTGCCTTTTCCAGATAATAACAGTAGTCGCAATCGAGATTGCATTTTGAACCTACCGGCTTTAGCATTACATACATCGGCTTGGCAAACGGAGCATATGTTGACATAATTATTTAATTTAAAATATTAAACATAATTATTTACTTCTCCAAATTGTTTAAAAAAGCAAATTCTGGAGATAACTGTGATTGATTTATAATCTCTGAATCTATTTATATTTTTTTGATAACGAAAAACAAATTAGCTATTCGTAACATAATAGGAAAAAGTCACTTGAAATTCGCTGTACAAATATTAAACAATAATTTTCACAAAGTTTCAAAGTAACATAAAAATAAACCACCCAGGCGAAATCCCAATATTAAAAAACATTAAAAATGAATAATAATAAAAATGCCATGGCTCCGGGGTATTCAAAATCGGAAAGTGGAGTATTAAAATAAAGAAGGTAAATTGCTTACAACTCCGCATCCAACGCTTCAACCTTCTTCACAATCAGCTGCAGTTCCGATTTTATTTTTTCCATTTTCTGGTTCATATCGTCCAGAAGATAATTGCCTTTCTTGGAAGAAATGGAAAGGAAGCCAATATTGTTTTGGTAGGTTTGCAGTTCACCCTTCATCCGTTCATATTGCCGCATCAATTTTTCGCGTTCACGCAGTAGCTGATTCTTTGCGTTGTCAGATTTGGCCATATCGGAGATGCTGGTTTTAAAGCTTTCAAGCTTCCTGTCGGCCTTATCAACATTTAGCCTGTCGAACTGAGCCTCGGTTGCTTCGTAAAAATCACGATATACGCGATCTTTCAATTTATAAGGTACATGACCCGCCGCATACCATTCATCCATTAGATCATGCAGTTGAGACAATGCTTCTTCGGTACTGAGAGAGGTATCCAGCTCTTCAATGGCTGCGACCACATTTTTCTTGATCTCCAGATTTTTTGTTTCTTCATCATATTGTGAAGAAGTATGAATCTTTTTTTGTTCGAAAAAGTAATCACACGCAGTGATAAACCGTTTCCAGATGCTGTCCACATATTTGTGCGGAACAATACCGATGGTTTTCCATTCTTTCTGTATATCGATCATGTCACGAGTAGTATTCTTCCAGTCCTGACTATCTTTGAGAGCTTCTGCACGTTCGCAGAGAGCCATTTTTTTCCTCAGGTTCTCTTCCATCTCTTCGCGAAGCGATTTGTAGAAATCGTTCTTGGTTTTGAAAAACAGGTCACAGGCAGTCCGATAACGTTTGTAAATTTTTGTATTCCATTTCCTTGGAACATAACCAATCTGACGCCATTGTGTCTGTATATCGAGTACCTCCTTTACCTTGCTGTTCCACTCTTTGACAGTAGTAAGCCTGCTGTAGTCGATTGCCTCAAGCTTCTCACAAAGTGCTGTCTTAAGTTCAAGATTTTCATCTTCCTTTCCCCTCAGGTTCTCAAAGTGAGTCTGATATTTTTTATTGATGTTGGCAGAAGCTTCTTTAAACCGATTCCATATCTCCTCTCTGTCCTTTCTGGAGACTGGCCCTATTTCTCTCCATTCCTGATGCAGATTTTGCAGTTGATGAAAAGCCGAGATCACATCCGTTTCATTGTCGAGCCTTTCAGCAGCTTCGCAAAGATCGGTTTTCTGTTCCAGATTTTTCTTGAAATCATATTCCCTGAATTCATTGTTAATACGCACCAGGTCGTAGAACTTCTCCACGTAACGCTGATATGACTTCCACAACTCGTTTACCTTGGCCTGGGGAACTTGTTTGATGTCGTTCCATTCCTGCTGAAGGGATTTAAACTCCTGATATGATTTATTGAAATCTTCCTGTCCCTGCGCTTCAGTCAAGAGTTTTATCTGTTCAATGATAGCCAGTTTCCGGGCCACATTTTTCTCTTTCTCCGCCTCTTCCTGTGCAGCGATAACTGATCGTTTTTCCTTAATTTTCTGAAGCAGCTCCTTCCCTTCTGTAAATAATTCTGATTCATTTGCTACGAAATCTATTTCCTCTCCGCCTTCAGCCAGAAAAACTTGCTTCTGCCCTTCGGTTTCGTTCCGCAGGGAACGGTAGAATTGATTCTTATATTCATCTACATCCTTACGTTTCGGATTATTCGATTGCAATAAATTACGAAGGTGCTGAACAATTTCATCTATCGGAAGCAAGGTGGCTCCCGCCTCGTCCTGAGGGAGATCGTCGCCATCCGGCTCCTCTTCTTCAGATTCCTCTTCACTGGCAATCTCCAGGTCGTAATCAATGGGTGCAGACTCTTTTATTTCCTCAGGAACCGTTTCGTCGGGTGCAGAATCTGAAATTTCCGTATCAACGACTTGCTCTTCAGCAACCAATACCACTTCGGCTTCCGCAGGTACCACTTCATCCGGAACAGGGTCAACGGCCTTCTTCTCAACGACAGATTCATCTGTTGAGTCAACCTCTGCCTCTTCAGAAATAATTCCTTCCGCTGCGGGTTCAGGAGTTGAAGCCAATTCGGCATCGTCCTGCGGTGGATAGATCGGCAGCTCATTTTCCGTCGTCTGAGACTCCTCCCTTTCTACCATTTGCGGTTCCTTGGTCGTTTTTTCTTCGTTTACGGGTTGTTTGTCGTTCTCCGGATTGTTTTTCGTATTCATCAGTAGTCCCTTCATTTAGCCCGGTGAGTTTTCCGGGGCGTTGCCATACATTTTTTTCTTTTTTAAAACACGATAGCAGTTTTTATCACCCGCCAATCTTGTCAAAAGTTGTACAAATTAACGCAATATTTTTGGTATTTCATCGATTTTTGGTATTTTATTTATGGCACACGGAATAATGAGCCGGATTACGGGTATATTTAGAGTCATCCATACTCGGGATATTATTTCTCCCGGAAAAAAATATTGACGGGTGTACCGGAAAAATTCCAATTCTCGCGCATTCTGTTTTCAATGAATCGTTTATAAGGTTCTTTGATCCATTGGGGAAGATTGCAGAAAAAGGCAAAAGAAGGAATCTGCGTATTTGGTAACTGCGTAATATACTTTATCTTGATATATTTTCCTTTGTTGGCCGGAGGAGGTGTCTTTTCAATGATGGGCAACATGATCTCATTGAGTTTGCTGGTAGGTATTTTCCGTTTCCGGTTCACATATACCTCTTTAGCCGTATCCATCACTTTGAGAATGCGTTGTTTGGTTAGCGCCGAGCCGAAGATAATGGGAAAATCGGTAAAGGGTGACAATCGCTGGCGGATTGCATTCTCGAACGTTTTGATTACCACATTGTCCTTTTCTTCCACGGTATCCCACTTATTCACAAAAACGACCAGTCCCTTTCGGTTCTTCTGAATGAGCGAGAAGATGTTCAGATCCTGGCTTTCTATTCCCCGTGTGGCATCGAGCATCAGTACACAGACATCGGCATTTTCGATCACCCTGATGGAACGAATCACCGAGAAATACTCCAGATCTTCCGTCACTTTTCCTCTTTTTCGAATACCGGCCGTATCGATCAGGTAGAAATCCATGCCGAACTTATTATAACGCATGTAAATGGAGTCGCGTGTCGTACCGGCAATGTCGGTCACGATACTTCTCTCCTCCCCGATCAATGCATTGATGATGGACGATTTACCGGCATTGGGACGTCCCACGACGGCAAATTTGGGAATATCTTCCAGAATTTCTTCCTCATTATCTCTGGAGAACAACGTCAGAATGTGGTCCAGCAGATCGCCTGTTCCTGATCCGTTAACGGCCGACACACTGTATGGATCACCCAGGCCGAGCGAATAAAATTCGGCAGCCTGATGTCCGATATCGAAATTATCCGATTTATTGGCCACCACCACCACGGGTTTGCCTGAGCGGCGCAGCATCTGTGCCACACCCGTATCGAGATCGGCAAGACCGTTCATCACATCAACCACAAAAAGAATCACATCGGCTTCTTCAATGGCAATACGCACCTGTTTGTTAATCTCATCCTCCATGACATCATCGGAATTCACGACCCATCCGCCAGTGTCGACCAGAGAAAACTCCTGCCCGTTCCAGTTTACTTTCCCGTATTGACGATCACGGGTTGTACCGGAAACCTCCGTCACAATGGCCTGACGCGTCTGTGTCAGGCGGTTAAACAGGGTGGACTTCCCCACGTTGGGCCGTCCTACTATTGCTACCAAATTCTGCATATTTTTTTCTTTCTTTTAGGGTCTCATTGCCACATTGGCATATTGACATATTAATCCAACTTATAGCCGAAAGTCTTCAGCATGTTGTCTCTGTTGCGCCAGTCTTTCTCCACCTTCACGTATAGCTGCAGGAAGATTTTTTTCTCAAAAAAACGCTCAATGTCCTTGCGTGCCATGGTTCCCAGTTTCTTCAGTGCCTCACCTTTGTGGCCTATGACAATCCCTTTCTGGGTATCTCTTTCCACCAGGATAATTGCCCTGATCCTGATGATGTCATTTTCCTCTTTAAACTCTTCCACACCCACTTCTATAGAGTAAGGGATTTCTTTCTGATAAAACAGCAAAGCTTTTTCGCGGATGATTTCCGCCACAAAGAAACGAGCCGGTTTATCGGTGAGTGCATCTTTCTCAAAATAGGGTGGCGACTCGGGCAGGATTTCCAGGATGCGCTTTTGCACCCTGTCAATAGCAAAGTTATTCAGCGCGGAGATCGGATAAATCTCCGCTCTCGGCAACAGCGTGCTCCATTGTGCCACCAGTGCCTCCAGTGCGGCCTGATTGGTTTGATCAATTTTATTGATCAACAGTATTACAGGCAGATCAAGTTGCTGCACCTTCGCAAGGAAATTGTCATTTTTATCAATTTTCTCCACCACATCGGTCACGTAGAGCAGCACATCGGCATCCTGCAATGCAGAAAGCGAGAAGTTGAGCATCTGCTCCTGCAGCTTATAATTGGGTTGCAGTACTCCCGGCGTATCGGAATACACGATCTGGTAATCAGGGTTATTTACAATTCCGATGATTCGATGCCGTGTAGTCTGCGCCTTGGCCGTGATAATTGATATCTTTTCACCCACCAGCCGGTTCATTAACGTAGATTTCCCCACATTAGGGTTACCCACGATATTTACGAAACCGGAACGGTGATTTTGTGACTGCATTTCGTCGGTTTTTAGGATTCTTTATAATCGTATCCCCACTTCAGGTAGACACTGCCCCATGAAAAGCCGGCTCCAAAGGCTGTAAGTATCACTTTATCCCCTTTGCGCAGTTTGGCTTCCCATTCCCACAGGCAAAGAGGAATGGTTCCGGCACTGGTATTGCCATATCGTTCAATATTTATCATGACTTTTTCACGAGACAAGCCGGTACGTTCTATGGCAGCATCAATAATCCTCAGGTTTGCCTGATGAGGGACAAGCCAGTCTACATCATCAACAGTCAGGTTATTCCTTTTCATGATGGATTCGGAAACTTCCGCCATGCGTGATACTGCATATTTGAAAACAATCCGTCCATCCTGATAAACGGTATGTTCGGCATTATCTATCGTTTCGTGCGAGGCGGGATATTTACTTCCTCCGGCTTTCAGTTGCAAGGGTTTGTAGCCGATTCCGTCGGAATGAAGTTCAGCGTCGATGATTCCAAGATTCTCTTCCGTGGGCTCGATAAGTACAGCACCTGCCGCGTCACCAAAGAGCGGACAGGTTGTCCTGTCTTTATAATTGGTGATGGAAGACATTTTGTCGCCGGCCAGCAATATTATTTTTTTATACTTCCCGGTTTTTATTAATCCGTTGCATATCTCCAGACCATAGACAAATCCGGAACAGGCTACCTCCATATCGAAACAGAACGCATTCTTGATCCCTGCATTCTCGGCAACAATAGATGCAGCCGACGGAAAGATATGATCGGGAGTGGATGTTGCAAATATAACGGCATCGATTTCCTCGGGAGGAGTTTTGGTTTTCTTCAATAACTCCATCACGGCCTGTGTACCCAGGACAGAAATGCCTTGCTGTTCCCCTTTCAGGATACGTCGCTCTTTAATCCCCACACGGGTCATAATCCACTCGTCGGAAGTATCTACAATAGCGGAGAGTTCCTCATTGGTAAGAATATAATCCGGCACAGCTGCTGTTATTCCGGTTATTACGGCGTTTAATTGCTTCATCGCTGTCAATAATGTGAATAATGAGAAAAAACCCTGAAACACGATCAGGTCATTTCAGGGTTCTTGTTTCTATAAAATGAAAGGAAGAAGTTTATGCCGTAACCTCTTTTTCAATTGCCAATTTTCCTCTGTAGTACCCGCATTCGCCGCACACAGTATGATAAATATGCCAGGCGCCACAATTGGGGCAGATTGCCATGGTGGGCAGTTTAGCATGATCGTGTGACCTTCTTTTTCCTTGTCTTGCAGAAGACTGTCTTCTTTTTGGATGTGCCATTTATATGAAATTTTTACTGTTTATATTTTTAATTTTCGTCGATATTCAATCCTTTCAGGGCATCCCATCTAGGATCGTTTGCCGGCGTATCATCTTCGTCGCCAAATTCTTCATCATCGTCCATGTCCACCTCATCCTCTTCTCCATCCTCGGTGCTTACAGCACGATGCTTACGAAGTTTCGATGAGACCATCCTGTTACATTCACCGGCAGGATGTACATGTTTGATAGGAATAGTCAGTGCGATAAATTCATACAGAAACCACGCGATGTTAATCTCGCCCTCATCTTCAGGAATGATCACAATCTCATCACTCTCTTCCGAATATTCCTTTCCAAACTTTACAATAAGGCGGTTTTTTGTATCCACCTCCATATCCATATCGTCCAGGCAGCGCGTACATGGAATCTGTACCACACCCTTGATATCGAAATTGAACTCGAAGGTCGACGACGTTCTTTTTACCGTAACCGTCACCTTCACATTACCTTTCCTCACTTCGTCGCCGTCGATAGCGTCAAAATATTTCCGGTCCAGCGCATACTCGTACGTATGCAGTCCTGCAGAAAGGTTTTTTAGGGAAATATTGTACAAACTAAACTTTGCCACGTTTTCTCCTCAAAATAAAGCGGTGCAAAGATAATGATTTTTTCTTTGCGCCGACTGTTTTTACGATAATTATTTGTATTAGCTATCAGCGGCCTGCGGCATCGAGCACGATCCGCTGCATTTCTTCGAAATTTGCTTCAAGGCTTTGCAGCAATTTAAACTGGGCTTTTGTACGTACCAGGTTGTGATTGGGATAGGCAATCTTATAGTAGGTATCGCCATCGATATAATCGGTGAAGAAGCGTACCGTTTGCATATAGGTCAGCAACTTTGCGCCGAAAGCAAGATTCTCTATTTCTGTTTTCGTCAGAAATGATGCCGCTTTTTGCAGGTATCCCTTTGCATATCCTTCAAAGATGGCCAGGTCAACTGAGATATTGTCTAAATTTTCATCATCCTCAGCGCCGGTATTGGCACCGGTACGGATAAAATCACCGAAATCGGACAATACATATCCCGGCATCACCGTATCGAGATCCACCACGCAAAGGACCTGATCCTGTACATCGAAAAGGATGTTGTTCACTTTCGTATCACAATGGTTTGTACGCTTCGGAAGTTTTCCTTCCCTGTGTAATTGTTCTGCCTTACACATCTCCTTGGCACGGGCTTCTATCTCTTTAACAAGGTCAGCCACTTCACTATCACTTAACCTCCCCGCTTTGTTTGCCTTTACCGACGCGCGGAATGTTTCGAGACGTGATTCCATATTGTGAAAGCCGGGGATGGTTTCAAAAAGAGGTTCACCCGGCAAATCGGACAACATCTTTTGAAAATCGCCAAAAGCCATTCCTGCACGATATGCCAGTTCCGGATTTATCTCATCATAACTCTTGCTGTTGCTGATGAAATCCATCATCCGCCAGTAATCGCCATAACTATCATTGAAATAAAGTTTTCCATCACGCGCAGGTACCAGGGTGAGTACTTTTCTGTCGATATCTTCCACACCCTGCTCCCCGAGTTTTGCACGGATATGGCTCGTTACCCTGAAGATATTGTTCTGCAGTTCGGGGACATGTTGAAAAATATGGTGATTGATCCGCTGCAGTACATATTCGTTATTGGCTGATATCACCTTGTAAGAGTCGTTGATATGCCCTTTACCAAGAGGGTTAATCTGTACATTTTCATTCTGTCCGATAAATTGAAAGACGATTTCTTTCAGCCTGCCATGATCATTCATTCCCGCTGTTTTATAATTTGTTTATATGAAGATTATTTTCGTTTGTTTTTAATTCCTGCTTATTCCAACTCCAGGAGTCCGAAAAACCGGGGTACATGAAAATTGGGGGAAGGCAGATCGATAGAGCTCCAGCTGAGGAAATGAGGTTCGGGTGTCTTGTCGCCACACTTGTAAAAGTTAGCCCGTATTTTCTGTCCAGCAAGCGATTCATGTTCAGCAAACCCCATCACTTCTTTCGGTATCTCCAGATACATGGTCCAGTCGCTAACCTGTCTCCCCTCCTCATATCTGTGGCAGATGGTGCTATGCCTGAAAACCGACTGCACTTCACGAGTGAGCTGTACAGCTTTCTCTCTTGTTTCGTGTTGGGCTGCCAACAGAACACCCAGCACATTGCACTCGAAGTTACGGTATATCTTTTCGCCCTCACGTTGCATAAAAAACTCCACACAGCTATCTTCCCATACCGGCCCGAAATCTTTTCTGTTTTCGGCACGGATCGCTTCCCCGGTCACGATATAATACAGGTAGAGCCTCTCCCCGTCGTGTGCCACACGTACTGTGACAGGAAGCGACTTAGGAAAATCACTTTTCCAGTTTACCTGATCAATGGCCGCTTCCACCCCCTCCTCGTGAAGCATTTTAATCCTGTCAAAAACCGTTTCCCATTGTGAAATATGCTGATTGGGTACTTGCAGTCGTTTCATATTTCTGAATAAATTTCCTCAAAGATATCCTTTTTAGACAAAACAGACAAAAAAATTTCCGTTATGTAACTTACTTTTTCATAGTGTAAGAGTTTGCTTGTTGAACAAAGTAAAAAGTGTATACTGCGTTTTAGGTTACCTTACTGCATGGGGTGATGAAGCCGTTCTTCTTTGTCATTTTGAAATTTAGTTTTGTCAAAAAGGTCTCTAAGATGATTTTTATCTGTCTATGAAATGCTTAATATCTGAATAATCTAGTACTTGCGCTCCTGTCACAATAAAAAAACAGATCCTGCACTTATCTTGCAGGATCTGTCCAAACTTCGTTTTTGTGTTTGAAAAACTAAAAAATATACTTGATACCAAACTGCATTTGCCAACGCGAATCATTACCTAAATAATCCTTGAAAGTTTCAGGTAAGTTGTTGTTCATGCTATATCTCAAAGTATAGTTATTCGCCGCTGTTGGCTTCTGTTCTACTTTTAAGAATTGATACTGCTGATTGCCCAGTACAGTTGTTTGCTGTACACCCCAATCTTTGTTGAGCAAATTTAAAAAGTTAGCAATATTAAAACTTAAACGCAGTGTATGATATTTCTCGTTTACTTGATAAATTCGGATATCATGATTTACGCTTAAATCAAGTTGATTGGCAAAAGGTGCAGCAGCTCCATTTCTTTCAGCAAACTTACCTCGACGTCCTTTCAGATAGGGGTCCTGAGAAATAAAAGCATCCAATGCTTCCCAAGCTTCTTGTTGGTTGGTAAATCCTTTTGGATCTAAGTTTGCCGATATTTCAGACAGGCTGTTAGGAATATAAATTAAGTCATTCGCCGTTTGAGTATCCCCATTCGCATCACCATTATACGCGTAGGTATATCGGAAAGGACGATATCGCTGATAAATCAACCCAAGACTGGTTGAAGAGTTTTTACCCCAGTCGGCAGTGTAAGATGCGGAAAGCAATAATCTACCATCCATAGAACCGGCTGAATAACCAAGTTCTTGTGAATTAGGATCGAGTGCGGGGCGATACTTCCAGGCAGAAGTTGCAACAGAAGAAGTTCCATCTGTAACAGCCTTAGCCTTTCCAAATGTATAAGAGCCATTCATATTCAGCCCTTTGAGTACACCATCATTGAAATTCTTTTGTAGTTGAAGTGTTGTAAACCAAGAATATCCCTTATCCGTGTTACGCAACATCACTACATTATAGGCAGCCTTGTCATTGCCGACCTCATCACTATAATATCCTGCGTAAACAGGACGTACATTTTCACCTGAACCGTCATTTACAAAATTTGTAGTTCTGATAATGCCAATATTATCATGATAAATAGCATTCAAGTCCTTAGAGTGTAAAAACTCTATTGTAGCAATCCAGCCGTCCAGAAACCTGTAGTCTGCAGCCAGATTGGTTTTCCAAAGAGTAGGATATTTAAAATCAGGATCTGTAATGGCGATATCACCACGCGGAGGTGTTCCTGATGCAGGTTTATAGCTATTTATATCACCTGTAAAGCCCATTGTAGCAAGGTCTGCACCACGCACATTTAAATCTCCGAATAAGACTCCGTTGTTTCCAGCCTGATTACTGAGCCATACATATGGCGGCGTTCCGGCAAAAATCCCCGTACCTCCTCTAAATTGAAGAGATGCATCGTCCAACG
The DNA here is from genome assembly GCA_002398565.1 of Proteiniphilum sp. UBA4977. Taxonomy (GTDB): domain Bacteria; phylum Bacteroidota; class Bacteroidia; order Bacteroidales; family Dysgonomonadaceae; genus Proteiniphilum. The sequence continues at coordinate 136,921 of DGZP01000018.1, forward strand.
GTTTGAAATTAAATCCAATGCGAGGGGAAAGAAGTATTTTGGTAGAAGGGTATTTGGAAACATCAATCTTTATCCCATCTCTATAAGTTTCCCCGGCAACTCTTTCGTTTGATGGTAGATCTGTCATAAATACAGGAACATCAGCTCGCAACCCGTATGTAACATTCAGTTTATCGTTGATTGTCCATTTATCTTGAACATAAAAGCCCAACTGCATTACATTCACTTCAGCAAAGGGGAATGAATCACCGATTGCATATTTTTGCGAATAATATGAAAAACCGGTACCCGATGAATTGGTCAAACCTCCGTTAATTGGATTCAAACCGTAAGTTGATGGATTATAATTGTTGATATTGAAACCGGCGATACTTCCATTATGACTGCTCAAATAATCTTTTGTGGCTAGAACGTTGAATTTAAAGTCATCTATTGATGAAAACACCCAAGCTCCTGGATAATTCTGGGCAAAACCATTACTAAATGATCGATAATCACTTTGAGTACCAATTGTGATCTGATGTTTGCCAAGATTCATTACAAAGTTATCCTGAATCTGGAAAATATTTGTATTTAACCTGTTGTTATAAGAATTGGCTTCTGTCCCAAAAGTAGTATAAGCCATAAGATTACCGGCATTACCATTCAGGATATCGACTTGAGGAAAGAAACCTCCATCCATATCTCTGAAATCTCGCAATGCGGAATAACCAATTTTAAAATAATTACTCATATTATCATTGATGATCGTATTTAAATCGGCCATAATGATGTTGAAGTTGTTATTTGCTCTGTAGAATGCTGATGTAAACGGAATAGCATATTCATTAGGACCTCTTCCATTTAACGGAGTACCTGATGTACTGGGGTTATTTGTATTGAATGATTTTAAGTAAAAATACTTGAAACTCAGAACATTCTTAGGATTGATATTCCAATCCAAGCGGGCTGTCAGTCGGTTTGCCTCTGTATTCCTTTTAGTAAGGTCGTAAGATCCGGGACTGTAATTTAATTCTTTGTTTAAGAATGAAGAGAGATCTTTCAAATCTGCAGCATTTACAGCGGAGTTAGCTGTTGTGTATGTAATTGGCAATTCTTGGCGGTCTATTTCACCGTTAATGTAAAAAAACAACTTATTCTTAATAATTGGTCCAGAAATGCTCAGCCCATATTGTTTGTTGGAGAATTCAGAAACATTTAATATTTCATCTTTTATTCTGTATCCCATTAAATCGGGACTCTTTATATACATGTAAGCAGAAGCATTAAAATCATTGCTACCTGATTTAGTGACAGAATTGATACCTGCACCGGTGAATCCTCCATTTCTTACGTCATAGGGGGCGATCATCACCTGAACTTGCTCAAGTGCCTCGAGCGAGATTGGTTCAACACCACTTGCACCTAATGAAGAACTCAAGCCGAAAGAGTTATTAAAAGAGGCACCATCAACAGTTACATTATTGAAGCGATAGGAAGTCCCACCAAAATTTCCACCACTATTCATAGGAACAAGTCTAGTAAAATCGTTCAAAGAGCGAGTTATAGTAGGCAATTTATCAATTTGCTCTCTTGTAATGATTTCTTGCGCCCCTGTTCTATTGGATGAAAAGACTGAAGTGTTTGATTCTCCGACCACCACAATTTCATCAAGCAATTGGGTATCTTCTTTCAATAATGCATTCAAAACAAAATCTTCACCCAATGATAGTTGAATACCGCCAAATGTTTCAGTATGATAGCCTATATATGATATCTTCACCACATATGGCCCTCCAACACGCATATTAGCCAAATTAAAAGAACCATCTACTCTGGAGCTTACACCATAAACAGTTCCAGTGGGCACATGTGTGGCAATCACCGTTGCACCGATAACAGCCCCCTCAGCATCGGTAACACGTCCACTCATACTGGAAGTCGTCACCTGAGCCTGCATCACGGCAGCGAGCATCACAAAAAGAGCTACTGTCAAAAATCTCAATCGCTTTACCATAAATTTCAATATTTAAATTTTTCAAAAAATTAAAATCCGCACAAAAGTAGTATAAATTATCTAATTTCTGTTACATTTTTGTTGCGATTGCTCTTTTAATTTTACAGCCGATTGATTGATTATTACAAACTTAATTACAATTTGTCACAAAATTGAATTAAGAAAAACCGCAATGAAAGGAAAAAACAGATTAACTTGCTTTTTTAAAAGAAAAAGACGCATAACTTTCAAATTTTCATTTTCAGTTACGCGTCTTGATAATAATTATTATTCTATTTTCAGCGGATCATGACAATTACATCATTCCACCCATTCCACCGCCTCCCATGGGCATCTGCGGTGCTGGATTGTCTTCCTTCTTGTCTGTGATTACACATTCCGTTGTGAGGAACATACCGGCAATGGAAGCGGCATTTTCCAAAGCTACGCGGGTCACCTTGGCAGGATCAATAACACCTGTTTCGTAGAGGTTTTCATACTGATCACTCCGGGCATTATAACCATAATCTGCCTTTCCTTCACGTACCTTCTGTACAACTACGGCACCTTCTTTTCCGGCGTTCGCCACAATCTGACGAAGAGGTTCCTCGATGGCACGTTTCACAATCTCAATTCCGGTAGTCTCGTCTTCGTTTTCACCCTTCAATCCGTCAATAACTTCGATCGCACGGATGTAGGCAACGCCTCCGCCGGGCACAGTTCCTTCTTCAACAGCAGCACGGGTAGCTGAGAGTGCATCCTGCACGCGGTCTTTCTTCTCCTTCATCTCCACTTCGGAGGCTGCTCCCACGTAAAGCACTGCCACGCCGCCGGCCAGCTTGGCAAGACGTTCTTGCAATTTCTCGCGATCATAGTCGGATGTTGTTTTCTCAATTTGTGCACGTATCTGGCCAATGCGGCTTTCAATAGCTGCCTTTTCACCTTCGCCGTTTACAATAGTGGTGGTATCCTTATCGATGGTCACCTTCTCGGCGCTACCCAGCATATCGAGGGTGGCATTTTCCAGGGTAAGGCCTTTCTCTTCGGAAACAACAATGCCTCCTGTGAGGATGGCGATATCTTCCAGCATCTCTTTCCTGCGATCACCAAAACCGGGAGCCTTCACCGCGGCAATCTTCAAAGATCCGCGTAGACGGTTCACTACGAGTGTGGTCAGTGCTTCGGAATCAATATCCTCGGCAATGATCAACAGCGGCTTGCCGGTCTGAATTCCTTTTTCCAGGATGGGCAACAGATCCTTGATGGCAGAGATCTTCTTGTCATGAATCAGGATCAGCGGATTTTCAAAATCCACTTCCATGGCTTCGGTATCGGTCACAAAGTAGGGAGAGATATAGCCGCGGTCAAACTGCATTCCTTCCACTACGTCCACATAGGTATCGGTTCCTTTCGACTCTTCCACGGTGATCACACCTTCTTTGCTTACTTTCTGCATTGCTTCGGCAATCAGCTTGCCAATAGTCTCATCGCCATTGGCCGAAATCTTGGCCACGTTTTCAATCTTTCTCAGGTCATCACCTACTTCTACGGCCTGTTCTTTGAGGCTTTCCACCACCTTGCCCACTGCTTTGTCAATACCACGCTTCAAATCCATCGGGTTAGCTCCTGCAGTCACGTTTTTCAGACCCACGCCAATGATTGACTGAGCCAATACGGTAGCAGTTGTGGTACCATCACCTGCGTCGTCATTGGTCTTGGAGGCCACTTCCTTCACCAGCTGGGCACCCATATTCTGAAAAGAGTCTTCCAGTTCTATCTCTTTTGCCACCGTTACACCGTCTTTGGTAATCTGGGGAGCTCCATATTTTTTATCGATAATCACATTACGGCCTTTGGGACCCAATGTTACTTTGACAGCATCTGCCAGTTCGTCCACGCCTTTCTTAAGCAGATCGCGGGCATCCATGTTAAATTTAATTTCCTTAGCCATTTTTATTTCGTTTTATAATTGATTTGTAAATGCAAGATAGATCGAGTCATGTTTATCTTTTTGATCAGGAAAGAATCGCCAGGATGTCAGACTGACGCATGATCAGATGTTGTACGCCATCCAGTTCAATTTCGGTTCCGGCATATTTACCGTACAACACCTTGTCACCTTCTTTCAC
>DGZP01000018.1:141229-161389 GCA_002398565.1 Proteiniphilum sp. UBA4977
ACCATTTCCTCATCTTTCGTACCTTTACCTGCAGCAATCACTTCGCCTTTCAGCGGTTTTTCCTTTGCTGTGTCGGGAATGATAATTCCACTTACTGTTTTCTCTTCTGCAGCAGCTGGTTTTACCAGCACTCTGTCTGCCAATGGTTTAATGTTCATATTCCTAAATTAATGTTAATATAATTAATATTGATGTTCTAAATGACATAACCTGAATAGCGAAATCTGTGCCAAATAAAAAAAACTGGAAGAAGTCTGACAGTTATTCTGACAAAATTGCAGTTTTTACATATTTCTCCAACCACTGATCCTGTTCCCACAACAGGTGAAGTACATTTTCGCGGGCTGCGTAGCCGTGACTTTCCAATGGCAGGATTACAAGCCGGGCCACTGCACCAAAGCTTTTCAGCGCCTGAAAATAACGTTCGCTCTGCATGGTATGTGTTCCTGAATTGTTATCTGCTTCACCGTGAATGATCAGCAGCGGAGTTTTCATTTTGTCGGCATGCATAAAGGGAGACATCGCGTTATAGACCTCCGGCGCTTCCCAATAATTTCGCTCTTCACTTTGAAATCCAAAGGGAGTGAGCGTACGGTTGTAAGCTCCGCTACGGGCAATACCTGCAGCAAAGAGATTGGAATGGGTCAGCAGATTGGCTGTCATGAAAGCACCGTAGGAATGGCCGCCCACAGCCACCCTACTCCTGTCTATATATCCCAGTGCATCCACGGCGTCGATGGCCGCCCTGGCATTGTCTACCAGCTGCGTGACAAATGTATTGTTGGGTTGTTCATTTCCTTCTCCCACGACAGGAAAAGCCGCATCATCAAGCACGGCATATCCGCGCGTTACCCAATAAATGGGGTTACCATAAGAAAGATAGGTAAACGAGTTGGGATTGGCAGTAGTCTGCCCGGCACTGCTTTTGTCCTTATATTCGGTGGGATAAGCCCACATAATCAACGGCAGCTTCTCCTTCTTCTCCCTGTCGTAACCGGCAGGAAGATACAAAGTGCCGGTAAGTGCCACTCCGTCGGCTCTGTGATAACTGATCACCTCTTTGTGAACCCCCGCGAATCGTTTAAAAGGATTTTCAAAGGCTGTCAGGGGAATATTGGCTATTCTTTTGCTGATATTCCGGATATAATAGTTTGGATATTCGGTAGGTGATTCAACACAAGTAATCAGCGTGCCTGCCTTGCTATCGATAAAAGAAATCAAATCTTCCACTTTTCCTTTGGTTGCGGATTGATAAATCCGTTTCTTTTCGAGTGTTCTCAGGTTGAATGCATCAATAAACGGAAACTGCCCTTCAGGGCTGTAACCATCACCAAAAAGATAGGCTGTTTCTCCGTCAATCTTCAGGGTATAGGTACCCATTTCGTTTTTTTCGGTTTGTAATATACCGGGATCACTGTATATATCCTGATAGTTTCTGTCGTCAATGATCCGTGGTTCACGTGAAGGATGGGAAGGATCAAACAGATACATCCTTGTGTTGCGCGTATTCCACCACCTGTCACTGACGACAGCATAACGGTCATCTCCCCACCGGATCCCTGCGAAGCGATTTCTCATCTTCATCAATGAAAGAGACCGGCCCGTAAAAGGAGCATCCAGTTGAAACAGTTCATCACGGAATGGGACATCAACTTCAGGATCACCTTTATCACATGCTTCCACCCAGGCAAGCGTAGCGGGCTTATCGGCACGCCAGTGAATACTTCTTTTTCCCTCGAAGGTGGCCATAAACCCCACAGGCAGCTTGTCAAGCAGAGGTTGTCTGCTGAAATTCAGTAAAAAACGGCCATCGGAACCGTATATATTGGTTTCGTTGGGAAAGCTGTAGTAGGGTACCACGTAAGAAAAGGGATGTGTGAGCGTGGTAAGTAACAGACAGGTTCCATCGGGTGAAAACACCTCATTTACGTACATTCCCGCTTCTTTCCAAAGCGTCTTTGCTCCGTTTATTTCCACCTTGTATAGTTCGGAAGTCATGAGTGTTTCAAAATTGGCCTCCTCCAGCGGATTCTTTAACAAATCCTGATAGGTGCGGTTTTGTGATATCTGTCCGTCGCTGACTGAGACGACCGGCCCATCCGGGAGCGCCGTTTTCATATCTGCCAGTGTTTTACGACCTCCAGGCAACATTCTGACCAGCATGCTCCTGCTGTCGGGGAACCATATGTAAGGCTCACCGGCATTGGCATTGAGCATGGCATCGGTCAGTTTCCGGGCAGTCAGCGTTATCAGGTCTGCTATCCATAATTCAACGCCTCCCGGTGTTGTATGTGTGAACGCTATTTTTGTTTCATCGGGAGAGAAGGAGACGTAGGCAATACGCGGTTGCTCCGGCAAACCCATGATGGGTCGTAACTCCCGTTTCGTTACTTTCTGATAACGGATATCGTGATAATAGATCAGTGTACTTGAAATATTTGTTTCGGGATTAATCCGCAGCCCTGCAAGGCGTAATTCCGGCTGATTCAGGTCTGAAAGTGATTTAAACGCCGGACGGTAGTAAAACAACATCTGCTCTTTTTTGCTATCCAGCTCCACAAGGGGAGCTCTCTCTATCTCTACCAATTCCAGTATCTCAGGCGGTGGCGACTGGTAAACTATTTTTTCCTGTGCTTCTAACAATTGGATCATTATAAAAAACTATAAACAAAAGGATTTTCATAATTCACGGGAATAGATTTTACTGTTTATGGAAGATGGCTGCCGAAGCCTGGGCCACAGGCATCACCACCATGTCGTTGATATTTACATGGGGAGGACGTGAGACAACAAACCATATACATTCAGCAATATCTTCTGCTACAAGGTTTTCATAACCCTCATAAACCTTGTCGGAACGCTGTTTGTCTCCGTGAAAGCGAACAAGGGAGAATTCCGTTTCCACTGCCCCCGGGCAAATCTGTGTCACCTTTATGTTGTGAGGCAGCATGTCGATGCGCATCCCTTGGGTAAGTGCATCCACAGCATGCTTTGTTGCACAGTACACGTTGCCGTTTGGATAAACCTCTTTTCCCGCAATGGAGCCGATATTGATAATGTGTCCGGAATGCCGTTCCACCATTCCCGGGGCAATTGCCCGCGTGACGTAAAGCAGTCCCTTCACATTGGTATCTATCATGCGGTTCCAGTCATCCGTATCACCATCTTGCACCGCTCCGAGTCCGGCTGCCAGTCCGGCATTATTCACGAGAACATCGACCTTCCTCCATTCTTCGGGCAGTTTACCAAGCTTCTCTTTCACCTCTGTCTCATCCCTCACATCGAAACAGAGCGTGAGCACGCGCACACCCTCCTTTTCCAGTTCCTTTTTCAGTGAAAGTAATCGCTCCTCGCGACGACCGGTAATGATCAGATCTGTTCCTTTTCCAGCTAACAGAAGAGCTGTGGCATGCCCGATGCCGGATGTGGCTCCTGTAATTAAAGCAAGTTTTGACATAGTTTATTGTAAGGGGTTGTGGAATTAACGAGTGTTCAAATTTACGTCAAATAATTCTTTATGCACTGTTTTATCTAAAAAAAAGCGTATTTTTACAAAATCAAAGCATACAATAACAACAAGCTATGGAAGAAAGTTTCATTACAGTTAAAACATTCACTTTCCCGGCGGATGTAACCATTGTGCAGACCTTCATGGAAATGAGAGGCATTGAAACATACATGAAAAACCTCACAGCAAACAGGTTGTCATATAGCCTCGGAGAAATAGAAATGCAGGTTAGAGCCTCCGACTATGAACAGGCAAAAGAAGCTCTCATTGAAGGTGGATTTGCCCAGCCGGAAGATTTTCAGTTTCTTTGATAGTAACTCACCACTTTGCACGAAGCAGACCAAAATGATTAAACAGCCTGAGAAAGAAAAAAATGTACAGTATAAATATATCCTGATTGGACTGCTGATCCTGTTGGGACTGATCATTTTTAAGTATACACGCCCCTACATGAGCGGATTTTTAGGTGCGGCCACCCTCTACGTGATCGTGAACGGACAGCAGAAGTATCTAACCCAAAAACTCAACTTTAAAAAACCGTTGAGTGCCCTGATCATCGTACTCGAAGTACTTTTCTTCATTCTGATCCCACTCACAGGAATCGCTTTTCTGGTCATTGATACTTTTTCCGGTATTACCATAGATCCTGAAGCAATACTTGCAAAGGTAAACCATTTTATAACCTTGCTTGAGGAGAGACTCGGGTTCAACATTTTCACACCTGAAAGCCTGGCCGTCATTCCCCGGGCGGGGACAAACATCCTGCAGGTATTGGGAAGCGGCGTTTATACGTTCGTAATCAATGTGATTGTGATTCTTTTTGTGTTGTACTACATGCTCTGCAGTAACGACGAATTCGAAAAATCGATCCGTGAAATACTGCCTTTCAAGGAAGAAAACAAACAGATCGTGGCAGAGGAGACACGGCTCATTATCCAGGCCAATGCTATCGGAATACCACTTTTAGCGATTATCCAGGGTTTCTTTGCCTATATGGGATACTTGCTTTTCGGCGTGGAGAGTGCAATTCTGTATGCCATTCTTACTGCTTTCTCCACCATTATTCCTATAGTAGGTACCACCATTGTCTGGGCACCCATAGGCATTGGACTTCTTCTGAATGCCGATTATGTGAATGGCATCGGATTGCTTGCATATGGTTTTTTCATTATTGGCGGGGTAGATAACGTCGCCCGTTTTCTTTTACAAAAAAAACTGGCAGATATCCATCCCCTAATTACCGTGTTCGGCGTACTCATCGGCCTGCCCATGTTCGGATTCTGGGGCGTGATTTTCGGGCCGCTGATACTTTCCCTCCTCATCCTTTTTTTCAACATGTATCGTCATGAATACGTTCCCGGCTCCAGGGCTGAACCGAGGGTTACCACACGCTATAAGACACGCAAGGTGAAAATTCCGGGTTACGAGCCGGGCAAACTGAAAACCAAAATAAAAGACACCCCCGATGCTACAGAAAAAGAATAGTTTACCGTTTCTTTCCTTTGCATGCGGACTTTTATTTCTGATGTGTGCATGCCAGTCGGGGCAGCATCACAAAAAAAAGGTATTGGATGAAGATAAACCCGTCTCTTCAGTGATAATTCGTCATGCAAAGGGTTTTCAGATTGATCACTTCAACAACTATACAAGAGTGATATTGCACGACCCTTGGAGTGAAGACAAGCCTTATGCGGTATATTACCTTTACAGAAACGATTCAACGCAACTACCCGCAGGGGGTACAAAATTAAAGATACCACTGACTTCCCTCACGGTTAACACCTTTTCCTACTTTACATTTCTTGACTTGCTGGATGAAGAGGATGTGATAAAGGGTGTAACAGACGGGTTCAGGGTTTTTCATCCCGGTATCCTCCACAAGCTTGAATCGGGCGAGATAGCCGATCTGGGAGATCCTTTCCATCCCAATATCGAAATGACACTGGCACTGAAACCGCAGGCCATCATCAGCTCTGCCTATGCACAACGTGACAACTACAGTGAACGAATGATCAATGCCGGTTTTCCGGTTATCTATTCCCTGGAGTGGATGGAAAATTCTCCCCTTGCCCGTGCGGAGTGGATCAGGATGATCGCAGCCTTTTTCGATAAGGAAACCATGGGTGACACCATTTTTACGGGAATAGAGCGTCGCTATCTGGAGTTGCAGAATAAAATAAAAAGCGTTTCACCACAACACACTGTCATGTCGGGCGACAATTTTCAGAACACATGGTACGTGCCGGGAGGAAAAAGTTTTCATGCCATCCTTTTCCGGGATGCCCAGCTGGATTATCTTTACAAAAACAACCGAGAGTACGGCAGTATCGCACTTGATATTGAATCAGTTCTCACCCGGTTTGGCAAGGCTGATTACTGGTTTGGCTGTGAAGCCGGCACCTACGCCGGGCTGGCGGAAAAGGATGCCAAGTACCTTTTGCTGCAATCAGTAAAAAAAAGACAGGTTTATAACAACCACAACCGGATTACCCCCGCCGGCGGAAACGATTACTTTGAAAGTGCCATAGCCAATCCCGACCTGTTGCTGTCTGACCTTGTGAAAGCCGCTTATCCGGAGATATTGCCCGACTATTCATTCACCTACATCAAACCGTTGGAAGAACTGCCTGCACGTGAAAAATAGAGCCTTCATATTTGTTTTACTGTTTGTCCTCCTGTTCGTGGCATTTATTGGTGATCTTTTAACCGGCAATGCTCCCATTACTCCCGCGGAAACGTGGTTGGCACTCTTCGGGACTTCCGGCGATGAAATCATCGATGAAATCATCCGGAACTACCGGTTGCCAAAAGCTATCACTGCCGCCATTGCCGGCAGCGCCCTGTCCCTGTCGGGCTTACTGATGCAAACCCTCTTTCGCAATCCCCTTGCCGGTCCCGATGTGCTAGGCGTAAGTGCCGGCGCCGGGCTGGGCGTTGCATTGCTCACCATGCTCAGCGGAACAATCGTATACCCTTTTATCTCAGCCATGGGCAGCATGGCACAGATCATTGCCGCCATTGCCGGTGCCGCAGTCGTATTGGTGCTGATCCTGGCGGTATCGGCCAGAATAAAGGACTCCATCACCATTCTGGTGCTCGGAATGATCTTCGGATATGTGGCAAGTGCCCTGGTTACCATTTTGCAGAGCTTTGCCGACCCCGACTCACTGAAAGTATTTGTCACATGGACCTTCGGTAGCCTTGGCGGTGTCACCTGGAACAAAATGCCATTTTTGCTGGTTCTTACTGCCTTTGGTATTCTCGTCTCCCTCTTTCTGCAAAAGTCGCTCAACAGCCTGTTGCTTGGCGAGAACTATGCCGCAAGTACAGGATTGAATATAAAACGAATCCGGATATCAATCATCGCCATCGCCGCGGTCGTCACGGGAGCCGTTACCGCATTTACAGGTCCTATTGCATTTGTAGGAGTCGTTATCCCTCATTTTGCACGTACCTTTTTCGGGACGGTCAACCACAAAACTGTCCTTCCTGCCACCCTGCTTATGGGAAGCATTCTTCTGCTCATCTGTGATATCGTTTCACAAATCCCTTTAACCGGCAGGACGTTACCCGTCAATGCCGTCACCGCAGTTTTCGGTGCCCCCATGATTGTATGGATTGTACTAAAGAGAAAAAAATTATAACTCTTGATTTAAACAAAAACAACTTTACATTTGTCATATAATATATCTGTTTCATCGTAAAACAGATTGGCACTGTTTTTGTATATTTTTTTGCCGATTACGTTTCCTCATTCATGGATGATTAAAATTAAATGCTTTATATTTGTATTCAATCATTCCGGGAAAAGTAAGGAACTTTTTCGCTTAACAATATAATACGGGTTCAGCTTGTTCGAGTTGCGCTGTTGTGGTAGGGAATCAGTTTTATCTGACGATGTGTTGGAGGAGTAGTCAAAATTTAAAGGAATAAAACAATGGAAAATAATTTTTCTCAACGAATAAGAGACATAATGGCATATAGCCGTGAAGAAGCAGGGCGACTCCAGAACAACTACATCGGACCGGAACATCTCATGCTTGGTATTCTTCGCGACGGTGATGGTCTGGCCATTCAGGTGTTGCAGGATTTTGATATCGATTTGCAAGTTTTGAAGGATTACATCGACTCCCACGTGCGCTCCATTCAGGAGCCCTATGACGGGACAAACGAACTGGTGATCAATAAAAATACGGAAAAAGCATTAAAGATGAGTATTCTCGAAGCACGCCTCACAAAGAGCCCGGAGACAGACTCTGAACATATTCTGCTTGCGCTGCTAAAAGAAAAGAGTACCCTCATTAACGATATTCTCACTCAGTTCCAGCTCGATTATGCGAGCGCTTTTCTCTACATTAAAAGTATCATCGACAACCGTTCGGAAGGGAGAATACAGGACAGCGAAGACAATAGTGCCACACAATCGCCTTCCGCAGGAGCGAACTTCACCGATGACGACGATGATGAATTGAGCGACAAATCATCGTTCAATCCTGGAGGCGGCCAGGGCACCTCCTCCCAGACAAAGGGGAGCGGCTCGGATACACCCGTACTTGACAATTTTGGGACTGACATCACCCGTGCTGCACTGGAAAACAGGCTCGATCCGGTGGTGGGACGTGAAAAAGAGATCGAACGTATTGCACAGATCCTCAGTCGCCGCAAGAAGAACAATCCCGTCCTTATTGGTGATCCTGGCGTAGGTAAATCAGCAATCGTGGACGGGCTTGCCCTGCGCATTACCCAAAAAAAGGTATCGCGGGCGCTGTTCGACAAAAGAGTCATCGCACTTGATATGGCATCAATTGTTGCCGGGACAAAGTATCGTGGCCAGTTTGAGGAGCGCATCAAAGCCATCCTGAACGAACTGTCCAAAAACCCGAACATCATTCTCTTCATCGACGAGATCCACACCATTGTGGGTGCGGGCGGTGCTGCCGGATCACTTGATGCGGCCAATATGCTGAAGCCGGCGCTGGCGCGCGGCGAGATACAGTGTATCGGTGCCACCACGCTCGATGAATACCGGAAGAATATCGAAAAAGACGGTGCCCTGGAACGCCGCTTCCAGAAGGTGATCGTAGACCCCACCACACCGGAGGAGACACTGCAGATTTTGCGTAACATCAAAGAGCGTTATGAGGATCACCACAACGTGCGCTACACCGACGAGGCTTTACAGGCCTGTGTGAAGCTGACCGACCGCTACGTGTCGGACCGCACGTTTCCCGACAAGGCCATCGATGCGCTCGATGAGGCCGGTGCAAGAGTACACATCTCCAACATTGTGATTCCGGAAACCATTGAGCATCTGGAGGCAGAACTGAAGGAGGTGGAAAAACAGAAAACAGATGCTGTAAAGGCGCAAAAATATGAATTGGCAGCCAGCTACCGCGATAAGCAACGGCAACTTTTACTGGCACTTGAAGCAGAGGAAGAACGCTGGCAAAAAGAGATCAGGGAGAAACCGGAAATAGTAGACGAAGAGAAGATAGCCGAAGTGGTGGCCATGATTTCGGGCGTGCCGGTACAACGTATTGCACAGGCCGAAGGTCAACGGCTCCTGGAGATGCGCGAAGTATTGAAAAGCAAGGTGATAGGTCAGGATGAAGCCATCAGCAAGATTGTAAAAGCCATCCAGCGTAACCGCGTGGGACTGAAGGATCCCAACAAACCCATCGGCAACTTCATGTTCCTGGGACCTACAGGTGTAGGGAAAACACACCTTGCCAAGAAGCTGGCCGAATTTTTGTTCGATTCGTCGGAAAACCTCATCCGTATCGACATGAGTGAGTATATGGAGAAGTTCAACGTGTCACGACTGGTGGGGGCCCCTCCCGGATATGTGGGATACGAAGAGGGAGGACAGCTTACCGAGAAGGTGCGGCGTCGCCCCTATTCTGTAGTATTGCTCGACGAGGTGGAAAAAGCGCATCCCGACGTGTTTAACATCCTTCTCCAGATCATGGATGAGGGCCATGTAACGGATAGCCTGGGGCGAAAGATCGACTTCAAAAATACAATTCTGATCATGACTTCGAATATCGGTACAAGACAGCTGAAAGATTTCGGAAGGGGTATAGGCTTCAGTACTGGCAATGATGTAAGCGATGCCGAATATTCACGCAGCGTAATTCAGAAAGCGCTAAACAAGGCTTTTGCACCCGAGTTTTTGAATCGTGTGGACGACATCGTCATGTTCGACCAGCTCAGCAAGGAGTCGATCTACAAGATCATCGACCTTGAACTCGCAGGGCTTTATAAGCGTATTGGTGACCTGGGTTTCCAGGTGAAGCTTACCGAACCAGCCAAGGAATTTATTGCCAACAAAGGCTACGACGTGCAGTTTGGTGCACGACCGCTTAAGCGGGCCATCCAAAAGTATATTGAAGACGAGATGGCCGAGCTCATCATCCGTACCGGCATGAAAGAGGGTGATACGGTGCTGGTAGACTTCGACAGCGAGAAACAACAGATCGTGATGAAGGTAGAAGAAAAAGTGGAATAACAATTCCACTTTTTCTTCGTTTCGTTTTCGCTGCTATTTTAAGGAATATACTTCAGGTAAATTTTTCCCTTCAAGGGATCCGCATGTCCGGAGCTCAGATAAAAGTTCTGCTGGCTCTGCGGTCCGAGGTCCTTCGCCTGCTTGAATTTTGTCCCGACCGGACTGATTGCATTGAGTACAGATAGTTGACCGTCGGGAAACTTGCCTAGCGTATTGTCGTTGTTTCGCTTCACGGGATTATCGGGCGTGAACAGATGGAGAAACAGATCGTCAGATGCCGCTACAATGCGCAACACACCTTCGTTCGTGCGCAGATCGGCCGCATAGAGATTGGCGTGAAATCCTTTAAACTCGGGATAGTCCCATGACTCACCCGTGACCGTATTGTTATACTCTTTTTCCCAGATATTAAAGGAAACACCCTTCAATCTGTTTTTCCAAACCCTGTAGGGCCCGTTTCCCAGCCACCTGATTCCTTTTACCTTTTCCTCGGGATAATCAAACGTGATGCCCATGTGGTCATGGTAACCACCCACATCGAATGAGTAATCAATTTTTCAACCCATCCCGAAGCCAACAAGGAGATCGTAATGGTATTCCGTTTACTCTGCCGTTTGTCATTGTCTACCTTAAAAACCAGTTGTACTTTCTCAAGATGATCTTCGGTGAATGTACTCACTGCATCCAAAATCATATTTCCGCTGGTAAACCTTGGGCCATTTGCCAGAGACAGCTTTTTTCCTTTTGTTTCGATGGAGCGAATCATTCCTTTCTTTTTATCGATCGCAAGTCTCACATATTTGCTGTTGAATATGATCTCGTCGCTCCGCTCCTCACGCTCAACCGCGTTTCCCTTCTCCCGTGAAATCACGTTCTGCTCTTTTTCAATCAATCGCACAGCGTATGCCGGGGCAGTTGTGATTGTTCTGGTCCAGGTATGGATCTCTTTGCCATACACATCGTAGGCAGTCAGATACAATGCGTCATAGTCGGTCATATTTTCCGGCACATCCACCTTGATAAATCCGTTGAGACCAGGTAAGACGTCGGGTACGGAAACACTTGCATCCAGCGCTTCTTTTGCTCCGGAGAGGAAATCGATTCGAACCCATTTTGCCGTAAAATGACATTGATTCAGGTTGGTGAAATGATATCGATTCTCCACCTTGAATGTCCCGTCGAAGGTAGGAGGCAGGAATGTTGTTCCCGCCAGATAGATGGGCGACCATATTTCCTTGATGGTATAAAAGCTGCCCTCTTTTTCACGGTAGGGGCCCACAATACCATCTGCAGCATGATTTCCGTCGGTATCCATCTCGTTGTTTCTATCATTTCGCACCACGCCCTGATCTACCAGATCCCACAAGAAACCGCCCACACTCAAGGGATTTGATTGCATCAGATTCCAAAAATCGTCAAGTCCCGCTCCATGTCCACCATCGTACAAACCATGCATAAACTCCGTGGGGAAGAACAATTTATTTCCGTTGAACAGGAAATGCGTTCCTACTCCATACGCAGGATAGTGATGGGTGTTCGTGGATTCCTCCTCGAGCCAGGGATGGAAAACATGCCGTTTCTGGATGTCGAAACGGGGATATTCAGGTAGCAGATCAAAGTTGAATCCCCCTTCATTGCCGTTCGCCCACATGACCACGCTGGGGTGATTCATATCGCGGACAATCAACTCCCGCACCAGCTTTTTACCCACTTCGGTGTCATATGCAGATTGCCAGCCGGTAAGTTCATCAATGACATAGAGTCCCAGCGAATCGCATATATCCAAAAAATGCCGGTCGGGAGGATAATGCGACATTCTGACAGCATTCATATTCATCTCCTTGATCAGCAGCGCATCCATCAAACTGATGGAATAATTGGTGGCCCTGCCGGTGGTGGGCCAATGTGTGTGTCTATTGACTCCCTTAAATTTTATTTTGGTTCCGTTTACGTAGAAACCGTCTCCGGGGCGTAACTCCACCGTGCGAAAACCAAACTTCTCGGTCACCGTATGGATATTCTTCCCATTTTTGGTCAGCATAACCTCCACCTGATATCTTTCGGGGAATTCGGAAGACCATAACCTGGGATTCTCAAACTTTCCCGACAACCGGGTAACACCGGTTTTGTTTGCGTCAGCAGTAAGCGGATTTCCAAATGACCGACCATCCAGCGTCTTCACCCGGGCAGTCACCTGCACATTTGCAGTATTACCCTCCAGGAAGACATCCATCATAAAATTCCCGTCCGATCGTGCGTCGATGGCCAGCCGGTCGATATGTTCCCTGGGCACCGCCTCCAACCATACAGGACGGTAGATCCCTCCATAGACCCAGAAATCCGACTTCCGTTCGGCATTTTCTACCGATTCATTCGAGGAGGATTTGTGTACGGTGACTTCAAGGAGGTTATTCTGTCCAAACTTCAATAATTTGGTGATGTCATATTCAAAACAATAAAACCCGCCCTGGTGCATTTCTCCGGCGCTGCGTCCGTTGATCTTCACCTCGGTATCGGTCATGGCTCCTTCAAACACAATGTGGATTGTTTTGCCTTTCCATGTTTCGGGCACCGTGAACTGATGGCGGTATATTCCTGTCTCATTGAGCCGTTCCTGATCATGTCCATACGTGAACTGGCCAAAACCCTCGAACTCCCAGTTGGAGGGAACAGGGATTTTGGTCCATTCCCCGCTTTTCCGTCCAGCGGTACAGAAGAAATCCCACATGACAGTCTGGTCACTTCCTTTACCGGAGAGATACAGCGATTCCGTTTCCTGTGCGTAAGAAGTAAGGAACAACAGGCTCGCAAAAAGTAAAGTAATTCGTTTCATATCAGGAAAATAGATAAAAGTTTAGGCAGAATCAACTCACTTCCCCAATAACACCTTCTGCAATAACATCTGAGCGTTGCAATACACTTTTTACCGCTTGATTGATGTTCCCGGAATGCCTGGTCTATGCGTTGTGTGTATTCGGTATGATCGGATAGTTTCATTTTCAGGATTTATTTAGAAGTCCGCCCAGGAAAGCTTTGCCTTGTTGGGTTAGTATGTATTTGTTATCAGGATCAGTAGGTTTATCTGGAATGGTAAAAACAATCAGTCCTGCATTTCGAAGTGGTTTCAGATAATTATTCCGGAAAGTATTGGCATTTTTATAGTCAAAAGCCGCCATCAACTCAGATAGGGCTATAGGTAAGCAACACAAGCTTAAAATGCCAATGAGGTACCAATTTTTCTTTTTGAGTAGCTGGGCACCTTTTTCGTGCCAGCTGGGTACCCTTTGTATTTCACCTTCTACAAACACCTGATTTACAGACCAATTTAAAGCATTAAGCTGGGTACCTTTTTCGTGCCAGCTGGGCACCAAATACAATAGTACTTGTTGCCAATTTCGTTCTAAACACTCGGCAGGCAGTTCAATTTGTTGTAAGCCTTCGGACAAATGGGAAGCGTAGTGATCGCTGATACCTAACCAGGAGATAAAGCTATCGGAATAATTTCCCAGGCTTACAAATCGTAAAGGAACAACTGTTTTGAAGATATCGTTTTCTACAAACAGAGGATGAGCCCCCGGTATATAAAGCGGCAGATATTTATTGGTATTTCTAACTCCCGATCCAATTTCGTCAGTCCATCCAAAAGCCGTAAAGAATTTACGGATATTTGGGTTCTTAGGATAGGGATTAAAACCCAATGGGTCTATTACTCCGTGAAAATAGGGTTTATTCGGATTGGTAATAACTACTTCCGATGCTGTAATTATCAACTCTGTAGACAAGGCACTGGTATATTCACGGTGCACAATGGCATTGCCAATGACTTCTCTGAAAATTTTATCCCTTAAGTCCACCCGTTGATCGCCTTCCATAAAGAATTTTTCGGGCAGTTGTTTGTTGATAAAAGCTTTCAATTCAAGATAGGTATCAATTAAATTGGTACGAAGTGGAGGGTTAATCCGGTCATCGTAACGGTCTTTATTTTCTTTTCTGAGCATTCCTTCCACTTTGTATGCAGGGAGTAGACTTTGAATGGTTTCATCTTTTCCAAAAATCAAAGCTGCAGCTAAGGTTAATCCCTCCTGTCCGGTTTGGAAATCTTTCCTCCAAAGGGTGACTTCTTTGAGTAATTGCTCCTTGTCAACCATGAGCCAGGGGTGATCTGATTTGTTATTTCGAATGAGTGTAAATGCTTTTTCAAAAAGTGTATCATCCAGATCCGCCATTGATAAATGAGGATAGATAGTGGATTCGGTAAAAAAGTTGCGTTTTCTCAAATACAAATCGCTCAGTCGTTGCTGATTTTTAGTAATGTCCAGATCACTTTCAAAATCCCTACTGTATATCGTTCCTGCATGGCTGTGAATCTGACTACTCGCAGGAATCTGAATCACCATCACCTTACCATCCGGATGATTGATACAAAAAGGTTGTACATAAACAGGAGGATCCATGCAATCTCTTGAATTTAATGCTGTAATGATATTCTTCATTAACGAAACCTCAGCATTTCTATCAATTCCTTTTACTTTCCCATCATCATCTACCCCCAAAAAGATGGTTCCACCATCGGAATTGGAAAAACTTACAACTGTTTCATAAAATGAAGAAGGCACGCTATCTTCCGCTTCTTTAAACTCGATACGAAGTCCTTCACCTTGATTGATAAGATATTGCAAGTGATTTAGATCCATTTTTTATGAGATTTTCATACTGTTACCCTAAATTATCAAAAAGTTCCATTGTTTACGCAGTGAAGCAGGAGTGATTACCAATATTCTACGACTAGGGCGATCAACTCCTTTACCACCCGCTCGTGTCAATTCATAAGCAAAATATTTGGCATGATAATTACTTCCGGATAGATATATGAATATACAATGACTTACTTATCATACATTGTCCTCTTTAGGCTTGAAAAAATTACATCCTCCAGAAAGATTCAAGCAACGAATTTACGAAAACATTTTTGTTAAACCAACCGATTCCTTTTGATTTCAACACCAGTTCCAAAGTTTGCCAGTTGCTTCTTGCACTAACCTCCAAATAATGTGAAATAAATTTGGCAAATCAGTTTAACACTCTCTCTTTTAAACCCGTCAAATTCGACGGGTTAAAAAAAGGATTGTGAATCGTCTTCTACGTTCGCCTTGTTCCCCCGACAAAATTGAATTTTTTGAATAGTCCTTGTATATTTGTGTCGGGATGTAGCGTTTTATTGAATGTTCTCGTATAGGTTAGTAAAGGCCGGAATTATGCTGGTTGTTCACGAATCAGGGTAACCGGACATGGAATAATTTAAATACATAAAAAACGATTAAAATGAAACGAGCGATTTTTTTTGCCACTATTTTTTCAGCCGTGGTTATTTCCTTTGGCTGGGTTTCGTGTGATAACGATACCGATATGAAGGATCCGAACCCTTTCATGCTTCAAAAAGAAAATTACGTTTTTCTGAAAAACAGCAACTACTATCTCGAAGTCCAAAAAAAAAGGTCGCCCGAATATTCCGATCCCTTCGAGATCGAGGATGTGCAGCGAATCGACAAGGAGATGCATATCGAGGTTTCATATCCTACCGGGTGTGCCTCAAACAACTTCGAGATCGTCTGGGATGGTATCGTAATGGAATCCTATCCTCCCCAAACCCGGCTCTTCGTGAAACGAACCGCCGAAGAATGCAGCAAATCGGACGAACGGGAACATCGGGTTCTCATAGTCGACCTGGAGGAAATTTTCGTTAAGCTAAGACAGGGAGATCCCAATTTACACGATGCTATCTTTATTGTTTCCAACGCTTCCAAACGCCCGAGCACCAATAATGCGGATATACCCGTAACCAGCAATTGAATCCGGCATCCGTCAAGTAAATCCCGATCGGGTCTGTTGAATGATTGTTTTTGAAAAGTCGGTTTATATCGTGAAAGATAGAGACGCGCTGCTTGATATTATTCGAAAATGTAGTCACAAGGACAGTAAATCCGAAGAACTGCTGTACAAGCAATTTTTTGGGTATGCTTTGAGCATCGCGATGGCTTACTGCATCAACAGGGAAGATGCGATGGAGGTGGTACATGACGGATTCATCAAGATCTTTTCAAACATCTCGCAATACGATTCTTCCAAATCTTTCCGGGGCTGGTTCCGAACCATTATCGTAAATACGGCCATCGATCAAGTGCGGAGAGAAACGAAAGAGGAGTTCTTTAAAATCACTGATTCACTACAAGTTTGCGATGATAAAACAAACGTTATCAGCGATTTAACCGCAGACGAGATGATAAAAGTGATACATCTTCTCCCCATGAATGAAAGAATGGTTTTTCTTTTATACGAAACGGAAGGATTCAACCACGAAGAGATCGCGGACAGGTTAAATGTTACGGCAAGCTCGTCTCGGGTTTACCTCGCACGGGCAAAAAAGAGATTGCGAGAAATGTTCCCTATCTATTTTGATATAAAGCATGGATACTGTTGAGAAAGATAATCTGATCATCCAAAAAGCACGCGAGTATTTGGATTACGGTAGTCTGCCATACACCGAAGGGGCCTGGGAGGAATTTGTTGAATATCGAAAAAGAAAACGGCGAAGGGTTTACCTAAAATACGGCGTCGGGGCGGCTGCCTGTTTGTTGGCTTTGCTTATCACCCTCCATGCACTTCAACCGGACAGGGAGGCGACTGTTTCTCCTGTCGGTATCGAATCACACACATCTCCCGGCACAACCCGTGCGGACATCCCTTTGGTTGATCTGCATGTTCCGGGAAAAGATTCTGCGCTTACGAAGGCACTAAGTAAAAGAACCGATTTGGTTCAAGCTACAGAAGAAACCATTCTTATCGATGCCGCGGCTTCTCCGGGAAAAAGAAAGAATGATCAATTAGCGGGCCCAATCGATCAACAGCTGGATGGAAAAGGGAAGGAAGAGACAGAGGTAGATAAAGCCGAGGAAAAAGACATCTTAAGAGTGTGGAATGAAAGAAGAGAGCGTAAGAACGAAGACCGGCAAACTGCGCGAGGAAAAAGATTGACCGACTCTGGCGACAGGATAAGAATCGGATTAAATCTATCCCCCGCGGTCAACTCGGCCACTTCAAACTCGGCGTTTGCTTTCTCAGGCGGCATCACCGCAGATATCAAATTAACACGTGCACTCTTCGTGTCGACCGGTCTACTTGCGGAGCATCAGCAATTTTCGAGTAACCACCCTAACCAGGAATTCATGGGTATCGATAAGACCCTCACAGGTGATATGGTGGGCATCGACATTCCACTGAATATCGGCTGGAAGTTTACCAATCATCCCAAACGAAACTATTATGTAACTGGCGGAGTCTCTTCTCTCGTGTACCTGAGCGAAAAATATAAAAACACCGAACGGTGGCAGGAAGTGACTGAACATGTCAGAGAGAACGATGGAAAAGAGTTTATTGAATATGAGGTGGTTACGATGGAGGACACTTCGAATGAGTCTGCATCGCCTTTCCGTAATCTTCACCCATTCGGTCGTTTGAATCTTGCTGTGGGCATGGAACAGAAAATCACCCGGGGCGTTTCGTTACATGTAGAACCCTACCTGAAAATCCCACTTTCTGGAATGGGCGATGAAGCAGTACGAATAACTACGGGGGGCGTGAATTTCAAAGTGTCCTTTTGATTTTACACTCCCACCCTATGCCTCCCGGCATACTGGCTGTACGACACCAGGTTAAAATCATTGGCCGACATGAATGCGATATACACCTCTACAGTATCGCCCTGCCATTGTGATGGTAGCTGCAACTGTGACGCCAAGCTGCCTCTTTTGCCTGTATACAGATCATACACGACACTCTTTTTCTCCAGATTACACGCGAGGATCATGACCTGATCGTGCAGTGTTGCCTTCCCTTCGCAGGTAGCATCCCACTGCACATGCAACGACCCCTCAGAGATGGATGTTTGCAGGATGGCGGATGTGGGGAGCGGCCCTTTTGAAACAAGCACATTCGGATAATCAATTTCAAAATCGGAAGCTTCACCTTTTATGGCTTGCCGTATATTGTATGACATGGCTGCATTGAAAGCACTCCTCATTGCCCTGGCATCGGATTGAAAACCAATCCTGAGAAAAGGTGTACATGTCTGCAAAAATGATTGGGTTACTGAAAATCTACTGCGCTGCGCAATCTGCTTCTTCGACTCGGATTTTTTACCTGAACCGGAAGGCTTCGCAAATAAAAGGCACCATCCCGTGAAACACCCACCACGTTGCCTATTTTGCCGGAGAAGCCTCCCCACAAACCGTTTTTCATTGTCGCCATCGTAATTTTATTTAATCGTCAAACCAGTTTATTCGCTGATATTCATTTATATACAGGCACAAAAGCAAACAATCTTATTCCAAAAAAACAAATATTGGCATGCTTTTCTTCATTTACCGTCTGAAGGGTGGTTGTGTCGATACACGTCACAGGGTATGACCATGTCTTATGAATTGCCAGATATTGTATTTATCTGACCCTAAGTTTACCCGTAACAAACCTGGAATATCTCCGGATATATTTGGACAATATCCGAAGAAGTTCCGAGGGAGTTCCGAAGAAAATACAGATTTTACTCAACGAAGGTACCTGCATCACCGGGTTTATTTTATATATAAAAAATTTGTCCGGGCGGATGTAAAAAACATCGGACCCGGACAAATAAAACAATTTAAGATTTGGAGACTACGCCAAATTTAATCTCAGGATGTTAGTTCCATCCCGGATTCTGTTGTCCTTCGAGCGCGGTGTTGGCTTGCATCTCACTCAGCGGAATAGGCCATAACAGGGCATATTCCGGTATGGCCCCTACCCTTGTGGTACCGTCGGGTTTATTCTGAATCACCGCCGATGCAAGGGGAGTCCATTTCAGCCTGCCCGACTGCATGCCATCGGCTTCAGGATACAAGCGGGTACGGCGGATATCATCCCAGATCTTGAACTCCAGCGGGAACTCGTGGAAGCGTTCGGTGAGGATCGATTGTACCAGTGCATTGCCCGAGGCTGTTTCGTTGGCCAGGCCGGCACGACGACGTACCTGGTTGAGATAGCCCCTGGCATCGGCTTCATTGCCTGTGCGTACAAGCCCCTCGGCTGCAATCAGCAATACCTCCGCATAACGGAAGATGGGCATGTTATAATCTCCGTTCCGGCCATTGATCAGCGAGCCCGCATCGAACCATGCCCAGTTGCCCAGGTTGTTCAACGTGTGGGATACTCCCGTGGCATCGGTGTATTCGCTGAAGAAGAATTGCTTCTCCATGCTTCGCACGTCGGAAGGATGATAACTATTGATCAGCAGATCGGAAGGAAGATAGGCATTGTACAACACGTCTCCTCCCGGTTTGAAGACGCTCTCATCGTTGGCATTCTTCCACTGGAAGGCATCGGTGCCGATGGAACGTACCGCGTAGGAGTTGCCCACATTGAAATTGGTCTGGTCATACTCTTTTGCGAAGATGATTTCGTTGGACGACTTGGTTGTCTTGATGATATTGTAAGCTGAATTGAGATCGGCACTGCTGCCATTGGGCTGCACAAGGGCATGTTGCCCGCCGTTGATCACGCTCTGAGCCATTGCGGCAGCCTTGGAATAATATTCACTGCCTCCGTTAACAGGTGCTCCGGCCCATTGCAGGTAGACTTGGGCCAACAAGGTTTGTGCCATGGGCCTTGTCACGTAACCCTCGTTGTCGTAGAAGGCCACGTTGGGCAATGCATTGCCTCCGATGATATCAAGCAAATCCGCTTCAATGCGCTCGTATACCTGTTCGGCGGGCGTGCGTTCCACATAGATTCCCTCAAGTGAAGTGTAGGGCTTGTCGATATAGGGAACCCCACCATATTCCTTAACCAGATAGAAATAGGCATAGGCCCGGAAGAATTTTCCTTGTGCGACGAAATTGGCAATCTGCGATTCTGAAAGCACATCCGTCATTGTCGGGATGTTTTCGATCACGAAATTCGCACGGGAGATACCGATATAAAACTCGGTCCACATCTTCTGCGACGTGGCATCAAAAGATTCGATATTGAAATTGGCACCCTCCGAAGCATTGGTAAAGGTTCTGTCTTTGCGTTTATCCACGAAGAGTCCCGACATGACCCCTCCCCACATGGT
>DGZP01000018.1:161630-161816 GCA_002398565.1 Proteiniphilum sp. UBA4977
CCGAAATAAAGGGCATTGACCCCTGTAATGGCATCCGACTCGGTTTTCCAGAACTGGCCGGTGGTTTTTTCGTCCTGTGGATTCTCATCCAGAAAGCTCTCGCATGAACCCATTGCCAGCGATAAGCCAATCAGGAAAAAAATGGATTTGTACATTGTATGTAATTTCATATGACTAAAATATTTA
>DGZP01000018.1:162033-172246 GCA_002398565.1 Proteiniphilum sp. UBA4977
GAACTCGCTTTAGTCATGATCTTGTGTGATAATGATTATCATGCTCGTTTCATATGATTCAATTTATTTATTTGCTGACTATCATTTAAAACGTTACGTTAACACCCACCGTGAATGTCCTGGGACGTGGATAGGTAAAGAACTGACGGTTCGTTCCCCATTTGTTGTCTCCCAAACGTGACGAGTTTTCAGGGTCAAAGCCCAAATAATCGGAAGAAGTGATCAGAAAAGCGTTGTTCACGTTTCCGTACAGTCGCAGCGCAGAGAGTCCCACCCTCCGGAGTGACTCGCTACTGAAGGTATATCCAAGCTGAATGAGGTTTCCACGCAAATAAGAGCCATCGGCCACCCAGGTGTCATCGGCATTGGCATTGTTACCCATTCCGAAATTTGCCAGCCTGATGGCTTGTGCTGTACCGGTAGGATTGAGTGTGGGATGCCATGCCTCCTGCCAGAGACGATCGATGCCACTGGTCAGGAAACGACCCTCGGTGGAGTGAAAGAACTCCTGCATGATGTCGGCACCCCATGAAAACTGCAGATCGAGGGTAAGGTCGAATCCTTTGTAATTAAATGTGTTGATAAACGAACCCATCCAGTCGGGAAGTCCGTTTCCGAGTATCTCCCGCTGTTTGTACGTCACTTTTTCACCGATGGTCGAGGGTACATTCATTGTTTCAGTATCCCAGTTGGCAGCAACGCCATCGTAAATACCGGCACGTTTGTAACCATAGAAGGAGGAGAGTTCCTCACCTTCACGAATCAGCATGTCATACCCTACGAAGCCATCGAGCAGAATCTGTCGTTTACCGGTCACCGGATCCACCGAGGAACTTTCATCCAGTTTTTCCACCTTGTTCTTATTGAAACTCAGGTTCAACGCGGTATTCCATTGAAAACCGTTCACATCGACCGGATAAGCATTAATTAACAGATCGAAACCCTTGTTGGATACCTCTCCAATGTTGCTGGTGATGGATGAAAAACCGGTTGTTCTTGGGATGGGACGACTCAGCAACAGATCGGTCGTGTACTTATAGTAGTAAGAAGCCTCCACGTTCAGTTTGTTGTTGAACAAACCCAGGTCGACCCCCACATCCCACTGGTTGGTTTTTTCCCATCGCAAGTCGGGATTGGGCATACGCTGTGTATAAGAGACTGTTTGCAGGGCGTCACCGATGATGGTAGTGGACTGCCCGATGGTAGCCAGTGAAGCATAGGTTCCTATCTCGGAGTTACCGGTCACACCGAAGGAGGTGTGAGGTTTCAGCCTGCTGATCACCGGATGGTCTATCAGGAAGTCTTCGTTCGACACCATCCATCCAAGGCCGATAGAGGGAAACCAGGAATATTTGTTGTTGGCTCCGAATTTCGATGAGCCATCCCAACGACTTGTGACGGTAGTCATGTACTTGTTGTCGTAGGAATAAGCTACACGTGCGAAGTAGGAGTTCATGGTCCACTTGTCATGGTCGTTGCCCACCGAGGGTCGGTCTGATCCTTTGCCCAGGTTATAGTAACCGTAGAAATCATCCGAGAAGTTGGAACCTACGGCATTGAAATAGGTATAACTCCTTTCCTGCCAGGATATACCTCCCATGGCATTGACAGAATGGGGTCCAAACAGCTTGTTATAGGTCAGATAGGTTTCCTCCTGCCAATAGAGCGTGTTTGAGTTGTTCCCTTCCGCCCTTCCGGTAGAGCTCTGGTTGATGAGCGGGCGCGGTGTGAAAGGGGTATAGCTGGCATTCCGGTTGTTGTGGTAGTCGATACCAAACTGCGTTTTAAGATCGAGTCCCTCTGCCAGATGGAACGTGAGGGCCGCATTTCCGAAGATCTGTGTTCTGTATTGATTTGCCTGCATTCTCTTGAGCAGCTCCACGGGGTTCCCCACTCCTTCGGGACTGAATCCCTGCATGGCCGACGGATTGGGATTGTCCTTGTCGCGGTAGATGGCGCTGGTGCTGAAGCTATTTGTTTGCGCATAGACGCCATCGAGCATCACGGGAAGAAAGGGCAGCAGTTCCACCATGGTACGCAGGGCTCCCTGTCCGTACGGATTGTCGGAAGTCCTGTTACCCCAGGAATGATTGACAAGAAGGTTCACACCTGTGGACAACCAGGAGGCGGGTTTGTCGTCATAGGCCAGCTTGGCATTCAGGCGCTTGAAGTAGGTGTTATGCAGGATACCCTGTTGATCGGTATAGTTGAGGAAGGCACCTACGGAATGATCAGCGTCGCCCCTTTGGATGCTGAGCTGATGATTGTGCGAGAACGCGGTACGGGAGGCTTCTTTTTGCCAGTTGGTGTTGTATATGGGTGTTCCGTCGGCATTGAATAGCCGTTCATCGGTAAAAATTTCGGAGAGATCGGTGGTAAAGTTTCTGTTCTGCCATGCATTGGCATTCTCCAATCCCTGCTTGAAGGTTGCCATCCACTCGTTGGAGTCCATCACATCCATGTACCGCGACATGCTGCTCAAGGAAATCGAACCATCATAAGAGACGCGGGCACGATTGCCGGTGTTTCCACCTCTTTTGGTGGTGACCAGAATTACACCATTTGCGCCCCTGGCACCATAAATAGCAGCAGAAGAAGCATCTTTAAGGACTTCGATTGATTCAATATCATTGGGATTCAAAAACTGGAAATTCGACATCACCACACCATCTACCACATAGAGCGGACTTGCCGATGCATTGATAGTGGAAATACCCCGAATGATCACACGCAGCTCGCCACCCGGTTGTCCGGTATTGGAGAAGATGTTCACACCCGCAGCTTTACCTTTCAATCCTTCGAGGGCATTGAACGATTGATTTTTGACGACATCGCTCCCCTTGGCCGTGGAAATGGATCCGGTCACATCCGATTTGCGCATGGTACCATACCCTACCACCACCAGTTCATCCAATGTTTGGGTATCTTCCAGCAATATAATATTAAAATTGCTGGTACCAGCCGTATTGATCTGCTGGTCGATATAGCCGATGTAGGAGATGGTGATGACAGCACCCTCATCAACCTGCAGCCGGAAGTTTCCATCAACATCGGTCACGGTTCCGTTTGTTGTCCCGTTTTCTATGATATTGGCCCCGATAACGGGGAGTCGCTGTTCATCGAGTACAATACCGGTAATTTCACGTTTCTGCTGCTGCGGAATGGTCACTTTTCCTCCCGCAGCCTTTTCTCCTTTGATCTCAGCTTTCCGGTCTATAAAAATGTACTTCCCCGATATTCGATAGGTAAGCGAGGAGCTTTTGGTAAGCTGATCCAGTATCTCGTGGATGGTTTTGTTTTCAAATTCCACATCATAAAGGATAGAACGATCGACATCGCTGCTTTTGTAAAAGAAAACAAATTCTGACCGGTTTTCAATTACGGAAACAATCTCGTCGAACGTTGCCTGGCTTAATTTCACCGACAACATTTCAAGCCGGACTTCGCTACCGGCAAAACTTTGGAAATTTCCGGTCATTGACAGGATGGAAATAAACATCAGGAGCAGCGGTATTTTTTCCCAATGTCTCTTGGTATCTGTTGATTTATTCATAAATTTGTATGTTTTTAATAAATTAAAGAATGAACATTCCTCCATGTCGGCGCGACAAAAAGGATTATTTAATGCATTGAAAACAAATCTATAGCCGGGAAACTGCGGACACAGCGTCCCGGCTTTTTAGCACACGATTTTTTTACCATAGGCATCTGTTTTAACGGTGAATAATTTGTATACGGCATCATCTTTTTAAAAGAAAGAGGGTATCGTTACGGAATTCCGACCGGAACTGACCTTTGAAGTTCAGCACCCCGACAATCTCCTCGGGCGATTGGTTGGAAAAGAATTTTCCGGTATACTTTTCTTCCCGTGCCGATTCATCCGGCACAATGAAAGCAATTCCGAAAACTTTTCCCAAACGCCGTGTAATCTCTTCCAAAGGAGCATCTCTGAAAGAATAGACCCCATTCATCCATGCAACAGTTTCAGAAGGATCGATCCTGAAAATGGAAGCGTCGTTGCGTTGTTTATCAAAAAAAAGCTGTTGATTGGGAAGCATCACGATCTCTTTTTTGAGATGATGGCTGCTGTTGTATGTGAGAAGCTTTACTTTGCCGCTGATAAGCGTGGTGACGGTATAGGGATCGGACGAATAACCCTGCACATTGAATTGGGTACCCAGTACCCTGATATCCTGCTGATCAGTATGTACTATAAAGGCAAGCCGCTTGTCGCCGGCGACGGTAAAAAAAGCTTCTCCGTCCAGATAAACTTCCCGGCTTTTACCCTCGAACTTCTCGGGGTATTTCAACTTGGAGGAAGCATTCAACAGCACCGTGGAGCCATCGGACAGCAAAACAGAATAAGGTTCGCTGCGTGGTGCCGTCTCTACTTCGATCCACCGGACCTCTTCGCGCTCTGTCATGAAAAGAATACCGGAAACAATCAACACCAGGGCGACTGCCGCTCCTATCGCCCATATTACGGTTCGGGCATATCGGTCTGGCTTCTTGCTCAGACGGGGCTGTATGGTGGTTGCCTGTTGCTTTTTCATTTTATCGCACAGACGATTCCAACTGGCTGAAATTGCTTGTTCATCGGGGTATAACCCTCCCTTGCGACGTTCGTAGATATCTTTAAGCTGGAAAAAAAGCTGCTTGTTTTCTTCGCTGGCTTGGTACCAGAGAAGAAAAGACTGTAGTTCTTCATCGGTTTGTCTCCGATCAAGAACACGGATAATAAGATCATCTATTTCGGTGTTACACATATCATTTTTAACTAAAAAGAGCTGTTTTTATACTTCTTCATGTATGGCTCTTTTATGTATATACGATTGTTAAATGGGAACTACGTACTCCATTTAACACAAAATAATTCAGGTTTCACCTGCCAAGCGTGAATCTAAATCCAACACGGACAATGACATGAATCCTAGAAGCGGTAAAAGTGATATGACTGCCCTGTTTTTAAAAACGACAGAGACCGAGGAAAAGAACCCAGACTGTGTTTTCGCGGAGAAATTTCAAGGCCTGATAGATGTGTGTCTCCACGGTTCTGACGGATATCTGTAGCTGCCGGGCTATTTCGGCATGTTTTTGCCCTTCGAGGAAGAACTTCTTGAACACATCCTCGCGTTTGGGCGGTAGCTTTTCGATGGAGACATACAATGATTCTATCTCTTCATTATCCCGGGAGTCATCGGTTGAGGATGCATAATAATTCAGCTCGTCGAGTTGGAGCTGCCTGACATGCTTCTGCAGGAAATTATTCTCTATAGTCTGATGCTTGATGTAATCGATGCAGGCATGTTGCGTCATGGAGAACAAATAATTTTTGACATTCCCGCCAGCGATGAGGGTTGATTTCCTGTCCCATATTTTCAGAAAAAGATCGTGCACAATATCCTCGGCTGTATACTGATCCACAAACTTTCGGGCAAAAAAGATCAATTCTCCGGCATATTGCAAATAAAATGCTTTGTACTGTGTGTGGATAATATTTCTGTCTTCTTTCTTGCTATTCATGAACCAAGTTTCATCCTAAGCTGGATCGGGGCAGGCCTGACAACAGTTAATCGGGAAGAGCCTGCAAGCCTCAATCTTAACATTATTTTTATTTAAATCCCAAATGTATAAAAAACCGGAAACGATGCCATATAATTAAAAAAGGACAATCACTGCAATAAACAAAAAGAGGGGAGCAGTTGTTTAGGATGACTATAAACTCACTGAAAAAAGAACAGAAAGAATGAAAATTGAGGTGTGGACCGACATCATGTGTCCCTATTGCTACATTGGGAAAATACATTACGAAAGAGCGCTTCGGCAGTTTCCCCATGCCGATGAAGTGAAGCTCGAATGGAAGGCGTTTCAGCTAAACCCCAATCTGCCCGACAAGGGAAACGGGTATCCGGTGAGAGAGTATCTTGTAAACAGTGCCGGATATCCTGAAGAGGGAATCGACAGCATGTTTGCCAACCTGAAGAAGATGGCCGATAACCTGGGTGTGCCGTTCAACCTGCCCCGTTCTGTGGCTGCCAACACACGCGATGCGCACCGCCTGATTAAGCTGGCCGCCGAAAAGGGGCTCGACTCACTGGTGGTGGGAAAACTCGGCAAGGCTTACTTCGAGGATGCAAAGGATTACAGCGATTGGGAACTGCTTGTTTCCATTGGAAAGGAAGCCGGGCTGGAGGAAGAAGAGATTCGACGAATGCTCCACAGCGAGGACTATCTGTATGAGATCAAACAGGATATGCAGGAGGCTGCCAACCTTGGGTTCGACACGGTGCCCACATTCTTGATGGATCGGCGCCAAGCCATTGTGGGATCGGAACCTGTAGATCTGTTTGTGAAGGTATTGCACAAGGCATACG
Organism: Proteiniphilum sp. UBA4977; assembly: GCA_002398565.1. GTDB lineage: Bacteria > Bacteroidota > Bacteroidia > Bacteroidales > Dysgonomonadaceae > Proteiniphilum. The sequence goes on from DGZP01000018.1 coordinate 168,408, forward strand.
ACGCATGGAAAAACCGTACTGCCAAAGAAAAAGAACTGGAAATCAGCAAAGGTAAGTCATGCAAAGCCGATGGTACTTGTGAGATTTAGTTTCCGGACTCACTTCAGGCAAAAGTTTTTTTATTTTTTTGCAGGATTGTGGTACCTTTGTCGCTTCCACTTTTAAATTAAGGCCAGTCATGGAATACTTGGAGATCACCCCCGAAGACAGCATCCGCTGGAGGAGTGTTTGGAACCTGTATGAGGAGAGTTTTCCGGTAGCCGAACGGCGTAAGATGGACGACCATTTGCGAGCCTGCAATGATGACCGTTTTTTTCCGCTGTCGGCATGGGAAGGAGGGGAGTTAATTGGACTGATGTTCTTTTGGGAATGGGATTCTTACCGTTACCTGGAACATCTGGCCGTAAATCCGGATTTGCGGGGACACGGATATGGTTCTCAACTGTTGCGGTATTTGCGTGATTCCGCGCATACGATCATCCTCGAAATTGATCCGCTCAGCAATGAATTGTCGGTACGCAGACTCCAGTTCTACGAACGTTCAGGGTATACGCTCACTCCTTACCGTTTTGTGCATCTTCCTTACAGGCTCGGTGCGAAAGCACAGGAGTTGCTCATCCTGAGTTATCCGCGCATGATCACCAAGGAGCAACACAACAATTTTCTGCGCTTTGTGAACGAAGAGGTAATCCGCTACTGTGAAAGAGAACAATAAAGACACACGAGATAGCGTGTGAGGAGTGCGAAAAATAATGTGAGTTAATAACAACGAGTTAGCGGTTTAAAATAGAATGTATTAACCGGAGCGTCTGATTGACAAATAATTTTTCTCTTTTCGACCGTGGACTGATGGGATAAACAATCACTACGACATTCCCGTCATTTTCCATTTTCAGATACCCTCCCAGTCCCCAGGAAATCATTCTGGCGTCTGTTCTGAATTTGAGCACATGATTTTTCCTGTCGGAGAAGGAGATGATCCATTGGCGGTCTACACGCTGCAATATCTCATCGAAGGGTTGATTTGTACGCCCTTTGAACTGAAATTGGGCCTTTTTTTGTCCTGTAAAAGAAGGCGGATCCAGCTTTTCGGACTCCATATAATCAAGGCGTTTATAGAAAAAAGAGGTAATTATTGCAGGTGGTATCACTCCCACAATCAAAAAAACCAATGTACCCTGCCAGGGTTCCAGTCTCATTTTCCATAATATATACACCACGATCTGAATTCCAATGAAAAAAATCAGAAAAATGGAAACCCAGTAAATAAACAGTCTGACAGTAAACTTCATGTTGTTCAAGCTATTAACTACATTATTATTTTATTTTTATTACACCGTCCATCACAAACATTCTGGTTAATTATTCAATCGACCGACGGGGTAGCAAGTTCTTCAGTAATTTTAATCCGGGTAAAACCCATCTCCTGCAGGAGTGTTATCAGCACCAGCTTTGTCTGTTCCGTCGCATCTGCCAGAATACCCTGATTGATGGCATCGTTGATCATCACGTTTTTCTCTCTGATAAGCGCCTCATTGTAATCCGCAATTTTTATTGGATTAAACGCATTTTCGCTTTCGTTATAAACTTCCACCGATTTCTCATCGATCACAGTATCCAGCACCCTCGGTTTGGGAATGGAGACATGCAAGGTAGTGTCATTTTCCACTTTTACCTTTATCCGGTCGAAATCTACACCCGCCTTGATATATCCATTGTATTTTAACAGGAAATACTTATCGGTCAGTGGAATATTCATGTTCAGAAATTTCTTGTAATCCTTATAACCGATTACACCGGTATAATTGTGTTTTACCAAAGCCAATTCACCGATATGAGAAATACGGGTCATCACCGCAGTACTGTCATACCCCCTTTCCTTTTCACCACCTCTGTTATTTACCAAAAGCAAAACTGCCAGGATTAACGTGGTAAGAAAGAAAAACAGTGTGGGCAACGTTATTTTTCTCATACAATATCTTAATTTTCCTTCATCACAAAAATAGTCATTATGTGATAGAAAAAAGAATTTATCAATTTTTTCTTTCAAAATGGACAAGGTATATGCTTCATCTTTTTTCGTTAAAATTGATTGTATGGTGTAAAGTTTTGTATATATTTGCCGGACAATGTATCCTTGCATGAGCCAATCTTCCGACATACAACACTTTAATGAACTGTTCAACGAATATTACGAACGGTTTATTCGCTTTGCATTGAGTTACGTGAAAGAACAGCAGGCTGCAGAAGATTTTGTTTTGGAAGCCTTTACATGCTATTGGGAAAAGAGGCATCAACTTTCTCCTGACAGCAAACCTCCGGCCTATATTCTTACCATTATAAAAAACAAATGCCTCAATCAGCTACAGAAGCAGAAACTCCAACTTCGGGTAAAAGAGGAACTGAGAGATCATTCGGAATGGACACTCAACATACGCATAAACACTCTCGAAGCTTGCGATCCCGATTTTCTGTTTTCTGATGAAATACAACAAATTATCGACAATACATTAAAAAGATTACCACAAAAGACACGTCACATATTCTCCTTAAGCAGAAACCAGGGATTTACTTATAAAGAAATTGCCAATAAAACCAACCTGAGCCAAAAATCTATTGAGTTTCACATCTCAAAGGCACTTTATCAATTGAGGATTTCATTAAAAGATTTTATAGCGACCCTGATTCTTCTCTTTTTATTTTAACTACAAAAAGGAGTTTTTCTTTAGGGTATATTCAGATTAATTTGTCATTTATATAGAGACACAAGTTTATCAATGAACAGGAAGATATTGTATCATTTTTTTGAGAACAGAGCCACACTGGATGAGGAGAAGCAAATCCGGAGCTGGATGAATGAGTCTGAAGTCAACTTTCAAAGATTCATGCAGGCGCGAAAGGAATATGATATATTTACTTTAAGCAATTCGGATACTACCCGTAAAAACAGAAAGATAGTACATTCACAAAAGCTATTCGGCATTGCTGCCGCCGTCATCCTTGTATTAATAGTAGGAGGTCTCTACCTATTCAGATTTGTCAACAAGTCTGAACAGTATAATACCATCCTTGTTCCTCCCGGACAACGGATTAATCTGATACTTTCAGATAATTCGAATGTATGGCTTAACGCAAACACCACATTTCGCTATCCTACTCAATTTTCAAAGAAGAATCGTACAATTTTTTTGGATGGTGAAGCCTATTTGGATGTAAGTAAAAACAAAAGAAAACCGTTTATCATTAAAACCAAACAAGGAGATATAAGAGTCACGGGAACATCCTTGAATGTTGAAGCATACTCAAAATACGACAGTTTTGAAACCAGCCTGTTTACAGGAAGTGTAGATATTTACAGAAATGAGGCTAAGGTTGTTTCATTGAAACCAAACGAGAAAAGTACACTGGACAACGACGAGCTTATTATTTCAAATATTATTGATACTGACGAATACCTTTGGCGAAAAGGTTTAATAGTATTTAACAATAAAAAGCTGGAGGATATACTTCTATCGCTTGAGAAATATTTTGATGTAAGTATTCAAATTAATTCCAAAAGTTTACCTCAACACACCTATACAGGGAAATTTCGCCAATCAGACGGAGTCGATTATGCGTTACGGGTACTTCAGCGCAGCATTCAATTCCAATATGAAAGGGATGAAATAACAGGAACAATTTATATTAAATAATAATTCGTCACGAACAAAGCCTATGAAAATAAACAGATAATTCACTAAAAGACAAAAATCGGCAGGCGCTGCAACGCCCACCGATCAAAATGTTTTACTTGTCAATACAGCATGAAATTATATATGTATCAACTTAAAACAATTACA
>DGZP01000069.1 GCA_002398565.1 Proteiniphilum sp. UBA4977
CCGCCCCTTTCACATCGCCGGCATAGAGTTTTGTTCCGTTCTGAAAAGTGACAGAATTATCTCTGCCGTCGATATTTGTCACGGTGAATCCATCCCGGTACTGTTCAAGCGACCCCGATCGGTCGTACAGATTATGCCCAATTTCTACCTTCCGAACAACTGCTTTTACACCAGAAGATTGCTTCACTTCGAACCCAAGGTTTGCAGTGGGGTTCTTATCCTTGAAAAGGTTAATGCCCTCCAGATAGAGATACCCTTCTGTTGCGGTAGTACCTGTCTGGGCAATCCCTTTCACCGCGATCTTCTTCACCAGCTTCTTGTTGTAGGCCTCCATCGCATCCAGCCGATAGATCAGGTTATAGAGGCTATCCTTCTTATGCGTGGCCGAATAACGCAACGTGAACAGCGGATTGAATCCCTTAAGGTTTTCTTTGGTTTGTTTTCCTTCCACCGATTGCGGCTCGTCGATGACCAGGATGGGATTGGTTTTGGCAATCACATCGATCGGCCTGCGGCTGCGGAAGCTATCCAGTTTCATGTAGATACGCCTGGCATCCTTTCCCCGGGCGTTGAACGCCTGGGCATTGATGATCATCACGTTGAGCGAGTTGTCGCTGGCAAAGCGGTCGATCTCGGTCAGCTGGGACGAGTTATAGATAAAGAAGCGGATCTTTTTCCCGTAGTCTTCGGTGAAGTGCTCCTGCGTGATCTGGAACGATTTGTAGACCCCTTCGCGGATGGCGATGCTCGGCACCACGATGATGAACTTGCTCCAGCCATACCTTTTGTTGAGCTCGTACATCGTCTTGATGTAGGTATAGGTCTTTCCTGTACCCGTCTCCATCTCGATGGTCAGGTTGTATCGTCCTTCCAGCGCCGACGATGGCGGGATCTGGTGTGACCGTTGAATCTTCCGGATGTTCTCCAGAATCATCTCGTCCGTCAGTTGCGGAACGATCTTATGGTTCTTGAAGCCGGTAAAATCGTATATCTCGCCCTGTCCCAGGGTGTCGCCCCGGTCGATCAGGTAATTGATTTCCGATAAACAGGGCTGCCCCGCAAACACATCGCATACCGCCTTGGCTGCCTCCTCCTGGAACTTCTGGTGTTTAAACTTTAACTTCACCTTCTATGTCTTTTCTATGTTAATTATAGCTCAATGACATGCAAATTGGATATATTTTCTCATTAAAATTTTGCATATCCATTTTTATATATTATATTTGCATCATTCTCTACCCTTGGTAGGGAACCTACAAAGGTTTTAAACGTTGAACCCGAATCAACGTTTTTTTATTTAGCCTCTCCCAAGTACTCCTCACTCCTTTCAAAATCAGGTCCGGACAATATGTTGCTAATGTCTTCTTTTTCAAACGCAGTAACAAACTTTGCTTTTAATAGACCTGTAAAACGGATGATCACCACATAATTGCCTTTGACAATTGCAACTCTTCTGTCTTTAAAATAGGCTTTACCCTGATTATCCCATCCTTTTTTCAGAATTGCATTTTCATCTTGTAATGCTGCCTTAATCCAGTAAATCTTTTCCAATCGGTTGTATGAAAGGATTGACTTATCTTTTCTTTTTCTATTCTCGCTTTCATAGAAGGCATGATCAAACATATCTTCATAAAATCTCACCAGAGCATGATCGAATGTATACACAGATTGCTCACAATATTCAATCCGCCACAATTCGCGTAATTGTTCTTCGGTATAGTTCTGGGGTTTGATTCTCCTGTAATCCATCTTACCAGCCTCCGCTCAAATTGATTACAAAAACATTCATTTTCTCCTCACCTTTAGGCGTATGAGCAATCTCTTTTTTTAAATGAAACCGTTCAACATGCTGAATAAGATTTGTTTTGGCCGTTCCGGTAATCTCTTTGTTGAATTTAGCAGCAACAAGGCCTGTGAGTAAGTCAGCCAATTGAATACCCAATGATTGTTCAGACGGTAAACCTTGGACCTGATGAATAACGGAAGATAGATTCGCGTTGTTTAAAATCTTACACAATTCATTCAATCTGCCTTTGTTTCGATTCTTTTTCAGATCAACGAAAATATTGTAGCTGTTAAAATCGAAAATCCAATGATGAAGCAGTTGGTAGTAAAATTTATAGAATTCCAACTCCTTATCTCCCTTATGAAACCTTATATCGTCAGTTTTATCAGCTTCAATTAATATTACCCGGAACCGTATATAGTCAGAGGCAAAAAAATAATCGATCACCTCTTTATAGAACAGCTCATAAGCAGGTGACACCTTATTCCATTTGAATTCACCATTAATTTTGTGTTTCGATTTAACAGCAGACAGATCATTTTTCAACCTGTTCCTATCAGAAGCATTGATCCATATACCCCCAATGGCCGTATAGAGGTGCGCTTTCTTGTTGGTCAGTGCCTCTAAACCACTTTCATCGCAATACACTTCAAAGTCCATAACAGATCGAATTAAATTATTGACCTAAATCACCTTAATGGTTGTTTCAGGAGAAAGTGTTTTAAAGATCTCAGTCACGTTGATCTTGTCCGGACTGTTGCGGAACGAGCTGTCGCGGAACACCACCCGCAACGGTTTCCGTCTGGCAATCTCCCGGATCACCTCTTCCGACACCTGCTCTTCGAAGCAGGCCACCAGATCGGTATCATTCACAAAATGTACATTCTTGCCTCCGATTTTCTCGGTGATGTGTGGCAATGATAATGGCACACCCCAGTCGAGCAGTACTCCATACAGCAAGTCAATATCGGTGCGGTCATCCTTGATGTTGCTTTCCAGGTCCAGAAGCATCTGCTGGTTGTATTGAGAGGGACTGTAATAAACATCCTTCATGTTGGTACTGTCCATTTTCAGAACCCGAAAACCGGTATCCAGAGTTTTGCGTTCTTCGTCCTTGAACAATTCTCCCTCTTTTGATTTCTCTTTAAGCTCCTCCTCAATCTTTTTCCCAGCCCTTCTAATACGCTCTTTCCCAATTTCGCAGATGTTCTTGTACCCCGCCTTGTTGGCTTCTGACTTGGGATCGGTCTCTTCTGGCAGCTGCACCATGATGAACTTACGATTGCCACCATCTTCCGCATTGAGTTGCATTACTGCATGGGCAGTTGTTGCGGAGCCGGAGAAGAAGTCGAGGATAATGGAATTATCAAAGTCGTTTGTAGAAATCTGTAATATTAGTTTTAACAGTTTAACAGGCTTTGGAGTATCAAAAGGTGTTTTACTTTCAAACAATACACCAACTTCTCTATTAGCTGAGTCGTTATGACCAGCATCTTCATAAGTCCACCATGTAATTGGGACTCTTCCTTGCTGCACCTCATTCAAATATCGTTTTAATTGTGGAGCACCGTTACCATCCTTACCAAAGAAAATTCGGTTTTCAAAAATCCATTTCTCCATTGTTTCTTTGTTTGCTCTCCAAGAACTTCCTTTTGGGGGATAATATTCTTTTCCTGTGTTTGGATTTACGATAGGATATACAGCTGTGGATGAATATGTTTTTACCAAAATATTATCAGCCCTCCAAAGTCCCCGTCCATCATTATCATTATTTTTATAAGGTTTATTTTGATCTTCAGTTCTTGGCAATAAATTTCTTTGAAACTGTTCACTTTTTTGATATACAATAATATAGTCGTGTGTTGTAGAAAAACCTTTAGAATCATTTGTAGCTGCATATTTTTTTTGCCAAACAATTTGTGCCACAAAATTTTCCTCCCCAAACACTTCATCACAAATCTTCCGCAAATTGTGTACTTCATTATCATCAATTGAAATAAAGATTACACCATCGTCGGTCAACAGATTACGGGCTAACTGCAGCCGGGGATACATCATACTACACCAATCGGAATGATAGCGGCCGTTGGTCTCTGTGTTTTTGAATAGCCGGTTTTCTTCTTCATCGAACAGGCCCAACTCTTCCTCGTAATCCTCTTTCGAGACCTTGAAATTGTCACGGTATATAAAATCGTTCCCGGTATTGTAGGGGGGATCGATGTAGATCATCTTCACCTTGTTCAGGTAGGAGTTTTGCAGAAGCTTTAACACATCGAGGTTGTCGCCTTCGATATAGAGGTTCTCGGTAGTGTCCCAGTTCTTGCTCTCCTCTTTACAGGGACGTAACGTTTTCCGGATAGGGCGGTTTCCCTCAATGATGGATTGCTTCTTCCCCACCCAGGTGAACTCGTAGCATTCATCTCCATCGACCACCTCACCGGAGAGCAGTTGCTTTAATTGATCGAAGTTCACGACGCGTTTCAGTTTGCCGTCAACATCTTTGGTTTCGGTAATGGCGCTCGGGAATAGAGCGGCTATCCTGTCGATATTTTTCTCCGTAAAATTCACGGTTTCCTGTGTTAATTTTTCCATTGCGCGTATGTTATTTCAATATTTTTCAATCTGCTGGTCTCTGAC
>DGZP01000123.1 GCA_002398565.1 Proteiniphilum sp. UBA4977
TCGTCAGCTATCCGGAAAACATCTGGGCAGGTTTCCGCGCAGAGTCCGCAGGAGATGCATCCGCTTCTGTCAAGTTTTGCTTTCATAAAGTTCTCATCCTTTCAAACTATAACAAATAATTGATATAAGAACATGCTTGTTACTGTGGGAATACAACCGTAAGGAGCATCTTGAATTTTCCGTCTGCCGCCACAGCATGAGGAATCCCCGCTGGCATCACAATGGTTTTCCCTTCTGCCAGTGAAAATTCCTGATCCCCAACGGTAATATGCGCCGTTCCTTCAAGAATAGTTAACATTGCGTCACCATCTGATGAGTGCGAGCTAATTTCTTCGTTTTCATCAAATGCAAACAGGGTGATACTCACTGCCTTGTTCTGCGCAAGCGTCCGGCTCACAACCTGTCCCTGCTGGTATTCGACCAGTGAGGGCAACTCCAATGCAGTTTTGAATTCAATGTTCTTTAAATAATGCGTTTCCATACTTTAAATCACCTTTCTTTAATTATCTCAATATTATTCTGAAACCAGACGCTTTTCACCTTTGATTTTCTGAATAGGTTTAATATTTTGGGTCACTTCCAGTACGCCGAGATACTCACCTTTTTCACTGTGTACAGCAAAATACCGAATAAGAATGTATCTTTCACCCATATCAATCCAAAAATCTTCACTCTCTTTGTGTCCGGCTTTGAAATCCTCTACAAGTTTTTCCACGATATGCACGCTTGCCGGTGGATGACAATTGGAAACCTTCCGACCTATAATGGCCTTTGTACGGGGAAAGACGCGCTCTGCACCCTGCGAAAAATACTTTACTGTGTCGTCCTTGTCCACAAAGGTAATGTCAATGGGAAGAGTATCGAGCATCCTCACAAGCTCTTCGGTTTTCAGTACCCCGGTCGGCAGAGTAACGACACCTGGAGCGGCCTCTTCCTGCCGTACGATTTCCTTTTCTTTTCGGACGATCGGCGACCACTCCGGTACGTGATCAATGAAACAATAGCCAAGTTCGCCGCTTTCTTCGGCAATACGCTTCCATTCATCCTGTGTCAGGTTTTCAAGCAGCATCGGAAGCATAATGCTTTCTTCTTTAAAAATCATCTCACTGATTTTCGCAAGGAGTTCTTCAATTTGTCCCTTCAAATGGAATAGATCTGTTGTTTTAAGCTGCATATTGATTTCTTTGAGCTGTGCGCGAATTTCGTCGTCCACACCCCACATTACCTTTGGGGGAACCGTAATACCATACTGTTCCATGTAAGGAAATAGCAGGTTCTCTTTTTTAAGATAATGGCGGTCGATCTCGGCGAGTCGATTGAGAGCGGTTTCCACATCTTTTTTTCCGGATGATTGATCTATTACTTTTCGGATTTCTGCAATCAATTTTTCAATAGCTCTATTTTCACGCTTCATGGTATTAGCTGGATGCCCGGCAATCTCAGACGGGTCTGACGGCTGATGAATTTCTTCAATGGAACCTTTAAACACGGCTGCGTGCACATCACAAAGGCGCTGAATTTCGGATACTGGCAAACCGTTCTTGATAAGAGCCTGTTCGGCCTGCGCAATTTCCTCTGCAGACACTCCTCCGAACACGGCAGCAAATCGTCCCTTGACCTCTTCAACACTTTTGCCGTTATGAAGTTGTGTGATTAATTCCTTCAGAATTTTCTGGCGATATTCCCGGTTATTGATTTCCTCACTCATGTAGATTCCTCCTTTTTGTACTCGTGTTCCACAAAAGCCTGATTTAAGGGACGTAATTTTCTGCTTTTGTACCTTTTGAAATGGTCATAAACTTACCTTCTGATGCGGGCATTCTGGACTTTATAATTTTTAGCACCCAACTGTTTCCAACAATTTAGTGATTCCCGAATCATTGTTGCATCATTCATATTCTCTCTTACTTAAATTCAGAATTTTGTCCTTGAATAGAATATCTCCCGCAGTCTGCTCCTGATTTCATCATCATTGTAACAGGCTGTGGGAGGTATTTCTGTGATCGCACTCAAATTTTTATGCCATGTTGGTAAATTAAAGATCAACGGATTTTCCGGCTGATGACTCAAGCATATTGCGATCCAGCAGCAAAATACTTTTGTTTCCGTGCGAGCGGATAATCCCTTCGTTTTCCAATTGGCCAAGCTTTCGGCTTACCGTTTCACGTGCGACTCCCAGATAGTTTGCCATACCCTCACGACTCAGTGGTAGATGAATCAGTGTTCCATCAGGAACAGACGTTCCATATTTTTCGGCAAAATCGAGGATGAGTGTACTGACACGCTCATCAACACTGCGCACCCCCATGCTTTGCAGGGTACATTCCAAGTGAGAAATTCGTTTTTCCAATTCCTCAATGATCTTTATAGCAATCTCCGGATATGAGTGAAGTAAATCATAAAAACTTTCCTTTGTAAAAGAGCATGTCCTGACCGGTTCCAGGGCTTCCACAGAGTAGGTAGATATCTGTCTGCCAAAAAGATTGCGTTCTCCGAAAAAATCCCCTTCGGAAAACACATACAGGATCTGTTCTCTGCCGTCTGGTGTAAGTTTAAAGGCTTTGGCACTTCCCTCATTGATAATCACAAGGGTGTTCGCTTTACTTCCCTCGGAAAGAAGTGTTTCTTCCTTTCGGTATTCTTTGTGGCGAATAATAGAAGCAATATGGGTCATTTCATCCTGACTTAAGGATGAAAAAATCGGTACTTTGCGCATACAGAGCTTAAGTAGGCAGTGCTCGTTGCATATGTTACATTTCTCCATGAAGCGTACCACTCCTTTTTAGCAGTCTGTTCCTCATTTATCAGTCGGTGTGAAGCCTTTTAAGTGCTTTCATATCCCTGATAGTTATACTTTTGGCATCAAAGGTAATCAGGTTTTCATTGCGCATTTTCATCAATTCTCGGGATAGTGATGGCCTTTGGATCCCGAATTTTTCTGCAAG
>DGZP01000014.1 GCA_002398565.1 Proteiniphilum sp. UBA4977
TATGACACCATTGAAAATAAATATTTTAGTCATATGAACAAAAAAATCTCACTTCCAGTTCTTCTTGCAATAACATTCGTCCTCTTCGCCGGATGTACCGAAAAAAATAAAAACAGATCCCTGAACGTGGATGAGCTGCTTGCCAATGCCATATCGCTGGTCGGTAAAACTGTGATCGTAGAAGGCCGTTGCACGCATATCTGTACGAAAAGTGGCATGAAGCTTTTTCTGCAGGGAGCAGATGAAACAAAAACATTGCGGGCCCAATCAGGGGCTACACTGGGCAAATTTGACCCAACCGCTGTGGACAGGAAGGTAAGGGTACGTGGGAAACTGACAGAAGTACAAATCGGTGAAAACAACCCGGATGCCCATGCTACCCACGGTACAGAGGGGGAAAGTTGTAAGACTGAAGGCGCTGCTGAAAAGTCCTATTATATTGAAACAGAATCTTATCAGATCATCGATTGAATGGAAGCGCCTGGACAGTTTACCGGATTTACACCGGAAACCATTTTTTTCCTGAAAGAACTAAAACAAAATAACTACCGGGAATGGTTCAACGAACGGAAGCATATATACGAGAGTAACTTGCTGAAACCCTTCCGCTCGCTGGCGGTCATGCTTACTCCTGCCATGCATAATATTGACCCGCAGTTTGAGATGCGTCCCTCAAGGATGCTCTCTCGTATTTATCGGGACATCCGCTTTTCTCCGAATAAGGATCCTTATAAATCCTCCATGTGGCTCAGCTTTCAGCAGGCAACCACCCATTGGGAAAATTTTCCCGGCTATTTTGCCGAGCTCAGCGATGAACATTTTATGGCGGGAATGGGGTTGTTCATGCCCAAGCGAAAGATCATGGATGTTTTCCGGGAAGAGGTCGATTACAGTCGCGAATCATTCAGGGAGATGGCAGAAAAAGTGCTCAGAGCAGGATTCAAGGCAGACGGAGAACTTTACAAACGTCCCCTCCCCAATAGCTTGCCCGAATTTTACCAGCCCTGGATACAACGGAAGAGCATCTACGTAATCAAAACAATTCCATTGTCCGATGAGCGGCTCTACAGCGAAGCCATTGCGTTGCAACTTATGGACGACTTTGCCCAAATAGCCGATCTTTATCATTTTATGAAGGAGATCGTGAAGGAAGCACAATAAAATTATAATCTGTCGCTTTTATTTTATAATTTTGTACAATTTCTTTTTTATAAAGCACAATCAAAATCAAAATGGCAAATAACAAACTACGTGACGACGCACTTGCCTATCATGCGCAGGGGCGTCCCGGAAAAATTGAAGTCGTACCCACCAAACCTTATAGCTCACAACGCGACCTCTCTCTTGCTTACTCGCCGGGAGTGGCATCACCCTGCCTGGAAATTGAAAAGAATCCACAGGACGCTTACAATTACACCTCGAAAGGCAACCTGGTGGCAGTCATCTCAAATGGCACTGCTGTCCTGGGTCTGGGCGATATAGGCGCCCTGGCCGGCAAACCAGTCATGGAAGGCAAGGGGCTGCTTTTCAAGATTTTTGCAGGTATCGACGTTTTTGACATCGAAGTCGACGAAAAGGATCCGGAAAAGTTCATTCAGGTAGTCAAAGCAATCGCACCCACCTTCGGGGGCATCAACCTGGAAGACATTAAGGCTCCGCAATGCTTTGAGATTGAAGAAAGGCTGAAAAACGATCTCGATATTCCCATCATGCACGACGACCAGCATGGCACGGCCATCATCTCCGCCTGCGGACTACTCAACGCACTGGAGATCAACGGGAAAAAGATAGAAGATATACGCATCGTGGTGAATGGCGCCGGCGCTGCAGCCAACTCCTGTACCAAACTATACATGGCGCTGGGGGCAAAGCTTGAAAATATTGTGATGGTCGATTCCAAGGGAGTCATCAATACTGCGCGGACCGACCTGAACAATCGGAAAAAGCCTTTCGCTACCAGCAGGAATATCACGACCCTGGAAGAGGCGGTAAAAGATGCCGATGTGTTTCTCGGTCTCTCTGTGGCCGACGTACTCACCCCGGAGATGTTGCGTTCCATGAATCACGATCCCATCGTCTTTGCACTTGCCAATCCGAATCCTGAAATTTCCTACGAGCTGGCCATGGCATCAAGAGAGGATATCATCTTCGCCACGGGCCGTTCCGATTATCCCAACCAGATCAATAACGTGCTCGGTTTTCCCTACATTTTTCGCGGTGCACTGGATGTGCAGGCTACCTGCATCAATGAAGAGATGAAGATCGCCACGGTCTATGCACTTGCCGAGCTGACCAAGAAGGCAGTTCCCGATGTGGTAAATGCGGCCTACAGTGTAAAAAAACTTCGCTTCGGGAAAGAGTATATCATCCCGAAGCCACTCGACCCGCGACTGCTCACCACGGTAGCTCCTGCCGTAGCAAGAGCTGCCATGGCGTCGGGTGTCGCTCGCAAGCCGATCACCAACTGGGACGAATATGACCACAAACTGCGCGATCTGATGGGAATGGACAATAAGATGATCCGTCGCCTCTATGATATGGCACGTCAGAATCCTAAGCGTGTGGTCTTCTCCGAAACCAACCATCTGAATATGCTCAAGGCTGCTGAAACAGCTCGTGCGGAGGGTATATGCCATCCTGTACTTCTAGGCAATGAGGAGAAAATTACCAACGTGGCACGGGAGAATCAGATCAGTCTCGAAGGAATAGAAATCATAAACCTGCGCCATGATCGTGAGGAAGAACGTCGCACACGCTATGCACAGTTACTGACCGAAAAACGCAACCGCCAGGGGATGACCTTCGGGGAAGCGTCGGAAAAAATGTTCGAGCGCAACTACTTCGGTATGATGATGGTAGAAACAGGCGAGGCCGATGCCATGATCACCGGTGTGTTCAGCAAGTATGCCGACACCACCGCCATCGCCAAAGAGGTAATAGGTATCCGCGAAGGATTGAATCACATCGGGGCCATGCACATCGTCAACACCAAGAAGGGCATGCTCTTTCTGGCAGACACCTTGTTCAACCGACACCCCGACACGGAAGCGCTGATCGACATCGCACGCCTGGCCAACGCTACCGTGAAATTCTTCAACCACGAACCGGTCATGGCCATGCTCTCCTACTCCAACTTCGGTGCCGACAAGGAGGGGAGCCCTGCCAGTGTGCACCAGGTGGTAAATAC
>DGZP01000006.1:0-8124 GCA_002398565.1 Proteiniphilum sp. UBA4977
AAAAAGGTGTATGACCGCATCAAAGCCTACCGGGCATCCTACGGAGAGGAGCCGAAGGTGATCTGGCTGCAGAACCACGGTATCTTTGTGGCTGCCGACACCATAGAGGAGATCAAATCAATTTATGCCGATATACTGGATCAACTGGAAGGAGCCGTAACAAACCTGTTATCTTCGGAGAAAGGGGAATCCACCCACAACGTGGCTGAGACGCTCCCCGCAGTGCGGATGATGCTCTCCGGGGACGGATTGAAAACGCTGCGGGTACGCAACAATGCGCTGATTGCGTACTACAACCGTACAGATAATCAGCAGGATATATCCAGACCGTTTACGCCGGATGCAATCGTCTATTGTAAATCAAACTATCTCTTCCTGCAGGAAGAAGCACCCGATAAGATTCTCTCCGAAGCAAGGAAGGAGATTGCCGCCTTCACCAAAAAATTCGGTTATCAACCTAAGGTGTTGCTGATCAAGGGAATCGGATTGGTTGCCGTGGGTGACAATGCCAGCCAGTGCGACATCATCCTCGATGTATTCGAAGATGCGATGAAAGTAGCCTGGTTAACCCGGTCATTTGGCGGCCCGCACCCGATGACCAGGGAGCAGATCGACTTTATCGACAACTGGGAGGTGGAGAACTATCGCCGCAGCGTGGCTGCAGGCGGATCCAAAGGACGTGCCGAGAACAGGACCATCATCATCACAGGTGCCGCACAGGGTTTCGGCGAAGGCATCGGCCGATGCCTCCTGCCGGAAGGGGCCAACATTGTGGTGGCCGACCTGAATGAAGAGGCGGGCAGGGCCACGGCAGCCGACTTTAACCGGAATACGAGAAGCAACCAGACCCTTTTCGTAAAGACAAACGTGGCGGATATCGCCAGCCTGGAGAATCTTGTCCGGGAAACGGTTTGTGCGTTCGGCGCCATCGACTGTTTCATCAGCAATGCGGGTGTGCTGCGGGCAGGCGGACTGGAAGAGATGACACCGGAAAATTTTGATTTTGTCACCCGCATCAATTACAACGCTTACTTTTACGCCACCAAGGTGGTCAGCCGGGTGATGAAGCTGCAAACAAAACATGCCCCGGAGAATTATTTTGCCGACATTATCCAGATCAACTCCAAATCGGGTCTGCAGGGAAGCAAAGCCAATTTTGCCTATGCAGGCGGAAAGTTCGGCGGCATCGGCCTCACACAGTCCTTCGCGCTGGAGCTGGCTCCCTTCCGCATCAAGGTGAATGCCATCTGTCCGGGGAACTTCTATGAAGGGCCCCTCTGGAGCGATCCCGAAAACGGACTCTTCGTGCAGTACCTGAAGGCAGGAAAAGTGCCCGGTGCCAAAACAGTGGAGGATGTGAAAGCGTTCTACCTGTCAAAAGTGCCCATGGGCAAGGGATGTACCCCGTCCGATGTGACCAGGGGGGTGCTCTACCTGATGGAGCAGTGCGGCGAAACAGGGCAGGCACTCCCCATCACGGGTGGACAAGTGATGTTGAATTAATTAATACAGTAAATATGAAAACAAGAGCAGTAAGGTTATACGGGAAGAAAGACCTTCGTTTGGAGGAGTTTGAGTTGCCTCCGATCGGGGAGGATGAGATCCTGGCCAGAGTAGTCTCCGACTCACTCTGTATGTCTTCCTACAAGGCATCGTCTCAAGGCTCGGATCATAAGCGTATTCCTGACGATATAGCGGAAAATCCCATCATCATCGGTCATGAGTTTGCCGGTGAATTGTTGGAGGTGGGTGATAAATGGGCACACAAGTTCAAAGAAGGTGACAAGTTCTCCATCCAGACCGCGTTATATTACGAAGATGGCCCTGTGGGGATACTAAGCGCTCCCGGGTACAGTTATAAATATATTGGAGGTGATGCCACTCATGTGATCATCCCCAACGAGGTGATGGAAAAAGATTGCCTGCTTATCTATCGTGGCGAAGGGTATTACCCCGCTTCGCTGGCCGAACCGCTCTCCTGCGTAATTGGCGCCATGCATGCCAACTACCATACCACACCGGGAAGTTATGTTCACAAGATGGAAATTGTGGATGGCGGAAAAATGGCGATTCTGGCCGGGGTGGGGCCCATGGGACTGGCAGCTATCAATTATGTACTGCACAGGGAGGATCGTAAACCTTCGTTGCTGGTGGTGACCGACGTAGACCAGGCCAGACTCGATCGAGCGGCCTCCATTTATACCGTCGATTTTGCCGTCTCACGGGGAATCGACCTGCATTATGTCAATACCGGCGATGTAGAGGATCCTGTAAAAGAGCTGAGAGCCATCAGTGGCAATACAGGTTACGACGATGTCTTCGTTTTCGCTCCGGTGAGACCGGTGGTGGAGCAGGGGGATGCTATCCTGGCATTTGATGGTTGCCTCAACTTCTTTGCCGGACCCGGCGATCCCCACTTTAGCGCAATGTTCAATTTCTATAACGTACATTATGCCTATACGCACATTGTGGGGACCAGCGGGGGGAATAACGACGACATGGTGGAGGCGCTCAACATCATGGGGAAAGGACTAGACCCGGCCGGACTGATTACTCATATCGGCGGGCTGGATGCAGTGGCGGAAGCGACCAACAACCTGCCTCATATACCGGGTGGTAAGAAACTTATATATACCCATATCGATTTGCCGCTGACACCAATTGCCGACTTTGAAAAACTTGGGGAGTCCAGCGAACTGTTCCGTGAACTGGCACTTATCTGCGGCAAGAACAAGGGGTTGTGGAACGTGGAGGCAGAAACGTTTCTGCTGAATTATTATCATAAGTTATAACCGAGAGTAGTTTTCTGATTATAAACATGTTGACTGCCTGATGTTCGTCGATTGCTCCGAAAGAACTGACTGCCGACTGTTGACAACTGATTACTGAAATACAAATCGCTGCCCGTTCAAGCTTGCTCCGAAAGGGCTGGAAGCTGATGATTGACAGATGAATGCTAAAAAATATGAAACAATTGGATGTAAACTTAATGCACCCGGTGGAACAGATCAACGTGATCATCGGACGGATTTATAAAAGCGGTATGACCACCACTTCTGGTGGCAACATTTCCATCAGGGACAAGAACGGCGATATCTGGATCACACCTTCGGGAGTGGACAAAGGATCACTTACCGTGAAGGATATCATGCAGGTGAAAAAAGACGGAACCCTGATTGGACCACACAAACCTTCTTCGGAGTTGCCTTTTCATAAAGCGATCTACGAAGCACGGCCCGAGCTTACGGCTATTATCCACGCCCATCCTCCTGCACTGGTCGCTTTCAGTATTGCTGGCATTGTTCCAGACACAAAGATTGTTCCTCAGGCACACAATATCTGTGGCGACATAGGCTTTGCACCCTATGGAACTCCCGGAAGTGAGGACCTGGGGGAGAAGATAGCCTCTGAGTTCAAAGACAAACGCTATAAGGCCGTGATCATGGAAAATCACGGAGTGGTACTGGGTGGTGCCGACATGATGGATGCCTATCAGCGATTTGAGACACTGGAGTTCTGCTGCCGCACAATCGTCAATGCAAAGCGACTGGGCAATGTGAACTACCTGTCTGACGAACAGGTATCGCAATATGTACATCACCTGCCGACCAATGTGCCTCATTTCATGGATATTGAACATCCTTCAGAGGAGAGAGCCATCCGGACCGGGATGGTTAACATCATTCGCAGGGCATGTGACCAGGGACTGATGATCTCAACCTATGGAACAGTCTCCGTTCGCTGGAAGAACAACGACTTTCTGATTACACCCAGCAATATTGCCCGGTGGGATATTGTGCCCAGCGATATCGTACAGATCAAAAATGGAATGGCGGAAGCCGGTAAAACACCCAGCCGTTCCGTGGCGCTGCATCAACGTATCTATCAGTTAAATCCCCACATCAATTCCATCATCTGTACCCAGCCGGTGAACCTGATGGCACATGCGGTAAGCGGTTCAAAATTCGATGTGCGTACTATTCCCGAAAGTTGGATCTTCCTGCAGGATGTTCCTTCCATTCCTTTCGGATTGATTTACAATGATGTAGATAGTGTGTCAAGAATGTTCCAAAAGAACCGGGTCGTATTGGTGGAGAATGACAGCATTTTTGTGACAGGCGATAAGCTTCTCAATACATTCGATTACCTGGAGGTAGCCGAGTTCTCGGCCAACTCCCTGGTGATGGCAGCCTCCATCGGACCTCTGCAGCCTATTGGCAATGAAGAGATTGAGGACCTGCGTATTGCGTTTAATGTGAAATGATCAAATGAATAATTTGCATAAATTAAGTAATAAAATATACAAAAATAATCGATCTAACTATCAGAGAATATCACTGATTGCGGTGGTCGAGTAATGAAGATCTGTTAAATTCATTCATGTATTCTGTGGGAGAGTATTTCGTTATTTCTTTGAATTGCCGGTTGAAATTCGAAATATTATTGAATCCACATTCATAGCAGATTTCCGTAATTGAAAGCCGTTTTTCCTGTAATAATTTGCAGGCGTAACTGATACGCAACGAATTGATATAACGGGTACAGGTTTTACCGGTTTTTTCATGAAAAAACCGACAGAAAGCACTTTGATTCATTCCTGCAACCCCTGCAATTTCTTTTAAAGTCAATTGTCGATTGTATTCCCTTTTTATAAATGAAAGTACCTTTACAAGTCGCGTATCGGCTTCGATAAATTCCGAAGTAGATTCAGAATCCTCCTGATTCAGAAGCGTATAATGTTGAGAATTGCTCATCAAGGACAAGATATGGAGACACTCCAGCAGCAAGGGAAATCCTTTCAGTTTTAACGCTCTCAGAATATGATTCCTTAAACTCTGATTAAACTGTTTATGGAAATATACACCTCGTTTAGCTCTTATCAACAGATTCTTGATCTTATTTAATTCAGGGTATTGACTGATTCCATGGCTGAAAAATTCTTTGGAAAATTGAATAGTGACAGCATGTACCCTCAGGTCGGGACAGTTCTTGTAATATTCTGGATCGCTACGGTACATATGCGGCACCGAACTCCCCAGAAGTACCAGATCACCTTCGGAATAGGGTTCAATACTATTTCCGACAAACCTTGTGCCAGTGCTTTTTATAATATACACAATTTCATATTCATCATGAAAGTGCAAAGGAAATTTGAAATAATCGTAATCGCACCATTTAATCTTAACTGGCGACCCAGTATCTAGATTCAGGTTTTCATGCATTATTCGATTCATAATATCCGTTCAAATCTATTTCGCAAATATAGTATAAACTATTGCAAAAATACAGTTTGTTCAAATTTAAAAAGTGTATTTAATTTGTAAAAAAAACACAACATCTCAAGCATTAATCATTTATTCTTATTAAAAATGAAAAAAAAGTTTGAAATAACCGATCCTGACTTGGAATTGAGTCCTCTAACAGGTATGACAAGAAAGCATTATATCGAATGTGCAAAATATCTTCTGGAAGGAGCTTTTTCCCATGTTGACTCGCTAGACCAGCATATGAGTTTTCCAAAAGTTCCGGGTAAGACTTATCCTCAACCGAATGCGCCCGAATGGCGTTATCGCGCGGCTGATTTTGAAGCTTTGGAACGTACTTTTACACTTGCCGGTCCTTTGATTCACATTGATCCCGAGACTACTGTTAAAGGAATTAATTTAAGAGAATATTATAGTTTGCAGTTTTATAGATCTTTTACTCGCGGTAATCCCAATTCAATACCTCTGCCAGAGGAACTGCCCGACTCAAATTACCAGTTTACCTGTGAGTTTGGAGGGTTGTTTAAAACCTTGCTTCTAATGCCGGATACGATCTGGACAGGATATACGGAAGGACAGAAAAATGAAATGGTTGAATGCATTTCAAAATGGGCGCACCATCGGACCACACAAAATAACTGGCGTATATTTAATATCATCACCCTTTCATTTTTAAAGAAATATGGTTATGAAATTGATGATGAGCTATTAAAGAATCATTTGCTATGGGTGGCCTCTTACCATTCGGGCAACGGATGGTATCTGGAGCAGACTTATAATTACTATTCCATAAGTCTTTTCATTGTCTATACTACGATCTGGAACAGAACGTTCGGAGACGAATATTATCCGGAAATAGGCGAAATAATAGAAAGATCCGCCCAGAAGCTGATGGAATCTTTACCAAGCTTTTTTGGGCGTGATGGCTACATAAATATGTGGTCGCGCAGCATCTGTTACAGGACTTGGGTATCCGGTGCCTTTTCTGCGGCTTTCATGTTAAAAAATACAGATCTTCTGGATCCTGGTTGGGCCAGGAGGCTTTGCTCGGGTTCATTACTGCAGTTTGTAACCCGTGAAGATTTTTACTATAATGAAATACCCAGCCTTGGGTTTTATGGAAAAAAAGAATATATGGTACAGAATTACAGCTGTTCTGGAAGCCCATTTTTGATGTTTTTGCCGTTTATTTGTCTGGCTCTTCCTGAGGATTCTCCGTTTTGGACCGTCAAAGAAAATGACGGTTTTTGGGAGTTGCTTGCCGGTAAGTCCAAGAAAGTAGTACTGGACAATCCGGGTCTTGTGTTGATAAACCATGGAAAAACAGGTACTTCCGAGATTATTCCCGGTAAGGTGTACTACGATGATCCCAACTATTCCAAATTATCCTACAATACCCATTTTCCTTGGGAAGATCATAATCCCGATGGAGGAACCGCTATGGAGTATGGTTTCCGCAGCCTTGATCCCAGGGATTTAAGAGGCGACGATGTCAATTTCTATCTTACCGGGCAGATGTTGGATAACGATGCGCAGGAAAATCAGAAGTTTACCATTTCTCAAAGTATGCTATACAATGGAGTGGTTGATGATGTGCTCTATCGTCAGGCTATCATGCGAAAACCTCCCAACAACGGTGTCGGTTACATTATTGACCTGGCAGAGATCACTATTCCGGGGGGAGTTATCCGGGTAGATCGTACCCGTTTGGCCTTTGAGTATGAAATCACCCTTGGACATTACGGATTACCTCACATAAACGGAAGGGAGGCTATTGTTGATCGGTTTGAAGATGGATGCAGAAAGGTAATTACCGCGACAATTCCAGGACGGAGTCTGGCTTTAATTGCCTATAAAGGTTGGGATCAACTTGAAAGCGTTGTGCATTCAAACCGGAATGCCGAAGCTGATGAAAGCACGGTAATATTTGCCCGGAAAAAGCGTCTGGATAAAAATCCTCCTATGGAATTACTGATCACGGTCATGCTACATAAAATGGATGACAGTGCATGGACTCCTGAAGAATTGAACCCAATAAAGAAGATAGAGATCGCGGAAGTGACGGTTAACTATTCCACATTGGGGGCAAGTATAACCTTATCCGATAACCGTACATATAAAGTCGATTTTAAAGATATCGATGGACGAAGGAGATGTTGAGAAGGATGGTCTGTTTTTGTAACCATATCTGGTTGAGTGTCTTTATAGTGAGATAGTTTTACGCTGGTTTCACGTGTGCTGCGCATGGCACCGACTCGCATGTATAAATAATAATCGTGTCGCTCATAATTACTGAATTGCAATGTGTAGATGATACCGGTTTTTATAACCGATACAGTTACTCCAAGGAGAATCAATGTTTCTTTTTTTTATTGCTTTTTTAACACAAGTTAAATCAGTGCATGCAAATATAGTATCGGTGTTTACAAAATAATAGGTAGTGTTTAACTTTTGTACTCCCTACTTTTGTAAAGTAGGTGTTCGTTTTAAAAATCACTAATAGTCCTAATTTCAAAGTGATTATATACATCACAGCTACGAGAGGAATTGCCTAAATTGATTAAAAATGAAAAGCGTTATTTGTATTTTAATATCATTGATCGGGACTCAGTTGTTCGCTCAGAAACTGGCCAGTTTCACGATAAAAACTGACAAGGAATATGTGAATGCTCCCTTTTCATTTCCTCTTGATAATATTAATTATGATGCCGATAGTCTTCAACTGAATGTATATGAAATTACTAAATCGGGTAAAAGATTTATACCGAGTCAATTGGAGGGAGGACATACGGCCCGCCTCTGGTTTTTATTGGAAGGTATTTCCCAAAAAAACGGTACCAGAAAGTTTACTATTGAGTTG